>CACNLM010000005.1 GCA_902621305.1 uncultured Alphaproteobacteria bacterium | reverse complement strand
CCTATATTTTTAAAGGAAATGTAAATTTTGAAGATTTTAAATTATCTCATGAATGTGCAAAGCAGTTTTATGTATCTCCATTCATAGAAATGGAGGCAAATTATAAATTTTTTAACCGAATGCAAAAAGATACAATAAATATTAACATTGATCTTTATGATAAAAATAATAAAAAAGTTCTAACAGCTTCTCAGCATGGCAAATTTATAGATTTTAACTCAAAAAATATGTTTAAATTTTTATATCATAATCCACTTTTAGGCTTCAAGGTAATGGCTGGAATTCTTTATGAAGCTCTAAAAATAATTTACAAAGGCGGTAAATATTATGCACGAAAAAAGAAGCCAAATGATACAGTGAGTTTTGAAGGTAATTTTTAAATGAATTTTTTTAAAAAAAATTTTGATAAAACTGTCGAAAAATTATTAGTAAACTTTCTATCTAAAATTCGATATGGAAAATTAACAGTTCAATTTCCTACTGGCGAGGAGAGAGTTTTTGCTGGAAAAGAGGAGGATATATCTGCAAGTATAAAAATTCATAATTATAATTTTTTAAATTTAATTTTTAAAAAAGGTTCTGTAGGTTTTGCAGAAGCCTATATGAATGGTTACTTTTCAAGCACCGATTTGACTAATTTATTACTACTTTCTCACAAAAATGAGAGTTATTTTTTACAAAGCATAAATACTAATCTTTTTTTTGCTACTTTTGCGAAATTAAAGCATTTTTTAAATAACAATTCAAAATCACAAAGTAAAAAAAACATTAAATATCATTATGATTTAGGAAATAATTTTTACGAAAAGTGGTTAGATAAAACCATGACCTATTCTTCCGCTCTTTTTGATAATAATAATACCAATTTATCAGATGCACAATTTAACAAATATAGAAAGATTGCTGAAACTTTAGCATTAGACTCAAATTCTAAAACTTTAGAAATTGGATGTGGATGGGGCGGGTTTTCATCTTTTGTAGCGAAAAATTACAATTGTTCAGTTGATGCTATAACTATTTCTAAGGAACAATACGAATATGCTTCTGAAAAAATTCAAAATGAAGGTTTGTCTGAAAAAGTATCAGTTATATTCAGAGACTATAGAGATATCAAAAAAAAATATTCAAATATTGTTTCAATTGAAATGTTTGAAGCAGTTGGGAAGAAATACTGGCATAATTACTTTGATACAATTCGAAATTCTCTCAACGATGGCGGTATGGCTGCGCTACAAGTCATAACGATTGATGAAAAAAAAGCTAAAGATTATCAAAACAGACCAGATTTTATTCAACAATATATTTTTCCAGGTGGAATGCTTCCAACTAAAAAACAATTTGAATATTCGGCAAAACACGTTGGATTAAAATGTATTGAAAATCTAAGTTTCGGTGGTTCTTATGCAAAAACACTTAAAATGTGGAATAAACAATTTCAAAAATCTTGGACTGATTTATCAAAGTTTGGTTTCGATATTAAATTTAAAAGAATGTGGGAATTTTATCTATCTTATTGTGAAACAGGTTTTGCAAATAGTTCAACCGATGTTTCTCATTTCTTAATTCAAAAATAGAAATGCAAAAACTAAAAGTATTTCTAGTCTTAACTGGCTATCAACTAACTTGGTTAGCCTGTGTATTTGGTGAAACAAAATTTTCTAATCCTATGTTGGGCATTTGGGTTGGAATTATTTTCTTATCTACTTATTTTTATTTTAATCATAATAAACAAAAATTTATTAAGATTTCACTTTTGATTTCAGTTCCAGGATATTTTTTTGATACTTTATTAGTTTATTTCCAAATTTACGATTTTGAAACTATTGCTAAACTTGGCACTCTGCCATTATGGATGATTGTTTTATGGTTTAGTTTTAGCACTCTTTTTGATGAAATTCTTAATTTTTTTAAAAGTTATAAAATTTTAGGAATTATTTTAAGTGGAGTTTTAGGACCTTTAACTTATTATCTTGGTGAGCCTATCGGAGTTATAAAAATATATAACTTTCAGATTTTTATTATTTCAATGGTATTATTTTGGATGATCTTGATGTTATATTATCTAAATTACGTTATAAAAAATAATTAATTTTCTTGATCTACTTTTTTTGTTCTAGTTCTATTTAAAGTTCTTTCGAGATCCTTATAAGTACATAAACCAACATCCATTGGACTCTTTGCCTCAAGAACTGCTTCTCTGTATGTACCATTTCTTATGGCCTCTACTGTATTTTTTGTTGAGCCGGTAAGTTTTGCAATTTGAGAACTACTTAATTCAGTTGGATATCTTTTTATAAGCCACAGAATAGCATATGGCTTTTCTTGTCTTAAAGAAAGAGGTGTATATTTAGAATCTTTTTTTCTTGGCGGTAAATCTTCAATTACATCAGACTTAATAAGACTCAAACGAGCTGCATCATCTTTTTCACATCTTTCAATTTCTTCTTTTGTTAATTGATTATTATCAATTGGATCATAACCTCTCATACCAACAGCAACTTCTCCATCAGCTATTCCTTGAACCTCTAATTCATGTAATCCACAAAATTCAGCTATTTGATCAAACGTTAAAGCTGTATTTTCAACTAACCATATTGCTGTTGCTTTAGGCATTAAAGGATATTTCATAATTGGCTCATATAATATAATCAAAAAATAATATATAATAAAATATGACTATGACAGATTTTTTTGAAGTTGATGAAAAACAAAAGACGGTTAAAATATTAAATTTGGATGATTTCAGTGTTGAGGATTTGCAAAATTATACTTCCGAACTTCAAACTGAAATACTAAGAGTTCAAGATGAGATAAAAAAGAAGGAAAATTTTAAACTTAATGCTGAAAAGTTTTTTAAATAATTATTTATTAATTTTAAGACCTTTAAATCTTTTTTGGAATCTTGCAACCTGTCCTTCTGATTCATTAAGACCAGCCTTACCACCGGTCCATGCTGGGTGAGATTTAGAATCAATTTCTAATTTAAGAGTATCACCTTCTTTACCCCAAGTAGATCTAGTTTTAAAAGTAGATCCATCGGTCATAACAACGTTTATTTCATGATATTTTGGATGTATATCTTTTTTCATGCCTGTCTTATATTTATATAGATTTCAAAGTAAAGTAAGTTTTTTAACTAATTCATTATGAATTTTATTATTTGAAGCGACTAAATCACGAGAATTTATTTCCCATTGATTTCCATCTATTTTAGAAATTTTCCCACCAGCTTCTTTAACTAAAAGAATGCCCGTTGAAACATCCCATAAATTTAGATCTTTTTCCCAAAAACCATCTAATTTGCCAGAGGCAACATAAGCAAGATCAAGGCCTGCAGAACCGAGTCTTCTTATTCCTGCAGATGATTTTAGGATTTCATCAATCTCACTTAAATAGTTTTTATAAATTCTTTCTCCAAACGGAAGACCAGTGCCTATCAAGCAATCTGAAAAAATTTGCCTGTTTGACACTCGAAGTCTACTATTATTACACCACGCACCTTTACCCTTAGAACTCCAAAAAAATTCGTTTAAAATTGGATTATAAATCACACCGTCTGTAATTTCTTCATTTGTCATTTTAGCAACGATTATTCCAACATGAGGTATTCCATGAATAAAGTTTGATGTTCCATCAATTGGATCAATAATAATTGTGTTGTCATCACCTTTTATTTTGCCAGTTTCTTCAGTTATGTAAGTATAATCTGGATAATAATATTTTAGAGTTTCTAAAAGTGTTTTTTCGACTTTAATATCTGCATTTGTTACAAAATCTCCAACTGATTTAGATTGTATTTGTAAATTTTCTAATTCTCCAAAATCTCTTAATAACATTTTACCAGCTTTTTTTACTGCCTTTTCTAAGATATTTATTACAGCAGGCTGCATTAATTTTTAGATTTTTCGATATAACTACCGTCAATTGTACTTATTACTATTTTATCATTAACTGCTATAAACTGAGGTACAGATGTTTTAATATTCTTTTCTAAAGTCGCTGGTTTATATGATGAAGCAGCTGTTTGACCTTTTACAACACCTTCAGTTTCTAAAACAGTTAATTCTACAGTATCAGGCAAGTCAATTCCAACCGGTTTTTCATTGTAGAAATTAATAATAATATCACTATTCTCAACTAAAAATTTTGATTGATCCTCAGTTAATATGTCTGAGCCAAGTTCTATCTGTTCATAAGTTTGTTTATCCATGAATATAAAATTATTATTATCTTCATAAAGATATTGAAATTCTTTTTCATCAAGGATAGCTCTTTCTACTGTTTCTGATGATCTAAACCTACTATTCATTTTAGTACCTTCTCTTATTTCTTTAAGTTCAGCCTGTAAGTAGGCGCCACCCTTTCCTGGTTGAGTATGCTGGGTTTTCAAAACTTTCCAAAGTTTGTTATTAATCTCTAAAATATTTCCAACTTTAATTGCATTTCCATCTATTTTCATAGTTTTATATTAAGTTTTTTTTGTATTTTTTTAATTTTCGTAAGATCTACTACATCAAAAGTTGGATTTAATAAAACCTTATTTTTTTTAGCAATTTGATTAATTTTATTTAAGATGATTTTATTATTTTTTAATTTTAAATAATCAATATTTTCGCGAGTCAATAATATACTAAGACCTTGATCATAGCCTGAGTCGACAAAAAACTTAATATTGTGTGTTTTATATTTTTTTTTAATATGCTTTATTAACGTTCTAAGCCAATCTATCCCAAAACCTTTAATTAAAAAATATTTTATAAATATAATCGAAGTTTTGAACTTTGATTTTCGAAATTCTATTAAACTTTCAATTTGTGTTAGTGTCGAGACTGCAAAACAAATTTTTTTAGGCACTAAATAAATTTTTTAAGATCAACCATAGTGTCTACCATTCTATTTGAAAATCCCCATTCATTATCATACCAAGATAAAACTCTACAGAATCTATCTTTGACAACTTGTGTTTGACTCATATCAAATACAGAACTACTTGAATTATGATTAAAATCGATTGAAACTAGAGGCAATGAGTTTGTTGTTAAAATTCCATTTAATTTTTTAGTTTTTGAAGCTTGAAGAACGATAGAATTAATTTTTTCTGAGCTAGTTTTTTTCTTACTTACAAATGTAAGATCTATAAGTGAAACATTAGGAGTAGGTACTCGAATAGCTGTTCCATCTAGTTTACCTTTTAATTTTGGTAAGACTAGACTTAAAGCTTTTGCCGCTCCTGTAGAAGTCGGAATCATTGACTCAGCTGCAGCCCTTGCTCTTCTAAAGTCAGAATGGGTTTGATCAACAGTTCTTTGATCACCCGTGTAACTATGAATTGTTGTCATGAAACCACTTTCAATTCCTAATTTTTCATCAAGAACCATAGCTAAAGGAGCAAGACAGTTAGTAGTACAAGATCCGTTTGAAATAACGTTATGATTTTTTTTAATGGTATCGTTATTTACACCTTGAACAATTGTGGAATCTACATTTGAAGCTGGTGCTGAAATAATAACTTTTTTTGCTCCTGAATTTAAATGAGAAATCGCCTTTTCTTTTGAAGTAAAAACACCACTACATTCAAGAACAACATCTATCTTGAGTGATTTCCAAGGAAGATTATTTGGATCTCTTTCGGAATAAAAATTAATTTTATGTTTACCTATTTTTAATCCATTTTTGATTGAACTAATCTCATCTTTAAGAATACCGTGAACACTGTCATATTTAAGTAAGTGAGCACTGCTCTCAACACTTCCTAGTTCATTAATAGCTACAATATTAATATCTTTAGGATTTTTTTCTAATAAAGCTCTAAAAACAAGTTTTCCAATTCTTCCAAATCCATTTATTGCAACTTTCATATTTCTCCTTTTTATAAAGTTTTAATTATTTTTTCAATTAAGTAATCATCTGTTATCTTAAAGTGCTTATATAAATCTTTGTATGGACCACTTTCACCAAATGTTGACATACCAACAAAATTTTCGTTTTTAATATATTTTTCCCAACCATTTATAACTCCTGCCTCAATAGCAAAAATAGGTTTATTTCCTATAATTTCATTTTTATAACCATCATCATTTTTCTCAAACAATTCAAATGAAGACATGCTTACAACTCTAATCTTTAAATTATTGTTTTCAAAAAGTTTATTTGATGCAGAGCAAGCAATCTCAACCTCAGAACCAGAAGATAAAATTGTTGCATCATATTCTTTAAAATCTCTTATTTTATAAGCACCTTTATTTACAAGATTTTCTTTTCGATTATCTTTTTGTAACATTGGTAGATTTTGTCTTGTTAATACTAAGATTGTTGGTCCAGAATTTTTAATTGCACATTCCCATGCTTCTATAGTTTCAATAATATCGCAAGGCCTAATGACTGTTAAATTTGGTATAGATCTTAAAGATGCAAGATGTTCAACAGGTTGATGGGTTGGTCCATCTTCTCCTAATCCTATTGAGTCATGTGTCATTACATAAATAACTGGTATATTCATAATAGCTGATAACCTAATTGAAGGTCTGCAATAATCGGTAAATACCAAAAACGTTCCTCCGTATGGAATTAAACCTTTATGCAAAGCAATGCCATTCATTACTCCAGCCATTCCATGTTCTCTGATGCCGTAATGAATATAATTTCCATTAAAATTATTTGATGTAATTACATTCATATCTTTTGCCTTAGTGTTATTTGATCCAGTAAGATCAGCAGATCCACCAATAAGATTTTTTTGATAGTTTGAAATTAAATTTAGCGTTAGCTCACTGGATTTTCTTGAAGCACAATTTGTTTTATCATTAAAATGCTCAGATTTTAATTCACTAAGTTTTTCTGGAATTTGATGATCAATTTTTTGATAAAAACTATCTTTAAAATTTTTACTTTCAATTAATTCTTTGTTTTTTGACAACCATGATTTTCTTGATTCTTCATTTCTTTTATAGAAACTTCTCCACTCACGTAATAAATCATCTGGAATTTCAAATGGCGAAAAATTCCATTCTAATTTTTTTCTTGTTAAACTAATTTCATCTTCACCAAGAGGTGAACCATGTGATGAAGCTGAACCCTCTTTGTTTGGAGAGCCAAAACCAATTTTAGTTTTACAAGATATAATTGTTGGAGCATCATTTTTTTTTGCTTGAATTATAGCTTGATCAATTTCCTCATATTTATGACCATCTATTTCAATTATATTCCAATTATAAGCTTCAAATCTTTTTTTCACATTGTCTGAAACTGAAAGATCTGTTGATCCATCTATGGAAATAGAATTATTATCAAAAAACATAATAAGCTTATTTAATTTTAAATGTCCTGCGAGACTACACACTTCATGACTTAAACCTTCCATTAAGCATCCATCTCCAGCGAAAACATAAGTGTAATGATCGAATAATTCTTTTCCATAATTATTTGATAATTTTTTTTCCGCTAGTGCCATTCCAACTGCATTTGCTAAACCTTGAGACAAAGGCCCAGTAGTTGTTTCTATCCCTTCTGCACTTCCGTATTCTGGGTGACCTGCAGTTTTATTATGTAATTGTCTAAAATTTTTAATTTGTTTTATGTCAATGTCTTTATATCCTGTTAGATACAAACAAGAGTATAAAAGCATAGAGCCATGCCCATTTGAAATAATTAATCTATCTCTATCAATCCACTCCGGATCACTCGGATCAAACTTTAAATGATTTTTATAAAGAATTGTTGCGATGTCTGCCATACCCATAGGCATACCAGGATGACCAGATTTTGCTTTTTCCACTGCATCCATTGATAAAAATCTAATACAATTTGATAATTGTCTAAGATTGTTGATATTATTTAAATTATTCAAATACTTACCTTTATGGTTGATATAAAATTATTTAATATGGGTTCATTACAGTGACAATTATAAAATTACAAACTATAAAATTATAATGGAAAAACAAAAAAAAATTACAATTCTAAGCGAAAACTTAAATAATCTAAGATCAGCTTTAGATGATTTTAGGGATCATCATATTTCCAAAAAAGAAAAAATTAAAAATCTTGAAAATGAAATTAAAAATTTACGAAAACAAATGTCCGAGTATATTGATGAATTGGAACTTCTAATTAAAAAATAACTATGCCTTTTTATAAGACAAAAATTTTAAACAGAGAAATATCATTAGAATATGAAAAAAAAGATGAAAAAAAAATAATAGATTCAATAAATTTAATTAATGAAAAAATTGATGACAAATTACAAAATCCAAAATATTCTAATGGAAAAATAAGTGATACTATATTGTTATCACTTCTCTCTATTGAGCTTCAAGCAGAGCTTTCAGAAAAATTAAATATAGAAAGAAGTTCAGAAGTAAATGATGCCAAGAATGAAGAATATCTAAAGAACAATTTAGAACTTAAAGACAAAATACTAAAACTACAAAATGAAAAAAAAATTTTAGAAGACGAAAAATTGAAATTTGATCAAGAATTTGATGAAATAAATAAAAAAGTAGAGGGTCTAATTGATATAATTAAGAATTCTTATTATGAATGATATTAAAGATGAAAAATCAATTATTAGAAAAAAACAAAAAAATATAAGAGATAAGATTTATAATAATAAACCATCTCATTTTGCTTTATCTTTGTTTAATAAATTTTTTGAAAAAATTAACTTTCAAGAAATCAATATAGTATCTAGTTTTATTTCTATAAATTCTGAGATAAATACAAGAGAGCTTAACAATCTTATCTTTATTAAAAATAAAATTTTATGTCTTCCTGTAATTGAGAAAAAAAATAGTCATTTAATCTTTAAGCAATTTAAGAGTGAAGAGAATTTTGTAAAAGGACATATGAATATATCAGAACCTCAAAATAATAATAAAATTTTAAATCCTGAATTAATTTTTGTACCTTGTTTAGCTTTTGACAATAAAGGAAATAGATTAGGCTATGGGGGAGGTTATTATGACAGGACATTTGCTTATTTAAATAAAATTAATCATAGATTCATCTCTGTAGCCTATGCATATGAAGAACAAAAGTTAGATTACATACCAATAGACAAATTTGATTTTAAAGTGGATTATGTTATTACTGAAAAAAATTTATATAGCTTCAATGAAAATTCTTTTTATAGGTGATATTGTCGGTAAGGCGTCACGAAAAAAAATTAAAGAAATTATACCAACACTCAAATCTAAATACAATACAGACATGATTATTGCTAATGGAGAAAATTCTACTTCTGGTTATGGACTTTCAAAAAAGGATGCAGAAGAATTATTTTCCAGCGGATTAGATCTACTTACACTTGGGAATCATGCATGGGATCAAAGAGATATGCTTTCTTATATTGAAGAAAATCCAAAGATAATCAGAGCTTTGAATTACCCTGACGGTGTTCCTGGAAAAGGATATTACAAGTTTGAACTTTTAAATGGAAAAAAAATTATTGTAGTACAAGTAATGCTAAGATTATTTATGAATTTATCATTAGATGATCCATTTAAAAGTACAATTGAATTTCTTCAAAAAGAAAAATTAGGTAGTACATGTGATGCGATAATTATTGATATGCATGGTGAAGCAACTTCTGAAAAAAAGGCTTTTGGATATTATGTTGATGGACAGGTTACGGCAGTTTTAGGTACACATACTCATGTGCCAACAGCAGACAGTGTTATTTTACCCAAAGGTACAGCTTATCAAACAGATGTTGGAATGTCAGGTGATTATAATTCAATAATTGGTTTCGATATAAATAATCCAATACATGGATTTGTTAAGGGGTTTAGAGCTGAGGGGAGATTTACACCTGCTACTGAAAATATAACTGTATGTGGGGCTTTAATAGATATTGATACCAATACTGGTTTAGCTAAAAATATTACCCCAATTCAAGAGACATAATTTACATATATTAGACACATTTATCTAATATTTTATATCTTTACTAACATCGGAATAAATATTTATAAATCTATTCGTAATGGCAGGGCACTCAAAATTTAAAAATATTATGCATCGTAAAGGTGCTCAAGATAAAAAAAGAGCAAAAGTATTCTCAAGACTTGGAAGAGAAATATCTGTTGCTGTCAAAGTTGGAGGTGAAGATATTGAAAGTAATATCAGATTAAGATCTGCAATTGCTTCAGCTAAGTCTCTAAACATGCCAAAAGATAACATTGAGAGAGCAATTAAAAAAGGCCAAGGGAATGACCCAGATAGTAATTATGAGGAAGTAAGATATGAGGGTTATGGACCTGAAGGTGTTGCAATAATAGTTGAGGCTCTTACAAACAATAAAAATAGAACAGCTGCAGAGATTAGGTCATCTTTTAGCAAACATGGAGGTAATTTGGGTGAAACAGGAAGCGTTAGTTTTGGTTTTGATAGATTTGGAAATATCACTCTTGATAAAAACTTAGTAAAAGAAGATCAGCTTCTAGAATTTCTTATTGAAAATAATAGTGAAGATTATGAAATTAATGATAATGAATATTCAATATACTGTGATCAAAATAATTTGCATGAACTTAATGATAAATTAATTAAACAATATGGTCAGACTAACTCTGCAAATTTAATCTGGAAAAGTAAAAATAATATAAATATTGGAAAAGATACAGCAGATAAACTATTTAGATTACTTGAAGTTTTAGAAGACAATGACGACGTTCAAGTTGTATCATCAAATTTTGAAGTTGATGACAATGTATTATCTTCACTCACAGCCTAATGAAAGGAATATAGATGCCTGATAAAGCCTGGAAAAAAAGAGAAAGAGATGTTGCAAATTATTTCAATGGTAAAAGGACACCTTTGAGTGGAGGTAATGGTAAAGTAACAAGAGCGGATGTTATTCATGAAGATTTATTCATAGAATGTAAATTAAGAGCAAAGCATACAGCAATTAGTTTATGGGATGATACTGCAAAGCTTGCCAAGGAAGAGGGTAAGACACCAGTAATAGCATTATGTGAAAAAAATAGACCAGGTTTTTGGGTCATGGTTCATAGTAGTGATCTTGAAAAAATTAAAAAATAATTATTATGGCAGATATTAATAGTACAAATTTATCGACAGAAGCTCCAGATTTTTCAATGCTTGCGTTATTTATGCAAGCTGACCTTGTAGTTAAATCTGTAATTATAATATTAATCTTAGCCTCGCTTTATTCTTGGAATGTAATAATTTCAAAAATTTTAAGAATTAGACAATTAAAAAAACTTGAAAAAGAATTTGAAGATATTTTTTGGTCTGGAAATTCATTTGAAGATTTATATGAAACGTTAAATTTTAATCAGACAGATCCAAAATCTAAATTATTTTGTGCTGCAATTTTAGAATGGAAAAAAAGTAAAACTCAATTTGAAAGTGATAACTCAGATATTAATTCTTTAAAGGATAGAATGATGAGATCAATGACAGTTGTTTTTAATAAGGAAAGTGAAAATGTTGAAAGAAATTTAACTTTTCTTGCTACTGCTGGATCAACTGCACCTTTTATAGGATTATTTGGAACAGTTTGGGGTATAATGAATAGTTTTAAATCTATTGCTATTGCACAAAATACTAATTTAGCTGTAGTTGCACCAGGTATAGCAGAGGCTCTATTTGCAACAGCTCTAGGTCTTTTTGTGGCTATACCCGCTGTAGTTGCGTACAATAAAATTTCAAACGATTTATCAAAATATTTTATATCCTTGGAAACATTTATGGATGAATTCTCAACAATTTTTTTTAGACAATTAGAGAAAAAATAAATTGATTACTTCAAATAATTTAAACAAACGAAAAAAGCAAAGGTACACTCAAATGAGTGAAATTAACGTTACACCTTTTGTAGATGTTATGCTTGTTTTACTAATTGTTTTTATGGTTACCGCACCTCTTCTAACGGTTGGAATTAAAGTTGATTTACCAAAGGTTAAAGCTACTGCATTAACTGATATTAAAGATCCAATTGAGATAACCGTTAAGTTAGACGGAGAAGTCTACATTGGAGAATCAAAGGTTGAAGTAGAAAATTTAATTCCTCGACTAAACGCTATTACTGAACAAAACACAGAAGCAAGAATTTATATACGAGGGGATAGGGTAGTAGCTTATGGAAGAATTATGGAAATTATGTCCATAATAAATTCAGCAGGATATATTAAAGTTGCATTAATTACTCAAAATCTTGAGCAATAGATGGATCGTATAAGCTATAATAGTTTAAAAATTGTAAACTTTTTTGAAAATTTAAATCCTAAAACATCAGGAGTTATTTTTTCAACACTAATACATTTAATTATCCTTTTATTTATGGTCGGCTTACCAAATTTTTTTTCCACAAAAGAAATCTATGTTCCAAACGTAATACCTATTGAAATACTTAATGTTGACGAAAATACCAATTTGAAAAAATCTGATACTGAAAAACCAGAAAATAAAAATAAGGAAACAATTACTAAACAAAAAAAATTTAATTCATCAGATCAATTAGAAATAAAAAAAAATGTTGAAATAAATAAAACTGAAATTGAAGAAAAAACTAATCCAAATCAACCAGTTTTGGAAATGAAACAAACTCCAAATTTAGAGGTTAAGGAAACAAAAAAAGTAGTTATCAAAGAAAAGGAAATTTTAGAGGTTAAGAAAAAAGTAGAAACAATTAAAACTGATATAATTAAACCAAAACTCAAGCCAAAGCCAAAAATTATAAATAATGAAAATGTTAAATCGGATTTAGATGTTGAAACAAACATAAAGGATAAACCAAAGTTGGAAAATGATAAAACTGTATCTAAACCAAAGCCGAAACCTGAGAAAGATTTTAGCATAGCATCAATGCTTAAAGATTTAAGAAATGAAAAAACAAATATGGTTCAAAATGAAGTTAAAGAAGAAATCGAAGAAGTTGATAATAAAAGTACAGATGATACTGATAACAATATTATGCTATCAATATCTGAAATAGATATGTTAAGGCAGCAATTATCTTCTTGTTGGAATGCTCCAGCAGGTGCAGTTATACAAAGAGGAGACAAAGTAACAATTTCAGCTAAAGTATTACAAAATATGAAGGTTTCACCAAATAGTATTCGCATTGTTGACACAAATATAGCTAAAACTAATCCTTTTTATGGACCGATTACTGATAGCGCAATGAGAACTCTCTTAAACCCAGAATGTACACCGTTAAAACTTCCAAAAGATAAATATGATGTATGGAAAAATCTTACAATTACTTTCGATTATAGTATTATGAAAGGGTACTAATGAAAAAAGTTTTTTTTATAACCTTTTTTATATTTTTTAGTTTTAAAGTCTTTTCTTTAGAAGTGACTCTAACACAAGGTAGCGTGAAGCCAACTCCAATAGCTGTAACAGAACTATACTCAAAAAACTCACAATTAACTAAAGTAGGTAAAAATATTTCAACTGTCATTTCAGATAATTTAGAAAGGTCTGGACTTTTTTTACCAATAGATAAAAGATCATTTATTCAAGATAATCAATCTCTATCTAATAAACCTAGATTTGAAGATTGGAAGTTAATAAAAGCACAACATTTAGTTTCTGGAAAAATTTCATCTAACAATGGAAAAATATCTGTTGAATTTAGATTGTATGATGTGTTCCAACAAAAACAAATAGTTGGAAAAAAATATGAGACTAATGAAAAGAATTGGAGAAGAGTTGCTCATATTATTTCAGATTCCATTTTTAAAAATATAACTGGGGAAGGTGGTTACTTTGATACAAGGATAGTTTATGTTGCTGAGACAGGACCAAAAGAAAATAAACAAAAAAGATTAGCTATTATGGATCAAGATCAGTCTAATCATCGTTTTTTAACAGATGGATCATACCTCGTATTAACTCCAAGGTTCTCTCCAAATTCACAAAGAATTACATACATGTCTTATGTAAATAGAAACAATCCTAGGGTTTACATTTTTGATATTGAAACAGGTAAACAGGAAATAGTAGGTGAGTTTCCTGGAATGACATTCGCTCCACGTTTTTCACCTGATGGTAATCAAATTGTTATGTCCTACACTGATCCAGAAATTGGAAATTCTGAAATTTATATTCTTGATTTAAAAACGAGAATTTCAAAAAGAGTGACTAATAATTCTTCAATAGATGTTTCTGCAAGTTTTTCACCTGATGGAAAAAAAATAGTTTTTAATTCAGATAGAAGTGGACGAAGGCATTTATATGTAAGTGATAATAATGGAAAAAATATTAAAAGAATTAGCAGGGAAGCAGGAAGTTACTACACACCAGTCTGGTCTCCAAGAGGTGATATGATTGCTTTCACTAAACAAGAGGGAGGGCAATTTTATATAGGTGTTATGGAGGTTGATGGCTCAAATGAAAGAATGATTGCAAAATCATTTCATGTTGAGGGGCCAACATGGGCGCCAAATGGTAGATTTTTAATGTATTTTAAGGAAGAGAGAACTGCTGAAGATGGATCAGGGGGTGAATCCAGTCTATATTCAATTGATTTAACTGGTTATAATGAAAGAAAAGTAATAACCCCATTAGGTGGTTCTGACCCAGCTTGGTCTCCTTTGATGCATTAATTCAATATAATACAAAAAAATATACGAAATTTTGAAAAAAATGTTAAGGAACACTTATTAATTTAGTATATCTACTCAAAGTATTAAGGGAGCAATTATTTATGTTTTACAAGTTTTTTATCTCTATATTTATGGTTTTGTTTGTTGCAGCTTGTGCAACAACACCAAAAGATTCAGCTGACTCTTCTGGATCAGGCTCAAGTAGTTCTGGAAGCGATGTTTCTTCAGAAGGCACTATTACTGAAACTACAGGAAGTGGAATAGTTTCTGGATCACAAGAAGATTTAATTGTTAATGTTGGTGATAGAGTATTTTTTGGATATGACAGTTCAGATTTAGACTCAGACGCTCTAGAGTTACTGCAAGATCAGGTTGCATGGCTTAAACAAAATAGCGATGTTACAGTAACAATCGAAGGGCATTGTGATGAAAGAGGAACTAGGGAGTACAACTTAGCTCTTGGTGAAAAAAGAGCTCAGGCTGTAAAAAATTATCTCATAGGATTAGGAATAAATCCTGACAGGGTTTCAACTATTAGTTATGGTAAAGAAAGACCTGCTGTTGTCGGATCAAATGATGGAGCATGGGCTCAAAACAGAAGATCAGTAACTTTAGTTAATTAATTACTATTCCTTAATACTTTGGCGCTATAGAAATATAGCGCCACATTTTTATCTCAATTAGAAATTAAAATCAGTTAATGTTTAAATACATACTCACAGTTTTAATTTTATTTTTTTCAAGCTGTGCTATCTCTAATGAAAGTGATCTTACAATCTCCCAACAATTAGAGAGATTACAAAGAGAAGTCTCAGATCTTTCCAAAGAAGTATTTTCAAATTCATCAAATCAATCAAGTGGAACAAATAATGATTTTGTTAAAAATCTTTCTGCTATCGATTTACGAATATATGATATTGAAAATGATATAAAAAATTTAACTTCTAATTTAGAAGAATTGTATTTTCAATTAGACGATATTTTCAATAAATTAGAAAATTTAGAATTAGTTATTAATAATTTCCAATCAGTTCCTTTAAATAATGTTGAAGTAAATATTGATGAAGCTTCACAAGATGGTTCTGAAGTTAAAAGCAATACTTTAAGTGATATTGAAACTGAAAATACACTTGGAACATTAAATATTTCAAAAAACACAAATGATACAAATGAAGAAGGTATATCTGAAGATCAGGAAGTAAATTCTAATGAAAAAGAAGAGGTCTTATCACCTGAAGATCAATTCCAAGAAGCATTTGATAATATTAGAAATAAAAAATGGCAGGATGCAAAATCTTCATTCGAACAGTTTATTTCAGACAATCCTGATAATCAACTATCAGGTTCAGCACATTATTGGCTTGGAGAATTATATATTCTAGAAAAAAATTATAGAGAAGCAGCACTTATATTTGCAGAAGGTTTCCAAAAATTTCCAGATAGTATTAAAGCTGCAGAAATGCTTTTCAAACTTTCTCAGTCATTACACCAAGTCGAAAAAACTACTGAGGCTTGTAAAACTATGGAAAAATTAATTATTGATTTTCCAAAAAATAAAATAATTCCTCAAACCAAAAAACAAATTGTTGAGTATAATTGTTTAGAAAATAATGAATGAAGCTTACAAATAAAGAATTCATTAAAAACATAGAAAAAAAATATACTTTTGAAAAAAAACCTTCAGTCGCAGTGGCAGTTTCTGGTGGTCCAGATAGTATGTCATTATTATTCCTTGTAAATGCTTTTATAAAATACAAAAATGGGAACATATTGGCTTTAATTGTAGATCATCGTATTAGAAAAAATTCTAAAGAAGAAGCAAAATATATTTCTACCTACTTGGATAATAATAATATTAAATCTCAAATTTTATCTGTACATAAAGACGATGTGAGTAAGAAAAATATGAGTGAGGCTAGAAATAACCGTTATAATTTACTTACAGATTTTTGTATTAAAAATAATATTTTGCATTTATTTGTTGCACATCAGAAAAATGATAACTTAGAAACTTTTTTAAATAGAAAAATCGCTGGCAGTGACTTTTATGGTTTAAAATCAATGTCTGAACTTTCACTTTACAATAAAGTTTGCATAATTAGACCGCTTTTAAATTTTTCTAAAAAAACATTATTAAATTACAATATGAAAAATAAGATACAGTACATCAATGATCCTACAAATTTAAATTTAGATTATACTCGTCCTCAAATAAGAAGTTTCCTTGAAAATTCTGATCAAAAGACAATTAAGGAAATAAATAAAGATTTTGATAACATACTTTTTTATTCACCATATTTTATTCAAATGATATATGAGATACTTCTCAAAAATATTGTTAAGATTGATAGAAAAAAAATTGTTGTTAGTCTTCATAATATAAGAAATTTAAATGAGATTACTGCTGAAAATATCATAAGAAGAATATATCAATTTTTATTTTATCAATCTTACGCTCCCCGATCAAAAAAAACCAGAATCTTATTAACTGAAATCAAGAAATTAAATTTTAAATATTTTAATATCAGAGGCATGATTGTTAAAAAAAATGATGTTTTTCTTACATTTTCAAGATAATTTGTTTAATTTTCTACAAAACTATTGTGTTTTTATAATAAATTCCTATGTAATAAGAAGATGAAAAACATCAGTAAAAACGTTGTATTATGGATTATAATTGGATTGCTCTTAATCGTTCTCTTCAATCTTTTCCAAGGAAGTTCCAACAATAGAAATAGTTCAAAAATATCCTTTTCTGATTTTATTGCAGCTACTGAAAGTGGAAACGTCTCTGAGGTAAATATAAGTGGAAATATGGTAACTGGCTTCCTCGATGATGGTCGTTCTTTTAGTACCTACGCTCCAAATTATCCAAATCTTGTCGATAAGTTAAATGAAAATGGTGTTAAGATAACAGCTGAACCATCAGAGCGTTCAATGCATCCACTTCTAAGTGTATTATTGTCATGGTTCCCAATGCTGCTTTTAATTGGAGTATGGATCTTTTTTATGCGTCAAATGCAAGGTGGTGGCGGAAAAGCAATGGGTTTTGGTAAATCTAAAGCCAAATTATTAAATGAAGCAGTTGGAAAAGTTACATTTGACGATGTAGCAGGTATTGATGAAGCTAAACAAGAATTAGAAGAAGTTGTTGAGTTTTTAAAAGATCCTTCAAAGTTTTCTAGATTAGGTGGAAAAATTCCAAGAGGTGCTCTTTTAGTTGGACCTCCAGGTACAGGAAAGACATTACTCGCAAGAGCAATTGCAGGCGAAGCTAATGTTCCTTTCTTTTCTATTTCTGGTTCTGACTTCGTTGAAATGTTTGTTGGTGTTGGAGCAAGTAGAGTCAGAGACATGTTCGAACAAGGAAAGAAAAATGCTCCTTGTATAATATTCATTGATGAAATTGATGCAGTTGGTCGTCATAGAGGTGCTGGTCTTGGTGGTGGTAATGATGAACGTGAGCAAACACTTAACCAACTTCTTGTTGAAATGGATGGTTTTGAGGCAAATGCGGGAGTTATAATTGTTGCTGCAACAAACAGACCTGATGTTTTAGACCCTGCTTTATTAAGACCAGGAAGATTTGATAGACAAGTCACAGTTTCAAATCCAGATATACTTGGCCGTGACAAAATTTTAAAAGTACACATAAAAAAAATTAAAGTTTCTCCTAAATTCGACACAAAAATTATAGCAAGAGGAACACCAGGATTTTCAGGAGCTGATCTAGCAAATCTAGTTAATGAAGCGGCTTTAATGGCTGCTAGAAAAAACAAAAGAATGGTTACATTAGAAGATTTTGAATATGCCAAAGATAAAGTAATGTTAGGCTCAGAGAGAAGATCTATGGTAATGACTAAAGAAGACAAGGAAATAACAGCATATCATGAAGCCGGACATGCTCTTGCAAATATTCACTGTAAGGAATCAGATCCTATATATAAAAGCTCAATAATTCCAACAGGCAGAGCACTTGGATATGTAATGTCAGTTCCCGAGAAAGATAAAGTTCACCAAAGAAAAGATCAGCTTGAGGCACAATTAGTTGAAATGGTCGCTGCTAGAATTTCTGAAGAAATTATTTTTGGTAAAGATAAGGTTGCAACAGGAGCAGTAGGTGATATTCAAATGGCAACTAATCTAGCTAGAAGGATGGTTACTGAATGTGGATTTAGTGATAAATTAGGGTTTATAAGGTATACAAACAATCAAGAAGAAGTATTTCTAGGTCACTCTGTTACACAATCTAAAAATCTATCTGACGATACAGCCCAACTTATTGATGAAGAAGTGAAGCGTCTAATTGAAGAAGCTAAAACTAAAGCAAGAAAGATTATTAATGATAATATTGATCAGTTACATATTATAGCTAAAGGTCTACTCGAATATGAGACACTTACAGGTGATGAGATAAAAGACTTATTGAATGGTATTAAGCCTTCAAGGGATGAATTTGGTAATGATGTCGATAATACTCCTCCAAAAACATCGCCATCTGTTCCTAAAACTGGTGGATCAGCTTCTGCAACAGCTAATTAATTTAAATACTTCACTTTACTTATTTTTTTGAATAAAAGACCTAAATGTCTAAAATTTTTGGTACCGATGGTATACGGTGCTTAGTTAATAAAGAACCTCTTTCTGCAGAAACCTGTCTAAAAATATCAAAGACAGTTGCATTTCTTCTCAAAAAGAAAAATTCTAAAAATAGCAGGGTTGTCATCTGTAAAGATACAAGATTATCTGGTTATTTATACGAGCCTCTTGTTACAGCTGGATTTATTTCTATGGGCATGGATGTAATTTTAGTTGGTCCACTTCCTACACCTGCTGTACCATTGATGATTAAAACTTTACGAGCTGATATCGGCGTAATGATTACAGCTTCTCATAATACATATGAATATAACGGACTTAAATTTTTTGATAGTACTGGAACAAAACTAAGCTCATTAATAGAACAAAAGGTTGAAAATATAGTTTTAGATAATAAAAAATATTCTAAAATTTCAAACAACACATTTGTATCTGGGAATGCAAGAAGATTGGAGGATGCCTCAGGTAGGTACTCAGAATTTTTAAAGAGTACTTTAAATAAAACGTCATCCAAGAAAAAATTAAAAATTGTTTTAGATTGTGCGAATGGAGCTACATACAATATAGCTCCAAATTTATTTTGGGAATTAGGTCATAATGTAATTGCCATAAATAATAATCCTGATGGTTTAAATATTAATAAAAATTGTGGCGCAGTTGACGTTAAATCACTTTCACAAAATGTTATAAAAGAAAAGGCAGATATTGGATTTGCATTTGATGGTGATGGAGATAGGTTAATAGTTGTAGATGAAGAAGGAAAAGAAGTTGATGGTGATAAAATTATAGGATTGCTATGTAAAAGTTATGGAAAACCTCAGAAAAAATCCAACCAACATGATGTTATTATAACGGTCATGTCTAATATGGGATTAGAAAATTATCTCACAAATAAATTAAAATTAAAGATTAAGCGAACATCTGTTGGAGATATAAACGTTATAAATCAAATGAAAAAATCCAAATCAATGATAGGTGGGGAACAATCAGGACATATAATATTGTCAGAACATTCTAATACTGGTGATGGAATTTTGGCAGCTCTAAAAATCACTGAAATTTTGATATCAAATAAAAATAAGGCGAGCAAACTTTTTGATTTGTACAATGACTTTGCCCAAGAAAAAATTAACTTAAGTTATAAAACAAAGAATACCAAACTATTAAAAATTCTTGATAAGTTAAAAAATGATAAACTATATAATAATAAAAAAATCAGATCTCTTGTTAGGTTATCTGGAACTGAACCATTAGTTAGAATACTAGTCGAAGGGCAAGAAGTTACTGAGGTTAAAAAGAAATCTCTAGAAATAAAAAAATTGGTAAGGCCTTATCTTGGTTAATAAATTTTTAGTACCTGCAGGTTTTAAAGATAGTCTAAATTTCGATGCATCTATTGAGCACAAATATAAAAATAGCATAATAAATTATTTTAGAGATAATGGTTTTACTTTAATTAAGACTCCACTAATTGAATTTAGCAAAAATTTAGACAACAATACTTTAAGTTTAAAAACTAACAAAAAAAAAGATCAATTAAGTATTAGAAACGATATAACTCCACAAATAATTAGAATTGCTTCATCTAGACTAGCCAACAAAATAAGACCTCTTAAATTATGTTACTATGGTGAAGTTGTTAGAAAAGTGGGAACTATTTTAAGACCTGAAAGGCAATTTCAGCAAGTTGGTGCTGAGATTATTGGATCTGAAAGCTATAAGGCAGATGTAGAAATTATTAATCTTGCTTACGAAACTTTAAAAAAAATTGGAGTTAAAAATATTGTTATCGAAATTACAGCACCATTTTTTCTTGATAGTTTGTTAAAAAAAATAATTGATAAAGATTTAAAAAATCAATTAAAAAAATTTATTAAGCTTAAAGATATTAAAAATTGTTTAAAATTATTAAAAAAAAATGAATTATATAATTCATTTAAAACTTTACATTTATGTTCTGGAACAATTCAAAATAAAAAAAAATATATTTCAAAGTTAAATAAAATAATAGGCTATAATAATGAAGTAGAAAGACTAATAAAAATATCTAATCTAATTAAAACTTCAAAGAATGATTCTTTAAATATAGATTTTTTTGACTTACAAAAAAATAAAAATTACTACAAGGGTATAAAATTCACATTTTTTGCTAAAGATGTAAGAGGTGAAATTGCTGGAGGAGGTCGATATAACTTAAAATATGGATCTAATTCTGAGACTGCAATAGGATATACGTGTTACATGGATACAATTTTAAGATCTTCATCGTTGATTAATAAAAATAAAAGAATTTTAATTGCATTCAATACGAGTGATAAAATAAAACAAAAATTAATAAATAAAGGTTATAGTTTATTTAAAACTTTTGAAGATAATAGTGATATAAAAAAAGAGGCGAAAAAATTTGGAATCAAGTATTATTTGATGAATAAGATAGTTAAGCAGATCTAATGTTTTATACAATAGTTGGAACCCAGTGGGGAGATGAAGGAAAAGGTAAAATTGTTGATTGGATTTCTTCTAGAGCTGACTTAATAGTCAGATACCAAGGTGGAAATAATGCAGGTCATACAATTAAAGTAGATAATAATGTTTACAAACTTAATCTATTACCTTCAGGAATAATTAATAATAAAAAATGTGCTATTGGAAATGGTGTTGTGTTAGATCCGTGGGCACTAATTAATGAAATTAATAATCTTAAAGAACAAGGAATAGAAGTAAACGAAGACAATTTATATATTGCTGATAATATTTGTTTAATCTTACCTATTCATAAACTTCTTGATGAAATAAATGAAACCACTAGAGGAAAAAAAGAACTAGGAACAACTAAGAAAGGCATTGGTCCAGCATACGAGGATAAAGTAGGTAGAAGAGCAATAAGAATTTGTGATTTAAAAGATCCAATATTTTTAAAACAAAAAATTGATAACATTTATGAATTTCATAAAGATAAGATTTCAAAACATATTCATAAAATTACACATAATTATTATGAAGAACTTTTGTCCATGTCTAATTATCTTAACACTTTTAGTGTTCCATTATGGAAAATAATAAATGAATTAGGTCAAAAAAATAAAAACATTGTTTTTGAAGGGGCGCAAGGATCAATGTTAGACATTGATTTTGGAACATATCCTTATGTTACATCATCAAATACAATATCAGGTCAGATATTCTCTGGCACAGGCTTTAGTGATAGAAAAAATCACAAAATTTTAGGAATTACAAAAGCATATACTACTAGAGTTGGATCAGGCCCATTTCCAACTGAGTTAATGGACGAGATTGGAGAACATCTTGGTGAAAAAGGTCAAGAATTTGGAACAGTCACAAAAAGAAAAAGAAGGTGTGGTTGGTTTGATAGTGTACTTTTGAAACAATCAATTAAACTTAATGGTATTACAGACATTGTACTTACTAAACTTGACGTCTTAGATGAATTAAAAGAAATTAATGTATGTACTGGATACTTAATTGATAACAAACACTACGATTATTTACCTAGTGAAGAATTTTTATTTGATAAGATAAAACCTGTTTATAAAAAAGTTGCTGGCTGGGAAAAATCAACTGCAGGAATTAACAAATTTAATGATCTTCCAGAAAATGCTAAAAAATATATTCAAATACTCGAGGATCTTATGGAAACTAATATTTCAATTGTTTCAACAGGGCCTGACAGAAAAGAGACAATTGATATAAATGGAACTTTATCTAATATTTGAAATTTCTTTTTGAAGTTTTTCTAATGCTTTTTCTTCAATTTGTCTTACTCTTTCTCTACTAATTTTATATTTTTTACTCAAGTCTTCTAACTTTAATGGATTTTCACTTAGTTTTCGAAGTTTAATAATTTCTTTTTCTCTTTCATTCAAGACTTCAAAAGCTTTTGAAAATAAACTTCTTCGATAATTAAGTTCATCTTTATTTTCAATTATTCTGTCATGAGTTTCTTGTTTATCTTCTATTAAGTCCTGCCATTCAGTATCATGTTCTTCACCTAGTTTAACATTTAAAGATTGATCCGAAGTAAACAGTCTATTTTCCATATCAATTACTTCACCTTCTTTTACATCTAATCGAGTTGCAATCTCTCTAACATTTTCTGGTGATAAATTACCTGAGTCAATTGAGGTTAGCTGATTTTTAATTTTACGTAAATTAAAAAAAAGTTTTTTCTGAGCTGCGGTAGTTCCAATTTTTACTAAAGACCAACTATGTAAAACATATTCTTGTATTTGAGCTCTTATCCACCACATTGCATATGTTGCTAATCTAAAACCTTTTTCTGGATCAAATCTTTTAACTGCTTGCATGATTCCAACATTACCCTCTGAAATTAAGTCTGTAACAGGTAAGCCATATCCTCTATACCCCATTGCTATTTTGGCAACTAATCGAAGGTGACTTGTAACTAGTTTATGCGCAGCGTCTGAGTCTCCATGTTCCTTATAACGTTTAGCTAACATGTACTCCTCTTCAGCAGTGAGCATCGGAAATTTTTTAATTTCCTGCAAGTATACTGCTAAATTTCCTTCACTTGATAGTACTGGTAAATTCATAATACGCCTATACCACAAATAAAATATAATTTAATATTTAAGCAATAATTCTATTAAATTCTTAAAATCTTCAGGAATTTCAATATCAAAATTCATCCTTTTTTTTGATGTTGGATGATCAAAACCTAGATGATAGGCATGTAATGCTTGTCTCTCAAAATTTTTTAAAATCATGAATTTATTAAATGTATTTTTATCTTTTCCAAATTGATTAATTTTACTTTTTCCATAAATCTTATCACCAATGATTGGAGAATTTTTAGAAGTTAAATGAAGTCTAATTTGATGCGTTCTTCCAGTATGTAAATGACAGTCAACTATACTGGCAATACCAAAAGTTTTTTCTAATTTAATATCGGTTTTAGAATATTTTCCAAAACCCTTATTATTTAAACTCATTTTTTTTCTATTTTTTTTATTTCTCTCTATGTACCCTTCAATTGATTGATTACCAGGAGTTCCCCAAACTATTGCTTTATATCTTCGAGATATAGTATGTTCTTTGAATTGTTTGGCTAAATTAATATGAACATTATTATTTTTTGCAACAACAAGAATTCCACTTGTGTCTTTATCTAAACGATGGACTATTCCTGGTCTAGCATTATTATCTAAATTACTTAGTTGATTATTAGTGTAATGCATAAGAGCATTCACAAGAGTGCCACTTTCATTTCCAGGAGCTGGATGCATCACTAAATTTGGAGGTTTATTTATAACGATTAGATCTTCATCTTCAAAAATAATGTTTAAGTCTATATTTTCGGCTGAATGTTTTGTTTCTTGTTTCAAGATAATATTTATAAAGTAATTTTCATTTTCTTTAGTTACGTAAGATGGATCTTTTATTTCCTTTTCATCAAGACTTACATTACCATTTAATATTAAAGTTTTAATTTGTGTTCTTGAATATCCTTCCAATTTTGAAACGAGCACTTTATCTAATCTTTGTGAACTTAATTGTTTATTTATAGTTAATTTAAGATTATAGAATTCGTTCATGTCTCAAAAAATTCTTAAATTTATTGTAATATTTTTAGGTATATTAATTGTTATTTGTTTTTTAGCTCTAGTTTATGGTTTGTATATAAAAACAACAAAAAAACAAAGTAATTTAGAAACAAATTTAATTGATTACAATTTAAATTTAGAAAAAGGGCACAAAATTACAGATATAGATATGATTGATAATAATAGGATTTTGTTTACAATAAAAAGTAATGATAAAGTTTATGCTTTAATATATGATATAGAAACATCAAATATTACAAAAATAGATACATCTAATGAATAAAGATAATAATTTTGAAAGTAATTTAAAAAAACTTGAGTCTATTGTAGAGAAATTAGAAAATGGTGAAGTTGATCTAGAAGAATCTGTAAAACTTTACGAAGAAGGAATGAATTTAAAAAAAGCATGCGAGGAAAAATTAAAAAGTATTGAAAGCCAAATTAAAAAAATTAAGCAAGAAAACAATAAAGTCACAAAAGAAGATTTTAAGTAATTTTCAAATTTGAGAAAAAATCTAAAAATAAGACTTGATCAGCTTTTAATGGATAGAAACTTAGCTGATACTAAATCAAAAGCCCAATCTATGATAATGGCTGGTCAAGTTTATGTAAACGATAAAATTATTACCAAAAGTGGTAACAGTTTTAATGAAAACTCAAAAATAAAAATTAAACAACTTCATCCTCCATGGGTATCAAGAGGTGCATTCAAATTACTCAAAGCGATTGATCATTTTAAGATTGATATTGAAAATAAAATTTGTCTAGATATCGGTTCATCAACTGGTGGATTCACAGAAGTTCTTTTAAAAAAAAACGCTAAAAAAATATATTCTATTGATGTTGGTACAAATCAACTTCATGAAAAATTAAAAAAAGAAAAAAAAATTGTCAGTATAGAAAATTTTAATGCTAAATATTTAGATAACTCAATAATTCATGAAAAAATTAATTTGGTAGTCTGTGATGTTAGTTTCATTAGTCTAACAAAGGTTATAGAACCTAGCTTGAAGCTTTTATCAAGTAAAGCTGAGATTATTTCACTAATTAAGCCGCAATTTGAAACTAATAAAATAAATTTGAAAAAAGGTATTGTGAAAGATCCATTGATTCATGAACAAGTATGTAATGATATATCTAATTGGTTTAAAAAAACAATTAAGGCTGAAGTTGTTGGTTTAGTCGATAGTCCAATAACTGGACCAAAAGGAAATAAAGAATTTTTGATTTATAGTATTTTAAAGAAATCTTAAACAATGATCAGCTATAACTGTGGCAATCATTGCTTCACCGACAGGAACAGCTCTTATACCAACACATGGATCATGACGACCTTTAGTAGATATTGTTGTTTCTTTTAATTTTGTATTAATTGTTTTCTTAGGCGATAATATTGAGCTTGTAGGTTTTACTACAAATCTAGTAATTAATTCTTGGCCCGTTGTAATACCTCCAAGAACTCCACCATTATTATTTGAAAGAAATAAAGGTTTTTTATTTTTTATTCTCATTTCATCAACATTAGAAATTCCAGTTTCATAAACACTGCTAAATCCATTTCCCATTTCTACTCCCTTAACAGCATTAATAGACATCAATGCCTTAGCAATATCAGAGTCTATTTTTTCATAAATAGGTTCTCCTAATCCAGCCGGCAAACCTTTCACTCTAATTTCAATTATTGCTCCTAAAGAGGAACCAGATTTTCTCGCAGTTTGTATTTCGTTTTCCCATATTTTAATAATTTCTTTATCAGGACTCCAAAAATTATTTTTTGGAATAAAATTATTATTCCAATTATCATAATTAATTTTATGATTACCTATTTGAATTAATGCACCTGTTATTACAACTTGATTTTTAATTTTATTTTTTATGATTTTTCTTGCTATTGCCCCTGCTGCTACTCTCATTGCAGTTTCTCTAGCACTAGATCTACCACCACCCCTATAATCTCTTATGCCATATTTTTTCCAATATGTATAATCTGCATGACCTGGTCTAAATTTACTTTTGATGTCACCATAATCTTTTGATCTCTGATCTTGATTGTAGATAATTAGAGAAATAGGATGACCTGTTGTTTTTCCCTCAAAAGTTCCAGATAGTATTTCAACTTTATCCTCTTCTTTTCTTTGAGTTGTAAATTTTGATTGACCAGGTTTTCTTTTATCTAAATAGGGTTGAATATCTTTTTCAGTTAAATTTATGTTTGATGGAACTCCATCGACAACACAACCAATAGCTTTGCCATGGCTTTCTCCCCATGTGGTAAAGTTAAAGATTTTTCCTATTGAATTAGAAGTCATTTTTTTGAATTTGTAAATTCACCTAATAATTCTGAAACACTTTCACTCTCATCAACTGCAACCATTCCTACAGTATGATAGCCACAATCGACATGTTGTATCTCACCAGTAACGGCACTTCCAAGATCACTTAAAAGATACAAAGCAGAATTTCCAACATCTTGCTGATTTACATTTCTTTTAAGTGGAGCATTAAGCTCGTTCCACTTTAGAATAAATCTAAAATCACCTATCCCTGATGCTGCCAAAGTTTTAATTGGCCCAGCACTAATAGCATTAACTCTTATATTTTTTTCTCCCAAATCAACTGCTAAATATCTAACACTTGCCTCTAAAGCTGCTTTTGCAACTCCCATAACATTATAATGAGGCATAACTTGTTCTGATCCATAATATGTTAAAGTTAAAATTGATCCACCATTATTCATTAAAGGTTCTGCTAGTCTACAAGCTTCTGTAAAAGAATAACATGATATATGCATAGTTTGTTTAAAATTATCAGAAGATGTATTGTAATATTTACCTCTTAATTCTTCTTTGTTGGAAAAACCAATTCCATGAACAAGAAAATCTAATTCACCCCATTTATTTTTAAGTGTTTCAAAAACGTTATTCATACTTTGTGAATCTGAAACATCACAAGGAATAATAGTGTTAGACCCTATTTCTTCTGCAAGTGGCTGAACTCTTTTCTTAAGAGCTTCTCCTTGATAAGTAAGTGCAATTTCTGCTCCCTGTTCTGCTAATTTTTTCGCAATACCCCAAGCAATAGATCTGTCATTTGCCACTCCCATAATCAGACCTTTTCTATTTTGCATCAACATATTGTAAATCAGTGTTTTTTTATAAATATAGATATATATACTTATAAAATAATAATCATATCTATAATATGCAATCAAATCAAAAATTAATAAATTCTGATAAAAAACCAATTGAACTTTTTCAAGAATGGTTTGAAGAGGCAAAGAAAAGTGAAATCAATGACCCAAATGCTATGAACCTTGCTACTATATCTTCTGATGGCAAACCCAGCTCGCGAATTGTTTTACTTAAATCATATGATGATAAAGGGTTTGTTTTTTACACAAATTCAAATAGCAAAAAAGGTAGAGCAATTAAAAACAACGATAGTGTAGCTTTAAATTTTCATTGGAAAACACTTCAAAGACAAATAAGAATAGAAGGTAATGTTTCACAAATTTCAAACGCTGAAGCTGATGAATATTATAATTCAAGGCCACTAGGAAGTAGAATAGGAGCTTGGGCTTCATTACAGTCTGAAGAACTAGATGATAGATCGACATTAACTAAAAGAGTAGAAGAGTTTGAAAAAAAATTTTCAGATAATGATGTACCAAGACCTTCACATTGGAATGGTTACTTAGTAGCACCTATATTAATTGAATTTTGGCAAGATATGCCATTTAGACTGCATGACAGACTTGAATTCCGTATGGAAAATGATGGTTGGGTTAAAAGAAAATTATATCCTTAATTATCTTCTTTCCATTTTTGTAAAATCCATGAACTAGAATTTGATTTATTGTCACCACCTATACCCCAAAGTAATTGTATATTGTTTTTTTCACAGAATATTGATTCTGGTGTTGTATTATTATTTCTATCACCTCCATTTGCAAATTTAATAATTGATTTTGGATATTTATTTTTTACCTTTTTAAGACCATCGATGCACGTCTTATCTCCGTCATCAAATTCTATAACATCAATAACATTTTTTAACTCATTCATAATTATAGTTCTTTCAATAAAAGGAAGAAATTCCTTACCCTTCTTTTTTTGAAGCCATAAATCAGAATTTAGCAAAACTACAACTTCACCATGTTTAGCAGCTTCTTTGATTAATTTTATATGACCACTGTGAATTGGGTCAAAACCTCCACTGACAACAACTATTTCACGCATACTTGCTTCTCCATTTTTCTGGATCTTCTAAAAATTCTTTTAAGTTTGAAACCTTATCTTCAGAATATATTTTTTCACTTTCAATATAATTTATTATATCTTTCCAAGTACACAGTGAGTGCATATTTACATTTAATTTAAATAATTCTGATTCATTAAAATTAAAAATATCATAATAAAATATTACAAATATATCTTTAACTTTTAATCCAGCTTCACGCATTGCGTTAATAAAAATTATTTTACTACCTCCATCGGTAGCTAGATCTTCAACTAAAAGAGCTTTTTGATTTTTTTCAAATTCACCTTCAATTTGTTTGTTTTTTCCAAAACCCTTTGTTTTTTTTCTAATATAAATCATTTGTTTATCTAATTTTTGAGAAATAAAAGCAGCATAGGGAATTCCAGCAGTCTCTCCACCAGCAATAATTTCTGTCTCAATATTATTTTTAGTCAAATAATCTATGGCTTTATCAATTATAAAATTTCTTTCTTTTGTAAAAGAAATAATTTTTCTACAATCAACATAAACAGGACTAGCCAAGCCTGATGTAAGAGTAAAATATTTATCAAATGAAAAATTAATAGACTTTATATCTACTAATATTTTAGCTATCTCTTTAGACATTTTTTTAAGTTATTTGCGCAATATGTTCAAATGATAAATTTCCAGGCACAATCATTATTGGTATTCTTAGGTTTGTTATTTCATTACTCACTAGAGAAGTTATTATTGGACCAGGGTTTTTACTATTTGGATCAGTATTGGCAGCTAAAACAAGAACATTAATATTTTTTTCCTCATCTAATAATTGTTTTAATTCAGATATAGTATCCCCCTCTCTTAAAGAGAGAGCAGGATAGTCACCTGTTCTTTCTTGGACAAATGAGGCAGCTTTTTTTAGAATTGTTTCTGCTTCTTCTCTAGCTTCCTCTTTCATAATATCTGTAACACCCTTGGTTGTTAGAACATCCAAAGGCTCTATGAATGTTGCAATTATAATCTTTCTTCCTGTTTTTTTTGATCTTGCACAAGCATATTCAAGAGCTGTATTCATTTCCTCTGAATTATCTGCAACAACTAGAATATATCTATCATCGCTCATTTACTTCTCCTAAATAAAGCAGCAGCAATAAAACCTGAAAATATTGAAAAGATAATTACAAAAACTCCGTATGTAGCTGCATTTTCATTAGCAAAGTCAAATATTTGACTTCCTATACCAGTTTTTTTTATAACTATATTTTTTTGATCACTACTCATAATTGTATTATTTCTTATATAGTAAATATCAACATTATAAATCCCTGGTATTGTATTTGTTGGAAAAAAAACGCTAGTTTGAAATAATTTATCTTTGACCTTTTTCATTTCAAAACTTTTATAAAATGATTGTTCTTTTTTTATTCTAACAAAATTTTCATTCCAATTTTTTTGGTCATTTTTGAAAATAAAATTTTGATTAAAAGTCTTATTATTTAAAATTTTTTCAAAACTTAGATCCTCATTAATTAATATCGATTCAGGCAAGATTTCGTTAATTTCTTTTGATGAGGATAAAAAGAATAAAGATGGAATGTTACTATAGGTAACGTATTGATTGTTTATCCATATTCCAAAATACCTCTCTTTTTTTTGTATTCTCATTTTTGATGGCGGCCCTTTTATTGTCAAAAGTGTCTCATGATCATTTTTTAGTAATCCAAAAATAATAATTTCTTTTCCATTAAAATCTGTTTGTAATTCAATACTATCTTCAGATAAGTCAAAGTAAATTTCTTCAGCATTAAGAAAGTTATAAAAAAAAATTACAGTCAATAAAATTGTTAGATTAAAAGCAAACTTTATATTTAAATTTTTAATCATCTATTTTTTGTCACTTCTAAAATATAAAATTCTAAATAAAATCCAATTAATGCAAAAATTGATACTAATAAAAAAGATACTTTTTTAATCAATATATCAATCACTAATATATCTTTTTGCATAAGCATATAAATTGGAATTACAGTGGATAAAATAACTATACTTAGTTTTGCAAATGAATCATTAAATAATATTTCTTTAAATATTTTATTAAGATCTTTTTTAATACATACTCTGAAATTTGACCAAATATAAATTTTGTTAAATGAATTTATAACAATTATTAGAATTAAAAAATATTCAATATTCTCCAGATTAAAACTAATGGTTGTAAAAATAAAATATATGAAGAGACAAACTACGATCAATAAATTAATTGAAAAATTAAATATTGATATCATATCATTACCAATGAAAATAAATCATTAGGTCTTAAAACTAGATCTGTAAAAATTTTACCACAGACACCCAGTACTAATATAGCCAAAATACCTCTCAAATATTCTGCTTTTAATTTAGACCCAAAAATTACACCAATTTGTGCACCGATTACTCCTCCAAATATCATTAGTGCAGATAGCACAATATCTACATTATAATTTATGTAGGATTGAAAGAATGTTGCATTAGCGGTAACAAAAATGATTTGAAATAAAGATGTCCCAACTACTATACTTGTTGGCATTCCAAGTATGTATACCATTGCCGGTATCATTATAAATCCTCCTCCAACTCCCATCATTGCTGACATTACTCCAACTGCGAACCCTATCAGTACAGGTGGTATCGCACTTATATAAAGTTTTGATCTATGAAAGCGAACTTTGAATGGAAGTCCGTGAAACCAAGAATGTTGATGCAGTTTTGTTCTTTTTGTGTTTCTTGCTCTATAGTGTTTTATTGTAGTTCTTGCGCTTTCAAAAGCCATACTAAAACCAATAAAACCTAAAAAGAAAAGAAATAATAACTGAATAACTAAATCTATTTGCCCAAAGTTTTTTAGATAACTGAAAATATTTACACCAACTGTGGAGCCAATTAAACCTCCTATTAAAAGGAATATACCCATCTTTATATCAACATTTCTTTTTCTCCAGTGAGCAATAAAACCTGAAACTGAAGTTGCTAAAACGTGTGGAGCTTCAGAACCAACAGCTACAACTGGAGGTATGCCTAAAAAAATTAATAGTGGTGTCATTAAAAATCCACCACCAACACCAAAAATTCCTGAAAGTATCCCTATACTCATACCAATAAAGATAATAAGAAAAATATTGACGTTCATTTCAGCTATTGGAAGGTAAATTGACATATTTTTTTACGAATTTTATATAATTATTACTTAATAAGTACAAATTATATTTATTTTAGAAAATTATATAAAATTGTTTAGTACTATGATTCCGATATAACTTACAATTCCAACACAACAAGCTGCAGAAAAACCAACATAAAATGGTCTTATGCCTAAGCTTTTTAAAGAAACTAAATTTGTACTTATGCCAACAGCTGCCATTGCTATTGCCAAAGAATACTCAGCAATAGATTTAATAATATTGATTATTAATTGCCAGTTATTATTGGTTAATATTTCAAAAGCTAAATTACTATTTTGAATTCCGTAATCTCCAATTGATCTTATAAGACCCATAAAAATAAAACCAATTATGAAAATTGGAAACATAGATATTATTGATGGTTTGCTATTATTTTCACCAATATCATTTCTTAGATACATATAGCTTATTGTAGGAATGACGATTATCATACTGACATTTCTTACTAATTTTGTAATTGTAGCTATATCCATAGTTTTTGGTGAATTGAATTGTTCAGCATATATCAATCCAGCACCAGCAACTTGAGCAGTTTCATGTATTGAAGTTCCAAGAAATAATCCTGATGCTAACTCATCTCCACTGAAAAGATAATATGCCATAAATGGATAGAGGAACATTGCAATTATTCCAAATATTGTAATATTAGCTATAGCATAAGCAACTTCCTCTTTATCAGCATTAATTGCAGGACTAGTTGCTACAATTGCAGATGCTCCACAAATACTTGTTCCAACTGCAATTAATGATCCCATTTTTGAAGAAACATTTAATAACTTGCATAAATAATTTACAACCAAGATTGATATAATAATACAAGCAACAATTAGAGGTATTCCAACTATTCCAACTTTAAAAATATCTAAAAGCCCTAGTCTAACACCAAGACATATTATTCCTAATCTTAGAATAAATTTTAAAGAAAACTTAATTCCTTCTAATAAAAAATTATTGATATGAAATATATTTCCTATCAAAAGACCAAATATTATTGATAGCATTATTGGTGATATTGGACTTTTATTTAAATTTAAAATTTCTTTTCCGACAAAATCACTTATGTATATGCCTGAATAAGCAATTACAAAACAAAATAAAATTCCTGGAAATATTTTATATATTGATCTTACCATTTAAAATATTCTTTATACAAAAAAAATATTTTTTACATATTTATATCAAATTTAGATATTTTTTGCTGTATTCCATTCTTCTTGAGTATTAACATTGAAAAAATTTTTTTCTTGGCTTTTCTCAAATTCAACAAATTTATATTTGTGCTTTTTAACCCAAAACATAATTTTACTATTTTTTAATTTTAACTCATTTTCTAAACTAGTTATTAGCGATATATGCCACATTGCTATTACTGGATGTTGTCTACTATTTGATCTTGCAATCAATATTTTTATATTTTCATCATATGCCTCTGAAAACTTATCAAAAAGATTATCAGGTAAAAATGGAGTATCACTTGGAACAGTAAAAACCCATTCTTTGTTTGTGTAATTTTCTTTAGCCCACAACATTGATGTGTGAATTCCTGCTAAAGGTCCCACAAAACCTTTGAATCTATCTTCAATTATTGGGTAATTAATTTTCTTAAAACTTTTTAAGTCATTAGCATTTATTATTATTTCATTACTATATTTTTTAAGCTTGTTTATTATTTTGTCTAAGATTGTAATTCCATTTATTTTAGCAAAAGCTTTGAATCCACCTCCAAATCTTTTTGATTGACCTCCAGCAAGTATAGCAAACAAAATTTTTTTCTTATTAATGGTCAATTCTATGTTCTCCAGAAAGTGCTAAATATTTTTTTCCCTTTGCTCGTCCAATAAGTGTTAAATTCGAACCTCTCGCCAGCTCTACACCCCATGCTGTGAATCCTGATCTAGAAATTAATATTGGAATACCCATTTTTATAGTTTTAATAACCATTTCACTAGTTAGTCTTCCTGTAGTGTAAAAAATTTTATTTGAAGAGCTAATTTTTTTTAAAAACATAAAACCAGCAATTTTATCTACAGCATTATGTCTCCCTACGTCTTCCATATAAATCAATGGTTTATTATTATGAATAATGGCACAACCATGTATTGCTCCTGTTTCTAAATATAAGCTCGGTGTTAATGTAATTTTTTTTGAAATTTCATAAATCCATTTATGTTTAATTTTCTTTTTGGATTTTAATTTTGATTTTTTTATTTCCGCATAGATATCTCCAAACACTGTACCTATTGCACAACCACTAGTTGTTATTTTCTTTCTTAATTTGTTTTCATAATTTGTTTTACGATTTGTTCGTACAACAACCACACCTAAATCTTTATCAATTTCAACTTTTCTAATTATGTCATTTTTCTTAACCATATTTTGATTTAATAAATACCCAACTGCAAGATATTTTGGGTGATCACTAATAGACATTAGCGTTACTATCTCTTGATTATTAAGAAAAATTGTAAGAGCTTTTTCATTAATAACTTTAGAAATTATTTTATTACCTTTCTCATCATAACCATTTAGTTTTGTAATTAAGGACTTATTATTAATATCAGGTGAGACTAAATATTTTTCTTTTTTTGCCATATGTTGTAATTAAACTAATAATATAAATGAACATATTAGAAATTTTCACAAATTCCATACTATTAATTATTACTTTAGATAATGAACTATGGGACATTATTTTTTTATCATTATTTGTAAGTTTTACCGCCTTAATTATTGCATCATTATTAGGGTTTATAGTAGGGTATTATTTTGCAATTTATAATTTTTATTTCAAAAAAATTATTTTAATAATTATAAACTCATTGATGGGAATTCCTCCAGTTGTAGTTGGTTTAATTGTTTATTTTATTTTTGCATCAGGTGGACCTTTAGGTATCTTACAGCTTCTATACACACCCTCTGCGATGATTATTGCTCAAACTATAATAATTTTTCCAATAATTGCTTCATTATCTCATGAGATATTTTCAAAAAATTGGTTTGAATTTAAAGATCAGATAAGATCCTTAAATATTCCCTTTTGGGGTTCTGTTAAACTTCTATTTAACCATAGTTATTTTTTATTAATTACAACATTATTATCTGCTTTTGGAAGAGCAATTTCAGAAGTTGGTGCAGTTATGATTGTGGGTGGTAATATTGATCATTATACACGAGTAATGACAACTGCTATATCTTTAGAAACTAGAATGGGAAATTTAGAATACGCTATGGCATTAGGTTTAGTTTTAATATCAATAACAATAATTATTTACTCTCTTGTATATTTGTTAAATAATAGATCTATTAAATGAAAATAGTAGGAATTATTGGCTGGAAGAATTCAGGGAAAACGACTATTGCAACTAAAATTATAAATAAACTTAGCTCTAATAATTTTCGTGTCGCTTCAATTAAACATGCACATCACGAATTTGATATAGATCATGAAAATACAGATAGCTTTAAGCATAGATTAGCGGGATCATCTCAAGTAATAGTTAGTTCATCGAAGAGATGGGTTAAAATATCAGAGCTAAACAATTCAAAAGAAAAAACATTAGATGAATTAATTAATCAACTTTCAGAAATTGATATTGTAATAGTGGAAGGGTTTAAAAATGAAAATCACCCAAAAATTGAAATAATTAAAAATGATAATGATAATTACTTATTTACCAAAATTAAAAATATAAAAGCAATTATTACAAATAATCAACTTAAAACTGACTTGAGAACTTTTAAGAATGATGAAATTGATAATATAGTTGATTTTATTTTGAGAGAATTTTAATGAATAAATCACCTCTAACCAAAAAACAAATTGTTAATTTATTTAAAAAACAAAAGGTTGTAATTTTTAATTCTGAAAAAGTTAATTTAGAGAATTCAGAGGATAGATTTCTTTACGAAAATATAAAAAGTAAAATAAATTTACCTCCTTTTAATAATTCTGCTGTAGACGGTTATGCTATTTTAAAAGCAGATTTAAAAACAAAAAAAAATTTTTTTTGTGACAGACGAATAGCTGCTGGAGATAACAAAAATATAAAAGTAAAACCTGGTGAAGTAGTCAGAATCTTTACTGGCGCAAAAATGCCTACAAATTCATCAACTATAGTTATGCAGGAAAATACATACAAGAAAGGGAATAAAATTCATTTAACTAAAATTCCAAAATTTGGAGATAATTATAGATTAAAGGGTGAAGATATAAAGAAAAACCAAAAAATACTAGAAAAGGGGTCTAAATTAAATCAACAAAATATAAATTTAATTGCTGCTACTGGTATTAGTAAAATAAAAGTATTTAAAAAAATTAAAATTGGTTTCTTTACAAGTGGTAATGAATTACGAAAACCAACTAAAAATTTGAAAAATTCTGAAATTAATAATTCAAATTATTATAGTTTGTATAATTTACTTGATAAGAATTTTATAGAAAAAAAATATTGTGGAAATCTCAAAGATAATTTTAAATCTATTAAAAATAAAATTTTTAATACTTCAAAAAAATTTAATGTAATAATAACTGCTGGTGGTGCATCTGTTGGCGATGAAGATCATTTAATTAAAGTTTTATCTGAATTAGGTAAGGTATATTTTTGGAGAGCAGCAATTAAACCAGGAAGACCAATTGCAGTTGGAAAAATAAATAAGTGCTTCATAATTTGCTTACCAGGTAATCCAGTTTCTGTTCAATTACTATATGCAATGTTAGTAAGACCATTAATAGAAAAATTATCTGGTGGAAATTTTAAGCTCCCATCATCAAGTAAAATTACAGCAAATTTTTCTATGAAGAAAAAAACAAAAAGAATGGAGTGGTTACGTGTAAATAAAAAAATTATAAATAATAAAAATATTGCAAATAAATTTACTAAACAAGGTTCTGGTATGATTAGTTCTATATCCTATTCTGATGGTATAATTGAAATTGATGAAAATGTTTCTCAAGTAAACAAAGGAGATATTTTTGATTTTTATAATTATGAAAGTCTATTTTAATTTTATATTTTAAATCTATAACGAATTACAATTTTATCTTTTATTTTTTCACAACTTAAATATTCATAATTAGACTGATCACAATAATGTTCAAAGTCTGCTTCAGCCAAAGGATCAGTTGCAATAATTTTAATAATTGTATTTTTGTTTAATTCTGATGCAAGTTTTCTAGCCTTAAGCACTGGTATAGGACATTCTGTACCACTAGTATCAAGAACTAATTCTTCATTTTCAACTGAATCTTTCATAGTTTTCTGATACTTAATATATAGTATAATAATAATTGGAATGGATAAATTTGTTTCTCAAACAGAAACTTCTTTAAAAAAGAAGAAAAGACGTTGGACTCCAAAAGGAAGACAAGTCGAAGATAAATATTTAGATGAAGTTTCTAAATTGTTTTCAGGGTTAATATTTAAGAGAGATGAATTAATAGAATATTTGCACATATTACAGGATAAATTTGGTGTTTTGTACGATAAACATCTAGTAGCTTTATCAACTATTATTAATTTACCACTTTCTGAAATTTATGAAGTTGCAACTTTTTATGCTCACTTTAATATAGTTAAAGATAGTAAAGATTATAACCCAGTGAATGTTGTAAGGGTTTGTGAAAGTTTAACATGTGAATTATTTGGTGCACACAAATTACTTCAAGATATAAAAAAATTAGAAAATAAAAATATAAAAGTCGTACCTGGGCCGTGCATGGGAAGATGCAATGTTGCTCCTACTGTTTGCGTAGGAAAAAATTATGTTGATATGGCTAATTTTGATAAAGTTAAAAAAACAATTGATGAAAAAAATTTTGACCCCTACATTCCAGATTATATAAATTTATCTTCTTATAAAAAAAAAGGCGGTTATGAAATTGCGAACAAAATAAAAAATGGTGTTATCTCAAAAAAACAAGTTTTAGATTCTTTAAATGAAAGCGGATTGAAAGGTAAGGGTGGCGCTGGATTTCCTACAGGGAAAAAATGGGAAATTGTTTCAAATTACAATGGTAAAAAATATGTTGCTGTTAATGGTGATGAAGGTGAGCCAGGAACATTTAAAGATAGGTCATATTTAGAAAGTGATCCACATAGATTTTTAGAAGGAGCTTTAATTGCATCCTATTTTATAAATGCTCAAAAAGTTTATATTTATATGAGAGATGAATATCCAACAGTTATAAAAATTTTACTTGATGAAATAAATAAAATGGAAGATGAAGAAATAATTCCAAAAGACTTTTTCGTAGTGAGAAGAGGGGCAGGAGCCTATATTTGTGGAGAAGAGTCAGCAATGATAGAAAGTATTGAAGGCAAGAGAGGATTGCCAAGGCATAGACCGCCTTATGTAGCTGAAATTGGTTTATTTGGATGTCCTACTTTAACAAATAATTTAGAAACTCTTTTTTGGGTAAGAGATATAATTGAAAAAGGAGCAAAGTGGTTTGCTGAAAAGGGGTCCAATGGGAATAAGGGTTTTCATAGTTTTTCAGTATCTGGAAGAGTAAAGAACCCAGGACTAAAAGTTGCCCCAGCAGGTATAACAATTCAACAATTAATTGATAAGTATTGTGATGGTATGGCAGATGGACATACTTTTAAAGGATATCTTCCAGGAGGTGCATCAGGCGGTATCCTACCCGCCACTATGAATGATATTCCACTTGATTATGGATCAAAAGAATTAATGGATGCCGGATGTTTTTTAGGTTCAGCGGCAGTAATTGTATTGTCGGATCATGATAATATGAAAGATGTTGCACTTAATTTACTAAAATTTTTCGAAGAAGAAAGTTGTGGTCAATGTACACCATGTCGTTCCGGTACGGAGAAAACTGTAAAATTAATGCAAGAAAAAAAATGGAACAAGGAAAAATTAAAAGACTTAAGTGAAGTTATGGCTCAAGCATCGATATGTGGTTTAGGACAGGCTGCAACAAACCCATTAAATTCTGTTTTAAAATATTTTAGCAATGAAATAACTTATGACTAAAGACAAAACAAAATTTTATTTAAACGAAAAGTTAGTTGAAGCAAATGCTAATGAAACTATTTGGCAAGTTGCAAATAGACTTGGAACAGAAATTCCACATTTATGTTATTCTGATAAACCTGGCTATAGAGCAGATGGAAATTGTAGAGCATGTATGGTTGAAATTGAAGGAGAGCGTGTGTTAGCAGCATCTTGTATTAGAAAGCCAACTGATAGTATGAAAGTAAAAACTTCTTCAGAAAAGGCTAAAAAATCTAGAGAGTTAGTTTTTGAATTGCTTTTAGCAGACCAGCCAAAAAAAGAAATTGCTCATGATAATAATTCTGACTTTTGGAAATGGATAGACAAAGTTGAAGTTAAAGAAAGTAGATTTCCAAAAAAAACTTCATGTCAGGCAGACGTTTCTCATCCAAGCATGGCTGTAAATTTAGATGCATGCATCCAATGTAATCTCTGTGTAAGAGCATGTAGAGAAGTCCAGGTAAATGATGTGATTGGAATGGCATATCGAGGAGAAAATTCTAAAATCGTGTTTGATTTTGATGACCCAATGGGTGACAGTACATGTGTGGCATGTGGTGAATGTGTACAAGCTTGTCCAACTGGAGCATTAATGCCGGCATCCATCGTAGATAAGGATGGTGTTGGTCATAGTAAGGTAGATAAAAAAATTGATAGTGTTTGTCCTTATTGCGGTGTTGGTTGTCAAATAGAATACAATGTAAAAGATAACAAAATTAAATACGTTAATGGTGTTGACGGTCCCGCAAACAAAAATAGGTTATGTGTAAAGGGAAGATTTGGTTTTGATTATGTCAATAACCCAGAAAGACTTACAAAGCCACTGATTAGAATTAAAGACAAAGCAAAAGATTTGCATCCAAACATTAATTTTTCAAATATTCATGAATATTTTAGAGAAGCATCTTGGGATGAAGCTTTAGATTATGCTGCACAAGGATTCTTAAAACTTAAAAAACAAAGAAATGGTACAAGTAATCTAGCGGGATTTGGATCAGCTAAATGTTCAAATGAAGAAGCATATTTATTTCAAAAATTAATACGAACTGGTTTTAATACTAACAATGTTGATCATTGTACAAGGCTTTGTCATGCTTCTTCAGTTGCGGCCTTATTAGAAACTATTGGCTCAGGAGCTGTTACTGCTCCATTCTATGAAGTTGAACATTCTGATGTGATAATAGTCATTGGTGCTAATCCGACTGAAAACCATCCAGTAGCAGCAACTTTTTTTAAAAATGCTGCAAAAAAAGGTTCCAAATTAATTGTGATGGATCCTAGAGGTCATTCTTTAAAAAAACATGCAACTCATATGTTACAATTTAAACCAGGATCTGATGTTGCTCTCTTAAATTCAATAATGAATGTTATTGTTGAAGAAAATTTATTTAATTCTCAATACATTAAAAAACAAACTGAGGGATTTGATAAATTAAGAAAACATTTAATGAATTATTCACCTGATATAATGCAAAACGAAACAGGTATTGATCCAGAATTAATTAGAGAAGTAGCGCGCTCATATGCCATTACAAATAAAGGAATTATTTTCTGGGGAATGGGTATTTCTCAACATACGCATGGTACCGACAATGCTAGATGTTTAATTTCACTAGCTTTAATGACAGGAAATGTAGGAAAAAGAGGATCTGGTTTACATCCTTTAAGAGGACAAAATAATGTCCAAGGAGCTTCTGATGCTGGTCTAATACCAATGATGTACCCTGATTACCAATTAGTTGATAAAGATAATAATAAAGATTTTTTTGAAAAACTCTGGAACACTTCTTTAGATGATAAAAAAGGTCTAACTGTTGTTGAAATTATGGACGCTATTCATGAGAACACAATTAAAGGCATGTATATACTTGGTGAAAATCCAGCAATGTCTGATCCTGATCTTAATCATGCAAGAGAAGCTCTACAAATGTTAGAGCATTTAGTAGTTCAAGATATTTTTTTAACCGAAACAGCAACATATGCTGATGTTATTTTCCCAGCTTCAGCATGGCCTGAAAAAAATGGAACAGTTACTAATACTAATAGACAAGTACAAATGGGAAGAAAAGCTTTAGATTCCCCTGGTGAAGCAAAAGAAGATTGGTGGATAACGAACGAACTTGGAAAAAGAATGGGTTTAAATTGGAAATATAAACATCCCAAGGAAATTTATGAAGAAATGTCACTAACAATGCCTTCATTAAACAATATATCTTGGGAAAGATTAGAAAATGAAAACTCTGTAACCTATCCAAGTAAATCTCCAACTACACCAGGAGATGAAATTGTTTTTGGTGATAAATTTCCAAATGAAAATGGTAAGGGTAAGTTTGTTCCAGCTAGTGTGACTGCACCAGATGAAGTACCTGATAAAGAATTTGCGATGATACTAACGACAGGAAGGCAATTAGAGCATTGGCATACTGGAGCTATGACCAGAAAGGCATCAAATTTAGATGCCATTGAACCGGAACCTTCAGTTTCAATATCACCTAAAGATATAATTAAAAATAATATGAAAGCTGGTGATAAAATAAAAGTCACAACTAGAAGAGGCTCAATAGATATTAGAGTAAGGCAAGACAGGGCGATTCCTGATGGAGTTATATTTATTCCATTTTGTTATAATGAGTCTGCCGCGAATCTTTTAACTAATCCTGCTTTAGATCCATATGGAAAAATTCCTGAATTTAAATATTGTGCAGCAAAAATTGAGAAGTTATAAATATTTTATGGTAAAAAAAACTTTAATAATTTTATTTCTTGTATTTAGTCCAATTACAGCGTGCTCTACATTAAGTGAATTAAACGAAAGAGTAAAGGGTGATGGAGTTCCTTATATTCCTGGAATTTAATTTATAAAATTCTTGTCGAATTTATAATTTAATATAAATGCAAAATTAATGCCGCGTTAGCTCATTTGGTAGAGCAGTTGATTTGTAATCATCAGGTAGTCAGTTCGATTCCGACACGCGGCACCACCCTTATCACATTTAAGTTGAGTAAAACTGATATAAAGCAATCGATGTTGCGTTAGAAACATTCAAACTATCAATTTCAAATTTTAAATTGTTTTTCATGTTTATCTGCATTATTTCATCACATTCTTTTTTTACTAATTCTCTAATACCTTTTCCTTCAGAACCAAAAACTAATACCGATTTTTTTGAAAAATTTAATTTTGAATTTTTATTTTTCGAACTATCAAAGCCATAAATCCAATAATTATTTTTTTTAAGAAAAGAAATAGCTCTTCTTATATTTGTCACTCTAATATAATTTACAATTTCTGCAGCACCAGAAGCTGATTTATAAATTGATGAAGTCAATTCTGGTGAATTATCTTTACCAACTATAATTCCTGCGCAATCAAATAATGCACATGATCTCATTATTGAGCCAATATTTTGAGGATCAGTTACGTGATCTAAAATTAATATTACTGATTTTGTTTTTTTACTTTCTACTTTTATAAATTCTTCTAAACCTGGCCTAGCAAAATCTTTTGTTTTTAAAACTACCCCCTGAGTTGCGTTCTCGTTTCCAAATCTTCTTGTAAACTCATTTTGAGGAAGAATACTAATTTTTTGCATTTTAGATTCATATTTTTTTGCAAAATTAATCTGATTTTTACTAATTATTAACTCAGTATGCTCCCTTTTATCATTTTGGAGAGCCGCTTTAACAGAATGTTGACCAAAAATTGTATGAATTCCTTGATTTTTATTAGATTTACTATTTCTAAACTTACTCATGGTTTAATATCACAGATTTGTCTAATTAATACAATCTAGATATGTACAAAATGACATTTTTTGTCTAAAAGGCCGTTGCTTTTACGAGTATACGTATTTTGCAAAGGTGAAGTTGCTGTTTTAGATTGACATATATACTAATTTATTAGTATTGGCCAATTTCTTCAAACGGAGGGGTGGTCGAGTGGTTAAAGGCAGCGGACTGTAAATCCGCCCGCGTGAGCGTACGTAGGTTCGAATCCTACCCCCTCCACCATTACGGAGGTAATGGGATGAAAGCATTAAAGTGAGTGTGTGAAGCAGTCAGTTTAGTTGCGGGTGTAGCTTAGTGGTAAAGCTCCAGCCTTCCAAGCTGGCTACGAGGGTTCGATTCCCTTCACCCGCTCCATAACAAAATATTATTGGGGTAAAAAATGGCTAAAGCAAAATTCGAAAGAAACAAACCGCATTGTAACATAGGTACTGTTGGTCACGTTGACCATGGTAAAACAACATTAACTGCTGCTATAACAAAAATATTAGCAGAGTCAGGTGGAGCAGAATTTACAGATTACGCAAACATTGACAAAGCACCTGAAGAAAGAGAACGTGGTATTACAATTTCTACGGCACACGTTGAATATGAAACTGAAGCAAGACATTATGCTCACGTAGATTGTCCGGGACACGCAGATTATGTTAAGAACATGATTACTGGTGCAGCTCAAATGGATGGCGGTATCTTAGTTGTTAATGCAGCCGACGGACCAATGCCTCAAACAAGAGAACACATACTTTTAGCTAGACAGGTAGGTGTACCTGCTCTCGTTGTATACATGAACAAAGTTGATCAAGTAGATGACAAAGAACTAATTGATCTAGTTGAGATGGAAATTAGAGAACTTCTAACTTCATATGAATTCCCAGGTGATACTATCCCAATCATTAAGGGTTCAGCTTTAGCAGCTCTAGAAGGTAGAGACGATGAGATTGGAAAAAATTCAATTATGGAATTAATGAAAGCAGTTGATGAACATATACCACAACCTAGCCGACCTGTAGATCAGCCTTTCCTAATGCCAGTTGAAGATGTATTTTCAATTTCTGGTAGAGGTACAGTTGTAACTGGAAGAATTGAACAAGGTCAAGTAAAAGTTGGAGAGGAAATTGAAATTCTAGGAATAAGAGATCCTCAAAAAACTACCTGCACTGGAGTTGAGATGTTTAGAAAACTTCTAGATTCTGGTGAGGCCGGTGATAACGTTGGTGTTCTTCTTCGTGGAACAAAAAGAGAAGAAGTTGAACGTGGTCAAGTATTAGCAAAACCCGGTTCAATAAAACCTCATACAAAATTTAAAGCAGAAGCATATGTATTAAAAAAGGAAGAAGGTGGGAGACATACCCCATTCTTTTCAAACTACAGACCTCAATTCTACTTTAGAACAACTGATGTAACTGGAACAATTAAATTGCCTGAAGGCACCGAAATGGTAATGCCTGGTGATAATATTGCTATGGAAGTTACTCTTTTGTCTCCAATTGCAATGGATAAAGGTTTAAAATTTGCAATTAGAGAAGGTGGAAGAACAGTTGGCGCTGGAGTTGTAGCTGAAATTATTGAATAGTTTTAGAGACCGCTCTATCAGTTAGCCAATACTTATTAGGAGTGTAGCTCAACTGGTAGAGCACCGGTCTCCAAAACCGGGGGCTGCGGGTTCAAGTCCTGCCACTCCTGCCAAAAGAAATGAAAATATGAATATTGAAAAAAAGAAAACATCACCAGCTCTTTTTGTAAGACAGGTTAGACAAGAATTACAAAAAGTTACATGGCCTCAAAGAAGAGATACTTTCATTTCTTCTGCAATAGTCATATTATTAATAATATTATTCTCTTTATTTTTTCTTCTAACTGACCAAATATGGTCTTTTTCAATAAGAAAAATAATTGAAATAGGATCTGGTTTTTAATGAATAAAGCAAGATGGTACGTTCTTCATGCCTATTCAGGTTATGAAAAAAAAGTTGCTGACAGTATTTTGGACCAAGCAACAAAACTTGGTGTCAAAGAACATATCGAAGAAATATCTGTTCCAGTTCAAAACATCGTTGAAGTAAAAAGAGGTGTAAGGGTAAATACAGAAAGGAAAATATTTCCTGGCTATATACTTATTAAAATGAGCTTAAATGACGATACCTGGCATATTATTAAAACAACTCCAAAGTTAAGTGGTTTTTTAGGTAACAAAGGTAAACCAGTTCCAATTAGTAATGCTGAAGCAAAAAGAATATCTGAACAAGTTATTGACGGTGTAGAAAAATCTAGACCTGCAATAATGTATGATGTTGGGGAACAAGTAAAAGTAATTGATGGACCTTTTGCATCATTTAATGGAGAAGTTGAGCAAATAGATGAAGATAAAGCAAGATTAAGAGTGGCTGTTTCAATTTTTGGTAGATCAACACCTGTTGATTTAGAATATTCGCAGGTAGAAAAGGTATAAACTATGGCTAAAGAAATTTTAGGTTTAATTAAATTACAAATTCCTGCTGGAGGAGCAAACCCATCACCTCCTGTAGGACCTGCACTTGGACAAAGAGGACTGAACATAATGGATTTTTGTAAAGCATTTAATGATAAAACAAAAGATTTAGAAAAAGGTGCCCCAATTCCAGTTATAATAACTGCATACAAAGATAGAAGTTTCGACTTTACTACTAAATTACCACCAGTAAGTTTTTATCTTAAAAAAGCAGCAAAAATAAAAAAAGGAAACTCAACTCCTGGTAGATCTTTAGTGGGTAAAGTCACAATGCAAGATATTGAAAAAATTGCTAAAGAAAAAATGCAAGATTTAAATGCTATTGATCTAAATGGAGCGATGAACATGGTTAAAGGATCTGCTGTTTCAATGGGTATGGAGGTAGTTGGTTAATGAAAATAACAAAAAATAGAAAACAAATGTTAAATAATTTTGACACTACAAAGGTTTACGAGCCATTAGAAGCAATAAAAATTTTAAAAGAGAAATCTTATGTAAAGTTTAAAGAAACAATTGATATTTCAATTAATCTTGGAATTGACAGTAACAAAACGGATCAAAATATAAAAGGCGTTGTAAATCTTCCTAGTGGAACAGGAAAAACTGTGAAGGTCGCAGTAATTGCAAATGACGAAAAACAAAATGATGCAAAAAGCAATGGTGCAGATTTAGTTGGAAGCGATGATTTGATTGAAACAATTTCTAAATCAAAAATAGAATTTGACATTCTTATTGCGACTCCAGATATGATGCCTAAATTAGGTAAAGTAGCAAAAATACTAGGCCCAAAAGGTTTAATGCCAAATCCTAAACTTGGTACTGTGACTAATGAAATTTCTCAATCAGTAAAAGACGCTAAATCAGGTCAAGTTAAATTTAAAAATGATAAATCAGGTATTGTTCATGCCGGAATTGGAAAAGTAGATTTTAGTGAAGAAGATTTGTTAGAAAATATTAAAACATTTTATTCTTCAGTTAGTAAAAGTAAACCCGATGCTGTTAAGGGTTCTTTTATAAAAAAGGTTACCATAGCTTCAACTATGGGAGTTGGATTAAATATTAACCAAGCTAGCTTGCGTTGATTAATCCAAAAGATGATCTTTGATCATCACCTGTCAAAGACTGCAGGGGCTTTTAGCTTAATATCCTGCATAGACTGAAGCGAGTCATTGATTTGCTTCTTGACAGGCTTTAAATTAGTTTGGTGGTCAAACTAATTTTAGCTAATATTGGGCCCTATGGGTCTAATTAAAACCGAGGTTGACGTGAAACGTTCTGAAAAAAAAGATTTTGTCAGTAATCTCAAAGAAGACTTTTCAAATGCTACATCTGTGATTGTTGCCGAATATTCTGGGCTAACAGTTAATGAGACAGAGCAACTTAGAAAAGAAATGAGAGATAATGGAGCAAAATTCAAAGTAACTAAGAACAGACTCACTAAACTTGCTATATCTGAAACTCAATTTAAAGATATTTCAGAACTTTTTAAAGGTCCAACAGCAATTGCTTATTCTGATGATGCAGTAGCACCAGCAAAAGTAGCCGTTAGTTTTGAGAAAAAATTTGAAAAGTTTAAAATTATTGGTGGAGGTTATAATGGTGAGAAAATTGATAAAGAAAAAATTGATTTTCTTGCAAAATTACCTTCTTTGGATGAGTTAAGAGGAAAAATAATAGGATTAATATCTGCACCTGCTCAAAAGATAGCTTCAATTACAGCTGAACCTGGAGCACAAATTGCACGATTAATTAGTTCTAACAGTAGCAATAATCAAGAGTCGAACTAGGTAAATAAGGAGAAATAAATGGCTGATTTGAATAAAATTGTTGAAGATCTATCTTCTCTTACTGTTCTTGAAGCAGCTGAATTAAGTAAATTGCTTGAAGAAAAATGGGGCGTATCTGCTGCTGCACCAGTTGCAGTTGCTGCAGCTCCAGCTGCAGGTGGTGGAGAAGCCGCTGCAGAGGAGAAAACAGAATTTGATATTGAACTATCTGAATCTGGATCTAATAAAATTGCTGTTATTAAAGAGGTGAGAACAATTACTGGTCTTGGCCTAAAAGAAGCAAAAGATTTAGTTGAAGGTGCACCTAAACCACTAAAACAAGGGGTAAAAAAGGAAGAAGCTGAAGAAATGAAAAAAGCATTAGAAGCAGCTGGTGCAAAAGTTACATTAAAATAATTTTAAGGCCTTTTTATAAAGGCCTTAATAATTGCAAGGATATAAAGGAGAAAAAGTGAGTTTAGACCATATTAATTTAAAAAAAATTAGAAAATCTTTTGGGAAGATCCCATTAGTAACTTCTTTGCCAAACTTAGTTGAGGTTCAAAAAAGATCATTTGATAATTTTTTACAACTAAATGTTGATCCTGAAGAAAGAGAAAATACAGGTCTTCACTCTATTTTTAAATCAGTTTTTCCAATAAACGATTATACAGAGAGAGCTACAGTTGATTATGTAAGTTATAACTTAGGTGTTCCAAAATATGATGTAGATGAGTGCTCTGAAAGAGGCATGACATATGGAACGCCACTACTTGTTAATTTCAGACTAATTATATGGGATATAGATGAAATAGCTGGAACCAAATCTGTAAGGGATATCAAAGAACAAGAAGTATATATGGGCGACATTCCTCTAATGACAAAAAACGCAACTTTCGTAATTAATGGAACCGAAAGAGTTGTAGTAAGCCAAATGCATCGTTCACCAGGTGTATTTTTTGATCATGATTTTGGCAAAACTCATACTAGTGGTAAATATTTGTTTAATGCAAGAATTATTCCTTACAGAGGATCCTGGTTAGACTTTGAACATGATGCTAAAAATAACATACATGCAAGAATAGATAGAAAAAGAAAATTTCCTGTTACAACTCTACTTAAATGTTTGTTAAGTAATGTATCTGAAAATCATATAAATGAATGTGATAAAAATAAAATAGAGCCAGATCCAAAAAAAATACTTGGAATGACAGGAGAAGAAATTCTTTCACTATTTTATGAAAATACTACGTACAAAAAAAATGACTTTGGATGGTATTTCAAGCCTGATTATACTTTTTTAAAAGGTAAGATTTTAAATTTTGACATTCTTGATTCAAAAAATGGTAAAATTCTTTTAACTAAGGGAACCAAAGTAAATCAAAAGATAATTAACGATTTAAAAAAGAAAAATTTATCTAGCATATGTATATCAAATGAAGCTCTCACAGGTTTTTTTCTAGCATCTGATATAATTGATGAAAAGACAGGAAAAATTTTCTTTGAGGCGGGTTTTGAGATTGATGAACTATTTATTGAATTTCTAGTTAATAATAAAATTAACAAAATTGATATTTTAAAGTCAGATAATATCGAAATTGGTTCCTATATTAGAAACACTCTTCAACTTGATAAAGCACGATCAAGAGAAGAAGCACTTTTTGAAGTTTTTAAAATTTTAAGACCTGGTGAGCCACCTACCATTGAGACTGCAGAAAATTTATTTAATAATTTATTTTTTAACTCTGATAGATATGATCTATCTTCAGTTGGAAGATTAAAAATTTGTTCAAAATTTAAGAAAAAAACATCAATTGAACAAAGAACACTAGATAAAAGTGATATCATTGATGTTGTTAAGCACATGCATAATCTTATAGATGGTAAAGGTGAGATTGATGACATTGATCATCTTGCTAATAGAAGAGTTAGATCAGTTGGAGAGTTACTTGAGAATCAATACAGAATTGGTTTGTTAAAAATGGATAGAGCCATTAAAGAAAGATTAAGCTCACTGGAAGTCGATAATATAATGCCACAGGATATTGTTAACGCCAAACCAGTTGTTGCTTCTATTAAAGAATTTTTTGGACTAAGTCAGTTAAGTCAATTTATGGATCAAACTAATCCTTTAAGTGAGATAACTCATAAAAGAAGAGTTTCTGCACTCGGACCTGGAGGATTGAATAGAGAAAGAGCTGGATTTGAAGTCAGGGACGTTCACCAAACTCATTATGGTAGAATTTGTCCAATTGAAACCCCTGAGGGTGCCAATATTGGATTAATTAACAGTCTTGCTTCATACTCACGAATAAACAAATATGGTTTTATAGAAACCCCTTATAGGATTGTAAATTCAGGTAAAGTTTCTGAAAAAGTTATCTATTTAAGTGCAATCGATGAAGAAGATTTCGTTATTGCTCAAGCTAATGCAGAGATTGATTCAAAAGGCAAATTTGCTAATCAGATTGTAAGCTGTAGAAAAAATGGTGAATTTATAAATGTCGATATCGATGCTATTGACTTAATGGATGTTTCGCCTCAGCAGTTAGTTTCAGTTGCCTCATCATTAATTCCATTTTTAGAAAACGATGATGCCAACAGAGCACTCATGGGATCAAATATGATGAGACAAGCAGTTCCCTTAATCAAACCTAAAGCTCCTCTTGTTGGAACTGGTATGGAATATACTGTTGCAAATGACAGCGGATCTACAATAGTTGCAAAAAGAGGAGGTATAGTAGATCAGCTTGATGCAAATAGAATTGTTATTAGAATTACTGATAAAAATGATAAATCACTGAATAAAATAGATATCTATAATCTAGCAAAATTTCAAAGATCTAATCAAAACACATGTATAACTCAAAGACCATTAGTAAATGTAGGTGATAAAATTTTAAAAAATCAAGTTATAGCTGACGGACCGGCAACTGATTTGGGAGAACTTGCTCTTGGAAGAAATGTCCTCGCTGCATTTATGCCTTGGAATGGATATAACTTTGAAGATTCCATATTAATCTCAGAAAAAGTAGTTCAAGACGATGTATTCACATCAATACATGTTGAGGAGTTTGAGGTTATGTCAAGGGACACCAAATTAGGACCAGAAGAAATCACTAGAGATATTCCAAATGCAAGTGAAGAAATGTTAATCAATCTCGATGAAACCGGTATTGTTTATGTAGGAGCAGAAGTAAACTCTGGAGACATTCTTGTTGGTAAAGTCACTCCTAAAGGTGAATCACCTATGACACCAGAAGAAAAATTACTAAGAGCAATTTTTGGTGAAAAGGCAGCAGATGTAAAGGATACAAGTCTGAGAGTTCCTCCAGGTGTAAAGGGAACAGTTGTTGAGATTAGAGTTTTCTCAAGAAGGGGAATAGAAAAAGATGAAAGAGCAATAAGTATTGAAAATCATCAGATTGAGGTAGTTGCAAGAGATAGAGATGACGAATTAGAAATACTTGAAAAAAGTTTTGGAAATCATCTTAGAGAATTATTAGTTAATCAAACCTTCATATCTGGAATTGATTCGTTGAAAAAAAATTCTGATATTAAATATGAGCAAATCGAATCATTATCTCTAAGTGATTTATTAAAAATAAATATATCAGATGACAAAAAAAATACCCAAATTGATACATTGGTTAAAAATTATGAAAATCAGCTTGGAAATATCAATCAAAAATTTGAAAACAAGATTGATAAAATACAAAGTGGAGATGAATTACTTCCAGGAGTACTTAAATTAATTAAAGTATTTATATCAGTAAAAAGAAAATTACAGCCAGGAGATAAGATGGCTGGAAGACATGGTAATAAAGGTGTTATATCAAAAATTTGCCCTGTTGAAGATATGCCATATCTAGAAGATGGTACACCAGTAGATATTGTTTTAAATCCACTTGGTGTTCCAAGTAGAATGAATATTGGTCAGATTTTAGAGACTCATTTAGGCTGGGCCTCGGCTTCATTAGGAAAACAAGTTAACCAAATGATAAAAAAATGCAAGCCGAAGGTCAGGTTAAGGATTTAAGAGAAAAACTTTTAGAAATATACAATCTAGAACAGCATCAAGTATTAATTAAAAATATGAATGAGGATGAAGTATTAGATTTGGCTAATAATTTAAAAGAAGGTATACCTTTTGCTACCCCAGTATTTGATGGAGCTAAAGAAAAAGATATTACAGAATTATTAGCTAAATCCGGTGTATCAAATACTGGTCAAGAAATTTTATATGATGGTATAACTGGTCAAAAATTTGAAAGACCAGTAACAGTTGGATATATGTATATGCTTAAACTTCACCATCTAGTTGATGAAAAGATTCATGCAAGATCAATAGGTCCTTACAGCTTAGTAACTCAACAACCGCTTGGAGGTAAAGCCCAATTTGGAGGTCAAAGATTTGGTGAAATGGAAGTATGGGCGTTGGAGGCTTATGGTGCGGCTTATACTTTACAGGAAATTTTAACTATTAAATCTGATGACGTAGCAGGCAGGACTAAGGTTTATGAATCTATTGTTAAGGGTGATAACAATTTTGAATCTGGTACACCAGAGTCATTTAATGTTATGGTAAAAGAACTCAGATCATTGGGTTTAAATTTAGATTTTAAAGAAAATCTAAATGATAATAATTTAACTAACTTGATAGGTTCAAATGAATAAAGAATTAACTAATATTTTCAATCAGAACTTAGGTGTTCAAAATTTTAATAGTCTAAAAATATCTATAGCTAGCCCTGATGATATTAGATCATGGTCATTTGGAGAAATTAAAAAACCTGAAACCATTAACTACAGAACATTTAAACCAGAAAAGGATGGTCTTTTTTGCTCTAGAATTTTTGGACCAGTAAAAGATTATGAGTGTTTGTGTGGAAAATACAAAAGAATGAAATTTAGAGGAATTATTTGTGAAAAATGTGGAGTAGAAGTTACACTATCAAAAGTTAGAAGAGATAGAATGGGACATATTGAGCTGGCTGCTCCTGTGTCACATATATGGTTCATGAAATCTTTACCTAGTAGAATTGCTACACTTTTAGACATGACAATTAAGAATCTTGAAAAAGTTTTATATTTCGAACAGTTTATAGTAGTTGAACCTGGTCTTACTGACCTCAAAAAAGGTGAAATAATTTCTGAAGAGCAATATATTGAATATCAAGATGAGTATGGAGAAGATTCGTTTAGTGCGGCTATTGGTGCAGAAGCTATAGAACAAATGTTATTAAGCATAGATCTAGAGGCAGATTTTAAACAACTTAAAATTGAACTTTCTGAAACTAAATCAGAATTAAAAAAAACTAAAATAACCAAAAGATTAAAATTAATTGAGTCGTTTATTATTTCCAAAAATAAACCAGAGTGGATGATTCTGAAGGTACTACCAGTTATACCTCCTGAATTAAGACCATTAGTTCCACTTGATGGAGGAAGATTTGCAACAAGTGACTTAAATGATTTATATAGAAGAGTAATCAATAGAAACAACAGATTAAAAAGATTAATCGATTTAAGAGCTCCTGACATAATAGTAAGAAATGAAAAAAGAATGCTACAAGAGTCAGTTGACGCTCTCTTTGATAATGGCAGAAGAGGAAGAGTAATTACTTCAACAAACAAAAGACCACTTAAATCATTATCAGATATGTTAAAAGGAAAACAAGGAAGGTTTAGACAAAACTTACTAGGTAAAAGGGTAGATTATTCAGGCAGATCTGTAATCGTAGTAGGCCCGAATTTAAAGCTTCATCAATGTGGGCTTCCTAAAAAGATGGCTTTAGAGTTATTTAAACCTTTTATTTTTCATAAATTAGATATTTATGGCTGGGCTAATACTATTAAGGCTGCTAAAAAATTAGTTGAGAAAGAGGACCCTAGGGTATGGGATATTCTTGAAGAAGTAATAAGAGAACACCCAGTTTTACTTAATAGAGCACCAACTTTACATAGACTAGGTATACAAGCATTTGAACCAATACTAATTGAAGGAAAATCAATTCAACTACACCCATTAGTTTGCACAGCATTCAATGCTGATTTTGATGGAGATCAAATGGCAGTTCATGTACCTCTCAGTCTTGAAGCTCAACTAGAAGCCAGAGTCCTAATGATGAGCACTAATAACATTTTATCACCCTCTTCTGGAAAACCAATAATTGTTCCTTCTCAGGATATAGTTTTGGGAATTTATTATTTATCAATCGCTAGGGGAAATCAAAAAGGCGAAGGAAGATCATTTGTAGATCTCAATGAAATAGAAAAAGCGTTAGAAAATGGTGATGTAAGTTTACATTCAAAAATTTATGCAAGAATTAAAAATAATTCTGAACAAAATATTAAAGTTGAGACTACTCCGGGGAGAATGATACTTGGTAATATACTACCTAAAAATAAAAACATTACTTACGATATAATAAACAAAATACTTACTAAAAAAGAAGTAAGCAATATTATAGATACGGTTTATAGATTTTGTGGTCAAAAGGAGACCGTCTTATTTGCAGATCATATTATGCAAATTGGATTTAAATATGCTGCTATAGCAGGCATATCATTCGGTAAGGATGATTTAATAATTCCTTCAGATAAAAATAATCTTTTAAATTCTACTCAATTAAAAGTGCAGGAATATGAGAATCAATATCAAGATGGATTAATTACTCAAGGCGAAAAGTATAATAAAGTTGTTGATGCATGGTCAGAATGTACAAACAAAGTAGCTGACAAAATGTTAGATGTAATTTCAAATCCCTCAGACGATCAACCTATTAATTCTGTATATATGATGGCTCATTCTGGAGCTCGAGGTTCAGCTGCTCAATTAAAACAATTATCTGGTATGAGAGGGTTAATGGCAAAACCATCAGGTGAGATAATTGAGAACCCAATTAAATCAAACTTTAAAGAGGGTTTATCCGTACTTGAGTATTTCACATCAACTCATGGAGCTCGTAAAGGTCTTGCAGATACAGCTCTTAAAACAGCAAGTAGTGGATACCTGACAAGAAGGTTAGTAGACGTTGCACAGGATGCCGTTATTAGAGAAGAGGATTGTAAAACAAAAAATGGAGTTATGGTTGAGGAAATTGTTGAGTCTGGCAATATTACATCTCCATTGACTGAGAGAATTTTAGGAAGAACACCAGTTGAAAATATTCTAGATGAAAATAATCAAACTATAGTAAATGCTGGTGAAATTATTTCTGAAAAACATTTAGATACTATATCAAAGCTAGGATTAAGATCTTTGAAAATTAGATCCGTCTTAACTTGTGAAACAGAAGATGGTATCTGTTCAAAATGTTATGGAAGAGATCTTGCTAGAGGAACACCTGTAAACGTAGGAGAAGCAGTAGGTATTATTGCTGCCCAATCAATTGGTGAGCCTGGTACTCAATTAACAATGAGAACATTCCATATTGGAGGGGCAGCAAGTTCATCTGTTGAGCAGTCAAATGCTACTTCTCCTTTGGCAGGTAAAATAAAGTTAGAAAATATCAAAATTATTGAAGATAAATTTAATAATAAAATAGTTTTAAGTCGTAATGGAAAAATAAAAATTTTAGATGACAGTAGCAGTAAATATTCATCAAGCATACCTTTTGGTTCAAAACTTCTTGTAAATGATGGAGACAATGTTAAAAATAATCAGATACTCGCGGAATGGGATCCATATACTCTTCCAATAATTGCTGAAAAGAAAGGCTTCGTTAATTATATAGATTTAAAGCAAGGTGTATCCTTTAGAGAATCTATTGATGATACCACAGGAATATCTAGTAAAATAGTTATTGATTGGAGTCAAAATCAAAAAAGTAAAAACTTTAAACCGGCGATAAATATTCTAGACAAACTATCTGATGAAAAAATAGAAGATACAAACTTCTATAACTATCCAATGTCAATTGACTCAATTTTAAGTGTAGAGGATGGTCAAGAAGTTTCAGCAGGTCAAGTTATTGCAAGAATTCCAAAAGAATCTTCCAAAACAAAAGATATAACAGGTGGTTTGCCAAGGGTAGCTGAATTATTTGAAGCAAGAAAACCAAAAGATCCTGCAATTATGTGTGAAATCGATGGTAAAGTCTCTTTCGGTAAAGATTATAAAAATAAAAGAAGGGTAATAATTACTTCTTTAGATGAAAATGAAAGTATTGAAATTTTAATTCCAAGATCCAAGTATTTAAATATCCAAGAAGGTGATTTTGTAAAAAGAGGAGATATTTTAGTTGAAGGCACACCAGTTCCCCATGATATTTTAAGAATCTTAGGTGTTGAGGAGTTAGCGAGATATCTTGTTAGAGAAGTCCAGTCTGTTTATAAATTACAAGGTGTTTACATAAATGACAAACATATTGAAACAATTGCAAGACAGATGCTACAAAAAGTTCTCATAAAAGAACCTGGAGACTCTAACTTAATTGCTGGAGAACAAATTCAAAAAAGAGATTTATTGAAATTAAATAAAGCTTTGAATAAAGAAGGCAAAGAAGAAGTCTCCTATGAACCAGTATTACTTGGAATAACCAAAGCTAGTCTTCAAACAGGCTCGTTTATTTCAGCTGCTTCCTTTCAAGAGACAACAAAGGTTCTTACTAACGCGGCTACACTTGGTAAAGTAGACAACTTGAATGGGCTAAAAGAGAATGTAATTGTAGGACGACTCATACCAGCAGGAACTGGAAAAATGACTTCAGATTACGAAAACTTGGCATTTGAAAGAGATAGTGAAATAATTGAAAAAAATAAACCAGAAAACATAGAAAATTAGTTATTTTTTAGTATATCTGCTTGACTTTAACGCAATCAATTTATAAAGACCCCTACGATTTGTTAGAGGTCGTGGAGTTAAATCCAAACACTTAACGAGAGGACAAAATGCCAACTATTAACCAACTTGTTAGAAAAGGTAGATCTGCACTAAAAAAAAGGAACAAGGTTCCTGCCCTCGATAAAAGTCCGCAGAAAAGGGGTGTTTGTACTAGAGTTTATACTACAACTCCAAAAAAGCCAAATTCAGCATTAAGAAAAGTTGCAAGAGTGAAACTTACAAATGGGCAAGAGGTCTCTGCATATATTCCTGGTGAAGGTCACAATCTACAAGAACACTCTGTTGTTTTAATAAGAGGTGGAAGAGTAAAAGATTTACCTGGTGTAAGATATCACATTTTACGAGGTACACTTGATACTCAAGGTGTATCTTCTAGAAAACAAAGAAGATCACTCTATGGAGCTAAACGTCCTAAATAATTATGTCACGAAGAAGAGCAGCAGAAAAAAGAAATATTTTACCAGACCATAAATATAAGGATCTTGTTTTAGCTAAGTTTATGAACAGAATTATGCTCGATGGGAAAAAATCAACTTCCGAAAAAATTGTTTATGGTGCTTTTGATCTAGTTGCAAAAAAAACAGACAAAACTCCAATAGATTTTTTTCATGAAGCATTGAGTAATGTAAAACCATCTTTAGAAGTCAGATCAAGGAGAGTAGGAGGAGCAACATATCAAGTTCCTATGGAGGTTAGACCTAAAAGAGCGCAGACTTTAGCAATGAAATGGATTGTTGACTCTGCAGTCAAAAGAAATGAAAAAACAATGAAAGAAAGAGTTGCTAATGAGATAATTGATGCATTTAACAATAAAGGTAATGCTGTAAAAAAAAGAGAAGAAACTCATAAAATGGCTGATGCCAACAGAGCTTTTTCACACTTTAGATGGTAAAGTAATTATGTCGAGATCTCATCCTTTATCTAGATATAGAAACATTGGTATCATGGCTCATATTGATGCTGGAAAAACAACAACAACAGAAAGAATATTATATTATACTGGTAAATCTCATAAAATTGGTGAAGTTCATGATGGTGCTGCTACCATGGACTGGATGGAACAAGAACAGGAGCGAGGAATAACTATAACTTCTGCAGCTACAACATGTTTTTGGAATGATCACCGAATTAATATAATTGACACTCCCGGCCATGTCGATTTTACTATTGAGGTTGAAAGGTCACTAAAAGTATTAGATGGAGCAGTAGCTGTTTTTGATGGAGTTGCAGGTGTAGAACCACAGTCTGAAACAGTTTGGAGACAAGCAGACAAATATAAAGTACCGCGCATGTGTTTTGTAAATAAATTAGATAGAACTGGCGCGAATTTTTTTATGTGCGTTGATATGATTTCAGAACGTTTAGGCTCATATCCTCTAGTTACCCAACTACCAATTGGAATTGAAAGTAATCTTAAAGGTGTTGTAGATCTTGTATCTAATAAAGCAATTATTTGGCAGGATGAAAGTCTTGGTGCTAAATATGATATTGTAGATATTCCAGAGGATTTAAAATCTCAATCTGAGGAATATAGACTAAAATTAATTGAAAAAGCTGTTGAAGAAGATGATACCATTATGGAAAATTATTTGGAGGGTAAAGAACCATCAACCGAAGAATTAAAATTATGCATTAGAAAAGGTACTTTAAAAGGATCATTTGTACCTGTTTTGACTGGATCAGCTTTTAAAAATAAAGGAGTTCAACCACTATTAGATGCCGTAATTGACTATATGCCATCTCCAACTGATGTTGCTAGTGTTAAGGGTGTCGACATTAATGATGATGCAAAAGAATTAACAAGAAAATGTGAGGATAGTGAACCTTTTAGTGCACTAGCTTTTAAAATTATGACTGATCCTTTTGTTGGTAGTCTTACTTTTGCAAGGATATATTCTGGTTCAATTAATACAAAAGATACAGTTTTAAATTCTAACTCAGGTAAAAAAGAAAATATTGGAAGAATGTTGTTGATGCACGCTAATAATAGAGAAGAAATTAAAACAGCTAATGCTGGTGACATAGTTGCTTTAGTCGGTTTAAAAGATGTAACCACTGGAGAAACTCTATGCGCTTCTGACAAACCAATAGTTTTAGAGAAGATGGATTTTCCCGATCCTGTTATAGAAGTTGCTGTCGAACCAAAAACTAAAGTAGATCATGAAAAAATGGGTCAAGCTCTTGGAAGACTAGCACAAGAAGATCCTAGTTTTAGAGTTACAACAGATCATGAGAGTGGACAAACAATAATAAAAGGAATGGGTGAACTTCATCTAGAAATTTTAGTTGATAGAATGAAGAGAGAATTTAAAGTTGAGGCAAACGTTGGAGCTCCTCAAGTTGCTTATAGAGAAACAATTTCAAAACCATATGATGTTGATTACACTCATAAGAAACAGTCTGGTGGTGCTGGACAATTTGCTAGAGTAAAAATAAATTTTGAACCAGGGGAACCAGGAAGTGGATATCAATTTATAAACCAAATCAAAGGTGGTAATATTCCAACCGAACACATACCTGGCGTTGAAAAGGGATTGATAGCCCAACAGCAAACAGGTGTAATAGCAGGTTTTCCATGTATTGATTTTAAAGCTACTTTGTACGATGGTGCATATCATGATGTGGACTCTAGCGTACTTGCATTTGAAATTGCAGCAAGAGCTGCATTTAGAGAAGGAATAGCTAAAGCAAACCCGGTATTATTAGAACCAATGATGAAAGTTGAAGTTGTCACTCCAGAAGAATATATGGGAGATGTAATTGGTGATCTAAATAGTAGAAGAGGTCAAGTTCAAGAAATGTCTACTAGAGGAAATGCAAACGTTGTTGATGCTATGGTTCCACTGGCAAATATGTTTGGGTACGTTAACAATCTTAGATCATTATCTCAGGGTAGAGCTAACTATACAATGCAGTTTGATCATTATGAAGAAGTACCTTCAAATGTAGCTGAAGAAGTAAAGGCAAAATTAGCATAATGGATAATCAAAATATAAGAATTAGGTTAAGAGGTTTTGACAACTCCTTACTTGACAACAGCACGCAGGATATAATTAATACCGCTAAAAGAACTGGTGCAAAGGTTAAAGGACCAATACCTTTACCTACAAGATTTGAGAGATTTACAGTTAATAAATCCCCTCATATTGATAAAAAAAGTAGAGATCAACTTGAAATTAGAACTCATAATAGATTACTTGATATCATTGATCCAACACCACAAACAGTAGATGCACTAATGAAATTAGACCTTTCTGCAGGTGTAGAAGTAGATATAAAAATTTAGTATGTTAAGAACAGGTATAATTGCTACAAAAATTGGAAATAGTTCTTACTATAAAGATGATGGAACTAATACTCATGTAACAGTTTTAAAAGTAGATGAATGTGTAGTCGCAAATATTAAAACTTCGGAGAAAGATGGATATAATGCTGTACAGCTTGCCTCAATCGAAACTAATCAAGATATTTCAAAAATTCGAAAACCACAAAGAAAAATATTTTCTTCAATTAAAATAAACCCAAAAAAAATATTAAAAGAATTTAGAGTAGACAAAGATAATATATTAGAAATTGGAACAAAACTTAATGCAGATCATTTTAAAGTGGATCAATTTATAGACGTATCTAGTTATTCTATTGGAAAAGGATTTGCTGGAGTTATGAAAAGGCACAATTTTGGTGGTCTCAGGGCATCTCATGGTGTTTCAATTTCTCACAGATCACACGGGTCTACCGGTCAAAACCAAGATCCAGGAAGAGTTTTTAAAGGAAAAAAAATGGCTGGAAGAATGGGTAATAAAAAAGTTACAAAACAAAATTTAAAAGTAATTGAAATTGATAATACCAATAATCTTTTAATAGTTAAGGGATCAGTGCCTGGTAAAAAAAACTCAATTATCTTTTTGAAGGACTCGATCAAAAAACCAATATGAAAAAATCAATTTTAAGCTTAAAAAATAAAACAGTAGGAGACATTGATTTGGATTCAAATATTTTTGGTATTAAAAAACTTCCTGATTTAATTCATCAATATATAAGATACCAAAATGCTAAATCTAGGCAAGGATCTCATAAAACTAAATCAAGATCAGAAGTAAGTGGACGAGGTAAAAAGCCTTTTTCGCAGAAAGGAACAGGTAATGCAAGACAAGGAAGTAGTAAACCACCTAATTTTAGAGGTGGTGCAGTATCTATGGGCCCTGTCAATAGAGACTATTCATTTAGTATTAACAAAAAAGAAAAAAAATTAGCTTTAAAATCTGCTTTGTCAGTAAAATGTATGGAAGATAAGATTTTTATTATAGACTCGTTTGACATTAAAAGTTTTAAAACTAAAGAATTACACTCAGATCTTAAACGTTTTGATTTTGAAACAGCTTTATTTATCTACTCTGAAAATGGTTTGAATAAAAATTTTAAACTTGCTTCATCAAACATTCCAAAAATTTCAACATTAAATCAAAAGGGTATCAATGTTAAAGATTTATTTACATTTGATAAAATTTTTATCGAACAAAAGTCATTAAACGAAATAACAAAGAGGCTTTCATGAAAAATAAAAGTTTAAAACTTTCTCTAAACAAAGCCTTTAGTATCATAAAAAAACCAATAACTACTGAAAAATCAACAAACCTCCAACAGTTTAATCAGTATTCTTTTGTTGTTTCAAAAAACTCTACATCCTTTGAAATTAAAAATGCTGTAGAAATGATTTTTAAAGTAAAGGTGAATAAAGTTAATACATCAATTTTGCGTGGCAAAGGGAAAACATTTAAGGGTCAATATGGTTTTAGAAAAGATACAAAAAGAGCAATCGTAACACTAGTTGAAGGAAATACGATCGACTCCTCATTGGAGATCAAATAATGCTTACAAAGTTTAAACCTACTACTCCTGGACTAAGAGGTACTGTACTAGTTTCAAAAAAAGAACTTTCTAATGAAAAATCCTATAAAACACTTACAGTTAAATTTAAATCTACTGGTGGAAGAAATAATCAAGGTAGAATTACATCACGCAGAATGGGAGGAGGAGTTAAAAGAAAATATAGACTAATAGATTTTAAAAGATCTAAAACTAATATTTCTGCTGAGGTCATAAGAAACGAGTATGATCCAAATAGAACAGCTTTCATATCCTTAATTAAATACGAAGATGGAGAACATAATTACATAATTTCACCTAAGAATATTAAAATTGGTGATAAAATTATATCTGGTGAAAATGTTGCAATTAAGAATGGTAATTGCCTCCCCATTTATAATATTCCCGTTGGCACAAACATACACAATATAGAATTAAAACCAGGGGCTGGAGGGCAATTGATAAGATCTGCAGGTTCATCTGCACAAATAGTATCTAAAGAACAGCCATATGTTCAAATTAAATTAATATCTGGTGAGATCAGACACATAAATAAACAATGCAGAGCTACCATTGGTGAAGTTTCAAATGCTGATCAAAAAAACATTAAATTGGGTAAAGCTGGTAGAAAGAGATACCTAGGTTTTAGACCTAAAGTTAGAGGAGTTGTTATGAATCCAGTTGATCACCCTCATGGTGGAGGAGAAGGTAGAACTTCAGGAGGTAGGGATCCAGTAACTCCATGGGGAGTATCCACAAAAGGTAAAAAAACAAGAAATAATAAAAAAACAAACATATTTATAATTAAAAGGAAGAAAAAATAATGACAAGATCAGTTTGGAAAGGACCATTTGTTGATGTAACCTTAATTAAGAAAGCTGAAAAACTTTCTAAATCTGGTAGAAAAGAAGTTTTAAAAACATGGTCAAGAAGATCAACAATATTACCTGAATTTGTTGGATTGACTTTTGGCGTTTATAATGGACAGAAATTTGTTCCAGTTACAATAAATGAACAAATGGTTGGTCACAAACTAGGTGAATTTTCTCCAACTAGAACATTTAAAGGGCATACAGCCGCAGACAAGAAAGCTGAGCAAAAATGAACAGTAATATTATAGCAGTAGCAAAAGATAATATGGTTAGAATTAGTCCAACAAAATTATCTTTATTAGTGAACAGTATTGTAAATATGAAAGTAAGTTCAGCTGTAAATCATTTACAATTCTCATCTAAAAGGATTTCTAAAACAGTCTTAAAAGTTTTAAATGCCGCTGTTGCAAACGCTGAAAATAATAAACAATTAGACATTGATAGACTTTATATAAAGGAAGCATTTGTTGGAAAGAGTTTAAGGATGAAAAGATGGAGACCAAGGGCTAAAGGAAGAGCAGCCTCAATCATAAAACCATTTAGTAAAATTACAATAATTGTTGAGGAAAAATCAGAAAATAAAAAGGATAAATCATAATGGGACAAAAAGTTAATCCACACGGAATTAGACTTGGTATAAATAAAACTTGGTCATCGAGATGGTTTTCAAAAAATGAATATACCAAGTTACTTCATCAAGATTTAAAAATTAAAAGCTATGTTGAAAAAAAACTTAAAAATGCAAGTATTTCAAAAATAAATATTGAAAGAGCGGCAAAAAAATTAAGGCTTTCGATATTTAGTTCAAGGCCAGGAATAATTATTGGAAAGAAGGGTGCTGATATTGAGGCACTCAAAAATGATCTATCAAAAATGTCAAACTTAGAAGTTTTCTTAGATATTAAAGAAGTTAGAAAACCTGAGGTTGAAGCTAAATTGGTTGCTGAAAATATAGCTTCACAACTTGAAAAAAGAATTTCTTTTAGAAGAGCTATGAAAAAAGCAGTTCAGTCAGCAATGAGACTTGGAGCTAAAGGAGTAAAGGTTGTTTGTAGTGGTAGATTAGGTGGTGCAGAAATTGCAAGAACTGAAAAGTATCATGAAGGAAGTGTTCCACTTCATACTTTAAGAGGAGATATTGATTACTCAACAGCTGAAGCTGAAACTACATATGGAATTTGTGGCATTAAGGTATGGATTAACAAAGGTGAAATACTATCAAAAGACCCTTATGCAAGTGAAAAAAAACAAATTGATCAAGGGAGTGTTAGATAATGAACATGTTATCACCAAAGAAAACTAAGTACAGAAAACAGTTTAAGGGCAGAATACATGGCAGTTCAAAAGGTAACTATAAACTAAACTATGGGAGTTTTGGTTTAAAAGCTATGGAACCAGAGAGAGTTACATCTAGACAAATAGAAGCGGCAAGAAAGGCGATAACTAGATATCTAAAAAGAGCTGGCAGAATGTGGATTAGAATTTTTCCTGACGTACCAGTTTCAAAAAAGCCTGCTGAAGTTAGAATGGGTAAAGGTAAGGGTTCAATAGAATATTGGGCATGTAGAGTTAAACCAGGACGAATAATGTTTGAAGTTGATGGTGTTAATGTTAACGATGCTAGAAAAGCCATGCTATTGGCTGCAGCAAAATTACCAATAAAATGTAAGTTTGTAGAAAGAAACATATAATGAATAAAAAAAATAATATTGATTTCAAAAAAATAAACGATGAAATTTTAGAATTAAAGAAAAATCTTATGAATTTAAATTTTCAAAAAAATACTGGTCAGCTTGAAAAAACTAACCAAATAAAAAATACAAAAAAAAATATCGCTAGAGCAAAAGCGAAATTAACAGATAATGCAGGAGAAAAAAATGCCTAAAAGAATCTTAATTGGCACAGTAATTTCTTCAAATAATAATAAAACTATAACTGTAAATGTAATAAGAAGAATCAAGCATAAACTTTATAAAAAGATTATCAGAGTTTCAAAAAAGTATCATGCACATGATGAAAATAATGATTATAGCATTGGTGATACTGTTTCAATTATAGAGTCCAAACCAATCTCAAAAATCAAAAAGTGGACTGTGTTATCAAATTCTGGAGAAAACAAATGATACAGATGCAATCTAACTTATTTGTGGCAGATAACTCTGGTGCTAGAAAAATACAATGTATTAAAGTACTTGGTGGTTCTAAAAGAAGATCCGCATCTATTGGAGATATAATTGTTGTGTCAATCAAAGATGCTATTCCAAGAGCTAAAGTAAAAAAAGGTGATGTATACAAGGCTGTTATTGTTAGAACCTCAAAAGATTTTAAAAGATCTGACGGATCGGCAATAAGATTTGATAAAAATGCGGCAGTTATTTTAGATAAGCAAGAAGAACCTATAGCTACTAGAATATTTGGTCCAGTTACTAGAGAATTAAGAAGCAAAAAATTTATGAAAATAATTAGTCTTGCTCCAGAGGTTTTATAATGGTTATTAAATTCAAATTAAAAAAAGGGGATGAGGTAATTGTTTTAACTGGCAAAGACAAAGGTAAAACTGGTAAAATCGTAAAAATGATTCCTAAGAAAAATAAAGCTATAGTTACTGATATTAACAAAGTTAAAAAAAACCAAAAACCTGATAATAACCAACCAGGTGGTATAATAGATAAAGAAATGCCAGTACATATTTCTAATCTTTCGTTCTATGACTCTGAATCAAAAAAACCTGTGAAAATTGGTTACAAAATAGATAACAATAAGAAAATGAGAATAATAAAAACAACAGGTAAGGAAATTTAGATGAGTAGACTTCAAAATATATATAATGATGAAATAAAGAAAACATTACAATCTAAGCTTGGGTTAAAAAATATATTCGAAGTTCCAAAAATTGAAAAAATTATTTTAAATATGGGTATTGGAGAAGGCAAGGAAGATTCGAAACTAATTGATAAAGCAGTTGAAGATCTTACTCTTATATCTGGTCAAAAAGCAGTAAAGACAAAGTCAAAAAAAGCAATATCTGGTTTCAAAATTAGAGAAGGTATGGCTTTAGGTGCTAAGGTTACCTTAAGAAATAAAATAATGTATGAGTTTCTTGATAGACTTGTGAATATCGCAATACCAAGAATAAGAGATTTTAGAGGCCTTAATGCTAAAAGTTTTGATGGAAAAGGTAATTTTTCAATGGGCATTAAAGAACATGTAATATTTCCTGAAATAAACTTTGATAAAGTTGAAAAGATTAGAGGTATGGATATAACCATTTGTACCTCTGCAAAAAATAATAATGAGGCACTTGAACTTCTAAAAAGTTTTAACATGCCTTTTAATATTAATCAGATTAATTAGGAGGAAAATGGCTAAGTTAAGTGCAGTGCAAAAAAATTTAAGAAGATATAAATTGATTGAGAAATATCAAGCTAAAAGAAAGATGCTTAAAGCCAAAATTAAAGATAAAAACATTAGCTTGGAAGAAAGATTTACATATCAAAACAAATTAAATGATCTCCCAAGAAACGGTTCTGCAATTAGACACAGAAATAGATGTGAAATTACAGGTAGACCAAGAGGTAATTATAGAAAATTTGGATTATCAAGAATTAAACTTAGAGAGCTTTCAATGACTGGTGATTTACCAGGGGTTGTTAAGTCAAGTTGGTAGGAGTAAGTTATGGCATTTAATGATTCACTTTCAGATATGTTAGCAAGGATAAAAAACGCCCATCAGGCAAAAAAAGTTTCAACTTCCTGTCTTAAATCTAAACTAAATATTAATGTATTGAATGTTCTTAAAGAAGAGGGATATATTAGAGATTTTAAAGATATTGAATTAAGGAAGGGTGTCAGCTCAATTCAAATAGAACTTAAGTACTTTAATGGTTCACCAGTAATAAAAAAAATTAAAAGAATTTCAAAACCTGGAATTAGAAAATATTCCAAAATTGCTGAGCTAAATAGACCATATGGAGGTCTTGGTATTTCAATATTATCTACACCAAAAGGTGTTATGTCTGACCTTCAGGCAAAAAAAAATAATGTTGGTGGTGAAGTTTTGTGTGAGGTGTTTTAAGTGTCAAGAGTAGCAAAAAATCCTATAAAAATTTCAAAAGAAGTTGAATGTGCCTTTAGCCAAGGTATTTTCACTGCAAAAGGGAAGCTTGGACAGCTAGACATTACTGTAAATTCAAATTTTAAAATAATTATTAAAGAAGATGAAGTAAGTGTAACTCCGGTTGACAGTTCTATAAATGATCCAAAATGGGGAACTACAAGAGCAATTATTGCAAATACTATTAATGGTGTAATGAATGGTTTTTCAAAAACATTAGAGTTAAATGGTACTGGATATAGAGCAAGTGTTTCGGGTTCAAAATTAAAATTAGAACTTGGTTATAGTCATGATATAATTTTTGACATTCCTGAGGGTGTAAAAATAGAATGTCCAAAACAGAACTTAATAAAACTTTCTAGCGCTAATAAAGAAAAGTTAGGTGCTGCCGCAGCAAAAATAAGATCTTTTAGAAAACCTGAACCTTTTAAAGGAAAAGGTATTAAGTATATTGACGAATATATTTTCAGAAAAGAAGGTAAAAAGAAATAGTTTATGAAAGATAGAAAACATAAAGTTAGGTATAAGTTAAAAAAAGTTTCTAAAAGAAATAGGCTATCTGTATTTAAATCAAATAATCACATGTATGCCCAATTAATAGATGATACAAAAGGAGTTACTTTAGCAAGTGCATCTTCATTAGAAAAAACTATTCGTGATAAAAATTTATCCAGGAAAGAAGTTGCAGAATTTGTTGGAAAAAGTATTGCAAAAAAAATTAAATCTAAAGGTATAGAAAGTGTTACATTTGACAGAGGAAAATACAAATATCATGGTTTGATTAAAATTCTAGCTGAAGCAGCAAGAGTTGAGGGTCTTAATTTTTAGAGGTAAATATGTTAGATAATGAAAAAAATGATTTAACCGAACATTTGGTAACAATAAATAGAGTAGCTAAGGTTGTTAAAGGTGGGAGACGATTTGGTTTTGCTGCGATAATGATAGTCGGTGATAACAAAGGTAGAGTTGGAATAGGTACTGGAAAAGCTAAAGAAGTTCCTGAGGCAGTTAGAAAAGCAACTGAAAACGCTAAAAGTAAGATGATTAGAGTTCATCTTAAGGAAAATAGAACTATTCATCATGATACTGTAGGCCGATTTGGTGCTGGAAAAGTTATTTTAAGAACAGCAGCCCCTGGAACTGGTATAATTGCTGGTGGTCCAATGAGAGCATTGTTTGAATCATTAGGTATTAAAGATGTAGTTGCAAAATCTACTGGAACATCCAACCCACATAATATGTTAAAAGCCACACTTAATGCTTTTGAAATGTCAGAATCTCCAAAATCTGTAGCATCAAAGAGATCAAAAAAAGTTAATGAAATAAATGGAGCAAAAAATAATTAAAATGAAAATTAACGAACTAAAATCTACATTAACTTCTAATAAAAAAAGAAAAAGAAGAGGTAGGGGGTCTGGTTCAGGCTTAGGCAAAACATCTGGAAGAGGTGTTAAAGGACAGAAATCTAGATCTGGTGTATCCATAAATGGTTTTGAGGGAGGTCAGATGCCTATATATCGCCGTCTTCCAAAAAGAGGTTTTAAAAATATTTTTAAGACTAATATTCAAAATATAAATTTTAATACTATTAATAATTTAATAAAAAAACATAATTTAAACCCACAAGATATTAAAGAAGATGACTTATTTAATAAAAAAATTTTTAAGAGATCTAATGGAGATCTAAAACTATTAAACGTTGGAAAATTGGATCAACCCACTAATTTAGAAATTTCATATGCATCTAAAGAAGCTATTAAAGTTTTAGAAAAGGCGGGTGGTAAAATTAACCTGACTAAGTAAATTATGGCAACAGCAGCAGACAGAATAGCAAATAATTTAAATTTTGGAGCACTTGGAAAAGCTACAGAATTAAGACAGAGACTTCTTTTCACTCTTGGTGCTTTAATAGTTTTTCGTTTAGGTACTTTTTTACCTATACCTGGTATTAATCCATTAGCTCTGCAGCAATTTTTTGAACAACAATCATCTGGTATTCTAGGAATATTTGATACATTCTCAGGTGGTGCACTAGGCAGGATGGGTATTTTTGCCCTTGGTGTAATGCCATATATTTCTTCCTCTATTATTATGACTCTCATGCAATCTGCAATACCATATTTAAAAGCTTTAAAAGAACAAGGAACCAAGGGTAGAAGACAATTACTTCAATTAACAAGATATGTCACTGTACTTATTGCAGCTGTACAAGGCTACGGAGTATCAATTGGTTTAGAGTCAATGCAAACTACTTATGGAAATATAGTTTTTGAACCTGGATTATTTTTTAGACTAACAACTGTTATAACTTTAGTGGGAGGAACTATTTTTTTAATGTGGCTTGGTGAACAAATATCATCAAGGGGAGTTGGCAATGGTATATCTCTTATAATTACCGCAGGTATTATTGCTAATCTACCAAGCGCTTTTGTTAGTACATTACAATTGGGTAGAACTGGTGAATTAAGTATAGCTTTTATTTTAGGAATATTAATACTTGTTTTATTGTTAATAATTTTTATAGTTTTTGTAGAAAAAGGTCAGAGAAGATTGCCTGTTCAATACCCTAAAAGGCAAGTAGGAAATAAAATTTATGGTGGTCAAAGTTCACATTTACCTTTGAAAATTAATACAGCAGGAGTCATTCCCGTTATTTTTGCCTCTTCTATTTTGTTGCTTCCAAATACTATGTCTGGATTTGGTGCTGGTTCTTCTAGTGATATTTTTATATTAATATCTAGTTATTTAGGTCGAGGTCAACCTTTGTATCTTGGTCTATATGCTGCAATGATAATTTTCTTTGGTTTCTTTTATACATCTATAGTATTTAATCCTGATGAACAGGCTGAGAATTTAAGAAAATACGGTGGTTTTATTCCTGGAATAAGACCTGGAGAGAATACATCTAAGTATATTGAATTTGTTTTAATTAGATTAACTACAATAGGTACAATATACTTAACATTTGTAGCTTTGTTACCAGAATTTTTACTATCGAGAACTTCAATACCTTTTTATTTGGGAGGAACAGCTTTATTAATTGTTGTTGTTGTGATGATTGATTTTATAACCCAAGTGCAGTCACATCTTTTCCAGCATCAATATGAAGGGCTTCTTAAAAAAACAAAATTAAAAGGTAGAAGATAATTTGAATAATATAATATTTTTTGGTCCACCAGGTGCAGGCAAAGGTACACAAGCTAAAATAATATCTGAATTTTTAAAAATCCCTCATTTATCTACTGGTGAAATATTAAGGTCTAAAATATTAGAAAAAGACAAATTAGCAAAAAAACTTAATGAAATTATGTCTAGTGGCAAATTAGTATCAGATGAAATTCTGAACTCTATAGTCTCTTCACAATTAGAAGCTAATAAAAAAAATGGTTTTATACTAGATGGATACCCAAGATCCTCTAATCAGCTAGAATTTTTAAGAAATTATTTACAAAAATCATCAATCAACATTGATTTTATTTTTAATATTTCAATTGAATTCGGAATCTTGAGAGAAAGAATTCTAAAAAGATCGTCTGAAGAAAATAGAGAAGATGATAAGCTTGAAGTTATTGAAACAAGATATTCAGAGTATATTTCGTCTACAAAAATTGTATCTGATTCCTATAAAAATTCACATAATGATATATTTTATGAAATTGATGGTTCTTTAAAAATAGGAGAAATTACTGACAAAATAAAGAAAATATTAAAAAAATCATGAAATTCTGCCAAAAACTATCATATCTTGTCTTGACTAAATATACTAATATCATGTATTGACCCTCATTTATTTTGCAACCCACTATGGCTAGAATCTCAGGCATCAATATTCCAACTAACAAAAAAGTAAATATAGCACTTACATATATATTTGGTATTGGAAAAAAAATAGCTAGAGATATATGTGATAATGCGTCAATTGATATTTCAAAACGAGTAAGTGAATTAAATGAAGACGAAATAAATAAAATTAGAGATTTAATTGATAAAAATTATTCTGTTGAAGGTGATTTGAGAAGACAAATTTCTATTGATATCAAAAGATTGAATGATTTAGGTTGTTACAGAGGTTTAAGACATAGAAAAAAACTACCAGTTAGAGGTCAAAGAACTCATACTAATGCTAGAACAAGAAAAGGAAAAGCGGTAGCCATTGCTGGTAAGAAAAAAGTTACTAAAGGATAAAATGCCTGAAAAAAAGAAATCAAAAACTAGGAAAAAAATATCATCTGGCGTAGCTCATATTGTTTCTTCATTTAATAATACTATCATAACTATAACTGATGAAAATGGAAATGCTTTGGCTTGGTCATCTTCTGGACATAAAGGTTTTAAAGGCTCTAGAAAATCAACACCTTATGCTGCACAAATTGCTGCTGAAGACGTAGGAAATAAGGCAAAAGAATATGGTTTAAAAAACTTAAAAATTGAAGTATCTGGTCCTGGTTCGGGAAGGGAGTCAGCACTAAGATCACTGCAATCCATAGGGTATGTAATTACATCAATAAAAGATGTAACTCCTATACCTCATAATGGATGTAGACCAAGAAAAAGAAGAAGAGTTTAAAAAAGGAGTAATTAAGTGTTACAAAAAAATTGGAGTGAATTAATTAAACCTACTAAGATGGAAGTCAATGTAGAAGAAAGTAATGGAAGAATTGGTAAATTAACCGCTGAACCTCTTGAGCGTGGATTTGGACTAACTTTAGGAAACTCTATTAGAAGAATTTTACTTTCTTCTTTACAAGGCGCTGCAATTACTTCAGTAAAAATGAAAGGTGTTGTTCATGAATTTTCTACAATACCTGGAGTAAAAGAAGATTTAACTGATATACTATTAAACTTAAAAACTGTAGCAGTTAAAGTCCACTCCCCTGGATTAAAAAAAATGTATATCAAGTCTTCAGGCTCTGGTGAGTTACGAGCTGGCAATTTTGAAACAGATTCAGAAACTGAAATAATGAACCCTGATCAATTAATAATGACCTTAGATTCTAATGCAGATGTTGAGATTGAGGCAAATATTGAAACTGGGAAAGGTTATGTGTCAGCAGAAGTTGCTGAAGATGAAAATAAGGTTATTGGAGAAATTAAACTAGATGCTATGTTTAGTCCTATTGTCAAAGCTACATACAAAGTTGAAAATAGTAGAGTAGGTCAAGTTACTGATTTTGATAAACTAATTTTTGATGTAGAAACCAACGGTGCTATTACACCTGACGATGCTATTGCGCTCGCGGCACGTATCTTACAAGATCAACTACAGCCATTTATTAACTTTGATGAACCAGAAACATTACCAGATCAATCACAAGTTGAGACACTATCATTCAACTCAAATCTACTTAAAAAAGTTGAAGAATTAGAATTATCAGTTAGATCTGCAAATTGTCTTAAGAATGATAATATAATTTACATTGGAGATCTTGTTCAAAAATCTGAATCAGAAATGTTAAGAACTCCAAATTTTGGAAGAAAATCATTAAATGAAATAAAAGAAGTTTTATTACAGATGGAGCTTAACCTAGGAATGTCTGTTCCTGAATGGCCACCGGATAACATTGATGAGCTCGCAAAAAAATATGAAGATCCTTTCAATAAATAATTTTTATGAGACATAATATAAAAAATAAAAAATTAAACAAAACCAGCTCTCATAGAAAAGCAATGTTTATGAATATGTCAAATGCTCTTATAAAACATGAGCAAATCACAACTACTTTAGCAAAGGCTAAAGAATTAAGAAGATTTGTTGAAAAAATCATAACACTTGGGAAAAAAGCTGATTTGCTATCAAGAAGAAAAACAATTTCAATTTTGCAAGATCAAAAAATGTCAAAGAAAGTTTTTGATATACTTGCTGATAGATATAAAAATAGAAGTGGTGGATATACCCGAATTATAAAACTTGGAAACAGATTTGGTGATAATGCACCAACAGCAGTAATAGAATTTGTTGACAGAGATGAAAATGCAAAAGGACAAGACAGCGGTCCTGTTATAGAAAAAAAATCTACTGAAGAAGTAGAACCACAACCTCAAATTTAGAAACTTTTGTTCAATATATTGTTTGTAGCAACTGGTGGTGCAACAGGTGCCGTCTTGAGATATATCTTAACTAGCTTCAGCAAAAATTTATTTACATCTAGTATCTACGGCACACTTTCTGTGAATATTTTAGGCTCTTTTTTAATTGGATATCTAATTACCTCTGATTATGCAAAGAGTTTATCTGAAGATTTCGTAAAGTTTTTTTTGATAATTGGCTTACTTGGCTCTTTTACTACTTTTTCTGCTTTTTCTTACGAAGTAGTAAATTTAATAAATTCAAAAAAAATGCTTATATCTTTCTTTTATATCTTTATTTCAATTTTTTTGTGCATTCTATTTGCTTATATAGGAATGATAATAAATAAATTTTAAATTGATAAAGAATATAAAAATTAAAAAAGATTTTGATATAAGATTAGATAAATATTTGAAAAATTTATATTCTTCTCTTACCCAAGGCTTTGTTGAAAGAAATATTAGAAAAAAAAATATTTTAATCAATGATTCACGTACTAAAGCAAATTATATCGTTAAAATAAATGACAATTTAAAAATTTTAAATTTTCATGACAAAATATATAAAAACAGAATAACTTTTAAAAAAAATATTAAAATTTCAAATAAAGATTTAGCAAATTTTAATAAATCAATTATTTTTGAAAATAATGATTTCTTAGTTCTAAATAAATGGGCTGAAATAGCTACACAGGGTGGAAGTAAAATAAACGTTTCTATAGACCATATTATAAAAAATATTAATTCAAATTACAGGCTTGTTCACAGACTTGATAAAGAGACTACAGGATTGCTTTTAATTGCTAAAAATTTAAATTATGCAAAATATTTGTCATTGCTTTTTAAACAAAAAAAAATAAATAAATTTTACATAGCTTTATGTGAAGGAATTCCTAGAAATAATATTTCTCAGGTAAATTTACAAGTTAGAAATAAAAAACAAAAACTTGAGAATACTCTAACTAATTACAAACTTATTTATAAAAAAAATAGTTTATCACAAATTTTGTATAGTCCCAAAACTGGAAAAACTCATCAATTAAGAATTGTTTCAAAAAATCTTGGATGTCCAATTATAGGAGATAACAAATATAATAGTTTTTCAAAATTTAAAAACGAAAAACTAAAACTTCATGCTTATAGTTTAAACTTCAGAATAGAAAATGAAGATTTTGATTTTGTAGCAGATTTGCCTGATCACTTTTTAACATTTTTAAAAAAAAATAAATTAAAAATAAACAAAAATATTTATAAAAACTTAGATACTTTTTAGTTTATTAATAAATATATCTTTAAAACTTTCATCAAATTCATTTTGATCTAATTTTATACCTAATTCTTCCATAGAAGTATTTTTATATTCTTTTAAACCACATGAGTTAATATAATCGTAATATTTAAGATCAGGATTAATATTAAAACTCATTCCGTGATAAGTAATCCATTTTTTTACTCTAAGACCAATAGCGCCAATTTTTTTTTCTTTATCAAAAGTTATTTTATTATTTTTAATTACCCAAATACCAACTCTATCTTTGAAGGCTTTAGCTTCAATATGGTAATTTTTTAAAAAGGTAATTAATGAATCTTCAATAATAGAAATGAACTTTCGTATATCTTTTTTTTTATTATTTAAATTTAACATAAAATAAACAATTCTTTGACCTGGACCATGGTATGTTGTTTTGCCTCCACGATTTGTTTTAATTACATCAATAATACTCGAGTTTAATACCTCATTATTTTTAGCACTAGTTCCTTGAGTAAAAATATGATTATGAGTTAAAAACCATAATAATTCTTTAGATAAATTGTTATTTATATTTTCTACTTTTGATTCCATAAATTGGATTGCTTCATCATAATCTATTTCATCCCTAGATATTTTAATTTCAATCTCTTCCATCTTCTTTATTTTACTTTATTGCTTGTTAATATTCTATCTGATATTTAATCTTCTATATAGGCGGCTGTGGCGGAATTGGTATACGCGCAGCGTTGAGGTCGCTGTGGGATTTATCCTGTGGAAGTTCAAGTCTTCTCAGCCGCACCAATTTATATGGATGAAATTATTATTAAAAAAGATCAGGATTCTTCAAGTAAATCTGTTGAATTAGTAACTGATTATTTAGAAAATTATAAATATGATAAAGCTTTATCTTATTTAAAAGATATTCATAATGCTGATATTGCAGATGTTCTTCAAAATTTAGACCCAGTTTTAAGATTAAGCCTTTTGAATATAATTGATAAGAAGTTTGATCCTGAAATTTTAACTTATTTAAATGATAGTGTTAGAGAAGAAATAATAGAAACTTTGGATATAAAACAATTAGCTAATAATGCTAAAAGTTTAGATACTGATGATGCTGTCGACTTAGCTGAAGATTTAGAAGAAAAAGATCAGACAATATTCTTAGAAAATTTAGATAAAGAAGAGCGTACATTGGTTGAAGAAGGTTTAAAGTACCCTGAAGATTCTGCCGGAAGATTAATGCAAAGACAATTTGTTGCAGTTAATCAATCATGGAATGTTGGTCAAGCAATTGATTATTTACGAAACAATAAAGGAAATTTACCTGAAGATTTTTACGATATTTACTTAATCAATAATAATAAAGAAGCAAAAGGAGTAGTTCCTTTGGGAAGATTAATGGGTTCAAAAAGAGAAATAGAATTAAATTCAATAACAAATAAAGATTTAAGATTAATAGATGTAAATACAGATCAAGAGGATGTAGCTTTATTATTTAATAAATATGGATTAGTCAGTGCCCCAGTGATTAATAATCAAAAAAAAATTATTGGATCAATTACAGTTGATGATGTTGTAGAGGTTATAGAAGAAGAGAGAGAGGAAGATATTTTAAAGCTTGGAGGTGTAGATCATACAGATTTGTATGAGTCAGTTATTACTACAACAAAATCTAGAATTTCATGGTTAATTATAAATTTAATGACAGCTGTAGTCGCTTCTATAGTCATAGGTCTATTTGAAGTTGCCATAGAAAAAGTAGTAGCCTTAGCTATTTTAATGCCTATCGTAGCTTCAATGGGTGCCAATGCCGGCACTCAAACTTTAACAGTTGCAGTGAGAGCTATTGCTGTGAAAGAATTAACAGCTAGCAATGCTCTAAAAATTATAACTAAAGAGACTCTTATTGGTGGTATAAATGGCATTATATTCGCTATTATAATATCTTTAATTTCTATTTATTGGTTTGATAATCTGCTTTTGGGTTTAATAATAGGTCTTGCCATGATATTAAATTTAATCATTGCTGGTTTTTCAGGAATTGTAATTCCACTAATTTTAGATAAGTTGAAAATTGATCCTGCTTTAGCATCTGCTGTAATTTTGACTACAATAACAGATGTTTTTGGTTTTCTATCTTTTCTAGGATTAGCAACTTTATTTTTAATATAATCTGGTCTATTTAACTTGAAACAATGCTAAAAAAAAATGATCTAATAGATTACTTTTATAAAGGAATTAAAGACAAGAATGACTTGCGCATAGGAGTAGAACACGAGAAATTTGTTTTAAACAAAAACAATTTACACCAATTATCTTATGAAGAGTCAAACGGCATAAAAGATATTCTTTTAAAATTTGTAAATAAGGGATGGAAGCCAAAGTATGATGATAAAAATACTGTAATAATTGCTCTAGAAAGATTTGGTGAAAGTATAACTTTAGAACCAGGCGGTCAGATTGAATTATCTGGAGCTCAATTAAAAAATATTCATCAAACCTGCACAGAAACGAATAGGCATTTAAAAGAATTAAAAGAAATTGGTGAAGAATTTAATTTTATATTACTGGGCTTAGGCGTGGAACCTAGTTTATCTCTTGATGAATTGCCTTGGATGCCAAAACAAAGATACTCCATAATGAAAAAATATATGCCTAAAGTTGGTACTCTGGGACATCATATGATGAAACGTACTTGCACAAACCAAGTAAATTTGGATTATCATTCTGAAGAAGATATGATTGCTAAGTATAGATTAATGTTAAATCTTGAAGGAATTGCAACTGCAATATTTGCTAACTCACCATTTGATCAAAAAAAAGTCTCTAAATATAAGAGTTTAAGATCTCATTTTTGGCATCACACAGATAAAGATAGAACAGGTTTATTACCATTTGTTTTTGATAAAGATTTTAATTTTGAAAAATATGCTGAATATGCTCTTGATGTACCAATGTATTTTGTAATTAGAAATCATAAATATATAGATATGACTGATTATACTTTTAGAGATTTTATGAATAACAACATCTCTAAAGATTTGCACATTGAAACCACTATTGAAGATTGGATAAACCATTTATCAACTTTATTTCCTCAAGTAAGATTAAAGCAATTCTTAGAAATTCGTTCCATGGATGCATGTTCATGGGATTTAATATGTTCCCAACCTGCTTTTTGGATTGGTATTTTATATAATGATGAATCTATTGATAAAACAAATGAAATCGTTGAGGGCTGGACTCAAAATGATAGAAATTTGATTAATAGTTTAGTGCCAAAAGAAGGTCTGCAAACCAAATTCAAAAATGGCATTTTGTTAGATATTGCACAAAAATTATTTGAAATTTCAAAATCAGGTTTAGAAAAAAGAAATATTCTAGTCAAAAATGAAAAATATAATGAAACATTTTATCTTAAAGATTTAGAACAAAATCTATCAAATGGCCATTCACCGGCTGATTTATTAATTAGCAAATATAATGGTGAATGGAAAAAAAATATTAATAAAATATATGAGGAAGAAATATTCTAATGAAAAAAAATATAGCAATTCAAATGGATGATATTGAAAAAATTGATTATGAATTCGATACATCTTTTTTAATAGGTTATGAGGCGCAAGAAAGAGATTATGATATTTTTTATTACAATCCAAAAGATTTATTCATAAAAGAGAATACTATTCAAGCATCTGGATATTATTTAGAGTTATTGCTAGATGAAAAAAATTATTTCAATTTTAAATCTAATAAAATAATTGCCAAATTAGAAGATTTTCAATTTGTCTTTTTAAGACAAGATCCTCCTTTTGATATGAATTATATCACATCGACTTATATTTTGGACTTACTTCCATCTTCAACAATTGTTGTGAATGATCCAACAGCAGTTAGAAATTCTACTGAAAAATTATTTACATTTAATTTTAAAGAATTTATGCCACCTACATTAGTAACAAAAGATTTAAAAATTATTGAAGAATTTTTAGATAAAGAAGAAGATATCATAACCAAACCTCTTTATGGTAATGGAGGGGATGGGATACATAGATTTGATAAAAGTAATTTCAATTCTAAAATATTAGAGGAATATTTACACTTGCCTATAATGGTCCAAAAATTTATCAATGAGATAGAGCATGGAGACAGGAGGATCGTTTTTTTTGATGGTGAATATTTTGGTTCAGTTGCTAGAATACCCCAAGAAGGTAATTTAAAGGCAAATTTTCATGCTGGTGGAAAGGCAAGTAAAACTGATTTAGTTTATAGAGACAAAGAAATCATCGAAAATTTGGGACCGAAGCTAAAAGAGCACAATCTGTTTTTTGTTGGAATTGATATAATTGGAAATTATCTAACAGAAATAAACGTAACTTCACCTACAGGATTGAAGCAAATTAATGCATTAAACAACGTAAAATTAGAGAAAGATTTTTGGGATAAGCTTGAAGCAAAATATAAATTAGTTTAATTATAGTATTTAAAGGAAAACATATGCACGAAAATAGAATTTTAATAAACAAACTAAAAAACTTTGAAAATATAAATTCAAATTTTCTTATAATAACCTTGATGTTATTTGGTTCAATTTTACTAGCGATTTCCGCTAAAGTTCAAGTACCATTTTGGCCAGTGCCAATGACAATGCAGACGTTTGTTATATTCTTAATAGGAATGACATATAGTGTAAGATTATCTTTTGCCACAGTTGCATTTTACCTTTTTCAAGGAGCTATAGGGCTCCCTGTTTTTGCAGCCGGTGGTGGAGTTGCTTATTTAGTTGGGCCAACAGCAGGATATCTTTATGGCATGTTATTTGCATCTATTTTTATAAGTTATTTAGCAAATTTAGGTTTTAGTAAAACATATTTTAAAGCTACAGTATCTCTCTTAATTGGTTCTGCTATTATTTTTTCATTTGGCATCATCTATCTTGGTTATATTATTGGTTTTGAAAAAGCAGTAGCCGCTGGTCTTTTACCATTTATTCCAAGTGAATTGTTTAAAATTGCATTAGCAGTTGCTTTGATCCCAACTTTACATAAAATTATTACAAAATAATAATTAATGAAAATTGGTATTGATGTAGGCGGTACCAAAACTGAGGGAATTCTTTTAGATCCAAATGGAAAAGAAATAGATAGAAAAAGAATTAATACTGAAAAAAGTTATGATGGAACAATTAAGGGAATACTATCCATTATAAATCATTTTGAAGATAAACACGGCAAAGCAGAATCTGTTGGTATGGGAATGCCAGGAGCTATATCAAATGATACAGCTCTAATCAAAAACGCTAATTCTATATGGTTAAATGGCAAACCTTTTAAGCAAGATTTAGATAAAATTTTAAGTAGAAATGTGAATTTGGAAAATGATGCTAATTGTTTTACTCTTTCTGAGGCAGTAGATGGAGCTGGTAAAGGGTTTGAAATTGTTTTCGGAGTCATAATAGGAACTGGTGTAGGCGGTGGTATCAGTATCAACCAAAAAGTAATAAGAGGTCGTAATAGCATAAGCGGAGAGTGGGGGCACATAGTTTTGCCCAGTAGAACAGAAGATGAAAAAAAATATGTTAGAAAATGTTATTGTGGAAAAGATGGGTGCCTAGAGACCTATATATCTGGACCAGGCTTTTCATCTGTCTATAATTTACGTTGCAATAAAAATTATAATTCACATCAAATATTAGATGGTTTTAATAATAAAGAAAAAGATAGTATCTTTGCACTAAATCAATATGTCGATCATTTAGCAAGAGGCTTATCTTTAGTTTGTAATATTCTTGATCCAGATGTGATTGTTTTGGGTGGAGGTATGTCAAACATCGATTTTATTTACGAAAATATAAATGATTCTCTAAAAAAATATGTTTTTACAGATACGCTTCATACAAAAGTTGTAAAAAATATTCATGGTGATTCAAGTGGTGTAAGAGGAGCTGCTTGGCTTTCTTAAATACCACCCATTGAAATATATTTTATAGTTAAATAGTCATCAAGGCCATAACGAGAACCTTCTCTTCCCATCCCTGATTCTTTTACACCTCCAAAAGGAACTTCAGCAATTGTTGGTAGCCCATTATTGATAGATACAATCCCATATTCAAGTGCTTCAGCAACTCTCCAAATTCTTCCTATGTCTCTTGAATAGAAATATGAAGCTAATCCATATGGTGTATCATTAGCCTTTTTAATCACCTCATCATCACTAGAAAATTTATAAAGAGGTGCAACAGGTCCAAATGTTTCTTCAAAAGTTATTTTTGCTTTTGTAGATACATTTGAGAGAACAGTTGGTTGATAGAAATTCCCACCAAGCGAATGCACATCTCCACCAATTGCTATTTTAGCTCCTGTATTTACTGCATCTTGAACATGATCAATTACTTTTTCTAAAGAGGATTGATCAATTAAAGGGCCAGATACAATTCCGTCTTCAAGTCCATTACCCACTGTTATTTTACTGACTTCATTTGTAAATTTTTCTAGGAATTCATCATAAATATTTTCATGGATAAAAATTCTATTTGAACAAATACATGTTTGACCACTATTTCTAAATTTACTCTGAAGTGCGCCTGCAACAGCTTCATCCATATCTGCATCATCGAAAACAATAAAGGGTGCATGACCACCAAGTTCCATAGAAACTTTTTTTACTGTTGAGGCACTTTGCTCTAAAAGTATTTTTCCAACCTCTGTTGATCCTGTAAAAGAAATTTTTCTTACAATTGGGTTACTTGTTAGCTCTTTACCAATCTCACTTGCCGATCCAGTGATTACATTAAATACACCTTCTGGAAAACCAGCTTCTTTAGCAAGCACTGCTACAGCTAATGCTGAATAGGGTGTTTGGCTTGCTGGTTTAACAACAGTAGTACAACCAACAGCTAGAGCGGCTGCACATTTTCTTGTGATCATTGAATTTGGAAAATTCCATGGAGTTATTGCTCCCACAACACCAACAGGTTGTTTAATTATTACAATTCTTTTTCCAGGTCTTGGATCAGGAACTACATCACCATACACTCTTTTTGCTTCTTCAGCATAGAACTCAATATAAGAAGCACCCATTAGTATTTCGCCCTTTGCTTCAGCTAGAGGTTTACCTTGCTCAATAGTCATTATTTTAGCTAAATCATCTGCATTTTCTGTGATCAGCTCCCCCCATTTTTTAAGAATAACTGATCTTTCTTTAGCAGTAGTTTCTTTCCAAGTTTGGAAAGCAGTATTTGCATCATCTACAGCTTTTTTAGTTTCTGAAACTGAGCATTTTGGGACGTTGCCAATAATTTCAAGAGATGCTGGATTATTTACTTCAAGAGTTTCACCTGAAGAACTGCCAACCCATTCCCCATTTATGAAACATTTTTGTTTAAAGAGTGATTTGTTATTTAATTCCATATGTTTTAATTATAATGCATAGTTTTAAATTAAGGAAAATATAATGACAATAGTTAATTCTTGGAATGAATGGGATCCATTAAAACATGTTATAGTTGGAGCAGTTGAAAATGCCAACATACCTCCAATGGAACCAGCGCTTGAACCAAAAATTAGTAAAGATAGTGGTATGGCAGGATCTCATGGACCACGTTCAAAAGAATCAATTGATAAAGCAAATATACAATTAGAAAACTTTGTTAAAATATTAAATTCCCTAAATATAAAAGTTGATAGACCAACACCTATTGACTTTTCTCAGAGTATCGAGACACCCGATTGGTCTAATGATGGTATGTTTGGTTGTATGCCTCCAAGAGATGTTATTCTTACTGTAGGAAATGAAATGCTAGAGGCGCCCATGTCTTACAGATGTAGATGGTTTGAGTACCTTGCTTATAGGCCACTACTTGAAAAATATTATTCAGAAGATAAAAATATGAGATGGGAGTCGGCACCTAAACCAAGATTAACAAATCAATCTTATAAGTCTAATTATCTTCCTGAAGGTATAACGGAAGAAGAACGATATAAAAAAATCGAAAATAGAGACATGATATTGACAGAAAAAGAACCACTTTTTGATGCAGCAGAAATTTTACGTTTTGGAAAAGATCTTTTTTATCATAACAATTTTACATCAAATTTAAGTGGTTTAGATTGGTTAAGAAGACATTATCCCAATCATCGTGTTCATCAAATTAATTTACCAGGTGATTTAATTCCAACTCACATTGATGCATGTTTTACTCCCATTAAACCAGGAGTTATAATTATTAATCCGAATAGAAAAATATCATCAGAGCAAAGAAAAATTTTCGATGATAATAAATGGGAAATTCATGAAGCAGCACCTTCTATTCATAATAGTCCACCACCTATGTGTTATTCATCAATCTGGTTGTCAATGAATGTTTTGATAATTGATCCCAAAACTATATGTGTCGAAGCAACGGAAGAAAAAATGATTAAACAAATGGAAAGTTTTGGATTGGAGGTTATCCCAGTTCATTTTAGAGACGTTTATGCATTTGGGGGTAGTCTACATTGTGCTACTACTGATGTTCATAGAGAGGGTGAGTGTGAGGATTATTTTCCAAATCAATAATGGATAGTTTTAATCAAAATAATTTTAAAGCCAATTTACATGACACAAACTTTTCTAGAATTGGTATAATTACACTATCAACGGATTTTACCATAGAGCAGGATTTTAGAAAAATTTGCCATAATTTACCAGTTGATCTGTTTTTTAATAGGATACCTTTTTTAAATCCTCTAACTCATGAAAATTATTTGAGGATGGCTGATCATCTTACAGAAACAACAAACCAAATACTACCCAATGAAAAAATACAAGTTGTAGCGTATGGATGTACTTCGGGTACTATTGAAATTGGTGAAAAAAGAATAAGATCTGAAATTTTCAAGGCTAAACCTGATGCTTTAATTACTACACCTATTACAGCAGCTGTCAAAGCACTTAAATTGTTAAACCATAAAAAAATTGCTGTTCTTACTCCTTATCCAAAAGATGTTAATGTTAAAGTTTACAAATATTTAATTGATAGTGGATTTGAAATTAAATCATTTAGTTCGTTTAATTTAAATTATGATTCGGAAATTGCTAAAGTTACTCATGAAAGTTTAATGCAAACAATTTCTTCAATTAATTTAACAGATGTTGATAGTATGTTTGTTTCTTGTACTGCATTAAAAGTAATTGATATTATCGAAACATTAGAGTTAAAATTAAGCACAGATATCATTTCAAGTAATCAAGCTATTATTTGGGATTCATTAAGATTATCTAATATTAATCAAAAAATTGATGGTTTTGGTAAACTATTTAAATTACATTAAATAGGGTTTAAATTGATTACACTTCAACAAATACAAGATGCACATAAGAAAATTTTACCTTATGTTAATTATACACCATTAATTAATTCTAATTTCTTATCAAAAAATACTACAGTAAAACTAAAGTTAGAAAATTTTCAAATCACTGGTTCATTTAAGTTAAGAGGCGCTGTTAATAAACTTCTTTCTTTAAGTGAAGATGACAAAAACAAAGGAGTCATTGCAGTTTCTACAGGCAATCACGGCAAAGGCGTTGCTTATGCTTCAAAAGTATTGGGCATTCAATCAACAATATATATGTCTTCAATGGTACCAGAATATAGAAAAGAGGCTATTGAAAAATTAGGAGCTAAAGTAGAAATTATTGGAAAGAATAGTGATGAAGCTGATTTGTATGCTAAACAAATTGCGAAAGAAAAAAATATCCCATTAATTCATCCTTTTGATGATGAAGATATTATAATAGGCCAAGGTACAGTTGGACTTGAAATGCTTACTGAATTTCCCGAAGTTGATACTGTAATTATACCAACATCTGGTGGCGGTCTTATATCTGGAATTGCTCAGGCTATTAAACTTCAAAAACCTAACACAAAAATTATTGCCGTATCTATGGAAAGAGGCCCTTCAATGTATGAAAGTTTAAAAGAAGGTAAGCCTGTTGATATAGAAGAAACTGAAACTTTAGCCGATTGTTTAGGGGGTAGTATTGGTTTAGATAATAAATTTACTTTTAATATTGTACAAAAATACGTTGATGACTTTGTTTTAGTAAGTGAAGAAAAAATAGCTGAGGGAATTAGAATAAACTTTTTAGAACATAAAATTGTATCTGAAGGTGCTGCAGCAACAAGTGTTATGGTTGTTAAAGAAAAACTAACATCACACTTAGGAAAAAATATAATTTGTTTAATTTGTGGTGGAAATATTGACTCGGAACTATTTAATAAAGTTTTAAGCCATGCTCATCCTTAATAAAAATGATATTATTCAACATGTAAATTTGAATAAAAATCTCATACCAATAATAGAGGAGGCTTTCATAAGTTTATCAAAGGGATTGGTAATGATGCCACCTATAATGAGAATTGATATTGAAAAATATCATGGTGAATCAGATGTTAAAGCTGCATACGTTGAGGGTCTTGATAGTTTTGCAATAAAAATTGCCTCAGGTTTTTTTGATAATCCAAAACTTGGTTTGCCATCTAGTAATGGACTGATGGTTTTATTAGATTCAAAGACTGGAGTTGTAAAATCTGTTTTATTAGATGAAGGTTATCTTACAGATACTAGAACAGCTATAGCAGGAGCAATAGCTACAAAATATTTATCAAATCAAAATGCTAATTCTGTTGGTATTATTGGGGCTGGAATTCAAGCCAAATTACAACTTCAAGCAATAATGTTAGTTAGAAAAATAAATAAAGTTATAGTCTGGGCAAGAGATGAGACAAAAGCGAATCAATTTATAGAAAGTTTCAAAAATTTAGATAAAGATTTGTATATAGCTTCTTCTTGCAAAGAATTGGCAAGCTTATCAGAAATAATCGTTACAACGACTCCTAGTAAAAAACCGCTTTTAAAATTTGATTGGATAAATAAAGGAACTCACATAACAGCAATGGGATCAGATGCTGAACAAAAAAATGAATTAGACCCTCATATGTTAAAATATTGCGATCAATATGTGCCTGACAATCAATTACAAACAAGTGTTTTAGGTGAATTACATCATGCCTTAAAACAGAATATAATTTCTTCTAAAGAAAAATTTAATGAACTTGGCGATATTATTAGTGATCCAAGCTTAGGAAGAAAAAATAATGAAGATATAACGATATGTGATTTGACAGGAACTGGCGTACAAGATACTGCAATAGCAAGGTTTGCCTATAATCTTTGTAAAACAAATAATTTAGGCATCAATATTTAATTTATGAGTCAAGCAATAATAAAAAAAACTTCTGATTACTTCAAATCAAAAGGAGTTGTCTTACCTAGTATAAGTGAACTTCAAGATCCTCAAATTATTAATGATGATATTAAAAATTCTCTAAAAAAAATAAATAATAATGATATCAATCCACTTAACCTTTTTAGAGTTCATTGGTTTAATAAAAGAGATCAATCAGGTTTTGGAAATGAGCCTGAATATATTGTTCTTCCAAGAAAATTTACAGGTGTTAAGGCAAAGATAATTGTAAATATGGGACGATATTTTCCCTTAATAACAGCTCATAAAGTTTTGGCAGCTTATGGTTGTTTGCTTCCAAGAATATTGAATGGCACTTTTGATTATGAAAAACATAAAGCAGTTTGGCCTTCAACAGGAAATTATTGCAGGGGTGGAGTGGCAATATCTCGGATAATGGGTCTTAATAGTATTGCAATACTTCCTGAAGGAATGAGTAATGAGAGGTTTGAATGGTTGAATAATTGGGTTGAAGATAAAAAAAATATTATAAAGACAAAAGGCACAGAAAGTAATGTTAAAGAAATCTATGATGCTTGCAATGAATTAAAAAAAAATAATCAAAATGATATCATAAATCAATTTGATGAGTATTATAATTACGGTATTCATCGTTCTGTAACCGGTCCATCGTTTGAAAAATCATTTCTTAAAGTTAAAGGTAACAGTAATTTAACTCCTAGGTTTTACGTAAGTGCTTCAGGATCAAGCGGTACTCTAGCGGCAGGAGATTATCTTAAAGACAAATTACAGACGAAGATTGCAGTTGTTGAAGCTTTGGAGTGTCCAACATTGCTTCATGGAGGTTATGGAGAACATAATATACAAGGTATTGGTGACAAACATGTTCCCCTTATTCATAATGTAATGAATACAGATTTTGTTGTTGATGTATCTGATCAAGCTACCAATAATCTAAATATGATTTTTAATACTGAAATAGGAAAAAAATTTTTAATTGAGAAAAAAAATTTTGACCCTGATTTTGTTTCTCGTCTTCCTGAATTTGGCTTTTCAGCAATAGCAAATATATTGGCATCAATAAAACTAGCTAAATATATGGATTTAAATAGTGATGATGCAATTATAACGGTTGCTACAGATGGTGCAGATTTATATATGTCAGAATTAAATAAGACCATTGCTGATTTTAAAAATAATTATGATGAAATAGTTTGTGCTGAACTATTTGGAAAACATTTATCAGGAATATCTACTGATAATATGCTAGAACTTTCTTACATGGACAAGAAAAGAATATTTAATTTAGGTTACTTTACTTGGGTAGAGCAACAAGGTGTAAGTCTTGAAGAATTTGAAAAAAGAAAAGATCAAAAATTTTGGAATTCACATTATGATTATATGCTTTCTCTAGACAATAAGATTAAAGAATTTAATAATATGTAGGTTATGAAAACTCAGTCATTACATAACCAATTAGTAGAATGGCGTCATGATCTTCATATGCACCCACAATTAAGTTTTGAAGAAGAGTATGCTGCAGCAAAAGTGTCTACACTTCTAAAAGAGTTTGGAATAGAAGTTCATTCTGGTATTGCCAGAACTGGAGTAGTTGGAATTTTAAAAAAAGGAAATAGTTCAAAATCAATAGGAATAAGAGCTGACATGGATGCTCTTCCCATACATGAAACTAATAAGTTTAGTTATAAATCCAAGTTTGATAACAGAATGCATGCATGTGGACATGACGGTCACACAACAATGTTATTAGGTGCAGCAAAATACTTATCAGAAAAAGGTAACTTTAATGGAACTGTATATTTTATTTTTCAACCTGATGAAGAGAATACTTTTGGTGCAAGAACAATGATAGATGAAGGATTGTTTGATAAATTTAACATTGATGAAGTTTACGCTATGCACAATATTCCTAACATGGAAATTGGAACATTTGGTACAAGAAAAGGAGCTATTACAGCAAGTGAAAATTTATTTGAAATTGAAATAAAAGCTAAAGGTGGGCATGCCGCATTACCTCATATGGGGGTTGATGCAATAACTGTTGGCTCTCAAATAGCTGTAGCACTTCAATCAATAGTGTCTAGGAAATTAAATCCAGCAGATAATGGTATAATTTCTATTACTGAATTTATAACCGATGGTAAAAAAAATGTTCTGCCAGGTATGGTAAAAATGACTGGTGACGCGAGAGCTTTATCAAAAGAAACAAATGAAAAAATTGCTTCAAAAATGTTACAAATTGTCGAAGGGATTTGCAATGCACATGGTGTTAATGGTAGTGTTAAATATGAAACAGCCTGTCCTGTAACCTTTAATTCAAAAAACCAAACTGAGTCTGCAACAAAAGCTGCAGTTTCATTACTTGGTAACGATAAATGTAATGGTGATATTGAACCACGTTTATTCTCAGAAGATTTTTCTGTTATGGCAAATGAAAAACCTGGCTGCTTTGTTTTAATGGGTAACGGTACATCAAAGCAGCATTCCAGACCTTTACATGCTGATAATTATGATTTTAATGACGAATTGTTAGTCATAGGTTCTTCATATTGGACTGAATTGGTAGAACAACAATTAAAATAAATGTTTTCTGAAAACTTAAATAAACTAAAGAAAAAAATGTCTGAGAACAATATTGATCTCTCAATTATAACTGATGATGATTCGATATATTATTTCACAGGATACCATGACTTCCTTCATATGGATTTTTATCGACCAACATTGTTAGTTGTTTCAAATGATCATAAAACTTATTTAATTACACCTCTTCTTGATGTTTTATTAGTACCAGAATCTTGTCCTGTAGATATGGTTGAAACATGGAATGATGGTATTGGAAATGAATGGAGAGAATTATTACCTCAAATCATCAATCAGCATAAAAATATTTTTATTGAAAAATTTAAAATTAACCCAATGGTTAAGAGTTATTTAGACGAATTACTTCAAGACCATCCTGGGGATTTAACCAAATTAATAGATAATATAAGAATGATTAAATCTAATCATGAATTGAATATAGCTCGTCATGCCGGCGAAGTTGGTATGGCTATGATGGAGGCAGCAAAAAAAACAATAGGCCATAATGTTCCTGAGTATGAGGTTGCACTTGCACAATCACAAGCTGGAACAAGAAAAGCTGCAGATCTTTTAAAAGAATTTTATCCTGATAATATCAATATGTCTCCAAATATTCACTTTTTACCTGTTATGACATCGGGTCATGATTTACCTAAAACTCACCATCGTGCTTCAACCAAAATTATAAAAAAAGGTGATCCCGTATTCGTATGTTATTGTGGTTCTACAAATTTCCATAGGTTTAAATTAGGTTTTGACAGAATATTTTGGGTAGAAGAAATTCAATCCGATGAACAAATAAAAGCTTTTGAGACTGCAGTTAAATCTCAAAAAGCTGCTCTTGAAATTCTTGGTCCTGGAGTAACAGCTGAAGAAGTTCATGCTGCTTATGCAGATACTATACAGTCTGAGGGATACCCCTATCCTACATTTCGATGTGGAAGAGGTACAGGCTTTAGCTTTTTAGAGGAACCACAATTAGTAGTTGGTAATAAAACAGTACTGGAGCCTGGAATGGTATTTGCCGTTGATGGCGGGGCAAGTGCAAATAATTTTAGATCACAAGTTGGTGATAGTTTTATTATAACAAAAGATGGATACGAACAAATTACACATCATCCTAAAAATATTGATGATCTAATAATTCCACATGGATGAAATCACAGTATTTAACACACATTGCTGTGGTGAAATTGGGGATGTTGTAACTGGAATTAAAGGCTTGAAGTTTAATTCACCTGAGGAAGCTTCTAAAAAACTTTTTTTAGATAAAAAATGGAGAAATTTTTTTTTAAATGAACCTCGGGGAGGGGTCTTTAAACATTGTAATATTATTTTAGAACCTTCAAATAAAAATGCAGATGCTGGATTTGTAATCATGGAACCAGAAGATAATCCTCCAATGAGCGGATCAAATGCAATTTGTGTAACGACAGTCTTATTAGAAAAAAATATTGTTCAAATGAAATATCCTAAGACCATGCTTACACTTGAAGCTCCCGGTGGTTTAATAAAAGTTGTTGCTGATTGTGAAAATAAGAAAGTTAAAAGTGTCACTTTAACTAATCTTGCCTGCTTTGCAGATAAGATAGATGTAGATTTAAAGACTAAAAATTATGGTACAATTAAAGTAAGTACTGCTTTTGGTGGTGACAGTTTTTTAATTTGTAATGCTAGCGATTTTAATCTTAAAATTGAACCAAAGAATGCAAATAAATTTGTAAATGTTGCTAAAGAATTATTGAAAGAAGCAAACGCATCTATAGGATTTGAACATCCTACTATTAAAGGATTAGACTATCTTTCTTTTTGCCAATTTATTGAACCCTTAAAAAAAAATAATCAATCATTACTTACAGGATTAAATACAGTTGTTATACGACCTGGGAAACTTGATCGTTCACCCTGTGGTACAGGCACTTCAGCAAGATTGGCAGTAATGAAAGAAAAAAATGAAATACAAATAAATGAGGAATTTATATCAAAGTCTATTATAGGATCTTCATTTAAAGCAAGTATTGAAAAGGAAATTAAAATTAATAACAAAAATTGTATTATTCCAAAAATAACAGGTAGTGCATTTATTACTGGAAAACAAAGTTTATATATCGATAAGGATGATCCTTTTCCAGAAGGTTATAGATTAAATGACACATGGCCAGATTCATCAAGTTAACTGTGATTAAATAACACTGGCATGGCAAGTTAATTCATTTTACTTTCATCAAGTATTCTAATAATTAATAAAACAAATGACAAAATTTAATGCCTGGAATGTAATTAAAAACGGTTTAAATGGTCAGTCTTATTGGACTAGACAATGGCGTGATCCAGAACCAAAAAGTAGTTATGATGTTGTAATAATTGGGGGAGGTTTACACGGTCTTGCCACGGCATATTATTTAGCAAAGAATCATAATATAAAAAATGTAGCTGTCTTAGAAAAAGGCTGGATTGGTGGAGGAAACGCTGGACGTAATACAACTATTGTAAGATCAAATTATATGATGCCAGGCAACCACGAATTTTATGAACATTCTTTAAAGTTATGGGAAAATTTAAGTCACGAATTAAATTATAATGTAATGTTTAGCCAACGAGCTCATGTCTCGTTATTTCATAGCCCTGGTGCTAAAGATTCAGTTTCACGGATTTATAATATTATGCGACTCCATGGAACTGATGCAGAACTTTGGGATTTAAAAACTTTAAAGAAAAAAATTCCGCATTTAAATTATCATAATTCTAGATTTCCAATACTTGGAGCTGCAGTTCAAAAAAGAGCAGGCAATGCAAGACACGATGCAGTTGCATGGGGTTATGCAAGGGCTGCAGATACATTAGGTGTAGATATTCTTCAAAATTGTGAAGTTACAGGTTTTACAAGAAAGAATGGAAATATTGAAAGTATTCAAACTTCAAGAGGAATTATAAAAGGAAAGAAAATAGGATTTGCTGTTGCAGGCAATACTTCAGTATTATGGCAAATGGCAGAATTAGGTAACCTGCCAATTGAATCCCATAAACTACAAGCATTTGTATCTGAGGCTGTTAAACCACTTCTAGACCAGGTTGTTGTTTATGGTGTAGGTGGTGCGCATTTCTATATATCGCAGTCAGATAAAGGGAGCATGGTGTTTGGTGGTGATCTTGACTGGTATAAATCATATGCTCAAAGAGGAAATCTTCCTATGGTTCAAGATGTTGCCGAAGCGGCCATGGCAATATTTCCTTCACTTGGAAGAATAAGATTACTTCGTCATTGGGCAGGTGTTATGGACATGACAATGGACGGATCATTTTTTATTTGTAAAACGCCAATATCTAATCTCTATTTAAATGCTGGTTGGAACTATGGTGGTTTCAAAGCTAGTCCTGCATCAGGTTGGTATTTTGCTGACTTAATTGCAAATGAAAGCCCGCATAACTACGTGCAAAATCATAATTTAGAAAGATTTGAAAAAGGTATCAATATTGATGAACGTGGCGCAGGACCTGATCCAAAATTGCACGGTTAAATGATTAGAATCAATTGTCCTTATTGTGGTGAAAGAGATCATAGTGAATTTAGTTACGGAGGAGATGCAACAATCAATTATCCTTCGTTAGATGCATCAGAGAAAGATTGGACTGAAGCTATATTTTTCAGAAAAAATATAAAAGGTTTTCAATTTGAAACATGGCATCATTCTAATGGATGTAGAATGTGGTTGGTAGTTGAACGTTCTACTGTCACTCATGAAATAAAAAGTGTCAAACCATGCCATCCGGATTTACAGAAGGTTGTAGAAAATAATAAATGAAGACAAGAAGAATAGATAACTATGGAAAAATTAATAGAGATAAAATTTTATCCTTTAGGTGGGATAAAAAAAATTACAAAGGTTTTGAAGGAGATACTCTAGCATCAGCATTACTTGCAAATAATATTGGTATAGTTGGTAGAAGTTTTAAATATCATAGACCAAGGGGAATATTTTCTAGTGGAGTTGAGGAATCCGGGGCTTTAGTTACTATTGGTTCAAAAGATAGAAGAGATCCAAATGTAAGAGCAACAACACAAGAATTATATAATGGTTTGGAAGCAAGTGGTCAAAATGCATTTCCAAATGTAAATTTTGATCTAGCTGGAATAAATAATTATTTAGGTAGGTTTTTTGCAGCTGGTTTTTATTATAAAACTTTTATGGGAATACCTCCACTTGAATGGGGTAAAGGAACAGCCATATGGATGTTTTTTGAAAAGTTTATTAGAAAAGCTGCGGGAATGGGAAGTGCTTCTGGGTTACCTGATCCAGATACTTATGAGCATGCTCATGATTTTTGCGATTTAATTGTAGTAGGATCAGGACCTGCTGGTGTTGCAGCTGCAATAGAGGCAGCAGAAAAAAAATTAGATGTTATTTTAGTTGAGCAAGATAGTCTTATTGGAGGAAATCAACTTGCAGAAAATGATTTTGATAACTCGCAAATTAAAAATCAACTTGAAAATCTAGGCATAAAAATAATGACTAGAACTACTGCATTTGGATTATATGATAATTGCGTTGTTGGTTTATTAGAGAGAGTAACAGACCATATATCAGCGCCAAATGTAAACATTCCACGCCAAAGATTTTGGACCATTAGAGCAAAGCATATAATTGTTGGTGCTGGAGCAATTGAAAGACACATTGCATTTAATAATAATGATATTCCTGGTGTAATGACTGTAAATGCATCAAAGCATTATTTGAATAGATATGGTGTACTCACCGGAAAAAGAATTGTGATAGCTACAAATAATGATTCTGTTTATGAAACAGCAAATCAATTATCAGAAGCGGGGGCCAATGTAACTGTTCTTGATTCACGAACTAATCTTGAAATTGAGACAAATAAAAGTTTTGAAATTAGAAAAGGGTATGTGCCTTATAATATTAATGGTTCAAAAAAAATTGATAGTTTAGATATATCAAAAAGTGAAACTATTAATAAATCTGAAACTATAAATTGTGATCAAGTTCTATTATCAGGTGGCTGGTCACCTGCTGTACATTTGTTATCTCACAGAGGCGTAAAGCCTAAATGGGATTATAACAATGCTTGTTTTTTACCAAATGACACAAAAGAAAATATTACAATAGTAGGTTCTTCTAGAGGTTTATGGAATAAAAATGATTGTATTGCTTCTGGGATAGCAGGAACTACTGATGCGTTGAACCGTTTAGGTCTTTCTAAAACAAATTATTTTTTCCCAAAACCTGGTGGATGGAAAAATCCCATACAACCACTTTATGAAGTAAAATATAAAAAATCTAGATCAAAAAGTTTTGTAGATTATCAACATGATGTAACGACAGATGACGTAAGACTCGCACATCGTGAAGGTTTCATTTCGGTAGAACATCTTAAAAGATACACAACTTTAGGTATGGCAAACGATCAAGGAAAAATGGGAAATATCATTGGATTATCTTTAATGGCTGAACTTTTAAATAAAGAAATTCCAGAAGTTGGAACTACTGTTTTTAGACCTCCTTATACTCCTGTATCTATAGGTGCCTTAAGCGGAAGAAATGTTGGAAAACATTTTAGGCCGTTAAGAGTAACGCCAATGCATCAATGGAATATTGATCATGGTGCAAAAATGATTGAAGTTGGATTGTATCAAAGACCTTGGTATTATCCCAAAGAAAATGAAACTTTAAGTGACTCTTATATAAGAGAAGCATCAACAGTAAGAAAAACAGTTGGAATTTGTGATGTAACATCATTAGGCAAAATTGCTATTCAAGGACCAGGCTCTACCGAATTTTTAAATAGAATTTATTCGAATGGTTTTTCAAAACTACAAGTTGGAAAAGCTAGATACGGTATCATGTTGCGTGATGACGGTATTGTAATGGACGATGGCACATCTTGGAGATTAGCAGAAAATGAATATTTTATGACGACGTCTACAGGTGAAGCTGCAAAAGTGATGTCATGGTTAGAAGAATTACTTCAAACTAGATGGACAGATCTTAATGTTAATGTGACAAGTGTTTCTGAACAATGGGCAGGCGTATCAGTTGCAGGACCTAAATCTAGAGAAGTTCTCAATAATTGTCTCGATGATTCTTTGGTTATAACTAATAATAACTTACCTTTTATGGGTGTTACTTCAACATTTCTTAAAGGTAATATTCCTTGTAGGATTGCAAGAATTAGTTTTTCCGGCGAATTAGCTTTTGAAGTTTATGTCAAATCAGATTTTGCCAATACAATGATGGACTTACTTTGGGAAAATGCAAAAAAATATAATGGATGTTTATATGGATTAGAAGCTTTAGGTGCACTTAGAGTTGAAAAAGGTCATGTAACAGCTGCTGAGCTTGATGGGAGGGTAACAATTGATGATGCAGGTTTAAGCAAAATGGCATCTACAAAAAAATCATATATTGGAAGCGCAATGAGAAAACGAGGAGTTTTAAAAAATAATGATCGTGAAATTCTAGTAGGCTTCTTTCCTACAAACCTAAAAGAAACTTTTAATGCTGGAACTATTGTCTGTGAAAAAAATAATATTAAAGGACAGGGTATCGGAAGAATTACTTCAGTTACTTATTCTCCTGAACTTGGACATTGGATTGGATTAGGTTTTGTCAAGGGTGGTTTAGATAAATGGAAAGATACCAATTTAGTTGGGGCAGATCCTGTAAGAAATAAACAAATGAATTTAAAAGTTGTTTCACCACATATGATTGATCCTAAAGGAGAACGAATGTATGCATAGACATTCTGCACTAGAAACAATTTATAAGGTTGGAAAATATTCATCAAGCGAGAAACAATCTCTAACATTTAAAGAATTAAAAAGTTTAGAAATTTTACAAATTGCTTGTTGGCCTGACAAAATTGATGAAATGAATAATTTAATATCAAAAGAACTAAAAATTAAAAATATTCCTAGTTTTAATAAAGGGTTAATTTTTGAAAATAAATCATTATGGAGAATGGAACCTTTGAAATGGTGGCTATTTAATAAAGAAATTGAAATAAGTGAGCAAATCGCAACAATTTTAGATATGTCTCATGCTTTCACAGGTATTGAAATTACAGGAGATAATTCATCATTATTTTTAAATAGACATCTTCCAATTGATTTAAGAGCTAGGAATTTTCCAGATCTATCATCTGCTAGCACAGCCATTCATCATGTCAGTGTTAAGCTATTTAAAATAACTTCCAATAACTACTGTCTATATATACCAAGAGGTTTTGCTTTATCAATTTGGGAGATCCTTCTTGAAACAGCAGATCAGTTTGGATACGAAGTATTAGAGAGATAGATAGATTATTTTAGGATAACGGAAACTGGTTATCATCTAATTACTAATGTATTTAGCAATTTGCATATAGTAAATTAATCATTTGCATCGCCACCTCCGGCACCTTTTGCCCTAGATTCCTCTGACTCAGGAACAAAAGTTCTAAAAGCTATTTTAGATATTTGATCCCAAGATTTTTTATCAGGATTAATACCCTTAGAGAGCATATTATTTATATTTGATGATGAAATATTAATATCTAATTTTTGTTCATTAAAAATTTTCTTTGTGAGTAAAAGATCAAAATTTCTTTGATAATTTGTAGAGATAATTTCTCTATTAACCCTAATATTTTCATTTGTTATTTGTACATCAATTTTTTGATCTAACAAAAACTGTGAATAGATATTTTTTTTTGCATACTTATAAAGCAAAGGTATTAGGAATATGGGGTCACTACAATTTTTAAAAGTTAATTTAAAATCATCCCTTTTATCTATTTTTGATACTAAATAATCAATCAATCCCGGGCCTATCACCAAAAAAGATTTATTTTCACAATCAAACTCATCATTTATTTTTGACGGATCTATACTGGCATTGAAAGTGTTATCTAATTCTTCAATTTTTAATTTTAATAATTTGATCCCATCCAAACCAAATATTTCAAGCCATGTTGTAATAAATGCAGCATCCTCATCTGATCCATAAGTGAATCCTAATCCTGAAAAAGCTCGTTGTGTATTAGTGTAGACTTCATAGTAAGAATAACTCACAGATATTAATATGTACTCATTGTTGCAAAACCCCATTCATCAACATTTTTATTACTCAGATCTGATAAATAAGGGGCTCCAGAAAAAAAACTTACTCTTAACCATCTATCTGACTTAGGATCATAACGATTAGCTCCAAAAAAAGATAACTTAAATCTTAACATATCAATTGGCATTGTTTTTTTATCAAGAACATTATCTTGAACTTCTGAAAAAGGATAATTTTTTAAAGATTGAATTCTCTTAACAATTCCTCTGTATTCTGGATGCATTAACAAAAATTCACAAATTAATTGATTTTCATCTACATTTTTAATTTGCTTAAATAAATCATTAACCATTTTTGCAATTCCTAGATTTTGCTCCAATTCACTTCCTTGTTCATTATATCTTTCACCTAATCTAGGTTCTAACTTAGCTGCTGAAACATACCAAAATAAATAATTGCTATCTTTATTATTAAAATCAATATTTTTTATCCAAGAATATTTATCATTGATTGTTTTTTTCAAATCTCCAATAGATTGATTTCCATCAATATCCATTATCTCCTCATCTGCCATATCTTCTGCTAACTCTTCTGATATTTGAGGATATAATTCAATTAGTTGTACTCTTGCAATTTCCTTAGTATCATTATTAAAATTCGAATCACAATAATCTAAAATATCTAACCATTTAAATTTTTGAGAAAGATCTAGGTCATTAATGTAGGAAATATATTTTTTTAAATCTTCAGTAGTTAATTTATTTTTATTAATTTGGAATTCATCACTTGTGTTAACTTCTTCAAGATAATTTAGAGCTTTATTCAAAAGGTTTTTATATTTTTCGAAAACTATATTATCTAACTCAATTTGAGAAATTTCTTCTAATGTCTTTGTGTACTGTTTCATCCACTTATTAATCAACTTTGGATGTTTAATGATAAAAGGTGCCATACCTAAACCTGTTGAATTACCAATACCTAAATGTTGTTTAATTTTTCTATCTAACTTTACTGCTTTTTTTGGGTTTATTTGCCTTGCAACATGTTCAACTAATTCAATACTGAATTCTCTAATTAAATAAACTGATAACATTTCTGCTCTGAAGGGCTGATTGAAAACAGTTGTATTTTTTGTATTAGTAAAATCTGATAATCCAAATTTACCACTACCATAAACAGCAGTAGTTCTTAACAAATAGCCAACTTTATTTATTTCGTAAATATCTGGCTGATTACCATTTGAAAGACAATCGACAACATACTGAAACAATCTTACACTTTTATTTGCTCTGCTAAGAATTAACTCATCTGGAGAATTACGACCTGATTCTTGAAGAGGAATTGTTTTTTTTAATCTATTGAGATCTTGATCAGATAATTTACCTACATGTAACGTATAGGCTGTATCCCATTTACTAGCGATAACTCTATCACTTCTATCCTTATCATCTAGAAAAGCAGAGAAACATACAAGTGAATAAGTTTGCTTATTAATAATTATTTCATAAACAACCGTGCCGAAACCATGTTTATCTAAATCAAATTTCGCCTTATGTATTTCCCAGTTGTCGTTGATCAATCTTCTTAACATACTTCTAGAAAAACTAAGCCGAGAAGGATAGCGTGAACCCATTCTTGATAGTTTCATGTAGTTATCGTTTTCTCTTACTTTTTGTAACATTTATTAAATATCTATAGTTAATTTTGGTTTTTTCATTAATAGAAGTATTAAGCTATGTCAAAAATAAGTGAAGATATACTTCTAATTGATGGATTGGAATATTGTAACTGGAATAGGGAATTATTTGAAAATGCCCACCAAGCTGGCTTAAATGCAATTCATGCGACATTAGTGTATTGGGAAAATACTGAAGAGTCTTTTGAAAAAATAAATTATTGGCACCGTCTTTTTAAAGAGCATCATGATATTATTGCTCACGCAAAAACTACCGTAGATATTTTGGATGCTAAAAAAAATAATAAAGTTGCAATTATTTTTGGTTTTCAAAATTCAGCTCCTATTGCGAATGATATATTTTTAATTGAAAAATTTTATGAAGCAGGTGTGAGATTTATGCAACTCACCTATAATAATCAAACCCCACTTGCTGGAGGATGTTTTGAACCTAAAGACTCAGGTGTTTCACGATTTGGAAAAGCTGTAATTGAAGAAATGAATAGACTTGGCATGATTGTAGATTTAAGTCATGCAGGAAAGCAAACTTGTCTTGATGCTATTGAATTCTCAAATAAACCTGTGGCAATTTCTCATGCTAACCCAAATTTCTTTCATAAATCTAAAAGAAACATTGATACTGATATTTTACAAAAACTTGTTAAAAAAAATGGCTTTATTGGGTTAAGTTTATATCCTTACCATCTTAAAAATTTAGGTGATTGTACTATAGAAGATTTTTGTGAAATGATTAAGGAGCTAGTAAACCTAATTGGTGAAGACAATATTGGAATAGGGTCTGATCTTTGTTTAAATTGGCCTGATGATGTAGTTATGTGGATGAGGAATGGAAAGTGGACCAAAAATATCGACTATGGAGAATCTAAAGATAAAAATCCAAAATGGCCTAAGTTACCAAGTTGGTATAAGCAACCAAGTGACTTAAATAATTTATTTTATTTAATGTGTGAAAATAATATTCCAGAAAAAGTTTCTACAAAAATAATAGGTCAGAATTGGTTTAACTTCATGAAAAATCAATTTTAGTTTCTATGAGTAATAAAAGAAGCTGATAGCAAACTTATTATTACAATGGAAGCACCAATCATTTGATAAGTTTCTAAATTTTCTTTTAATAAAAAAACAGCTCCAAGAACACCTATCACTGGTTCTAAATACAAAAATAAAGCAGTATATGATTGTCCAATCTTTGGGATAGCAATTAATTGTGATAAAAGTGCAAAGCTATAACATACCGAAGGAATTAAAATTAAAAGATAAATATTGATATCAAAATTAAAATTTAAAGAAAAAAATATTTTTAATATTACAAAGAAGAAAAAAGTATTAAAAACATTTATAAAGATATTAATTGGTATTGGTGAAATACCTTTAATAGACATTTTTTGATTTACTATAATCATACTAGTTGATCCCAGTGATGCAAGAAAAGCTAAAAGAATACCTACTATATTTATGACTTTAAAAGATGGTCCTATAACTAAAATAATTCCTAAAAATGTAACAAAAAAGAGAAACTTTACAGTTAATGAAATTTTTTCTTTATCGACGATAATAGAAAATAAAAGAACATATATTGGATAGAGGCAAAAAATAAGAATTGTTAAACTAACTTCAATAAATATCACTGAAGTCAATAATCCAAGTGTTAATAATATAGAACCCGCTGATATAGATAAAAAGTATATTAGGTTCTTATTAAAAATTTCTAATAGATTCTTTTGATAAGGAATAAAAGGTAATATAATTATCGAGGCAATTGCGTAACGTAAAAAAATAGTTAATGCTACAGAGGCTCCTGAATTATATGCTATTTTTGTAGTAGGGCCAATTAAGCCAAACAAAATTCCAGCAACTAAAGCAAAAATAACTCCAAATATGAACATTTTTTTAAATTAACTTTTGACTATTTGTTTTCATGCAGTTATTCAAGTTTCATTACAAAATATATTATGAATGACACATCTCAAAGTTTCGTTAAATTTGAAAAGATCGATAAAAGTTATGATGGAGAAGTACTAGTAGTAAAAAACTTAAACTTGGATATTGCTAAGGGTGAGTTTGTAACAATGTTGGGTCCATCAGGATCAGGTAAAACAACAACTTTGATGATGTTAGCTGGTTTTGAAACACCAACAAACGGTGAAATATTTTTAGATACTAAACCAATTAGTAAAATACCTCCCTATGAAAGAGAAATAGGAATGGTATTTCAAAACTATGCTTTATTTCCTCACATGACTGTTGCGGAAAATTTGTCATTTCCTTTAGAAGTGAGAAAAATTTCAAAACCAGACATTAAAGAAAAAGTACAGAAAGCACTTGATATGGTTGAGTTAGGTAATTTTGGTACAAGATTCCCAGCTCAATTATCCGGTGGACAACAACAAAGAGTAGCTTTGGCTAGAGCACTGGTATTTGAACCACGCCTAGTATTAATGGATGAGCCTTTAGGTGCACTCGATAAGAATTTACGTGAACAGATGCAATACGAAATAAAACATATTCATGATAGGATTGGTATAACAGTTGTCTATGTTACTCATGATCAAAGTGAAGCATTAACCATGTCCAATAGAATTGCAGTATTCAATGATGGAGTTGTTCAACAATTATCTACACCTGACATACTTTATGAAAAACCTGAAAATTCTTTTGTTGCGAAATTTATTGGTGAAAATAATACTCTTAATGGGGTAATTAAAGAAATTAATGGTAGTTCCTGTATAGTTGATCTAGATAATAATCAGGGCACAATCAAAGCTTTGAAAATTAATGTAAATGAAGTTGGTGAGAAAACTCAGTTATCAATTAGACCAGAGAGAGTTTCAATTAATGACGGTAACAATGAAGAAAATTCATTTACAGGAAAAATCGAAGAATTAATTTATCTTGGAGATCATATCAGAGCTAGGCTGGATGTATGCGGTAACAATGAGTTTATTGTTAAGGTTCCTAATGAGGGAAATTTTAGTCATAAAGAGGGCGATACCTTAAATCTAAGTTGGAACTCTGAAGATGTAAGAGCTTTGGATATCTAGGATATTTATTAGAAAACCGCGACTTTTTTTTTATTTTTAGCCCTTTTTTTTCACTTTGCTACATGTTATTACACATCTATTACAGACATAATCTTAAGATTAAAAATTAAAAATAGGAGGATATATATGTCTAAATTTTTAAAAGCCTTCTTATTTGTGTCACTTGTATTTGCTCCTTTTACCGCTTACGCAGTAACAGTTGCATCTTGGGGTGGTGCTTATACAGAAAGTCAACAAAAAGCTTACGCTGATACATATTCAGATCCTAGCTCAATAGTATTTGAAAACTATAATGGAGGTTTAGGTGAAGTAAGAGCTCAAGTAGAAAGTGGAAACGTTACTTGGGATTTAGTAGACGTTTTACCATCTGATGCAATAACTGGATGTGATGAAGGATTATTTGAAGATATTTCAAGTGAAATTGCTACTTTAGGTGTTCCTGGTCCTGACGGTGAGTCGATTGCAGAAGATATGGAAAATAATGGTCTTGAATACCACTCTGGTTGGGACTGTTGTGTACCACAAATCTTTTGGACATACGTAGTATTTTATGATCCAGATGCTTTTCCAGGTGAAAAACCAGACAGCATGGCTGACTTTTTTGATGTAGAAAAATTTCCTGGTAAAAGAGGTATTCATACATGGTCTACTGGTATTATAGAAAAAGCTATGATTGCAGATGGAGTAAAACCAAATGCAGTACCTACAGTTCTAGCTAACCAAACAGGCGCTATTGATAGAGCGTTTGAAGTTCTAGATAAAATCAAAGATCACGTTGTATTCTGGTCAGCTGGTTCACAACCTCTTGAGTTAGTAAAGAGTGGTGAAGTTATCATGGCAATTGCTTATAACGGTCGTGTTGGTGCAGCTAACTTAGCAGAAGGTGAAAACTTCGAGTATATTTGGGAAGGTCAAGTTCTAGACCAAGAGTATCTTTGTCTAACTGCTGGAGCTCCTAACAGAGATGCAGCTATTGACTTTATGATGCATGCTTCAACTCCTGAAGCACAAGCTGAACAAGCTAAATATATTACATATGGACCAATGAGAGCATCTGGTATTCCAATCATTCAAAACAATGAGCCTTGGGGACCAGGAGGTGTTGATATTATGCCTCATATGCCTAATACACCAGAACGTTTAAAAGTTTCAGTCGTAAGTGATCCACAGTGGTGGTCAGATTACGGTGCAGAAATTGACGAGCGTTATGCTGCATGGATGGCTAACTAAGCTTGATAAATTAAAATTTGTAATTTAATCTAAAGGCGAGAATTATCTCGCCTTTTTATTTGGAGGTTACTATTTCTACAGCTGAATTATTAACTACAGACGGTATCCCACTTAAACAAAGCCTTCGCAAAGCTGAAAGAAGAAATAAACTTCGTGCTTTTCTTCTAGTTTTTCCATTACTGCTTTTTATTTTTGTCACTTTTGTAATGCCAATCGGAGATATGCTTCTTAGAAGTGTTGATGATAGTCAAATTAATTCGGTTTTTCCTAATACTTTTGACGAATACAAAAACTGGGATAAGGGAGTCGATGAATTACCACCTGAAGAAGTATATAAAAGTCTTTTTTTCGAATTAGCCAATGGAGACAAAAGGCAGATAGGCAAAGCTTTAACAAGAATGAATTATGCTAAATCTGGTTGGAAAAGTTTAATAAAAAAAACCACTAGAGAAATAAAAAAAATTGTAAAAAAGGGTGAAGAGCCTGTTTCATACAAAGATACATTTATCAAAATAAATAAGTTTTGGGGTGATCCAACTTACTGGTACTCTTTTAACCAAATGGTAAATGATAGATCTTCAATTTATTATTGGAACGCACTTGATAGAACATTTAATGAAGATGGAGATGTTGTTCTACAAGATGAAAAAAGAAGAATGTATATAAAAACTTGGCTTAGAACTTTTAAGGTAAGTGTTTATGTTACAATTTTTTGCTTAATTCTTGGTTTTCCGGTTGCTCATCTGTTAGCTAATTTACCACTTAGATACAGTAATCTCTTAATGATTTTTGTATTATTACCCTTTTGGACTTCTTTGCTTGTGAGAACAACTGCATGGATTGTAATGCTTCAACAAAATGGTGTTATAAATGGAATTTTAGTTTGGCTAGGAGTTATAAACGATGATGGTCGAATACAAATGGTTTACAATGAGGCTGGAACTTTGATTGCCATGACTCAAATTTTATTACCATTTATGATTTTACCTTTGTACAGTGTAATGAGAGTAATTCCAAAAAGTCATATGAGAGCTGCTCAAAACTTAGGAGCAAAACCTGCTACTGCATTTCTACGAGTTTACTTACCACAAACTATTCCCGGTATAAGTGCTGGTGGTTTATTAGTATTTGTACTTGCCATTGGATATTTTATAACACCTGAATTAGTTGGTGGAAAAGATGGTAAACTAATTGGAAGTTGGATTGCTTATCATTTAAAAACTACACTTAATTGGGGATTATGTGCTGCACTTGGTGCTATACTCCTTGGTATAATGCTGATCTTCTATTGGCTTTATAATAAAATAGTTGGGATAGATAATATTAAGTTAGGATAAAATATGGCACTACCTAGTTACGCATCTCCAGTACAAAGAACCTACTATTATTTTTACTTATTTTTTTGTACGGTAGTTTTCTTTTTTTTAATAGCGCCACTATTTGCAATTATTCCAATTTCTTTTAGCGTTTCTCCTTTTATGGTTTTTACTGAAGGAATGCTTGCATGGCCTCCCGACCCAGAAGCATGGTCAATTAGATGGTATAGAAATATGATTGGTGATTGTAGTGCTGATGTTGTTTCTTCTACTGTTCCT
>CACNLM010000004.1 GCA_902621305.1 uncultured Alphaproteobacteria bacterium | reverse complement strand
AATTTTAACAGAAAAGATACAGCATGTATTATATATACCTCTGGGACAGGGGGGAACCCTAAGGGAGTAATGTTGAGTCACGGAGCTATGCTAAGAAACTGTGCTTCCTGTGATAAATTACTTGAGAGTCTTACCAGTGATTTAACAAAAGAAATTAGATATTTATCATGGTTGCCTTTATCCCATTCCTATGAGCATACTTTACAATTCTTAGAAATGGGGCAAGGTGCACAGATCTATTACGCGGAAAGTATTGATAAACTATTAGTGAATATGGCTGAAGCTGCTCCACATTTTATGACAGCTGTTCCAAGATTTTATGACTCTTTACACACACGTATTTCACAAGGACTTAAAAAACCAAAGTAAATTAAGTCAAAGGTTCTTTGCAATTACATTAAATCTAGGAAAGAAAAAATATTTTGATGAAGACATGAGTTTCTTTGAAAGATTTATGAATGGATTAATGGATAGAATAGTAAGAAAAAAGGTTAAAAAAAGATTTGGCGGAAGTCTGAGAGCATTGATATCCGGAGGCGCAGCACTAAATTTTGAAGTTGGATTATACCTAAGCGCCCTTGGCCTTCCACTACTTCAAGGATACGGACAAACTGAAACTGCTCCTGTTATTTCTGCAAACCCTCCTGAAAAAATTAAATTAGATACTGTTGGAAAAGTTCTTCAAGGAAATGAAGTAAAAATTTCTGAAGATGGAGAAATTTTAGCTCGTGGTGAACTAATTATGAATGGTTATTGGAATGATCCTGAGTCAACTAATAAAACTATAATTGATGGGTGGGTTCATACAGGTGATATTGGTGAATTTGATGAAGAAGATTATTTAAAAATAACGGATAGGAAAAAAGATATTATTGTAAATGCTGGTGGAGATAATATTTCTCCTTCAAGAATAGAGGCAAAACTAGATATTGAACCTGAAATTGCTCAATCAATGTTATATGGAGATTTCAAAAATTACTTAGTAGCAATCCTGGTTCCTAATAAGGATTTAGCTTTAGAATGGGCAAAAGAAAATAATGTTGAAGGCGATTTAAATAAAATAATTCAAAATTCTTCATTTGATAAAAAGATGAGAGAAGTTATAGATAAAGTCAATAAAAGTCTCTCTAGTATTGAACAAATAAGAAAATTTATTCTAATTGATCACGAGTTTACAATTGAAAACAATATGATGACTCCTTCCATGAAAGTAAGAAGGTTTAAAGTAAAAGAGATGTATGGAGAGAATTTAGAAAAACTATATTAAGTTTTTCCTTTATCAAACTTTTCTTTTTGTTCAGGAGTTATTTCTTTTTGAAATTTTGTTTTCCACTCTGCGTATGGCATACCATAAATCATTTCTCGTGCCTCATCGTATGAAATAGAAATATTTTTCTTCTCTGCAGCACTAACATACCATTTTGAAAGACAGTTTCTACAAAAACCTGACAAATTCATTAAATCAATATTTTGAACATCTGTTCTATTTTTTAGATGATGAATCAATCTTTCTGCAACATCAGCAAGTAAATCTCTATCAAAGTTTTTTGTCATATTACGTAAATAAATTATATAAATCTTTTTTTGTGATATATATATAATAATTAATGAAACGTAACAGAAAAGCTAAAATTTTAGCTACTTTAGGACCTGCATCATCAGATAAAAAAATAATAGAAGATTTATTTGTGGCTGGATGTGATGTTTTTAGATTAAATTTTTCACATGGTGATTTAGAATCTCATAGAAAAAATTATGAAACTATTAGATCTCTTGAAGAAAAACATAATCATGCATCATGCATATTAGCTGACTTACAAGGACCCAAGTTAAGAGTGGGTAAATTTAAGAATACAAAAGAAAATTTAGTTAAAGGTCAAAATTTTATACTAGATCTTTCAACTGAACCCGGAGATAATAATAGGGTTAACTTTCCCCATGAAGAAATATATGATTTTTTAACACCTAATACTATTTTATTAGTAAATGATGGAAGGATTAGATTACAAGTTATTGAACAAAAAAAAGATAGTTTAATAACAGAAGTTTTAAATGATGCTGAAATCTCAAATAACAAAGGTGTAAATATTCCAGATGTTATTCTTCCAATAGACGCTCTTACCAAAAAAGACAAATCTGATCTAATGAAGGCATTAGATATGGGCGTTGATTGGGTTGCACTTTCTTTCGTGCAACAAGCAGAGGATATTCTCAAACTAAAAAAAATAATTAACAATAAAGTACTCGTGATGGCAAAAATTGAAAAACCTTCAGCAGTAAAAAATATTGATGATATTATAAATGCTGCAGATGGTATTATGATAGCCAGAGGTGATTTGGGTGTTGAAATGCCAACAGAACAAGTTCCTATAGTTCAAAAAAATATTATTAAGAGATGTAGGCACTTTGGTAAACCAGTTGTTGTTGCTACACAAATGCTTGAAAGTATGATTGAAAATCTTGTTCCAACTAGAGCTGAAGCATCGGATGTTGCTAATGCTATTTACGACGGAGCAGATGCTGTAATGTTATCTGGTGAATCTGCCGTTGGAGCACATCCAATAGAAGTAGTAATAACTATGAATAAAATTATAGAAAATGTTGAAAACGATAAAAATAATTATGATTTACGAATTATACAAGAAAATATTGATGATGTTGATAATACAGATGCAATAACATTAGCAGCGTACTCAATTGCAAAAAAATCAGATGCAAAAGCAATAATTACATTTTCTGTAAGTGGAAGAACAACGACTAGAATGGCTAGAGAAAGAGCGCCAGTTCAAATTGTTGGTTTATCTCCAAATATTAATACTACAAGAAAAATGCAATTATACTGGGGTGTAAACTCCTGTCATACTCAAGAAGATGCTCAAAATGCACAAGATATGGTTAATATTGCATGTTCAATTGCTAAAAATAAAAAATTAGTAAAACCAGGAGATAACGTGGTTATCTCAGCTGGTGTTCCATTTGGAAGTGCTGGCACTACTAATCTACTTAGATTAGCTGAAATAATTGCTGATAAAGATCTTAAGTAAGCTTATTACAAGCTTCTTTTATTCTGTTGCACGCATCTTCTAGAATTGCATCACTAGTTGCATAAGATAATCTAAAATAAGGCGATAAACCAAATGCTGCACCATGAACTCCTGCTACGCCTTGATCTTCTAAAAGGTATGTCATGAAATCTTCATCATTGGAGATATGTTTTCCATTTGGTGTCTGTTTTCCAATTATATCCTCACAATTTGGATAAACGTAAAAAGCTCCTTCCGGTTTTTGACATGTAATTCCATCAATATCATTTAATTTATTCAATACTAAATCTCTGCGTTTCAAAAATTTTTTATTATGATCGTTTATAAAATCCTGTGGGCCACTTATTGCTTCAACTGCAGCAGCCATTGTTATTGAAGAAGTTGATGTTGTGCTTTGCGATTGTATTTTGTTCATAGCAGCAATAATCTCTTTTGGAGCTCCACAATATCCAAGTCTCCATCCTGTCATACAATATGATTTTGAAACACCGTTTAGTGTCAAACATCTGTTTTTTAGTGAAGGCTCAATAGAAGCAAGTGTATGAAATTCTACTCCATCGTAAATAATTTTTTCGTATATATCATCACACATTATAAGAACATTAGGATAATTTTTTAAGATAAGTGCTAAGTCTTCTAACTCTTTTTTTGAATAAACAGATCCAGTTGGATTGCTAGGACTATTTAACATTAACCATTTTGTTTTAGAGTTTATATTTTTTTCAAGTTGTTCTGGCGTAATTTTAAAATTCTGTGATTGAGGACACTTAACTATCACGGGCTTCCCTTCTGCTAATAAAACAATATCTGGATAACTAACCCAAAAAGGAGCTGTTATAATGACTTCATCTCCTGGATTAATTGTTGCCATCATAGCATTATAGATAATATGTTTACCTCCTACACCGCATATGATTTCATCTAATTGATAATCAATATTATTATCTTCTCTGAATTTTTTCTGAATTGCTTTTTGTAATTCTGGTGTACCTTTACCTGGTACATATTTTGTTTTACCCTCTTCCATCGCTTTACTAGCAGCATCTCTTATATTTTTTGGTGTGTTAAAATCTGGCTCACCTGCTGCAAGAACAATTACATCTTTACCTTCGTCCTTCAAAGCTTTGGCTTTGACATTTATACCTACAGTCATTGAAGGTTTTATTTTACTTAGTCTATCTGCAACAAAATTCATTTAAATTATAAAATGTTCAATAATTAGACTAGCACAAGTTAACAACAAAAAAATAGCAAAAATCTTTCTTAATACTAACTTATCTATATTTGATGAAACTTTTGCACCAATTCCAGCAGTAAATATACTAGTTATCGATATAAAAAAAACTATTATTATATTTACATAACCAAGAGAATAAATGGGAAGTTCATTAATATTTGACCCAGTATACATAAATGTAAGTGTTCCTGGAAAAGCAATTAAAAAACCAAAAACAGCAGATGTACCAACTGCTTCATGAATCTTTTTTGAAAACATTGTTAAAGTTGGGACACTAAAACTGCCACCACCTATACCTATTGTTGCAGATAAAAAACCAATAGAAGAGCTTAATGCAAAATTAATTATATTAGATGATGGTATATCCTTACTTACAATTATTGGGTTTTGTTGAAACAGCATATTTAATGAAATCAAAAATGCTAGAATTACAAAAAGAATTACTAAACTCTGTCCTGAAATAGAACTTGCTGCAATTGAACCTACAATTGATCCTATTATTATTCCTACTGCCCATTTTTTTACAATTATCAAATTTGTATTTTTAAGTTTAACATGGGATCTTATGGAAGAAATTGAAGTAAAACAAATTACACCAAGGGAAGATGCTACAGCAACATGCATGACAATTTCAGAGCTATAACCAAGATTAAGTAAAATAAAGTAAGTTACAGGTACTATTATTATTCCACCTCCAACTCCTAATAATCCTGCAATAAAACCAGAGACTAGACCTGTTAATAAAAAAATAAATACTATTGAAGTCAAATAAATTACCGTATTTTAAGTTTTATTAATGTAGTAAACAATTTAATATAAAAGTAAATAAGACTATGAAACATGTACATTGGATAGGAACAGGATTATCTTCCATACCAGGAATTAGAAGATTAGCTAAAAATTTAGATAATTTTACAGTATGGAATAGAACATTAGATAAAGCTACAAAGAGTATTGACCATGTAGATAAAAACAATGTGAATGCAAAACAGTTTGATGTTAATTTATTATTTAACGAAACAAATCCAGGTGATATTGTTATTTCTCAACTACCAGCAAACAAACATTTAGAAATAGCTGAACTTTGTTTAAAACATAAATGTCATTTTGCATGTACTAGTTACCTTAATCCAGAAATAAACATGCTAAATTCAGATGTAAAAAAAGAAAATTTAGTATTTATCAATGAGGTCGGTTTAGACCCAGGTATTGATCATTTTTTTTCTCATTTACTTGTCAATGATCTTAAAAAAATTTCGACTGAAGAAACAGAAGTGGTATATGAATCATATTGTGGAGGTTTTCCAGCAATTCCAAATGATTTCAAATATAAATTTAGTTGGTCTCCAGCTGGAGTAATCAAAGCCTTAAACAATGATGCAAAATATATAACAAAAGGTAAAATAAATACTGTAATTCCTTACAAATCTATTAGTTCTTATTCAATATCTGGTGAAAATTTTGAAGCTTATCCAAACAGAGATTCAACACCATATGTAAGTGAATACTCGTTTGATGAGAAATGGAAAGTCAAAGAGTTCGTAAGAGGAACTTTACGACTTAATGGTTGGAAAGAGGCATGGAAAGATATTTTTTTAATGCTAGAAAATAATTCAGATAATATAGAAGCTGAAATCAATAAAAAAAGTGACGAATTATTAAAAGATAATAAATATTTACCTGAGGAAGAAGATCGCGTTGTACTTTCTGTAAAACTTAAAGCTTTTGAAAATCATGATAAAATTTTTGATAGTTCTTATTTTTTAGATGAAAAAGGAAGTGGTGAAAATACTGCAATGGGCAAACTTGTATCGATTACTTTATCAGCTGCGATTGATTTAATTTTAGATAATAAAATTGAGTCTGGTGTTAAAACTGCACCACATAAAACAGAAGATATAATGTATTTTTTTAAAATTTTAAAAGATTATAAAATTAATATCCAACAAGAGAATGGATAATCAATTAACCAATATTGGTATTGTTAGAGAGTCTAGAAATGATGAAAATAGAACTCCTCTAGTCCCAGAGCATATTAAAAAATACAAAGAAAGCAATCCGAATGTTAATTTCATTATTCAGCCATCAAATAGTAGATGTTTTTCTGATGAAGAATATGAATTATGTGGTGCTAAAATTAATGATAATTTAAATGAATGCTCAATCATATTCGGAGTTAAAGAAATTGATCCAAATATTTTAATTAATAATAGGACATATCTTTTTTTTTCTCACACTTTTAAAATTAATAAACAACAAAAAAATATTGAAAAACATAAGAAAGACCTACTCTTATCAATTTTAAATAAAAAAATTACATTGATCGATTATGAAAATATCAGAGGTAAAAATGGTACAAGATGTTTAGGTTTTGGAAGATTTGCAGGTATTGTTGGTTGTTATAATACATTAAATTTATTGCTTAGAGTGATTGGTAAACAATCTCTTGCTAGTGCCTATAAAATTGATGATTATGAAAGATTGGTATTAAATTTAAAAAATTTATATTTTCCTAAAACTAAAATTCTAGTTACTGGTGATGGTAGAGTTGCGAAAGGAGTAATTGAACTTTTGAATCAAACAAACATTAAAGCAGTATCAAAAAAAGACTTTTTGGAAAAAAAATTTGATCAGCCTATTTTTTGTAATTTGGAAACTAAAGATTATGTTACAAATAATTCTTCAACTAATTTTAACCTTGAGCATTTTATTAATAATCCTCAAGATTATTCGAGTTCTGCATTACAATATTTAAAAGAAACTAATATACTTATAAGTGCACATTACTGGGACCCATCCTCTCCAAAAATATTTGAGAATGAAGACTTAAAAGATTTACAAAATCTAAAAATTGTTGGCGATATTACTTGTGATATTAATGGCTCTGTCCCAACTACAATACGATCAACAACAATTGAGGAGCCAAATTATTGGATTGAAAGATATAATTTAAAAGAGATAGATGAAAATAATGATGGAATTGCTGTTATGGCAGTTGATAATTTACCATCTGAATTACCACGGGATTCAAGTACAGAATTTAGTGAAGGTATTATCAACGAAGTTCTTCCTTTTTTATTAAAAGAAGATGATGGAAGATTATTAAATGGAACAATAACAACAGATGGTAGTTTTTTAGAAAAGTACAATTATCTAAATGATTATATTAGAATTAATGAATAAAGCAGAAAAAAAACATCATCTCTCTTCTGGAATCACAACACCTTTTAAAATTGTGAGTGATTTTAATCCAAGTGGTGATCAGCCTGAAGCAATTAAAAGTATTGTTAAAAGTCTAAATGAAGGAGAACAAGAACAAGTTCTTTTAGGTGTCACTGGATCAGGTAAGACATTTACAATGGCTAAAGTGATTGAAAAAGTCCAGAAACCTACTTTGATAATGGCTCCAAACAAAACATTAGCGGCACAACTTTATGGCGAAATGAAAAATTTGTTTCCAAATAATGCTGTTGAATATTTTGTAAGTTATTATGATTATTACACACCTGAAGCATATGTACCAAGGACGGATACATATATTGAAAAAGAATCTTCAATCAACGAACAAATTGATCGTCTAAGACATTCAGCTACTAGATCTTTAGTGGAAAGAAGAGATACAATCATAGTAGCATCGGTTTCTTGTATTTATGGTATTGGATCAGTTGATGCTTATTCTTCAATGTCTTTTACTTTAGATAAAAATCAATCAATAAGTAGAGAGATAATTATCAGAAAGTTGGTAGAACTTTTATACAAACGTCGTGACATGGATTTTAGAAGAGGTAGTTTTAGGGCAAAGGGAGATATTTTAGAAATTTTCCCTTCTCACTATGAAGATATTTCTTGGAAAATTTCTATGTTTGGAGATGACATAGAGAGTATAACGCAAGTGGACCCACTTACTGGAGAGAAGCTTGGGGAACTTGAACAAATAAGAATCTTTGCAAACTCTCATTATGTAACCCCAAAGCCAACAATAAAAAAAGCGATTACTATGATTAAAAATGATCTAAAAAAACAATTAGAGATTTTTGAAAAAGAAAAAAAATACTTAGAAAGACAAAGGTTAGATGAAAGAACTACATTTGACTTAGAAATGATGGAAACTACTGGAAGTTGTAGTGGTATTGAAAATTATTCTAGATATTTGTCAGGAAGAAAGCCAGGCGAGCCTCCTCCTACACTTTATGAATATATTCCAGAAGACTCTTTATTGTTTATAGATGAAAGCCATCAGACATGTGGTCAAATAGCTGGAATGTACAAAGGTGATTTTTCTAGAAAATCAACTTTAGCTCAATATGGTTTTAGACTACCAAGTTGTGTTGATAACAGACCTTTAAAAAGAGAAGAATGGGATGCAATGCGTCCACAAACAATATTTGTAAGTGCAACGCCAGGAGATTATGAACTAGAAAAGACAGGTGGAACCTTTGTTGAACAAGTAATTAGACCAACTGGTTTAATTGATCCACCTATTGAGATAAGGCCAACTAAACATCAAATTGATAACTTAATTGATGAATGTAAAAAGACTATAGATAAAGGTCATCGTGTTCTAATCACAACACTTACAAAAAAAATGGCCGAAGATCTTACTGAATATATTAATGAAGAAGGATTAAAGGTAAGGTATCTTCACTCTGATATCGATACATTAGAAAGAATAGAAATTATTAGAGATCTAAGACTAGGAGTTTTTAATGTTTTAGTAGGAATAAATCTTCTTAGAGAAGGTTTAGATATTCCAGAATGTGCTTTAATGGCTATACTAGATGCTGATAAGGAAGGTTACCTTCGTTCTAGAACTAGTTTAATTCAGACTATTGGTAGAGCTGCAAGAAATGTTGAGAGTAAAGTCCTAATGTATGCTGATAACATTACCACTAGTATGAAAGAAGCTATCGAAGAGACAGATAGAAGGCGAACAAAACAACTAGAATATAATAAAATAAATAAAATTACGCCAATCAGTATTAAAAAAAATATTCAAGAAATAATTGAGAACACAGCTGAACAAGATCATGTTACAGTTGAAATTGATAATGCTAAAGAATTAGTTGGTAAGGATCTTAATAAACATATTAAAAATTTAGAGAAAAAAATGAATGAATTTGCTTCAAAACTTGAATTTGAAGATGCAGCAAGATTGCGAGATGAAATTAATAGATTAAAGGCAAAAGAAGTGGGTCTTTCTAATAAAGTTTTGCAGTTTAAAAAGAATTAATGGATATTGTATTTTCAGAAACTAACCAAACTGGAATCATTAAACTAAATCGTCCTAAAGCTTTAAATGCTCTCAATTTAGAAATGGCAAAAAAATTCCATGACAAATTATTAGAATGGGGAGAAAAAGATAATATCTTAAGAGTATTGTTAGTTGGAGAAGGTAAACATTTTTGTGCAGGAGGTGATGTAAAATCTCTTGTTCTTGCTGGAAAAGAAAACTCTTTAAAACATGATTTTTTTAAAATTGAGTACAAACTTAATTATTTAATAAGCCAATTTAGTAAAGAATTTCTTTCGGTTTGGAATGGTGTAGTGATGGGAGGCGGGGTTGGTTTATCAATTTATGGTGATCACAGATTGGCAACAGACAATTCAAAATTTGCAATGCCAGAATCTGCCATTGGTTTTTTTCCAGATGTTGGTGGAAGTTATTTTTTATCAAATCTTCCAGGTAACATTGGTAAGTATATTGGTTTAACGGGTGAGGTTTTAGGGTTAAATGAATTAATTTTTTTTGGACTAGCAACTCACTACTTTAAAAGTAATAAAATAGAAGATGTTAAAGAAAAATTTATTACAAAAGGAGAAATTTCACACGATAATTTTGAAGTAGAGAATGATACATATCTAATTAAAAATATGACTTTAATAAATGAACTATTCAATGGAAATATTCAAACAATCATATCAAATTTAAAAAGTCATAACTCAGAGTTTTCAAAAAAAATTTTAGATATTCTTTTAGTTAAATGTCCAATGAGTCTTGCAATAAGCACTAAACTTGTAGATGATGCAAAAGGTAAATCGTTAAAAGAATGTTTAGAAACTGAATTTCAATTAAGTCAAAAAATAGTATACCGTAGTGACTTTGATAATGGTGTAAATTCTGTGCTAATTTCAAAAGATCATAATCCTATTTGGGAACCATCAACAATAGATGAAATAAATATAGAAGATCTAGATTTTTATTTTGAAACTCATACTGAAAATCTTTATCTATAATATTACAAATGAATAATAAAATTCCCACTTCTGCTAAAGTAGTAGTAATAGGTGGTGGTATAGCTGGATGTTCTGTAGCTTATCATTTAGCAAAATTTGGATGGAAAGATGTGATCTTGCTAGAAAGAGATCAATTAACTTCTGGAACTACTTGGCATGCAGCAGGACTGATTGGTCAGATTGGTGCATCAGCAACCATTACAAAACTTAGAAATTATTCGTTAAATTTATATAAAGACCTGGAAAAAGAAACAGGATTAGCAACAGGTTTAAAGCAAAACGGCTCTTTAACTATTGCAACAACTAATGATCGATTAGAAGAATTAAAAAGGCAAGCTACTTTTGCTCAAAGATTTAATATAGAAGTTAATGAATTAGAAAAAAATCAGATTAAGGATATTTATTCTCTTATAAATACTGATGATGTTGTTGGTGGAATATTTATTCCAAAAGATGGTCAAGCAGATCCTGTTGGTATAACAAATGTTCTTGCTAAATCGGCAAAAATGTATGGTGCTAAAATATTTGAACATTGTTCTGTAAATAAAATCCTTACTAAAAATGGATCAATAGAAGGTGTAGATACAAAACATGGAAAAATTAAATGTGAGTATATTGTTCTAGCATCTGGAATGTGGTCAAGACAGATAGCAAATGATATTAACGTTAGTATACCGCTATATCCAAATGAACACTTCTATATATTAAGTGAGCCATTAAAAGAAATTTCTAAATCACTTCCAGTTCTTAGAGATTACAATAATTGCTTATATCTAAAAGAGGATGCTGGAAAAATTTTAGTAGGAATTTTTGAGCCTAAAGCTAAACCTGCATTTATTGATACATATAGAGTGCCCAATGATTTTTCTTTTGGAGAACTACCTGAAGATTTTGATCATTTTGAACCGCATTTAAAAAATGCTATGAAAAGAATACCAGCCCTTGAAAATGTAGGTATAAGAAAATTCTTTAACGGACCTGAGGCTTTTACTCCAGATACAAATTATCTTTTAGGAGAAACACCAGAAGTAAAAAACTTTTATGTTTGTTGTGGATTTAATAGTATTGGTATTCAGAGTGCTGGTGGTGCAGGTAAGGTAACTGCAGAATGGATGATGAACGGTGAGGTTAATGATGATCTTTACTCCTTAGATATTTCAAGATTTGAAAAATTTCACTCTGAGACAAAATTTATAACTGAAAGAGTTACTGAGTCATTAGGAGATTTATATGCAATGCACTGGCCATACAAACAACATATATCTTCGAGAAATATTAAACTACTTCCTTTTCATAATGATTTGAAAAAAAAAGGAGCTTGTTTTGGTCAAGTGGCCGGTTTTGAAAGACCGATGTGGTATGCTCTAAATGGTAAGAAACCCGAGTATGATTATAGTTATGGCTATCAAAATTGGTATGATGCTGCAAAATATGAAACAATAAATACAAGAAAAAATGCTGGATTATTTGACTTAAGTGCTTTTGCAAAATTTGAAATTAAGGGAGACACTGCCTTCAACGATCTTCAACGATTATGCTGTAATAATATTAAAAATTATCCTGGTAATACAACTTACACGCAAATGCTTAATTCAAATGGTGGCATTGTTGCCGATTTAACAGTTACTTGTATTGATACTAATTCTTTTCGTATTGTAACGGGTTCATCTGTGAGAGAACATGATAAAAAACATATTCAAGAAAATTTAAGTAAAAACACAACTTTAATAGATATCACTGAAAGTCTAGCTTGCTTTGGTATTTTTGGTCCTAAAAGTAGAGAAATTCTAACAGAAATATTTGGACAACATTTTTCAAAAGATAATTTTAAATTTAGAACTTCTAAAGAAATTTTAATGAATAATGATAAATTAATCTTCCAAAGATTATCTTTTGTTGGTGAACTTGGTTGGGAAATTTATGTTCCTATAAATATATCTAGAGAAATTTATTTAGAGTTAGTTAAAGTTGGAGAAAAATATAACCTTTCACATGCTGGTGCCCATGCACTAGATATCATGAGAATGGAAAAGGGATATTTACATTGGGGTCATGATATTTCACCAGCTGAAAACCCATTTGAAGCTGGATTAGAATTTACTGTTAAATTAAATAAAAAAACAGATTTTATAGGTAAAGAAGCTTTAAAAACAAAAAATAGAATTAAGAAGAAACAACTAACAAATTTTGTTTTAGAAAAATCTACGCCAGGAAATCCACTCTTATTACATGATGAGCCGATTTATTATAAAAATAAGATTGTAGGAGAAACAACTTCTAGCAATTATTCATTTTGTTATAATAAAAATATGGTCTTTGGATATATAGATTCAGAAATAGATTTAAAAAAATTAAATGGCAGCAATTTTGAAGTTGAAGTTGCTAAAAATAAATATGTTATGTCTGTTCAATTTAATCCATTGCATGATCCTGAAAATAATTTTACAAAAATATAGTTTTTTACGATCTAATATATGAAAAAAATTAGATTATTTTTTTCTATAGTAGTAATTATATTAATAATTTTATCTATCTTTATTTATATTTTTTTAAATAATTTTGAAAAAGAAAAAATAATTAGTGATATCGAGAAGAAATTTGAAATTAAAATTAATGAAAAAAGTAAAACTAAAATCAATATTTTTCCAATTGTAAAACTTAACACAAACTTAGAAATTAAGGATTACAAAAATAATTTATACTTTGATAATATTAGAATTGATATTTCTCAGCCCATATTTCAAGTTTCAGGAAATTTAAATATTCTAATTGATAATTTGAATATTAAGAATATTAATTTTAGTGAAGTAAATATTAATGGAAAAGTAAATTATATTGAAAATTATCTTAAATATAGTGATAATTTAGAAAATTTATTTGACTCAATTTATAAAATTAATGGAAAAATAACTTTAAAAACAACTAATGAAGAAAAATTTCTTATTTCATTTTTAAAATTATTCTTTGAAAAATTAGAAAATCAAAAAAATCAAAAATTCGCATTTTCTGAATTAATAAATGCTTTTGGTAATGAAAGTTCTAATTTTAAAGGCGCAATAAATAAAAATAAAGATATTTTAGAAACTAACAAAATAGAAATTAGTAATAAAAACAATAGAATTGTTATAAAAGGAGAATACAATTACAGTAATAATTTAATAGATATTATTTTAAACTTATCTCAAAATAATGAAATATATTTAACTACTTTGATAAAAGGAAACTTAAATAATCCTAATATAAGTTTTGATAAAAATTCAAAATTTTTTCAAAATTCAAACTCAAATAAAAATAATATGATTGAGGAAAGCGTCATTCAATTTTTAAATAATTTTTTTGATTTCAATGATTGACTTATTAAATATAGTTAGCAGTGTGTTTGGGTATATCCTTTTTGGATTTTTTGTAAATAAATTACAAATACTTCCAAAAAAATATATTGATTATTTTGATTTTACAGGTTTCAACATTCTTTTACCTTTAGCTTTAATTATATATTTTTGGCAAGTCTCATTTCCTCAAATTAATTCTATTGGCCTGATCATCTCATTTTTTGCTTCAGGAATTTTTATATCCATAACTGGATTTTTAATTAGCAAACAATTTTTAAATTATAAAACAGATGACTCTGCACTTTTTGGATTAGCTGCTTGTTTTGGTAACACAGTGGCAATGGGAATACCTCTTATGTATGCGGTTTTAGGTCCAATAAATACAATTCCTTATATGATATTAGTTTTTTTTCATGGTATTGTTCATTTTAGCTATACTGTTATTATAATAGAAGTTTATAGAAATAGACAAAAAAGCATTGTCGAAATTTTTTACCAAATATTATTAGGTATAATTAAAAATATTGTACTTTTTGGAATGATAATTGGAATCATTCTTAATTATTCTAATCTTATTGTCCCGTCTATTATGAAACAGCCTTTAGATATTTTTGTAAACCTTGCTCTTCCAATGGTTCTTATTTCTTTAGGTCTTGCATTAGGAAATTTTAAAATTAGAGAAAATATTTATGATGCAATTCTATTAACTATCTTAAAAAATTTTATTCACCCTATAATTGCATTTTGTTTAGCACATTTTATATTAGAGCTTGATAGTCTCTTGGTAATTATTGTTACTATGGCTGCAGCTTTACCAAGTGGGTCTCAGTCATATTATTTTGCATACAGATATAACTCACTAAAAGCTGTAGTTTCTTCCAATGTAGTATTGAGTACGTTTATTAGTTTTTTTACACTGTCTTTATTATTAGTATTTTTTGATATTACGTAGATTGAGAAATAAACGATTGTATTCTCTCTTTTTTATCCATAGTTTTTACACTAAAAGGGAAAATCTCTAGCATTTTATCATATACATCAAGTGCCTGTTGAAACTGACCCTGATGAATAAAAATTAAACCCATTCCATCTAGGGCACCAAAATGTCTTGGTTCTAATTCAAGAGTTTTAATAATGTCTTGCATAGATTGATCAAAATTACCCATCATAAAGTGAACTGTAGCTCTTTTGTTCCAACCTTCTGCAAAATTAGGATCTTCTTCAATTAAATTATTAAAAAATCTAATTGCTAGTGGATAATTTCTTAAATTCATAGCTTGAATACCCTTCTCAAAATATTCAATTACTTTTGGATCATCAACTTCATACCATATATTCCAAATGTCAGATATTAAATCTCTTATTTCATCCTGATTCTCAGTCTCATTTAATTTTTTAAACAAATTATTTAGCCGCGGATCATTTTGATCTGCTAATGCTATCTTACTAGCAAAAAAAAGACTTATACTGATAATTAATATTTTAGAGATAACTCTCATATTTAAATGATTTTTCGGATAGATTTCTTTTCTTTTCATGCTTTCTCGTTCTCCCTGTTACTCTAGTTCTCCATAACTTAAATGATCTAGGTTTCAGATTTGTTCTCATTATTTTTATAACCTCTGATTCGGTTACACCGTGAGTTCTTTTTATTTTTTCAAAAGAGGTTTTATCGCACCAGGCTAATTTAATAATATTATCTATGTTCTCGTGCATATTATGAATATAGTTCTTTATTAATTAAATTCTAAAAAAAATGATTGATTTGTATTCATCACCTACCCCTAATGGTCGAAAAATTAGCATAATGCTTGAAGAATTAGGTGTGGATTTTAATCCTATTTCAATAAATTTAGATAAAAAAGAACAGTTTAGTGAAGAGTTTTCAAAAATATCTCCTGCGAATAAAATTCCTGTAATTGTAGATAATGATAACAACCAAACAGTATTCGAATCCGGGGCTATCCTTCTTTATCTGGCAAAAAAATATGATAAATTTCTAAATAAAGATAAGTATTGGGAAATAATACAATGGGTTTTTTTTCAAATGGCTTACGTTGGGCCAATGCTAGGCCAGGCTCATCAATATTTATTTTATCATCCTGGTAAAAGCAAATTTGCGGAAGATAAAACAAAAGGCTATGCACAACATATATATTCAATTTTGGATAAAAGACTTTCTAAACAAGAATATTTTTCGGATACCTATTCAATAGCTGATATTTCAATTTGGCCTTGGACAGCTCGTTATGAAAGACATCAAATAAATTTGCATGATTATCCAAATGTGTTAAGATGGTATAAACAAATATCAACAAGACCTGCTGTTATTAAAGGATATAATTCTGTAGGTGAATTTTATGAAATCCCTCAACCTTAAGCATTGTAAAATAAAACTGAGCCTGCAGTCATAATTAAAAGGATTGCTAAAAACCATTCAACAATTTTTTTTAATTTTTCATTATTAAGATATTGTCTTATAACACTTCCTCCATATGCCCATATACTAATGGAAGGAATATTAACTACTGTAGACATTATAACCATAAATAGTGTTCCAATTATTATATTTTCATCTTTTGGATAATATAATGTTACTGCAGTTGAACAGATTACCCAAGCTTTTGGATTTACAAATTGAAACAAAATTGCTTCATGATATTTTAATGGCCTTGATCTATCTTCAGTCTTTGAAATATTTAAAGACCCAAACATTTTATATGCTAAATAAAGAATGTAGCCTGCGCCAACATATCTTAAAATATCATAAAGTATAGGATAGGTAATAAATAAAGATCCAAGACCTAGACATACAAGTGCTAATTGCAAACCATGACCAGAGGGGATACCAAAAATATTAGGTATAGATCTTATAAATCCAAATTTAATGCCTGATGCAGTTAAGATACTATTGTTTGGTCCTGGTGTTACGTACATAATAAAATTATACACTGCTAAAGCAGCTATTAATTCCCATGAAATCATTTTTTAATCTCTAAAATTTACAAATTGGACTGGTATACCTATCTTAGCATCCTCAATAAGCTTCATTGCACTTTGTAAATCATCTTTTTTCTTTCCTTCAACACGAAGTTCATTCCCATTGATCTTTACTTGAACTTTTAATTTTGAACTTTTGACATCAGAAGTAATTTTTTTACACAGGTTTTGCTCAATTCCTTCTACTAATTCATACGTCTGACGAATTTTATTTCCACCAGCTTTTTCCATATCATTTTTTTTTAAACATAAAGGATCAACTTTTCGTCTAACAAAATGTGTAACGAGCATGTCATTTACTTGACCAGCTTTCATTTCATCATCAGTAATAACAACTATAGTATTTTCTTTTTTTTCAATTGAAGTATCTGATCCTTTAAAATCGTATCTTGTAGTAATTTCTCTTGTCGCATTTCCTAGTGCGTTATCAATTTCTTGATGATCTAATCTGTTTACAATATCAAAACTAGGCATTTATTTAGTTTATTACATCGTCATTTATATCTGGCAACTGTTTTTTAGTACTTAATCTTCCTAATTTTTTCATCTTTTCTACTTTTTTAGTCAAACTTCCTGAACCATCTTGCAATCTTTGTTTAGCTTCATCCATTTTTGATTTAGCTAAATCAATTGACTGATTAGCTTTTACAAACGACTCATATACACTGACTGTTTTATCATAAATATCCGATGCAGCTGATGCTATATCTTTTATTGTTTTAGATTGTTTATCAACCCGCCACATATTTTCTACAGCTTTAAGTAAAAAGGGTAAAGTTGATGGACCAACAATAATTATTTTATTATTCCATGAATCTTCGATAAGTTTATTTGCCTCATTATATAAAGTAAGTAATGCTGGTTCTATTGGAACAAACATTAAAACATTATCAATTGTATTGATTCCATATATTTTTGAATAATTATCTTTACTCAAACTTCTAATCGAAGTTTTTGTTGAATCCAAAAATTTTTTCAAAAATATCTTCTTTTGTTCATTGTCATTTGTATTAGAATAATCATGCCAAGAATCTAAGGACACTTTTGAATCTATAATTATGTGTCTATTACCTGGCATATGAACAATTACATCAGGTTTTTGTAAATTACCATCTTCATCTCTAAAAGTTTTCTGAGTTGAGTACTCTTCTCCTTCTCTTAAACCAACACTATCTAAAATATTTTTAAGTACAAATTCTCCCCAAGGACCTTGTTGAAGCGCACCACCTCTAATTAATGTATTCTCAATTCTATCTTGAGCTAAATTAAAATTTTGTAAAGATTGCTGAATTGATTGCATGTGATTTTTTAAGGAAGTAAGATCAGTATCATCTTTTATTTCAGAACTTTTTGTTTTGCGAAGAAAAAATAAAATTGATAAAAAACCAACTCCAGATAAAAAACCAATAATGAAAACAAAGATAAGATTTTCAAACATCACAAATTAGATAAAATATAAATATATTATCAAATATCTAGCAATTTTCCCAATAGATACAAATATTAAAAAAAAAGTAATATTATATTTGAGTGTGCCTGCTGCAAATGCGATTGGATCTCCAATAATAGGCGCCCATGAAAATAATAATGACCATTTTCCATACTTTTTGAAAATATCTCTAGCTTTCTGTAATAAATATTTATTTACTGGAAACCAATGTTTCTTAATAAGAAAATTTACAAAGTAACCACATATCCAACTGATTAGAGATCCTAAAATATTACCAGCTGAAGCAAAAAATAATAATAAAAATGGATTATAATTATTAGTTAATAATAGTGTAGATAAATATGTCTCTGAAGCAAAAGGAAAAAAAGTACCTAAAGACAAACAAAAAATAAATAATGATGAATAGATCAAAGTATTTCTTATTGTTAATTTATGTTAATGTTATCTTACTTATCAATTTATGAACGATTTTCCAAAAGAAGAATTTATTTACAGAATTGAAAAAATACAAATACATATTGAAAAAGAAAATATTGATGCAGTTATTATAACTTCACCGTCAAATTTTAGATATTTCACTGGACTTGATAGTAATTTTTGGGAAAGTCCTACAAGACCCTGGTATTTAATTATTTCAAAAAAAAATCCAATTAAAGCTATTATACCATCTATTGGTATTACAGCTATGCAAAAAACATTAGTCAATGATATCGAAACTTGGGAATCTCCAAATCCGAAAGATGAAGGAATATCTTTATTGAAAAGAAACATCAAAAGTTTTCCTAAAGATTCAAATATTGGATTTGAATTAGGAAATGAAACTTTTTTGCGAATGAGTATTAACGATTATCAGGATATTCAAAAAAATTTATCAGAATATAATTTTGTTGATGCTAGTAAAATACTTTGGTGTATAAGAAAAATAAAATCTGAAAAAGAGATCAATAATATTAGAGAAATTTGTTCTATTACAAGTAAGGTATTTGATGATTTTCCTCAAAAAATTAATTTAGGTATGAGTGAAAAACAAATTGCATCAATATTTAAAAAAGAATTAATTGAGAATGGCGCAGATTATATTCAATACATGGCGTGTGCTTCTGGATTTAATGGTTATAATCAGATTATCTGTAACCCAACAGAAAGAGTAACTAAAAATGGTGATATTCTAATTATTGATACCGGTGCAACTTTAAATGGTTATTTTTCAGATTTTGATAGAAATTTTGGCTTTGGAAAAATTCATAAGCAAGTTCTAGATGCATATAATAAATTGTGGGAAGCAACTGAGAAAACTTTAGAAATTATAAAACCCGGAATTAGCTGTACAGAAATATTTTCTAAATTATCTCATAGTTTAACAACTAACAACATATCAGTTGGCAGGATGGGTCATGGTTTAGGTTTACAACTAACTGAGCCGCCGAGTATTATGAAAAATGACAAAACATTACTTGAAGAAAATATGATTATAACTCTTGAACCATCAATTGAAATGGACGAAAATAAAATATTAGTACAAGAGGAAAATTTATTAATAACTAAAGATTCCTATAAACTTTTAAGTACCAGAACTCCTGAAAATTTACCTATTATTAATTAATTAAATTATTGATTCAATTTTAGGCATAAGTCTAATTAATTCCTTTGTATATTCATGCTCAGGATTATTAAATAATTCCTCTGTATCTTTTGTTTCACAAACAGCACCATTTTTTAGTACAATTATTCGGTTACACATTTGTCGAATTACAGGGAGATCATGACTAATAAATAGCATAGTGAGATGAAGTTCATCTTGTATATCTTTTAATAAATTCAATATTTGTGCTTGTATACTTACATCCAATGCAGAAGTTGGTTCATCACATATTAATAGTCGTGGTCTTGTTGCCAAGGCACGAGCAATAGATATTCTCTGCCTTTGCCCACCTGAGAATTCATGTGGGTATCGATCTAGAGATTGTCTGCTCATTCCAACAATATCAATTAGGTCATAAACATTTTGTAAAAGATCATTATTGCTAATATTTTTTTGAAAAAATTTAATTGGTTCTGCAATAATATCTCTAACTTTGAAACGAGGATTTAGAGATGAGTAAGGATCTTGAAAAATCATTTGAATTTGACCTCTACTATTATGAATTTGATATTTTTTATTTGAATTGTATAGAGGTTCATTATTATAAGTTAAATCACCTTTGTTGGGACCAATTAGTCCAGTAATAATTTTTGCAATAGTTGATTTACCTGAACCAGACTCTCCAACTAATCCAAGTGTCTCACCTTCAAATAGTTCAAACGATACATTGTCGACAGCTTTTACTATTTTATCATTCAAACTTTTATTAGAAATAAATGAAAAACCACTACCTAAAGAATTATCATCAAAAACTTTTGTCACTTCCTCAAGTTTTAATAATTTTTGATTTTTATTTTCTCTTATTCCCCATGTTTTAATAATATTTTTAGTCAAATCATTGGAACTAGATGTTATTTCCTTACCATCGGGGCTAATCAATTTAAATCTATCAATTTTCTTATTTGTTGGTGGCACTGAAATTACTAGGCTTCTTGCTTCTGTTGATTTTGGATTTGTTAATAATTCTTTAGTCTCACCTTGTTCAACAATATGTCCATATCTCATGACAATAACTTTATCAGTCGTCTCTGCTATGACTCCCATATCATGGGTAATAATTATAACTCCAAGATTTCTTTTTTTTGTAAGATCTTTGAGAAGTTCTAAAATTTGATATTGAATACTTACATCTAAAGCTGTCGTTGGTTCATCTGCAATTATTAAGTCAGGTTCACAACTTATCGCTAAAGCTATTACAACTCTTTGACGCATACCACCACTAAATTGGTGTGGATAGTCCTCAATTCTTTTTTCGGCGTTCTCTATTCCAACCTCTTTAAGTAGTTGAATTGATTTTTTAAGTGAATCTTGATAACTTAAATTTAAATGAGCCTGAATAGTTTCAATTAATTGATCTTTTATTTTAAATAGAGGGTTTAATGAAGTTTGAGGGTCTTGAAATACAAATCCTATTTTTTTTCCTCTAATATTTTGAATTATCTCTTCATTACTTCTTAATTCAATATTGTCTATTTTTATTGAGCCATCTGTGATTTCACCTGGAGGATCAATCAAGTTAATTATCGCATTTGCTATTGTAGATTTTCCAGATCCAGACTCACCGACAATTCCTAAGATTTCACCTCTTTCTAGAGAAAATTCTACATTTTTGCTTGCAACAATAATCTCCTTTCGTGTTGGATAACTTATATTTAAATTTTTAACTTCTAAAAAACTCATCTCTTTTTTAATTTTGGATTTAAAGCATCCCTCATCCAATCCCCTAATAAATTAATTGATAACGCTAAAACTATTAAGAAAATTGCTGGAAAAAAAGTAATCCACCACTCACCTGAAAATAAAAAATTATTTCCAAACCTTATTAGAGTACCAAGAGAAGGTGTTGTTGGTGGGACGCCAACACCTAAAAAACTTAATGTGGACTCTGTAATAATTGCAAGTGCTAATCCAATTGTAGCAATTACTAAGATAGGGCGAAGTATATTTGGTAAAATATGCTTAAACATAATTAATATATTTGATAGTCCAATAATTCTCGAAGCTGAAACATACTCTTTATTTTTTTCTACTAAAGTTGATGCTCTTGAAACTCTTGCAAACTGAGGCCATTCAGAAATACCAATGGCAAAAATCAAAACATAAATTGCCATTTCATCATGCATAGATTGTGAGATAATTGCCCTTGCAATTCCATCAACAAGTAAGGCCATTAAAATACTTGGAATAGTTAACTGTACATCTGTAAGGCGCATTACAATAATCTCATATCTACCGCCAATATATCCAGCTGTTATTCCAAGAAATACTCCAAGTATCATAGCAAAAATTATAGATGCAAAACCAACGATAAGTGAAATTCTTGAACCATATATCATTGTTGAAAACATATCTCTTCCCTGCTGATCAGTACCTAAAATAAAGCTAAAACTTCCTCCCTCCGACCATACTGGTGGGGTAAAGGCATCCATCAAAGAAACTGATGCTGGATCAAATGGATTATAAGGGGCAACTATCCCAGCAAATACAGAACAAAAAAGTATAATAAAAAATATTGTTGAGGAAATTACTGCTAATTTAGAATTAAAAAAACTGTATCCAATATCAGTATCATATATTTTATCATACATTTTAAGTAGCATTTTTAACTACCCTCTTCCTTAAGCCTAATTCTAGGATCAATAAAATAGTATGTGATATCTACAATAAAATTTATCATAACAAATATAAATGCTACCATGATCATATATGCTGACATTATAGGAATATCGACAAAGTATACTGCCTTGATAAATAATGACCCCATGCCTGGCCATTGAAAAACTGTTTCTGTAATAATTGAAAAAGCAATTAACGTTCCGATGTTGATACCAGTAATTGTAATAACTGGAATTAATCCATTTTTTAGTGCATGCTTATAGTTAATAGCACTCCTTTTTATACCTCTTGCTTTGGCAAATTTAATATAATCTGTTTGTAAAATTTCCATCATTTCAGCGCGAACTAATCTAATAACATAAGTCATTTGAAATAAACTTAACGTAACAGATGGAAGTATTAGTGCTTTTAAACCAGAAGTAGTTAAAAACCCTGTAGTCCAAAAACCTAATTGTGTGACTTCACCTCTTCCAAAGGATGGAAGAACTCCTAAAATTACTGAAAACAAATAAATTAACATTATTCCTATAATGAATGTTGGTAAGGAAACTCCTGCTAGAGAAATCACAAGGATAATATTAGAAATAAAACTATCTCTATGGATACCAGTATATACACCTAAGATAACACCACTGATGATAGCAATTAAAGCTGAAACAAAAACTAATTCTAAAGTAGCAGGCATTCTTTCAGCAATTAAGTCTGATACTTCTCTTTTTAATTGATATGATATTCCAAAATCGCCCTGAATTACATTACCTAAAAAACGAGAAAATTGAACATAGACAGGATCATTTAAACCCAATACTTCTCTAACTTCAGCACGTCTTTCATCTGAAGCATCTTCTCCAGTCATGCTATTTACTGGATCACCTACAAAATTAAATAAGGAAAATGAAACAAAGGCAACAACAATCATTACAATAATAGATTGAAAGAGTCTTTTAAAGAAATAGCTAAACATGGATAAATTTCTGGCCAGTTAACTGGCCAGAAAATATAAAATTGATTAGTTTACGTTTGCAAATCTAAATAATGGCTCGTTGTTCATTCTAATTGGAACATCGACATTACTTTTTGATGCTTGGTTAACAACTTGATGATGTAAAGGAAGATATGTTACATCATCTTGAGTAATATCCCAAGCTTCCGCAATCATAGCATTTCTTTTATCTGCATCAGTTTCAACACCCATTGCAGCAACTAACTCGTCAACTCTAGCATTGCTGAAATTAACTTTATTCCAGCTACCAGCACTATCAAATAAGTATGAGTATACGTAATGACTGTCAAAAGTTGGAACACCCCAACCTAACATGTACATATCACTAGTCATACCATTTGCGTCACCTTCTTTAACTTCTGAGAAGTGTTGGCTTTTAGTTTTTGCATCAAGAGTTACATCAACTCCGATTTTAGCAAACATACCAATTGCAGCAACACAGATTGCTTCATCGTTTATATAACGATCATTTGGACAATCTAGTGTAACCTCAAATCCATCTGGATAACCAGCTTCTGCTAATAGTTTTTTTGATAGCTCTGGATCATAAGGTAATCTTTCATCACGTGCAGCTGTATGACCGTTTACACCAGGAGCAGTTATAATTCCAGCAGGAACACTTTGCCCTCTCATTACCTTATCCTTAATAGCATCCATATCTAAAGCATGGTACATAGCTAAACGAACTCTTTTATCTGCAAAAGGATTTTTACCCTTGATATTAGATGAGTTTAATTCAGCAGAACCTTGATCCATACCAAAAAATATTGTTCTATTTTGAGGAGTCATTTTTACACCATGTCCAGCAGAAGATTTGATTCTCTCAATATCTTGCACCGGAACTACATTTGTGTAGTCAATTTCTCCAGATAGAAGTGCTGCAACTCTTGTTGCATCATTTGCAATTGGAAGTAATTCAATAGTATCTACATTGAAAGTACTATCATCACCCCACCAATCATTATTTTTTTCAAAAACAGTTCTTACGTCTTGTTCTCTAAATGTAATTTTGAAAGGTCCAGTTCCATTCGCATTAGAAGCACAGTAAGATGTTTCACCAGCATCCCAGTTGTATGAAACTTCACAACCATTTCCTTTTGCCCAATCTTCAGACATTACAAATATCTGAGTTAGTTGGTTTAAAAGAATTGGATTTGGTCCATCTGTTACAACTTGAACCGTATGATCATCTAAAGCTGATGCTGATTTAATACTTTTAATTAAATCTACCATATCAGATGGAGCAGTTTTTGCTCTATTGATACTAAAAGCGATATCGCTAGCTGTTAAGTCTGATCCATCATGGAATTTTACACCCTTACGAATGTTAAATACCCAAGTATCAGCAGCAGTTGTTTCCCATGACTCAGCAAGCTGCGGAAGTATTTCCATATTGATACCTGGAGTTACTAAACCTTCGTATACTTGACGTGAAACCATGTGTGTTGGTCCTTCGTTTTGTGCGTGCGGATCAAGAGTTAACGAATCACCTGGCATTGACCATTTAATACTGTTTGCAAATGCTGGCGAAAAAATACCCATGAAAAGCATAGACAAAACAATGCTTAAAGTTTTTTTCATATTATTTCCTCCATAGAAATTTGATGGTAGACCCATACTACTTCAATGGAAATATTCAATATTATTAGTATTAATAAGTGCTATATTTTGTCATAATTATTAATATTAATTAGCACGTAACCCCTGAAGGAGGCTTAATATAGTGAAAAGAATAGAGAAGGCACAAGAGGTCTCAAAAATACTCAATCGTATATATAAAAAAGTACCTATTCCTCTTTCCCATAAAAATAAATTTGAATTAGTTGTAGCTGTACTTCTTAGTGCACAATGTACAGATGAAAGAGTTAACCAAGTTACACCAACGCTATTTAAAAAAGCAAACTCAGCTATAAAAATGACAAAAGTGCCAAAAAAAACAATTTATAATATTATTCGCCCATGTGGTTTAGCACCTCAAAAATCGAAAGCAATATTTGAACTATCAAGAATACTTGTTAAAAAATTTAAAGGAAAAGTTCCAGAAAGTTTTGAAGAATTAGAAAAATTACCAGGTGTTGGTCACAAAACGGCTAGTGTTGTTATGTCTCAAGGATTTGGTCATCCAGCATTTCCAGTTGATACACACATTCATCGTTTAGCTCAACGTTGGGGTTTAACAAACGGTAAAAATGTTGTCCAAACAGAAAAAGATTTAAAACATCTATTTCCAAAAAAATCTTGGAATAAACTTCATTTACAAATAATATTTTATGGAAGAGAATTTTGTCAGGCAAGAAGTTGTTATGGTTTAGAATGCGAAATATGCAGATTTTGTAATCCAAAGAGAAAAACACCTATTAAAACAAAAAAGTAGTAGTTAAAAGGGCTGGAATACAACAAGTATAAGTATAAAAATCAAAATTACTGCTGGCGCTTCGTTTGTAATTCTAAAAAATTTAGTGGAATATTTATTTTTATCATTTTTAAAATCATTAAGACATTTTAAACAAAAAAAATGATAGCCAGATAACAATACTACAAAAAAGATTTTTAAAAGCAACCAAGTATCAATACCCACGTAATGTATAAGTGAAATACCAGAAATCCATGTAACTATAAAAGATGGAAACATAATTATTCTATATAATTTTCCTTCCATTAATTTGAATGTTTCTGAAGTTTCTTTAGTAATTTCAGGATTAGCATGATTTACAAACAAACGTGGTAGATACAAAAGTCCAGCCATCCAAGCTATGATACTAAAAATATGAATAACTTTCAGCGTATTAAATAACATTATTTATTCCCATACCGCGTGTGGAGGCATTGACATTAATATAGCATCAACATTCCCACCAGTCTCCAGACCAAATTTTGTACCTCTATCATATAATAAGTTAAATTCAGCATAGCGACTACGCTTAACTAATTGTATCTTTTTTTCCTCTTCATTCCACTCCTCATCCTTAAGTGAAGTTAAAGTATTTTTGATAAAGTGATGAAAATAAGTACCTACACCTTGGACAAATTCAAAATCTTTTCCCCAATCACCAGTTTGAAGGTAATCAAAAAATATTCCTCCAACACCTCTTGGTTCGTTTCTATGTTTAAGAAAAAAATAGTCATCACACCATTTTTTAAATTTAGGATAATATGATTTATCATATTTATTACATAAAAGTTCTAAACCACGATGATATTTTTCCTCATCCTCAAATATTACACAAGGTGTAATATCCATACCTCCACCAAACCATTGCTGAGTAGTTTTAATAAATCTTGTATTAAAATGCATAGATGGAATTTTGGGTGAAACAGGATGTAATACAACACTGATGCCAGTTGCATTATAATTTGGATCTTGTTCAGCGCCCGGTATAGCTTCTCTCATCTTTTCGTTAAATGTCCCAGAGACGGTAGAAATATTTACTCCACCTTTTTCAATAATATTACCCTTAATTTTACTCATTTTACCACCACCATCACCTTTATGATCCCAGTTACTTATTTCAAATTGATTTTCATCAATGCTTTGAATAGTTTCAACTAAGTTATCGCGTAATTTTTCAAACCATTCTTTTGCAGTATTAAATTTGGGATCAGCAATCATAATGGCCAACCTTGAATATGTTTTTTTATCAGATTTACAAAAACGTCTATGTGATCATCGTTATCATTCAAGCAAGGTATATAATGATAATTTTCTCCACCTGACTCCATAAAATATTCTTTATTTTCTTCTTCAAGTTCTTCAAGTGTTTCAAGACAATCACTACTGAAACCAGGAGATATTATATGTATATTTTTAATCCCTTGTTTTGGTAATTCTTTTAATGTTTCACTTGTATATGGCTTTAACCATTCCTCTCTTCCAAATCTACTTTGGAAAGTAGTCATTATCTCATCATCGGATAATCCCATATATTCTTTAACAAGTCTTGTGGTTTTAAGACAAAAGCAATGATAAGGATCACCATTCGTCAAATACCGTTTTGGTATACCATGATAACTAAAAATAATTTTTTGTGGTTTTGAAGTTTTTTTCCAAAATGACTTTATTGATTTTGACAATGCTTCAATATAATTTTTTTCTTCAAAGTACTGATTGATAAAACGCATTTCAGGTATCCAACGCCATTTTTGTAATACATTTGTTACTTCATCAAATGTACTGCCTGTTGTTGCAGCACAATATTGTGGATACATAGGTAGAACTAATAATCTTCTTACTTGTTTTTTTTGAAGTTTTAACAAAGCATCTGGAATAGATGGATTGCCATAACGCATCCCAACTTCAAAAACTATATTTTCATTTTTTGAAGAAAAAGATGATTGGATTTTATTTAATTGTCTGTTTGCGATATCTAAAAGTGGAGAACCCTTATCAGTCCAAATTTGTTTGTATGCTTCTGCTGACTTTGATGGTCTTATTTGTAAAATTACTAACTTCAATATAATTTGCCATAAGATTTTAGGTAATTCAATTACTCTAGGGTCTGACAAAAATTGATTAAGATAAACTTTTAGTTCTTTTTTATTTGGAGCATCTGGAGTGCCTAGGTTAGTAATTAAAACACCAATTTTTTCTTTACTCCCGTGCTCATAATCTTTTTCACCTATATATTTAACCATATCTATTAGCTAAATTCTTTTCTGATATTTTCTATAAATAAATGAACATTTTTTTCTGGAGTATTTTTGTTAATTCCATGTCCAAGGCCACAAATCCAGCCATTAAGATTTTCAATTGATTTCATTTTTTTAATAAAATCTTTTAAATCATTAAGAAATATATCTGTTTCGCTTAACATTAATTGTTCATTAAAATTTCCTTGAATAAATCCATGTTTTTGATTTTCAAACATAAATTTAAGATCTATTGTATGATCATAGCCAAAACCAGCAAAGGGAAAACTGATGATAGAATTAAGATCTGTTAAACTCTTACCTCTTGAATAATAGCCAAGTTTATTTGGAAAAGAAATTGCAATCTCTTCCAAAAATTTTGAATAAATTTCATGAAAATTTATTTTATCTAAATCATACAAGGAGCTATCAAAAATCATGACAAGTTCAACACCTGCATCTAATTGTAATTGAATATTTTTCTTAAGAAGAGGTAAAAGAATTTTTGAAATAAATTCTAAATTCATTTTAGTGTCGATTAAATCAGAGTTCTTATTTCCAAATGCATATTTTGATAATGTCCAAGGTCCACCAACAAATCCAATTAAACTTTTATTATTAGGCAATTTCTCTTTTGTTATTTTTATAGCTTCAAATTGAAACTGCATATGCTCAATGCCACGATCAATATTACTATAATTACTAATGTTTTCTGAATTTATATAAGAATTAAATTTAGGTCCTGGGTCAAACTTTAATTCTAAACCAAGTCCCTCCAAGATAAATAAAATATCACTAAATAAAATTGCAATATCGTAATCAAACTCTTGTATTGGACCAAAAGCGACTTCTGCGGCTAGATCCGGAGTTTTACAAAGTTCTTCAAAAGTATATTTTTCTTTTAGCTTGCGATAATGCGAATGGTACCTCCCAGCCTGTCTCATGAACCAAATGGGTGGTGTTTTTTGAATATTTCTTTTGATAGCATTTTCGAATAAAATATTTGTCATTTTTAGGCTTTTAGTAATTTTTTCTTCCAACTATCATAAGATAGCTCAACAAAAAGATTTTTATCATTACCTAATATTTTACTAATCTCATTGTAAGTATTTCCTGGGCCACAAAAATGATATTTTTCTATAATTTTAGGATATTTATCAATACTCGCCTTAAAAGCTGAACTGCTCATCCAATAAAAGTACTTTTTCTTTTCTATATCTATTTCAAAATCAATAGACTCCAATTGATATGTTTCAATTTTATTTTTTATGGAACTTTCAGGAGATTGAGAATGAGTTAACTTAACCCAAGGATTATTTGTAAGTGAATTAATATCTTTATCAAAATCCTCACCAAGACCATCTGAAGTTCCATTAACCCAAATACCTCTTTCAGATAAATTTTTCCATGTTCTTAAACCACTAGTCCAAATAACATTGTTTGATTGGATTTTTGACTTATCTGGGAATGAGCTAATTCGTGAAACATAAATACATTTATTTTGTAAATTATTTATATCATCAATATTTTCATTTAATTGTTTTCTAGAAAATATTTTATAATTTTTTAAATTTTCAGGATAAATTTCATCTGTTGTATTACTAGAAAAACTTATATCTTTTGGATAAATAAAATCCCAGCTCTCAAAATGATTGCCATTTTCATCTTCACCTCTTTTAGATACAACTAATCCTAATTTATGTGAGATGTAAGATACTCCTATTTTTTGGTGACATCCTCCTCCATAATTTTTTAAAATATTTCTTTCTTGAATAACATTTGAATAATCTTTGGAAAAATTAATATCATTTAAAATTTCGTTAAGTTTATTATCTTTAATTCTTGTTTCAATCGCTAGAGCTCCTTGTCCAGGAGAACAAGGATTTATAGACAATGGTAAAACAGACCATAGACATTCGTTAATATATTTTTTTAGAGTTGTTTTTAATTCATTAAATTCAGAATAATTATTTAAAAGTAATCTATCAATTGCTGCCTTAGCAACAATGAAACCATCACTATTAGAATCTTCCAAAAATTTTTTAAATCTAGTAGGTATGTTACCTCTTATATTTTCAAAGCAAACTTCATCAAACTTTTGTGGAAGATAATTTTCAATAAAATTTTCTAAATTATATTGTCTTCGAGGCGATGAGCAAAGAATAGTAATTTTCTTACTATCTAATGTTATGTTTTTTTTTAAGAATAATATATCTCGTTTATCAGCACGTTTTAATGTAGCAGCAATTTTAGTTTTCTCACCAACTTCAATTGGAAGATCCTTCCAAGAGTGGACAATTAAATCACATTTATTATTTATTAATTCATCTCTTAAATCATTAGTAAAAACACCTTCTGTTAGCATTTCAGAAAGAGGGGTCTTTAGATCTTTATCTCCAGAGGTACTTCTCGTTAAAAATTCTATTTCTACAAATGGATGTTTTGATACTAAGTAATCAGAAAACTCACGTGCTTGAATAATTGCTAAGTCACTTTTTCTCGATAAAACTCTAATTTTCATGGATTATATTTATTTAGATAGCACTATATAATAAAATTAGTAATGGTTGAATTTAAAGGTACAAAATCTTCGTGGGGCTTGGTTGCAAAACTTTTTCATTGGTCATTAGCACTTCTTCTTTTTTGGCAAGTTGCAACAGGGATTAGCCTTCATAATATGGAATTTTCTCCTCTTAAAATGGGTTTTATTATTACTCATAAATTTTTTGGCACCTTAGTCTTTAGTTTAGTTGTACTTAGATTAATGTGGAAATACATATTTAATACTCATCCGAAATATGAAAATATTCCTTTATTTCATAAATTGGTTTCGAATTTAGTCCATTTTGTACTTTATGGTTTAGTTATTCTTATTCCTATTCAAGGTACCTTTATGACATGGCTTGGAGGAGAAGATGTCCATCTCTTGGGATTAATTAAAATACCACCTTTAATCGAAGAGAACTTTTTTCTATACCCTCAAGCTCTAGCTATACACTACTACTCAGCACTTATATTAACAGCTCTTTTTTCACTTCATATTGCAGCGGCATTGTATCATAGATTTATGATTAAAGATAAATATGGTGTCTGGAAGAGAATGTCTTTTAGTAGACATAAGGTGTGACAATTCATTCAATTAAATACTTACAATTAAAGATTGGGTAAGATATCTAATATTTATGCAATACAAAAGTTTCTTTAAATCTGAATTAAAAAATCTCAAAGAACAAGGGCTTTATAGAGACTTTAGAAACATAGACAGACCTATAAAAAGTTTTCCAAATGCAGATGAAAGTTTTAAAAACAAAGAAAGAGAAGTTGAGGTTTGGTGTTCTAATGACTATCTCAACATGAGTCAGCATCCAGAAGTAGTAAATGAAATTGTAAAAACACTACTTGAATATGGATCAGGTTCAGGTGGAACAAGAAATATTTCTGGTACATCAACTTATCATACTGAACTTGAAAAAAAACTGGCAAATGTTCACAATAAAGAAGCAGCATTAGTTTTTGCTTCTGCGTATACAGCAAACCAATCTACTTTATGGACTTTAGGAAAAAAAATTAAAAATATTGAGATATTTTCTGATGAATTAAATCACGCATCTTTAATACAAGGTATTAAGAATAGTGGAGCTAAGTGTCATATATTTAAACACAATGACATTGATCATTTAGAACAGTTACTAAAAGAGTCAAATGTAGATAATCCTAAGTTAATCGTTTTTGAAAGTTTATACTCTATGGAAGGTATAAGATCGCCTATAGTTAAAATTGTAGAGTTAGCAAAAAAATATAACTGTATGACATATCTTGATGAAGTTCATTCAGTTGGACTTTACGGTGAAGAAGGTAAAGGTATTGCAGTAGAAATGGGAGTTGAAGATAAAATAGATATTATTAATGGAACTTTAGCAAAAGCATATGGTCAAATGGGAGGTTATATTGCAGCTAGTTCAGAAATAATTGATTACATTAGAAGTTTCGCTCCAGGTTTTATTTTTACAACTTCAATCTGCCCATCAATTGCTGCAGGAGCAGCTAAAGCAATAGATATTGTTTCTCTGGCAGAACAACTAAGAATAAGAATAAAAGAAAATGCAGCTTTAATAAGAGAAAATTTAGATTCCTTAGCAATTCCTTATTTGGATACAAATTCTCATATTGTAGCAGTATTAATTAATGATCCTTTTTTATGCAAAAAAGTGTCTAAAGATTTAATTGATGATCATGGTATTTATGCACAACCAATTTTTTACCCAACTGTACCAAAAGGTTTAGAAAGACTGAGAATAACTGTTACCCCAAAACACAGAAAAGAGCATATTGAAAAAATGATTAAGGCTCTTGATTCAGTTTGGTCTAAAAACAATTTACCAAGAAAAAATATTAATAAAGTTACAGCAAATATTTAAGTTTTAATATTCATATCAATCTGCCTAGCAGCAAAACCATAATAAACTACAGCTAAAGTTATTATGAAACCTCCAATTATTACAGTTGTACTTGGTACTTCGTTAATTCCAAAAATAGGAAGCCAAACCCACAGAACTCCTCCAACAACTTCCATTAAAGATAAAAGTGCTAACTCAGCTGAGGGTAAGTATTTTGCTCCAAGACTGTAAAGTATTAAACCGGCTGCAACAATTATTCCATGAAGTATACTCAAATAACTATTTATTTCAGGCATTAGAATAAAAGGTTCAAAAGAGAAGCCTAAAATAAAGAATGCAAATATTGTACAAAATAGTCCCGCTAAAACAACTGTTGTGAATTTTGGTGTTTCAGGTTTCCATCTTATTGTTACCGTGTATAATGCAAAACCAGTTGCAGAAATAAATCCTATTATTGCACCTAAAGCAGTTCCAGAAATACTGTCATTTATAATCATTACGCACACACCTATAAATGCTACAACCATGGCAATTAATGTTGATCTTTTTAGTATTTCGCCAAGAACAAAATAACCAACAATGGCTGCAATAAAAGGCATCGCTGCTAACATAAATAATGTTACGGCAGCCGTAGTCATAGTAATAGAAAAAATGAACCCAGTAAAAGCTGTTGCTAGAAATAAACCTCCAAGTATAGATGGTATTCCTATTTTGAGAAAATTTTTATAAAAAGCAAATCCTTCCCGAAAAAATAAATATATAAGAAGTATTATTGAAATAGTTAAGCCTCTATAAAATAAATATTGAAAAACATATTGATGACCTTCCACCATATATCTAACAGTCAACGCTCCAAAACTCCAAAAAATTCCAGCAAGAAAAACTACACTAAAGGCATATATATAAGAATTTTGACTCATTGTTTAAAAGTCAAATCATTAAATTTGATAAAAGTAAATTAATATTTTAATTATTTATTTGAATACCAGTTTCTTTACTTCCTGAGATCTTAAAATTAACTTTATTATCATCATTTTTTTGTATTTCAGATACGTCTGACATTTTGCAACTGGCAATAAAAAGAAATAAAATAATTATTGGCAACTGCCTATAGAACCAAGAGCACATTTTTTACCGTCTATCCATATAGCATTTGACAAATTTGCTTCATCAAACATTGCTCCAGAAATATTAGCACCAAGTAGATTTGCCTCATATAGATTTGCACCTTTAAAAGTCGCTCCAAAGAGATTAGATCCCTCAAAGTTTACTTTTGCAAGGTTTGCATTATCAAAGTTAGCATTATTACAATTAGCTCCCTGTAAATTTGAAGCATATAAATTAGAATTACTGAAATTTGAGAAGATAAAATTACCAATAGATAAATTTGAATTATTTAGTTGAGATTTTTCAAAATTAGATAAAGATAAATTAACTCCTGACATTTGAGAATTTGCCAAACCAGTACCGGAAAGATCGAGGTTTTCTACAAAATTACAATTAGTCCAATCAACCTCATTTGCTGGCTGATCACTGCATGCAGCAAATACAGAATATGTGCTAAAGAAACTTAAGACAAATATAATTAAAAATCTCATACTTAATTTTTATGATCAGTTTATGTTAAATTTAAGGCAAATTAGCGTGAAGTGAGTTTTAATTCAATCCTTCTATTCTGTTGTAGATCACTTTCAGTTTCTCCATTACTGATAGGATAAAACTCTCCATATCCTGCAGATGCTAATCTATTTGGTGGAAAACCAAGATCAAGAAGAAGTTTTAAAACTGTATTAGCTCTAGCTGAAGATAATTCCCAGTTAGAAGGATATCTAATTGTTTGAATAGGTTTTTTGTCAGTGTGTCCTTCTACCATGATAATCCAGTCAATATCTGAGGGAATATCATTAGTAGTCTCTTTTAAAGTAAGGCCAATTTCACTTAACTTTTCTTTACCAGATAGTTGTAAATCTGCTGAAGCAGAATCAAATAATAGCTCTGATTCAAAAATAAATCTATCTCCTACAATTTTAATATCTTTTCTATCACCTAAAATAGATTGTAGTTTTCCAAAAAACTCAGATCTATATTTTTGAAGTTCAAATACTTTTGATGTAAGGGCTTTATTTAACTTTTCACCTAGCACCTCTATTTCTAAATCTTTAATCAAAGCCTGACTTTCACTAGCTTCTAGAGCACTATTAAGCAAAGCAATTTCTTTTTGCAGAGTGTCAATTTGATTAGATAGAATTTCTACCTGTTCTAATGTTTTTGATGCTTGCTTTTCCATATTTTTAATTTCTTCAAGCGATGTTTCTTTTTGTGTTTGATTTTCTTGCTCTAATAATGCAATTTGATTTTGAAGTAGCTCAAGTTTATCAAGTTGTTGTTTTTGTTTATCTTCAGACAAAGAAAGAACATTATTTAGTTCAGATATTTTTCCTCGCAAATTGAAAATAGTGCTATCTTTCTGAATTAAATCTTTATTTAATCTTGCTAATTCTTCATTTTTAAACCTAATTGCATCAAGTTGTTCATTAAGTGATGCATCTTTTAAGCCAAGACTATCATTAATTTCTAAAAGATCATTCATTAGTTCTTGATATTGGGATATTTGACTTTGTAATTCTTCATCTCTTAATGATAGTTCGATATTTGTTTTTTCCAATTCATCATTTAAATTTAAGAGTTGTTCATTTTTATTTTTAATTGCAAGCAATTGCTCTTCAATTCCGCCTTCCTCTAAACCAAGACTTTCATTAATTGCAATTAAATTTTCATTCTTCTCATTTAATTCTGCAATTGTAGATTTGAGAGATTTTTCACTTTCAAGTAGTTTAAAATTAGCATTATCTAATTCTTGATTAAGTATTTTTAGTTGATCAATTCTTGTTGCAAGTGCTTTATTAATTCGTTCTCCAAGCCCCTCAGTTTCAAGTAAAGTAATTTCTTGTCCTTCGTATGTTTCTAATGCATTTGCAACTATTCTCAATTCTTTTAAAAGACTACTAATTTGCTCGGATAATGCTATTATATTTTGTTCCTGAACAAATATTTCTGATCGTTTTTTTGCAACATCAGTTTGTAATTGCTCACTTAATAATTGCTCACTTTGCAAATTTAATTCTGTATCTTCAAGTTTTTTCTCAGTTTCAGAAAGAGTTGAAAGAGCTTTTTCTTTATCTTTAGTTTCAATAACAAGTATTTTAGATAATTCATTTATTTGTGTTCTTAAATCTTGAAGCGCCTTATCTCGGCCGGATATAGCATCACTCAGATATATTTGGGAAACAGTAAAAACCATTAGCACAAATATGATTACTATTAAAAGAGTAGCTAGAACATCGACAAAACCGGGCCAAATATTAGTTGTATCAGCAAGTCTATTTCTTAAAGACCTAGTAGACATTATTATTTTTTAATTTTCTTTAGTTCTTTTTCAATTTTCTGAAAATATTCTTTAACTTTTTTTGCTTCTAATATTCCATTTTTGCTTAAAGCTTCTGTAAGGTTCATTAATGAAGATTGTGTGTTTAATTGTGAAGATAAGAAATTTGATAATTGCTTATCAAGATTTGAAGAGTTGGAATTGATTTTGTTAAGTATTTCATTAAACTTCTCTAAATTGTTTGAAATTTTAGTTTGATTGTCAGATGATTTTTTAAAAGCATTTAGGAGGTTTTCTAAGTTGTCATAGATTTTTTGAATTGCTTCTCCTGTAGGCTTATCTTCTACTGTAGAAAAATCTGGAGAAGAATTGCTATTAAGGATTTTTTCAAAGTATTGACTAAATTTATTTTGAGCTTGTCCAAGATTTAAATCAAGTAATCCTAATATTAAAGAGCCAGCTAAACCTAATAAAGAACTGCTAAATGCAATACTCATTCCTTCAAGTGGAGCATTTAATCCATCTTTAAGAGAATTAAAAAAACCTGCAACATTTGTATCATCTATACCAAGGCCGCTGATAACATTGCCAACAGATCCAATAGTTTTTAACAGTCCCCAGAAAGTTCCAAGGAGTCCTAAAAAAACTAGCAAGCCTACAAGGTAACGAGAAGTTTCTCTTATGCTTATCAAAGTCATATCAGAATTCTCTATCAATCTATTTATTGATGAACTTTTAAAAAAAAATTTTCCTTCAAGATTTTTTAATTCAAGAGAAATATTTTTGTCTTGCCCTCTTAAATTAGAAAATGCTTCTATAGAATTTGTAATATTAAAGTTCGAGAAAGATATATACTTATAATTTAAGTTAATGAGATGAAAAAAATTAAATACAATTCCAGTTAAAAGGGCTAATAAAATTATAATGTTAATAAAAATATTTGATAAAAAAGCATTTTGTAGAACTGGGTATAATAAAACAACAATAACAAAGACAGCGACTAAGAAAATTGATGCTCTAATTATATAATTATTAAGAGATAACGCCATAAACAAAAGACTATATTACCTGTCTTGGAAATTCAATAAATATAAACTGTTTAGTTGTAGATATAATTTCTTGTGAGAGGCAAATTGTTAATATTTTTTGCAATTTGTATTTGGAAAACAACATTACCCATATTTACAAAGGAATACTTACTTGCCAATAGATAAAACTCCCACATTCTAAAAAAGCGCTGATCAAACATATTTATAATTTTATCTTTATTTTCGATAACATTTTGATACCATTTGGAAAGTGTATGAGCGTAATGTAGTCTTAATACTTCAACATCTGTTACATTTATATTAAGTTTTTGTGTTGCACTCATTACTTCAGATAATGATGGAATATAACCACCAGGAAAAATGTATTTTCTTATCCAAGGACTTGTAGCAGTTGGTTTGCCCCTTTGACCAATTGTATGCAAAAGAAAAACTCCATTTTCTTTCAGAATATCATTAGCTTTACTTAAATAAGTTTTAAAATATTTAACACCAACATGCTCAAACATACCAACGGAAACTATGCGATCATATTTTTCGGTCTCATTTCTATAATCTTGTAGTGCAAAAGAAACTTTATCAGCCAAACCTTCTTTTTGTGCTCGCTCAGATGCTGTTTTAAATTGATTTTCTGAAAGTGTAATTCCTTTAACTTTGGCACCAGTAGATTTAGCTATTTCAATTGCCATTCCTCCCCAACCACACCCAATATCAAGAACATCCATATTTTCTTTAATTTGAAGTTTTTTAATTATATGTTGTTTTTTATCTTTCTGCGCTTGATCCAAACTCATATTCGGATTATGAAAATATGCGCAAGAGTATTGCATATCCTGATCAAGAAATAATTTATATAAATCCTCATTTATATCATAGTGGTGTGCTACATTTTTTTTTGAATTTACTAGCTGATTAATCTGCTGAAATGGCATAAAAATAGAAGATAAATATTCATAAAATTTATAAAACTTATTGTTAGAAATAAAGTCATCGTAAGAATTAGTTATTAAATTAAGAAAGTCTTCTATAGTGCCTTTTTCAACAACTAACTCCTCATTCATATATGCTTCACCTATATAAAGATTAGGGTTTAAGAATAGTTTTCTTTCGATAGATTTGTTTTTTAATCTTATACAAACGTGAGGGTTGGAATTTCCAAATTTATAAATCTCGTCATTAGAATCTATGATTTCTAATGTTCCATCAAAGTTAAGTTTTTTCAGTACACTGAATAACATTTTTTTTTATTTTAAGAAAAACATCTCTGATGTCAATAACTCTGAATTATTAACATTTGATGAGAAAATAATTTGTAGAGATTGACTTAAGCGGCAATGCGACGATTTTTTTGAGCTTCTTTTTCTTTTTTAAGCTCTTTTTCGTCAATATACGCAACGTCACAGTGACTCTGACAATATGGCTTCCCAGCAACGGTATCAGCTTCACAAAAATGAAAATCTTTCTCTTGTGGATCTCCAATTGGCCATTGGCAACTTGAGAAACTGTGCATCACACTGTTTTGTTTAAAATAGTTTTTCAATATAGACATAATAATTTTATTAATTTCGAGGTAGTTTATATTTATGAAAAAACCAGTATTCAACATTAAATATAAAAAAGTTGTTAATTATCAATATGTTAGTATCTTAATCTTTTTGACCTACTATATGTTGATACATAATTTATAAGAAAAACGAATCGGTTTACCGAAAAAATATAATTATAAACAATAGTGCCAAAAAAAACAGATAGGATTTGATTACAAAACTTTTAGTTAATTTGGATTTAGGAGGTTTTCTCAAATATATAAAGAAAACAATAGTACTCCAAAATAATAAAAGTATTACCCAGCCTGTTAAAAATGCATAATAAAAATCGACAGACATTAGCTCCCTAAAGAATTACTCTATATAGCGCAGTGTAAACCAGTTTTTTGGATATATTTTTGATGATATTCTTCAGCTTTATAGAATTCCTTAGCTACTGATATTTCAGTAACAATATTTAATCCTGAACTTTTAGCATATTCATTTTTAGAATGAATAGATTTATTTTTTTGATCTTCGTTATAATAATATATCGCTGATCTATATTGTGTTCCAATATCGGGACCTTGTCTGTTTAATGTGGTAGGATCATGACACTTCCAGAAAACCATCAAAAGATCTTCATAAGATATTTTAGAATTATCAAATTCAACTAAAACAACCTCAGTATGATTTGTATTTCCTCGGCAAACACTTTCATAGGAAGGGTTAATAGTATCGCCTCCAGAATAACCAACTAAGGTATTTATTACTCCTGGGGTTTTACAAAATGTTTCTTCCACACCCCAGAAACAACCTGCACCAAATAATGCTTTTTCCATATTTATAAATATATATGTAATATAAAATATATCAATTTTTATGAGCTCAAAATTTAAAATTTTAGATAAAAAGAATATTCACGATGGTTTCTTTAAAATGAATGAAGTTACTCTTAAATACAAAAAATATAACGGAGATTGGAGTAATGAAATAAAAAGGGAGTTATTTGGTGGTGCACAAGTATCTGCAGTCTTACCATATGACCCTATAAATAAAAAAATTGTTTTAATTCAACAGTTCAGACCAGGGACAATTTCTAAAGATAATCAAAATTATCTAGATGAAATAGTTGCTGGAATAATTGACCCTGGTGAAACTCCAGAAGATACCGCAAAGAGAGAATGCTTGGAAGAAACTGGATGTGAAGTAAGCAATCTTACATCTATACAAGGTTACTTTCCTGCTCCAGGATCATCAGAATCTTTTTATAATCTTTTTTTAGGTGAGGTAATTGCACCAAATAAAGAAATTATAAGAGGTCTAGATAATGAAAATGAGGATATATTAGTTAAAAGTTATAGTTTTGATGAAGTAAAAATAAAGATGAATAAAAAAAAAATTTTAAATGGGCTTACACTAATAGCATTACAATGGTTTTTTTTAAATATTGAACGAACCTAAGTTCCTATACCTCTTTCATAAGGTTGAACTAATTCTTTACATATTAAGTTCATATCTAAAGTCTCAACATTTTTATCTATAGTTTGATATTCCTGACACTCATATAATTCATTATCTTTTTGGAGAACAGTAACAAATAAGATAATTGTTAAATCATTTCCAACCTCTATATCACTTATTGCGTAGCTCTTTACTTCAAATCCTTCATTAATAAGATCTTTATAAGATTTCTCTGATTCTAGCCATTGATCTATATTTGGATTAGCTATTGACAGGTTGGAAAAAAACAAAAATACAGAAAATAAAAAAATAGTTAGTTTGCTTTTAGCCATTGTAAAACTTCATTTATATGTTTGTTAGGAGGAAAAATAGGGTAGAATACTTTTTTAACAATATCTTTTTCCACAATAAGAGTTAATCTTTTGAAATAAATTTTGTTTTCAATTTCAAAATGTGGCATTTTTAATGAATTGAGCAAAATATTTTCTGAATCACTTAAAACATCGTAAGGAATTACTAATCTATCTGTCATTTCCTTAATATAATCTATTGTTTGAGTGGATATTCCTATAGGCAGTGCATTTAGTTTGATTAATTCTTCGTAATTATCTCTAAAACTACAGGTCTGCACAGTACACCCAATAGCTCCTGGTGTTTGATTCCAATTTTTAGGTAAACTTTCATTTGGATTACCTGTCATAGGATAAAAATATAAAACTAAACGAAAAGTGTCAGACCTTTTTATTTTTAATTGATTTCCCTGTTGATTTTTAAGAGAAATATCTGGTAAAAACTTATTTAAAAGATGATCAGCTTTTCCATCATTTTGTGGTTTAGGAAATTTGCTATAATCCATATTAATTTGTCTTGTATAATCCAACTCTATATAACATAAGATACTTTTATGACTCAAATTAAACCTCTATCTAGTATGGAAACTCCTCGCTTTGCTGATGTTGCTACTTTTTTTCGTTTACCTGTTGTGAAAGATTTAAATAAATTAGACTACTGTATTGCAGGTGTACCATGGGATGGAGGAACTACTAATAGACCTGGGGCTAGACATGGTCCAAGAGAAATTAGAAATTCATCATCACTTGTAAGGCTTTATCACCCTATTTCACTTAGGAGCCCTTATGATAAATTTAATGTTGCAGATATTGGTGATTGTCCGGTAAATCCAGCAGACTTAAATGATAGTTTAAGTAAAATAGAAAAATTTTACTCGAATATTTATAATTCCAAAACAATACCATTATCAATTGGAGGTGATCATTTAATTAGCCTACCAATTCTTAGAGGTATTGCGAAAGAAAAACCTTTAGGTTTATTTCAGTTTGATTCTCATTCTGATACTTGGGATACCTATTTTGGAGGATTTAAATATACGCATGGCACACCATTTAGAAGAGCTATAGAAGAAAATCTGATAGATCCAAAAAAATATGTAATCCTTGGTCTTCGTGGTGCTTTATATGACCCTGAAGATTTGAGTTGGGCTAGAGAACAAGGTGTAACTATAATTACTATAGATGATTATTATGAAATGGGATTTAATAAATGTATTGAAAAAATTTATGAAGTTCTAGCGACAACAGATACTTATTTTACATTTGATATAGATGGAATAGACCCAACTTTCGCACCAGGGACTGGAACTCCTGAAGTTGGGGGGTTTAATGTAAGAGAAGCGCAAACTATTATAAGGGCACTAAAGAATATTAATTTTGTAGGTGGTGATGTAGTAGAAGTTTCTCCTCCATTTGATGTTAATAATATGACTTCATTAGTTGGAGCAACAATTGCATTTGAAATACTTTGCACAATGACAAAGGCAAATTAAAATTCTTCAAAATTAGAAGTTCCAACACATAATACATTTTTCAAATTTAGATATTTATCAATATTATCTTTATTGACACCACCTGTTGGTATGAATTTTATATTCCTTAAAATATTTTTAATAGATTGTAATTTTTTATTTTCTCCATTTAAATTAGCTGGGAAAAATTTAATTATTTCATAACCTTTTTTACTAAGATATATGAATTCACTAACCGTCTCGGCTCCTGGAATATAGAATGGATTTTTCATTTCTAATATTTCTTCAATAATACCAGGGGAAACATAAAAATTAAAATTATGATCTTGACCTCTGACTAAATCTTCTTTCGTTAAAACAGAGCCTAGTCCAAATTTACAATCTGAAAAGTATTTTTTTAATTCTACAGCAATAGAAAACGATTCTTTTTCTCTTAATGTTATCTCTATATATTCAATTGATTTATTTTGATTTAAATATTTTTTTAATCTTTCAATATCACTCTCCAGATTTGTTGTATTTAAAATTGGTAATAATTGTTGTTTGTGGAGCTCAGATTTTAATTGATTATTTAACATCTACAATAGCGCCTTTTTTCATTACTATTTTAGAACCTAAACTGCTGCCAGCTTTTAATGCTAAAACTGGATCATTATTTACAATAAAATTAGATAAATAAGCAGCATTAAATCCATCGCCAGCACCTGAAGTATCAACCACCTTTTTAAGTAATTTATTCTTAAAAACATATCTAGTTTTATTAAGAAATACGTATGTATATTCAGCATTTTTTCTGAATATACTGTGTTTTATCTTATATTTCCTTACTATTTGCTCATAAGACTTGATATTGCTTTTGTTTTTCCAATAATTCATATCTTCACCGGATAAAAAACATATATCTACCAATTTTAGGACTGAGTCTAAAAAAATATTTAAATTTTTTTTATTCCATCGACTTGGGCGAATATTCAAATCAAAAACAATTTTTATTTTTTTATTATTTAATAGCTTTAATAATTTAATAAAATTATTTAGTTTTGATATATGTATTATTGATAGAGTTATGCCAGAAAAATAAATATAATCAAAATTTTTAAGCTCTTTAAATAAATTTAAGAAATCAATATTATTGAAGTATTGTTTTGCTGCACTTTCATCTCTCCAATAAAAAAATTGCTTTTCTCCATTATCTTTATTTTTAATTAAATATAATCCCGCTTCAAATTTATTAATTTGTTTTATATATTTTGTTGATATTTTTTTAGATTTTACAAAATCTAAAAACGATTGATTAATTTCAGATTTTCCTATGGCACTTAAAAAAAAAGCTTTTAATTTTTTCTTATCAAGATAATTACAAAAATTAAGTGTATCACCAGCAAAAGATTGATTGTACAAACTATTTTTTATATTTGAAATCTCTATCATAGCTTCACCGATTGAGCATACGTTTATTTTCATATTTTTATATTAATCGTGGTGAAAAACCTCTTCCATTATTGACCACCATTCACCTTTTTTCCTATTTGGATCTGGAACTTGACATGGTCCACATAAACTCCACCATTCTTGTACCTTAGGATTTGCTGCCATTAATTTGTTGTCTCTTTCAAGATCGTCACCGTGATATTCCATGTAACCAAATAGTGTGTTTTTATGTAAATAGATAGAAAAGTTTTTAAAATTAAGCTCTGTCAAATTATCTAAAATTTCTGGCCATACATTTGCATGCAATCTTTTGTATTCATCAATTTTATCTTCTCTAACACCAAGAGTCATACCTAATCGTATCATTTAAAGATTTTCCTTTCTATTGATTTTGAAACTAACTGCATGGTCACATGGCTTATTATCAGGTCTAGAAATATGAAGACCGTCTTTTGTTTGTTTCCATTCAACTTTTTCATTGCTACCAAGAAGCTCAACTGACTCAACCTCATTATCAAAGAGTTTATCCATACTTTCTAATGTAAAATCTTTACTTGGCCAACCTAATGCAGTCGCATAAAGTGAATTTCCTTTAGTAGTAAAACGAAAATCTTGAGCTGTATATTTAAGCTTTGCACGATTATCAGAAAATGGACCAGCTTCTGTCATTTCTGTTGTTCCTTCTCCATATTTATCCCAAGTCTCAGTATCAAAAATCGCTTCTCCACTTACCTCGAGCCACTTTCCAATACCTTCTAAAAGACTTTTATCTTCATCTGGAATTGTTCCATCAGGTTTTGGTCCTATATTTAAGAGCATGTATCCATTTTTACTTACATTATCTATCAAGTAATGAACTAAATCAGTTGTTGATTTGTATTCTGAATCTTTCATATATGCCCATGCACTTCCATCGTGGACTGTAGTATCTGTTATCCAGTCATAATGTGTTAATTCAGACTCTCTTCCCAATTCAAGATCCAATAAGCCAGAACCAGGAGGTAAGTCATGCCATTTATATGATACTACAACTTCACTATCCCATTCTTTCTCTTTATTATAGTAATATGAAAGAAAATCTTTTTTATATTTTTCATGAATATATCTAATACCAAAATCAAACCAAACATAATCTGGTCGGTAATTATCTACTACTTCTTTTAATCTATTTAACCAACGATCATGAAAAGCTTTACTAGGTTTATCTTGATATTCTGTCTTTCTACCCCAATGATCTGGATATATTGCCTGGTTATCACTATTATCTAAATTGTGAAGTTCTCCATATAAGCCTTCAAATTCTTTTTTTGAAGTATCAAAGTCTTTATTCCAATGAGGAAAAAAATACCAATTTTCAGCATGGTGCATTGCAACCATATATTTCATACCTTTATCTCTAATTGCTTTTTCTAATTCTCCAACAACATCTCTTTTTGGGCCCATTTTAGAAGCGCACCATTCAGTGTCGGAACAGTCCCACATTGGAAATCCATCATGATGTTCTGCTACAGGACCGGCAAATTTTGCACCTGAGCGGGAATATAAATCTGCCCATTCTTCTGCATCAAACTTTTCTGCAGTAAACATTGGAATGAAATCTTTGTATCCAAATTTTGAAGGATGACCAAAATGTTTAACATGATGATCAAATTGTGGACTCGGTTCTCTATACATCCAATAAGGATACCATGTAACATTTGGTCCAGCCGCAGGAACTGAGTAAGGTCCCCAATGGGCATAAATTCCATATTTAGCTTTTTTAAACCAACTAGGAGTTGTATGTTGTTTTATAGACTCCCATGTAGATTGATATTGCATTCCTATACTCATATTATTCTCCTATCTTTTTAAGGCACCATCAACAAGCCCACTTTGAATTTGATTTCTAAATATTAGGAATACTATCATTGGTGGCATTGTGGCTAACATTAAAGCTACAGTTTTTAAAGTTGTAGCTCCACTATATTTTCCTTGGAAGGACATCATTCCAAGAGTTACTGTTCTGAGATCGTGATCATTTAAATAAATTAAAGGCCACATAAAATCATTAAATATCCAAACAAAGTAAATTATTGCAACTGTAACAACAGCAGGTTTAGCTAAAGGCATCATGATTTGAAAAAATATTACTAAGTCAGATGCCGCATCAATTTTTGCAGCTTCAATTAAATCTTTAGGTATTCCAAGAAAATAAGCTCTGAAAAAAAATATAGCAAAAGGAACCCAGGCTAAGTAAGTAAATATTACCGCAAAATATGTATTAACCAAACCAATTGTATTCATTATTTTAAATGCAGGAATTAATATTACTTGTGGCGGTATCATCATTCCTAGAAGGAAATAAAAGAAAATTAAAGATTGTAAAAATTTTTTGCATTTAATGAAAAAATTTTGTTTTTTTCATCTTCCGAGAAAGAGGAGCAATAATCCATAGCTAAATCAAACCAATTTCCATATGAATCTGCCATAGTTAATACGGGCCAATCACTTCCCCACATTAATTTATCTGGACCAAATAAATTGAGAATAAAATCTATATAAGGATCTAATTGATTTTTTTTATAATCTTTACCCACTTCAGTAACAATTCCTGAAAATTTACAATGAACGTTATTAGCCTTTGATAATTCAGTCATATCTTTTTTCCATTCATCAATTTCTGAATTTATAATTAAGGGTTTAGCAATATGATCTATTACGACTGGTAGAAAATCATATTTATTTACAAATTTTATTAGGTGCTTAAGATGATTTGGCCTAACTAAGGCGTCAAATGTTAAATTTTTTTTATTCATATATTTTAAATTTTCACTGAGATTTTCTTTTAACATCCATTCGTCATCTTGAATATCATGTATCATTGGTCTGAAACCTTTTAAAAAATTACTTTCACAAAGTTTATCAATATCATCCTTAGCTTTATCGTTATCTAAATCAACCCAACCAACAACACCTGCAATAAAATCATGCTTGGATGCTAAACTTAAGGTGAATTCTGTTTCTGCTACTGTATCCGCTGCTTGAACAATAACTGTTTGGGTTATATTTTTATCTTTAATTAACGGTTCAAGATCTTCCGGAAAAAAATCTTTATATAAAACTTTCATATCTGGAGTCATCCATAAATAATCTCCTCTTGCAAGTTTCCAAAAATGTTGATGACTATCTACGTACATTTATTTCCAATATGTTCCATTATTATAATCAAATTCATTAAGAGAACTATCCTTTATTTTCACTGAGTATCCTGGATTTGTTGGAGTTACATATCCACCATCTTTTATTATTGCTGGATTTACAAAATGTTCAGAGCAGCTTTCAGCATATTCACTTAATAATAAATCGTGATTAGATATTATAAACTTATTAATTAGATTAAGATGTTGAACATATTCACATAAACCAACGCCGCCAGCGTGAGGAATAACTGGGGTATTATACTTACTTGCTATTAAAAGAACTGGTAAAATTTCATTAATACTTGCAATTCTACAGCTATCAATTTGACAATAATCTAAAGATTTATTTTCTATAAATTGTTTAAACATAACTTTATTTTGTATCATTTCTCCAGTTGCTAGGTTAACATCTGGATGTGCATCTTTAATTTTTTTAAAACCTAATACATCATCAGGATTAGTTGGTTCTTCATAAAATAAAATATCAAATTGTTTTAATTTTCTAATATTTTCAATGGTCTCATTAACACTCCATATTTGATTTGAGTCTACCATTAATTTATTGTCATTACCTATTAATTCTCTTACTAACTTACAGCGATGAATATCCCTTTCTATATCCTGACCAACTTTCATTTTAAAATGAGTCCAGCCCTTAGATAAATTTTCTTGAACTAGCCTTTTCATTTTTTCATCTGAATATCCTAACCATCCTGCAGCTGTTGTATATGCTGGAAAAATAGTAGAATTTAAATCGTCTAAATTTGAAGGTAGATTTGTTTTTTTCTGATTAATTATTTCAGCCGCTTCATCTTTAGTGATGACATCATCAATATAAGAAAAAGAAAGTTTATCTAATAAATCTCTTGTTTCTAATTCTATTATGTATCTCCATAGTGGCTTTTTATGGAATTTAGAAATTAAATCCCATATTGCATTAAAAAAAGCTGCTGCTGCAAGATGTGTAACACCTTTTTGTGGTCCTACCCAACGCAATTGACTGTGGTTTGTAATTTTTTCCCATATCGATGCAATATTCTTTTCTATTTCCTGAATATCTTTTCCAATTATAAATTCTTTGAAATATTCTATGACTGTACAACAAAGATCATTACCCTTTCCAATTGTAAAAGTTAGGCCAATACCATTTAAATCTTCTTGATCTGTAAATATTGTCACGTATGTTGCAGAGTAATCACAATCTACATGAACTGCATCAGTCCCCAAATTATCTTTTGAGGTTGGAAAACGAATATCCTGAGTTTTAATATCAATTATTTTCATATTGGGCATCTTTCATCAATTAATTTTTCATTAAGTAAATCTTTCCATAAATCTTCAGGAATAGGAAAATTTAAATAATCTAAATTTTGCTTTACTTGCTCCACTCTATCCATCCCCAAAATCATGGAAGTGACAAGTTTATTTGTGTAACAAAATTGAATTGCTGCTGCTGGAACAGGTACCTCATATTTTTTACATATATTAGCAATTTTTAAGTATCTTTGTTTAACTTCTTCAGGAATTTTATCATAAAAGTAGGTAATATTTTCACCCAAACCTTTAGCTAAAATTCCAGAATTAAAAATTCCAGCAAGAATAATGCCTATGTTGTTTTTTTCAGCAATTGGGAAAAAATCATTTAAAGCATTTTGATCTAATAATGAATATCTACCTGCTAGAACCATGCAATCAAAATCGCCAGCATTAGCAAATCTTGCACATATATCAGAATCATTTACACCTACGCCAATAGCCTTAATTATTTTTTCTTCTTTTAGTTTTTGAACGGCTTTATATGCTCCATCCATTGCTAATTTAAAATAATGATCAACCTCTTCACCAAAATTAAATCGATCTACATCATGAATTAAGCAAATATCTACTTTTGAAACAGCTAATCTTAGCAATGATTGTTCAAATGCTCTCATCACACCATCATAAGAATAATCTAAATTAGGAGAAAAATTTAAACTTCCTGCAAATCTTCCCCTATCTATACTTTCTTTTTTTGCTGGAGTAAGATACCTGCCAACTTTAGTTGATAAAAAATAACTTTCTTCATCTACAGTTTTTAAAAAGTTACCTAATCTGTGTTCACTTAAACCATAACCATAAAGCGGAGATGTATCGTAAATATTAATACCCTCGTTATAGGTTTTTTCTAGAATATCATAACAATTTCGTTCATCGAGATTTTCAAACAAATTACCCAAAGGTGCTCCGCCAAATCCTATAGCGGTTAAGTTTATATTTGTGTTTCCAAGTTGTCTTTTATTCATGAATATTACTCATAATTGATGAACTCATTTCTTCATAGCTATGATTATTTATTGTTTCTCCAACTACTTTAAAATCTTTCATCGTTATAATTCTATCAGCTAAACTAATCATTTCAGGCATATCACTAGTTATTAAAATAATCGATGTACCTTTTAAAGATAGTTCAATAATTAATTCATGAAGGTAAGATTTTGTTTTTATATCAATACCAACTGTAGGTTCATCAATAAATAATATATCAGTTCCAGAAGCAAGCCATTTAGCTACACTAATTTTTTGCTGATTACCTCCAGATAAATTAGAAACGATTTGTTGGTATGAAGGTGTTTTTACTTCAAGTTGTTTCACATATGGATCTACTTTATTATAAACTATATTATCATTTAAAAAGGATAATATTTTTTTCAAATTTGACCAGACTGTTATTCCAGCATTGGATAAAACATCATGCATTAGAATTAGTCCTTCTTTTTTTCTGTCTTCACTTATGTATCCAATTTTATATTTTTCTAACGCATCTTTTGGAGATTTAATTTTAATTTCTTTATTGTTGAGTAAAATTTGTCCAGAATTAATTTTATCAAGCCCAAGGACACATTTTATTAATTCGGTTCTTCCTGCCCCAACTAAACCGTACAATCCAAGTATTTCACCTTTTTTTAAATTTAAATTAATATTTTTATGACCAAGATCAGTGTTTATTGATTGTAGATCTAGTAAATTTTCATCCGTAAAATCAATATCCTTCTTAGATTTAATTATTTGCTCATCCCTACCAATCATTAATTTAACAAGTTTCTGTCTATTAAGATTAGTGATTTGTTCAGATTCACAAGCATTTTTACCATCTCTCAAAACAGTGACTTCATCACAAATTTCAAATACTTCCTCTAATTTGTGACTAACAAAAACTATACTTACATTTTGCTCTGCAACTAATCGTTTAAGTAATGCAAATAAATTTTTTGTATCTTGTGGAGATAATGATGAAGTTGGCTCATCTAATAATAGTATTTTTGACTCTAAGGATAAAGCTTTAGCTATTTCACACAGTTGCATTTTTGCAACTGTTAAATCTGAGACTATAGTATTTGGGTCTATGTCCAACTCCATAATATCGAGCCATTTTTTTGATTCTTTTGCAACAGTATTATAATCTATTAAACCTAAATTATTTTTAGGAAGGTTAGTTAACATTAAATTTTCACCAACCGAAAACCTCCTAATTAAATTTCTTTCTTGGTGCACAACTGAAATTCCAGCATTCATTGCTTCATTGGGTGAAGAAAAAGACTTCTCTTGATTATTTAAAAATAGTTTTCCTTCATTTTGGTTATAAACTCCTGTTATGATTTTAATTAATGTAGATTTACCTGCTCCATTTTCACCGAGAAGTGCATGGATTGATTTTTTTTTGAGTTTAAAATTTGCATTATCAAGCGCTTTAACACCAGGAAAATTTTTTGTAATATTATTAAGTTCTAAAATATAATCACTCATCTGAAAAAACCTTTGTTCTTCTCTCTTCTCTATATTCTCTGTATCTATTTATAAATACTGCTAATAAAATCATAAAGCCTAAAAATATTTGAACAAAAAAAGGATCAATCTTAAAAATAACTAAAGCTTGAGAAATTATAGAAACTAATATTACTCCAAAAGCAGTAGCAATAACATCTACTTTTCCTCCAGCCAGTATAGCACCTCCAATTACTGGTGCAGCAAATGAAGGTAACAACCACGAATCTCCTATGTTAGGTGTCCCAAGTTGTAATCTACAAACAACTAACATTCCACCTATGGCTGCCAAAAGACCGGATATAACATGAGCATAGATAACTATTTTTGTTGAAGATATACCTATTAATTCTGATGATTGAACATTATTACCATATGCTAGCATATATCTTCCAAGAGATGTTCTATTCATTAAAATCCACATCAGAACAGTTATAATAATTGGTATGATTACTAAGTAAGGTATAGGGCCAAAGATTTTTGCGTTTCCAAAAAATTTTACAGCTTCGGGAATTTCATAAAAAGGTTGAGCCTCTGTTATCCCTAAATTCATTCCTTTAAAAATGTAAAGTGTAGCTAGAGTAATAATAAAAGCTGATATGCCAGTTTTAACGGTGATGTATCCATTTATAAAACCACAAGCAAGACCAATTAATAATCCAATAAGAACAGCAGGCAAAATAGACATGCTATAAACTTCCATTAATCCGGTAAATGAAATTGCAACTAAGCCTCCAATTGCTCCAACAGATAAGTTCATTTGACCAATTGCAATTATAATCATTTGTGACATTGCCACAACGAGCATCAAACTAACACTCAGCATTAAAACATATAAGTTAAATGGAGAAATAAATGCAGGCTTAAACAATGAAATTAAAATTGAGCCAAAAATTAAAACTAAACCAAGTCCAAACCAATCTTTTTTTAAAAGTGCGCTCATGAGACAATTGAATTTTTAACAGTAAAATATTCTCTAGCTCTATCTAGAAGAACAGCTCCCAATAATATGATCCCAAGAAAAAATCTTACCCAGAATTCACCAACATCAATTAGGTATAATCCATTATTTATTAATGTAACAAGAATTGCTCCTAGCATTGTTCCAAAAACTGTAACCTTGCCTCCAGAAAGAAGTGTTCCTCCTAATACTGGAGCTAAGAAAGCTGGTAATAACCAGTCAAATCCTAAATGACCAGCCATAGACGGAATTGCAGCTCCAATTCTTGCTGTTAACATAATACCTGCAAGTGCTGCTAAGAAACCCGAAAGCATATGACAATAAATAAACATTCTATCTACGGAAATACCTGATAATTCTGCAGCATCAGGATTAGCTCCAGCTGCAATAAGCTTTCGTCCAATATCAGTGTATTTAAATATGTAATAAAGAACAAAACAAGTTAGCACACTAATAATCAGTAGTGGTGAAATATATTTATTAAAAAGTTTTAAACTTCCAAAATTGGTAAAAGCCTCTGGTAATTTTCTAAATGCTTCTGCTTCAGTGAGCAAGGTCATGAAGCCAAAATAAATACTCATCGTTGCCAGTGTAACAATGAAACTGTGAACCCCCGTTCTGACAGTTACAAATCCATTAATCCAACCTAGGAATGAACCAAAGGCTAAAACTAAAATAATAGTTATAGAAATAGGAATCCCCATACTTTCCATACACCAACCACCAAACATTGCTGCAGAAACACCTAAAGCACCTAGAGATAGATTTAAACCTCCAGTAAGTATAACTACCATCATTGCTAAACCAATCATTATATCCAGAGCGACTACTCTTGAGAGAGCATAAATATTAAATCTTGAAGTAAATCCATCAGTTGAAAAGGAAAAAATACAAATAAATACAATTACCAATATAAGTAAACCAAACTGATTAGTTTTTACAAAATTAGGAATTTTATTATTCATAAAAAAAGGGGGCTTAATGCCCCCATATTATTTTAACTTGGACAGTTAAGATATGTGCTATCAAAAGTTTCTAAAATTTCTAGAGAAATTCCTCTCATAGCCATAACGTATGTATCAACATCACTAATATCAACAAATACAGTGCCTGAATCAATAAATTGATCAGTTTGTGCAGTTGATTTCCAAGGTGCATCAGCTTTGAACTCACAACCTTGTCTAACTTTGTCCATTACATATGAACCAATGTAACCTTGTCCATATGGGTTTTGAAGCATAGTTCCGTGAACATAACCATCTTTAATAGCTTTTAAAACTACTTCGTCATGATCAATACCAACCATTTTAATTCTTTTATCGCCCATATTAGTTAAAGCTTGTGCTGCTACAACAGCAGGAACCCAAGCAGTAGTAACAATACCATCTACTTCACTTCCTTGAGCTGCCATGAAAGCATTAATTTTTTCATCAGCCGGTTCATAAGCATCAATATCAGCAATAACTTGAATAATTTCTACTCCACCGCCTGCTTCTGAAACAGCTTGTTCAACAGCATTGATTCTTAGAGTTGTATTTGGATCAACTAAGAAACCAGTAAAGTGAGCAATTTTTCCTTTGCCACCTAAAGCTTTAATCAATTCTTTTGTACCAAGATAAGCTGAGTGACCAGTGTCAGTTCCAAAACAAAATTTTGCTTGAGTTGGTTGCTCAACACAACCTGCTAAGGCAGCTGTTGGTATACCAGCATCATCTAGTTCACCTAAAATTTTATTTGTACCAACTGCATCACCAGGGAATACAAGTACTGCATTGTAACCTTGACCAACTAAACTTTCAATTAACTCGTTTTGTTGACTTAGATCCCACTCTGCAGGAACTCTGTAATCTGCTTTTCCTAAACCAAAGTCCTCTACAGCGTCTAAACCTGCTTGTTCCCACGCAGCAAAATAAGGGTGCGGGCCACCAGGGACTAGAGCTACTTTAGTAACACCATGACCACCTGCAAAAACAGGTGATGCTAGCAAAGCAAAAAAAGAAGTTAAAAATATTATAAATTTTTTCATCATTCCTCCTTAAATTTATTTTAATGTATGCAGAATTAGAACTTAAATCAACAAAAATAAAATAAAGTATTTATTTATAATTATATTGATTATACTATTGTCGCATGCTGTATTCATTTAGATGGTTTGGTCATAATGATCCTTCAAAATTAGATCAAATTCGACAGATTGGCGTTGAAGGAATCGTCTCTTCACTTAATCAGATTAAATATGGTGAAAAATGGAAATCAAATGATATTAAAAAAAGAAAAAAATACATAGAAAGTTTTAAGATTACTGAAAGCAAAAATTTAACCTGGAATGTGGTTGAGAGCCTTCCAGTTCATAATGACATAAAAAAAAGATCTGGAAAGTATAAATATTATATTGATCAATATAAAGATTCTTTAGTTAATTTGGGTAAGAATAGTATTAAAAATATTTGTTATAACTTTATGCCATTAATAGATTGGGTTAGAACAGATTTAAATCATCAATTATCAAATGGAGCTATTGCATTGAAATATAACCACCTTCATGTTTGTGCATTTGAAAACTTTATTTTAAAATCGAAGACAGCAAAATTAAGATATTCTCCTGAAGAAATTTTTAAATCAAAGAAAATTTTTAAAAATATGAACGCTGCTGATTTAAATGTATTAAAAAAATCATTACTAGGAGGTTTAGTTGCAACAGATAGAAAATATAGTATTAAAGACTTAAATTATGAAATTGATCAATTTGAAGAAATTAAACCTAAAGATCTTCGAAATAATTTAAAAGAATTTATTAATGAAATTTATCCCATTATAAAAAAATATAAATTAAACTACAATATACATCCAGATGATCCTCCTTACAATATTTATGGGCTTCCTAGAATAGTTTCAAATGAAGATGATATAGAATATATTTTAGGTTTAAAAAAAGATACAAATATTGGTCTAACATTTTGTACTGGTTCACTTGGAGTGAGTAGAAAAAATAATTTATTAAGAATAGTAAAAAAACATGGTCCATATATAAATTTTATACATTTAAGAAATATAAAACGAATTTCAAAATCTTTAGACTTTTATGAAGATGATCACCTAGAGGGTAGCCTGAATATGGTTGGGATAATTAAAGAAATTTTGAAAGAAGAAAAAAAAAGAAAAAAAAATAAACATTCAATACAACAGATACCAATGAGACCTGATCACGGACATACTATACTGTATGATCAAAATCAAAAAGTAATACCAGGATATTCACTACTCGGAAGGATGAAAGGTTTAGATCAATTAAAAGGAATTATTAAAGCTATAAATTAAAATTAATTTTAAATTTTTTTGCAAGATATAAAAAATCAGTTTTCAATTCTTTATCTATCGGAATACCATATTTAAGTCTATGCTTTGAAGTAATTTTTTCCAATTCACCAGGATATAAAATAGGATTCCTTATATTTTTTGATTTTTGTTTCTTTAAGTCTTTTATATATTGCTTGATGCCATTAAAATATTTCTTTTTAGTAGTAAAAGAATCTAGGGAGATTGCGATTAAAAAATGTCCAAGTTTTCTCGGTGTGCTAAAATCAGGTCCTATCATTGATAACAGTCGATAACCATGAGCCATTCCAATAAGTGGTCCACACATTATTTCAACAGAAGACGATAAACCGAAACCTTTATGCCCATATTCCTTACCACCCATAGGTGCTAGAGCTATAGCTTCATAAGGATCTGTTGTATAATTTCCTTTACTATCAATAGCAACTTCGGAGCTTAATTTTGTAGAATTTGATCTAGCTCGCATTACTTTATTCCAAGCTATAGATGTAGATGAAAAATCAACATGCAAGTAATCTTTATTATTTATAGGAGTTGTAAATGAATATGGATTCGTTCCATGAAAAGCACCTTTTCCATTGTATGGCATAGCAAATGCATCAGTATGGGTAAAAGAAAAACCTACACACTGATCTTTTGCAATTTCATGTGAATATACACCTGCTGCTCCATAGTGAGAAGAGTTAATTATTGCTATTGATGCAATTCCATTTTTTTTTGCCATTTTGGAAACTATATTTGATGCTTTCAATGCAGCTACATGACCTAAACCATCGTCAGCATCATAGACTGCAATGCCTTTGTTTTTTTTAATTAACTTCATTTGTGGTTTTGCTTTAATTCTTCCATTTTCAATACATTTTACATAATGAGAAAATAATCTTATACCGTGACTATCTACACCTCTTATAGAAGAATCGATCAATGATTTTATTAATAAATCTCTATGATTTTTTGGAATTTTGAGTTCAATTAAGATTTTATCAAAAAATTTTTTTACTTTTGTTGAAAAAATTTTCATTTATTTAAATTCTTCTATAACTTTTTTTATAGATTTTTCTGTAATTAATTTTAAATTATAATTAACATCTTTAATCATTTCGTTACTTTTTATGGGGCTTAAATTAAATATATTTTTATTGTTAAGAATCTCTTTGGAAAAGTTTGATTTATTTTCATAGTAAACTCTTTTAAAATATTCTTTATTTGGATCCACAAACAATTCATTATCGTTTTCCAGTAATTGCATAATAAAATAAAGCCAACTTGTTACAATAAATTGGATATACTTAGTTTGATTAGTATTTTTTACATATGTATCAAGTATTCTGATTGGAATTTTTATTGATCCATCCATTGATATTCTTAAAAGCTTATCCTCAATATAAATATTTTTAAATCTTTCTAATATTGTAAATTTATAATTATTTATATCAAATCCCGCTACTTTATCTAAAGTTGGAATAACCTCGTTGTCTAAAAAATTTAAAATAAATTTATATATAGATTTATCTTGTATAGCTTCATGAACATATGTATAGCCGCATAAATGTCCAATATATGCTAAAGCTGAGTGTGTGGCATTAAGTATTTTAAGTTTAATATTTTCATAAAATTTTACATCATTTACAAAATTTATTTTATTGTTTGATAAAATTTTTTTTAATTCCAAACTACCTGACTCAATATACCAGTCTCTGTAAGGCTCTGTAACCACAATTGAATTATCAGTATATGGTAAGCTGAAAAAATTAGATTTTTTATTATTATTGGGAACTATGCCATCAACCATAGATAATGGAAATTCAATATTTTTTTCAAACCAGTCTAAACATTCTGGGTGTTTAATTTCTATAAATTGCTTAACTAAATTTTTTAAAATTTTTCCATTTTCAGATAAATTATCACAACTTAAAACAATTAATTTTTTTTTATTTTTTTTATATCTTTCAATTATTCCAAAAGCTAAATGAGCTATCATTGTGGATAAATCATTATCGTTAAGATCATTTTTAATTTCATTAGAAAAGTTTAAATTTTTGTTTTTATCATAATGATAACCTTTTTCTGTAACAGTAATAGTAATTAATTTAATTTTTTCAGATGCAATTAAATTTCTAATTTCACTCTTATCTTTTAAACCAAATAATATTTTTTTTATTGGATTTAAAATATCAATTTTCTTGTAGTTATTTGATATCCTTACTAAAGAATACAAGTGATCTTGATTTTCCATTTTATTTTTTGTTTCTTCAGACCTTAAATTAATTCCAATTATGGAAATATTTTTATTATTTTCCAACATTTCATGAATATACAATGCTTGGTGAGCCCTATGAAAATTACCAATACCGAAATGTAGTATGCAATCTTCATTATTGTTAATATTATAACTCGGAAATGATTGTTCTTTTAAAAGATTTCTGTTTATATTTTTATTTAATTGCATATTACTATTTAAAATATACTTTAACGGAAGATGATCAATAAAATATATAAAAGTGTATTAATAACAGGTGCTTCAAGTGGTATTGGCTTGGAAACTCTTAAAAGATTTTTTAAAGAAAAAATAAAAATTTACGCTCTTGATAAAAATATTTCAGCATTAGAGAAATTACAAAAAAAACATAAATTTGAAATAATTCAAATTGATCTATTTGATACTGATCAAATTTATAAAAAACTTAGTAAACTTAAAGTTGATATTGTAGTTTGTAATGCTGGTATTGGAAGAGGAGCTGAAGGTATATTAAAAGCGTCAAGACAAGATATTGAGTTATCTACAAGATTAAATGTCGAGTCTTATCTTCATACCTTAAAAGCTACTGTTCCAGGAATGATAAAAAGAAGAAAAGGTCATGTAGTTTTAATGGGGTCTCTTGCAGGTCTATATCCACAAATGAGTACTGTTTATGGTGGTCAAAAAGGTGCTATACATAGAATTGCTCAAAGTTTAAGAATTGAACTAAGTGGATCAAGAGTAAAAGTTTCTGAAATATGCCCTGGAAGAACTAAAACAAATTTTGGTAAAGCTGCTTTTACAAATAAAAATAAAGCAAAAAAATTTATGTCTGGTTTTACTCTTCTCGAACCGAGAGATATTGCTGATGCAATAATGTTTGCTTTGAGTGTTAGATGGCGAAGCAATATAAGTACTATTGAAATTTCTGGTACAGAACAATCCCCAGGCGGAGTACCAATTATTCCTGTTAAAGACCCAATTTTAAGTTAGAAATTTATTTAATTCTTAAAAAATTTTTTGCATTGTCGCTTAAGAGATTATTTAAATCTCTATTTATAATTTCCTTACTTAATGGATAATTTTTTTTAATTAAATGCTCATAATTTTCTATCATTACTGATGATAAAATTTTTTTAAAATGAGACCATTTATATATTAATTGATCTGTAATTCTAGCATCAGAATGTTGAGGGATTAAGGAAAGACCTAATAAATCTATTCTCATTTTTAAAATTGGTTCAATTATACTTGGTTGATTCATAAACCACCAGAAACCAAAAATTTTTAAATTTTGATGTTTTCTTCCTAAAACAGTTAGCTCATGTTGATCATTTAATGACAAACAAGTTACTAAAAATTTATTTTCAGGATAATTGTTACAAAGTTTAGATAAATCTTTTAAATCTATATTTCCAATCCCATCACCTGCTTCATCAAAACTCTTGTTTACTCCTCTTTTAACTCCCAACATTAAAGATAATGGTAGGTTCTTTCTTAATAACCATTTTAATATTTCTTTCCATAAATCACTTTTAAGCATTTCTCTAAATTTTTCTGTATCTAAAGAAATTGCAGCATAGATTGGTTGAGATTTTTGAAAACAAAGTTCTAAATAATCTATTATTTGAATAGACTTATTTGAAGTTTCATTGCTAAAATTTTGAGCTATTGAAATAGATTTATTAAATTCCAACATAAGACTATCCAATCTTAAGGAAGAACGATATCTTTTTTTATCCCAAGCTTTAGAAGAAAAAATTGACCATTCATCTTCATTAAATGGATTATTTGTCATGACTATTGAATCTATGTTACTTTTTTTAAATATTTCTTTATCAGTTAACTTTAAACCACAGTATAGTTTGTTTATTTGTGAAAAATTTTTATCTTTTATTGGAATAGATAATGATTTTAGTATTGTTAAAACCCCTTTACAAGCTTCAGATATTGGTGTTCTTTTATCAAATAATTCATTCCATACGACTTCAGCCTTTTGTAATTTATCTAATGATTTAAATTTCTCAATATTAATATTTGTTGAAACAAATAACTCCGCAATTAGATAATGATAATTTAAAGTTTCCACGAGTCCACTTAAATAATATTTTTCATGTTGTGGAGGGAATAAATGTGTATGAATATCTAAAATTTTAATTTTGTTTAATGTATTATTTACAATAGTTTGAACTTCTACTTTTTTCATTTATCGATTCTCAATTTTGCTTTATCTGGAATTGCATGCTCTAAATTTCTTGGTTTTTTATTATTAAGTATTCTTGATATATCATCAAACATCATATCTCTAATTTTCATATAAGAAAAATACATACCACCTGCTAAATGTGAATTAAAAATAATATTTTTTTTCTTTCTTAAAGAAGAATCTAATGGAACAGGCTCTTCTGGAAAAACATCTATAGCTGCTCTGAAATATTTTTTTTCAGCTAATTCAACAAATGCTTCAAAATCTATAACCTCTGCTCTACTTATCAAAATAACTGAGGAATCTTTTTTAATCATTTTTAACTTAGTTCTATTTAAAAAATTTATATTATCTTTTGTGACACCAGATAAAATAAATATAAATTGATTATTTTTTAAAATTGAGTTTAAATTAGTCTTTCTGACATTAAATTTATCAAATTCTTGTTTTGTTAACCATGGATCATAGGATGAAATTTTACAATTAAATGGTTTAAGCAATTTAATAAGAGATTTAGCAAGATTCCCAAATCCAATAAAACCTACTTTTGCATCGTATAAATTATATGAATTTCTATTTCCTTCAATTCCATATTTTTCTTTAGCAACAACAAAATCGTTATGATTTGCATAAGTATTTCTTGATAGTGCAATAGCATAACCAATGCAAGCCTCTGCCACTGCTGGGGCCATAGCAGGAGCTGCAGATAAGACGTATATTCCTTTTTTGTATGCTTCTTTATAATCAATATTATTTTCCCAATTACCCTTAACGTTGATAATTGCTTTTAGTTTTTTAGATAATTTTAATCTTCTCTTGTCCATTGAAGTTTGACCTACAATAATTTCTACATCTGGTAAAATACTCTCAACAATATTTATTGGTGCTCTTTTACCGAAATAGGTTTTTAATCTAGAAATTTTTTTTAATTTTTTTTCTAAATTTGATGATAAAACCATTTCTTTAGTTCTTGGATAAGCGTCAAAAAAAATTAAAGGCTTTACCATTATTTTTTATTATATTTTTTAGGTATCCAAGATTTATAATAAATACTTTCCTTTTCTATTGGTAAAATTATATTTTTATCCTCATTAAATGATTTATAAACGGCAGTTACAAATTCTATTGATTTTCTTCCATCATTTAAATTTACCTCATTACTTTTTTTTCCTTCTAAGTTGTTAGCAATCTCGTTAAACAAACCTGCATAACCTGATTGAATGTTTTCAACGTTTCCAATAACTTCATCAATTTTTTTTTGATAATTTGGTTTTCTGGCCTCAAAACTCCAAGTATCTTCTGCTGGCTTATAAGGTGAATTTCCTGATGTGGCTGTTAAATTCTCAAATGAAAACTTTAGTCTTGAGGTATCATTTGCAGCTCCTAGAGTAATTGAGCTAGTAACAAGAGAGCCATTTTGCATTTGGATTGATAGTGCAGCACAATCCTCTACTTCAATATTATTTACTCTAGTTGATAATTTTGCATAAACAGAAAGTATATCACCAAATATCATAGTTAATAAATCATGAATATGTATAGCGTGACCAAGAATAACTCCTCCTCTTTCACCTTTCCATGTTCCTCTCCATTCAACATCATAATAATTTGAGTCCCTATTCCAATATGTCTCTAGAGAAGCAACAAAAGGTTTTCCAGCTAATCCACTTTCTATTAATAAGTTTAATTGTTTTGTACCTTTGCCAAATCTATATTGAAAAACAGGGTAAATATTCTTTTTTGTTTTTTTAGAAATTTTTATTAATTGATCCACTTCTTCAAGACTACCAGCTAATGGTTTTTCACAAATTGCGTGCTTACCTGCTTCTAAGGCTTTTTTCACATATTCAAAATGTAAATCAGGAGGTAAACATATATCAATTAGATCTACTTCATCATCATTGAGGACTTCTTCATAATCTTCAGTTATTTTTGTATTATTATTTGAAATTAATCTATTTGCTTTATCAACATCTAAATCACAAATATATTTTACGCTAAATCTATCCAATTGCGTATTAAATGCATTCAAGTGATTCTTACCAATACCTGCTCCAATTATAGCTACTTTAAATAGTCTATTGATCATTTTCTGCAATTCTTTGAGCTTGCAATGCAAGCTCCATTGATAAAAATGTAATTTTTTGTGAGGTTGCCGTTTCAGTTCTGTTTAATACATCGCTTATTAAGTTTGAAAAATATGGAAGCTTTATATTGGTACAATCAATGTATTTAACTTCTGTATTGTTTGCATAAAATAAATGATCCCCCGAAGATTTTTTAGCTATGTCAGTGTATTTTCTAAGTTCAATATAACCTTTTTCACCTAGTATAAATAATCTGCCATCTCCCCAAGTTGGTAAAGCATCTGGAGTAAACCAATCCAATCTTATATATCCATGACCGGAGTCTCCAGTCAAATTTATTTCACCAAAATCTTGAAAACCTTTTTTTTCTGGCATACTAGAATTTTGCACTAATGCATGGTTTATTTTTGCAGTAGTTGATCCTGTAAAAATTAAAAACTGATGTACTTGATGAGAACCAATATCAGTTAATATTCCTCCGTACGATTCTCTATCATAGAACCAATCTGGTCTTGCATAATTTCCTTGTCTATGTGGACCTGTTCCAATAGTTTGTATAACTTTCCCTATCACACCACTGTTGACTAAATCTTCTGCTTTTGCAACAGCTGGAACTTGAAATCTTTCAGAAAAATTTACTGACCATATTCTTCGATGTTTTTTTACTACTGATTTAATTTGGTCAAGTTGCTCTAAAGTTGTGCATCCTGGTTTATCAACCATTATATCTTTTCCATTTTGCATTGCTAAAATTGCTAAATTAGCTCGATCTTTAGGTATCGAAGAAATTAAAATCATATCAATTGTATCATCTTCAATTATTTTCATTTTATCTTCAACTTTAGATAGGAAAGGAAATTTATCTTGGAAAGATTTATTGTTATTTGTTTCTTCTTTTGTCCACCAATAATCACATGTGCAGCCTAAATTTAACATTTCGCCTAGCATATCGTAAATATGCCCGTGATCGATTCCCAATACCCCTAGTTTTAACTTTTTCATTTAATTTCTTCTCTTTTTATTCTTATTTGTTTTTTTGAAGAATATTCAAGCATAGATATTAATCTATGAACCTCTATTGCAGAACTTATTGAAGCTATTGGTTCACGTTCGTCTTTAATTGAGTTCTGAAAATCTAAAATCATATCTCTATGCCAATCACTTGTGAATGCCATGGGATCTGCTCCTGCTCCTGAAGATTCTTGACCCCCTATAGTTTCTTCTTTTCCATTTTGCCAAAATAGTTTTAAAAGATTAGATTTTAATAAAACTGTTACATTTTTATAATGCAGAATGATTTCTTCTGTTCTTCCTGGATAGGATGCGGTTGAAGCAAATAATGTGCCGAAGACCTGATCTTCAAATTCTAATCCTGCACTTACGAAATCTTCAGACTCCATTGAATGAAAAGAGGATGTTTTATTCATTGAAGTAACAGCATTAATTTGTCCCGTAAACTGTAAGGCAAGATCCAATGTATGAATTGCTTGACTTATTAATACACCGCCTCCATCTCTACTGTAAGTTCCCCTTCCAGGTTGATCATAGTAAGATTGTTCTCTCCACCATGGGATATAAATTTCAACTGCTGATAATTTTCCAATTTTTTGAAAATCTTCAGATAATATTTGTTTCCATTTAATAGCTGAGGGTCTTGCTCGATGTTGGAGCATAATTCCAATAGGTATTTGAGCTTTTAGACTTAAAATTTCAATTTCTTTTGCATTAGATAAGTTCCTTTCAATTGGTTTTTCCATTAATATAGGTATTTTACTTTGTATTAATTTTTTAACTATTCCAATTCGTGCATTTGGTGGTGTAGTTAAAATTGCAAAATCTATAGAATCATTATTACAAATCTCTTCAATGCTAGAAAAAATTTTAATATTTTTAAAAATCTCAATTTCATTGCGGGATAAAAATTTATTACTTGAATTAATATTTGAAGCAATAATTCCTACAACAGATATATTATTTGACAATGAATTTAATGCTTCAACATAGACTTTACTAACCATGCCTAATCCAATAAGGACAACTCCATATTTTTTGGAAGCGTTCAAGGTTTTTTACTATTCAAAATTTTTTCAGTTTCACCGTCAAATATATGTATTTTTTCATTATCAAATGAAACTGCAATTTTTTGATTTCTTTTTAAAGATACTTGATAAGGCAGTTGTACAGTAAGTGACTCATTAGACTCCAGTTTTAAATAAATATATGTAACAGAGCCTAGTTGTTCAAAATTATCTATAATTGCTTTTAAATCACCTTCACCCTCAAGAGATACTTCTATATGTTCAGGTCTAATTCCTAATATCAATTCACTGTTTTGATTATCATTATTATAAACTGATTTAATATGATGATTATTTACTATTGTAAGACCATCAGGCATTTTTTTTGCATTTATAAAATTCATTTGTGGAGCACCAATAAATCCAGCAACAAATTTGTTAGTAGGATAATTATATAATTCCAAAGGTGTACCAATTTGTTCAATTACCCCGTCTCTCATTACGACAATTCTATCTGCCATTGTCATAGCTTCAATCTGATCATGTGTTACATAAATCATTGTATTTCCAAGTTCTTCATGCAAGTCTGATAATTCGACCCTCATTTGCATTCTTAATTCGGCATCGAGATTTGATAAGGGTTCATCAAATAGAAAAATAATTGGTTTTCTTACTATTGATCTTCCTATAGCAACTCTTTGTCTTTGACCTCCGGATAATTGTCCTGGTCTTCTTGCCATAAGTTCTTCAATTCTTAGTAATTTTGCTGCAGATTTAATTCTTTCTTCTATTTCACTCTTATCTATTCTTAAATTTTCTAAACCAAATGAAAGATTTTTTTTAACTGACATATGCGGATACAAAGCGTATGATTGGAATACCATCGATAAATCTCTCTCTGATGCAGGAATATTATTAACTACATTATCTCTTATAACAATTTCACCTTCTGATGGGACTTCAAGACCAGAAATAATTCTTAAAAGAGTTGATTTTCCACAACCAGATGGCCCAACAAATACTACAAACTCACCTTCATTAATTTCTAAATTTATATCTTTCAAAACCTTTACATCTCCAAAAGATTTATGGATTTGTTCTAATTTTAAAGCTTTAGACGTCATTATTTGAGTCCTGTAGTTGCAATACCAGTTGTTATATATTTTTGGAGGTAAGCAAATACTATAGTTACAGGAATTAAAGTTGTGACTGTCATTGCTAAGATATAATTATAATCAGTATCAAATTCCCCAGCAAAAGTAGTCAAACCAATTTGCAAAGTATGTTGTTGAGGATCTGATATTAGAACAATTAATGGCCATAGGAAGTCATTCCATCTCCATATAATACTTAATATGGCTAAAACTGACAAAGCTGGTAAAGATAATGGCATGATTATTCTCCAATAGATTCTCCACTCAGATGCAGCGTCCATCCTTGCAGCTTCAAGAAGTTCATTGGGAATAGTTAACATATATTGTCTTAATAAGAAAACACCTGTTGGTGTGGCAGCTGCGGGTATAATTACTCCCCAAAGTGATCCAAATATTCCAAAAGACCAAACTACAAAAAATAAAGCTACTAAAATTATAGTTGAAGGAACTAACAACGTTGCTACAATTAATAGTGTAAATGTAAGTCTGCCTTTAAATTCGTATTTTGATAATGCAAAAGCAGCCATAGAATTAATTATAAGAGTTATTGCAGTTGCAACTACGGTAATGAAAATACTGTTAAAAAAATATGTAAAGAATAAAAATCTTTCTTGTCCATTTATCCTTAATATTGGATCCAAATAATTTTCAATTGAAATTCGAACATCCTCTTTGGGTGTAAGTTTCTTTTTTTCAATCTCAAAAACTTCATCAGGGTTTTCAATTGTTGCTACCTTAGTTAGTTTTTTTGTTGGTCCTGCTTTAAAAACAACTTTATTATTCTCTGAAGGAATTTCATAAAGAAATTTTTCGCCTATACCTTCTACAATTGATGTTACTTGTTCGTAGGGCATTACTCTAGTATCAAATTTTTCTAATGACTCTTTAGATTTAAATGAACTTAATAGTGTCCAAGTTACCGGCAAAAATATTATTACAAAGCCAAAAAACAAATAAATATAAGAGATAATATCTTGCATTCCTATTCGACCATTATTTTTAGAACCCTTAGTAGCGGTAAGAAATTTATATATTTTTTTTGACATCTGATTTTAAAGCTCTGATTGCTTTCTTGTTATATAAAGCTGAAAAAAAGTAAATATACCAATTACTATTGCCATCAATACAGATGCTGCTGCTGCTCCACCATAGTTTGGTGAAGATCCAGCTGAGACAGTAAAAGCTTCTTCATATATGTTCTGAACCATCATAAAAGTTTCTTTTCCTGGTCCACCGCCAGTTAATAAATAAACTTCATCAAAAATTTGAAAACTTCTTATTAAACAAAGGACAACAACAACTGTAAATGTTGGCATCAAAAGAGGAAAGGTAATTCTAAAGAATACTCTTGATGGTTTTGCAGCGTCCATTTCTGCAGCTTCGTATAAATCTTTTGGAATAGCCTGTAAGCCAGCTAAAATTATTAACATATAAAAACCCATGTGAGACCAGCAAAATACAAATACTAGCCAAAAAAAAGGCCAACCAGATTTAGGTGTTACCAACCAATTTATTGGCCTGAATTTACCAAAATCGAAAACACTATCAAATTGTATGGTGAGTAATAATAATGAAGCCGCTACAGAGAGTAGTATACTAATTATATAACTATAATTACTTTCGTTAATTACTAAATATAAATAAATAAAAGTCAAAAGTAGACCAAAATAAATATTATATTCAGATAAAGTCTCACTTAATAAATAAAGGGGGTTAGACCAAATAAATATTAAGAAAAATATTGTAGCAAAAACAAAAGACCATGATACCGATATTTGCTTTTTTGATTTAATTAATTTTTGAACAACGAAAATTAAGACAATACCAAAAATAACAGTAACAATAAGATCGAAACCAGCTCTACCAGAAATTAAATTAATTCCTTTTACTGATGACCCAACCATATCATTTAAAACACCTTTTCGGTGAAGAACCCATGTCCAAATATTTGCAATTACGACAGGTGAAAGCAATACAGGATAAAAGAATACAGCTCTCCAAAAACCTCTACCTACAAAAGATTTATTTAGAATTATAGCTGTTGTTAATGCTACTACACACATAATTGGAACCTGAAAAAATACGAATGTAAATGTATTATATAAAGAACTCCAAAAATCATAACCTGCATTAGAACATGTCGAAGGGTTGAAAATAGAATCACAATTAAAAATATCAAAATAATGTTTCCAGCCAATAAATGGTCTTTTGTATAATAAAATAGAATCCCCACCTGTCAAAGATACCCAAAAATTTAAAATTAAAGGTAGGAAAGTAAAAAACCCAAATATTAAAAGATTAGGAAGTAAAAGTGCATATGGGACCCCAGACTTACCCCATATTTTTTGTGATAGTTCAACAGGTAAGCCAACTAAATCTATAAAAAATTGAGGTATTTGATAAAATTTATATTTTCTTTCTTTAAAAAGCCAAAAGCCTCCTAAAAAAACCCATGCCAGTAGAACGCCTACTAATAAACTTCCTGTATAATTCATAAATTAAAAAGGCCGCAATTAATGCGGCCTAATTTAATAATTTTTACTGACCAGTCTTTTCTGCAACTTCAGATTTAATTCTTTCAATTGCAGTATCTAAGTCATATTCTCCATTCATAACACCACCTAAATATTGAGTAGTTGCATTATAAATAACAAATCCAAATTTACTTCCTTGTAATTGATATGCTTGAGGAGTTTCTTTGGCCGCGTTTGCAGCATCAGCAGCAAAAACGTTTAGTGCATTAGAAACTGCTTCACTTGCACCTGCTTCAGAGTAATCAATACCTTCTGCTTGAATTTGAGCATGTGCAGGAATAGCCATTCTGTGAGTATACCAATGTCTAGCTTGATCATATTCTCCGAGCCAAGCAACAAATTTTGCTGCAGCTTCCGCATTAGGAGAATGATTAAAGGCAACAAATCCTGATCCACCAGGCATAATACCACATCCAGCAGGACCACAAGGAACTGGAACTTTTGTCCATTCAAAACTATCTCCAACACTGTTCATAACATTTGTAACATTCCATGATCCAGACATATAAAAAGGTACATCTTGGTTGAAAAACATTTCGTTACCATTTGCATATTTTGAACCGGAGACAGCAGGCCAAATATCTGCTGGCATTAAACCTTCAGCATGCCAATCAACCATTTTTTGTGCAAATGTTTTAAAACCATCGTCAACAATCATGTTGCCGTTTGAGTCAAAATATTTTGCTCCATATGACATAGCTGGTCCAGCCATTCTATGACCAGAACGATCCATAACCATACCAGCATAACTTCCAGTGTTTTCCATTACCTGCCTTGTAGCATCAGCCCAATCATCCCAAGTTGCTCCAGGAGAAGGTACTTCAACTCCGGCTTCTTCGAACATTGACAGATTTACATATGGTCCAGTTACTGTCATTTCATTGTGAAAACCAAATATTCCATCTGGTTTACCAGCTCTATACCAAGGTAGTACTCCACCGTATTGTTTATTCCATTCAGCAACATCAACATATGGAGTTAAATCAACATAATATGGATTTAAACCACCAAGATCAGTAATTTTTCCTATATCGGGTCCAGTTCCTGCTTCCAATTGAACAGGGAGCTGTTCACGAATAACATTATAACCTACTAAGTTAATTTCAATATTTACATCTGGCTCGATAGATCCATATTTTGAAATTAAACTTTCCATTAATTCAACTTCTGGGCCATCCGCACTCATCATAATAGATAAATTAGTAGATGAAGCAGCAAATGAAGTTGATAAAATAAATAAACTTGTAACAAATACAGATAGTTTATTTTTTAAATTTAAGAAAATTTTCATAATTCCTCCATTAATATGGAAACCATACAATCAATGTATTTCATGTCAACAGTTAGTTATATTAAGAAATTGTTAAATATTTGTAATTTTTTTACATAATTTTATTTAAAAAATTAGCTATTTTTTTTCTAAATTTTAAAGTTTCAATATGGCCTGATTTTCTTTCGACACAAAATTCCAGATTAGTCTCACATTGTTTTTTTCTATAAATTTTTGTAAGTTCATTCTTTGAAATATAAAATGATTTATAATCAGTAAATTTATCTTTTAATCCTACACATATTAATTGATTTCTAGGTGCAATAAGACCAGCAATTTTTGAAGTACTAAATTTTTCTAATAAACCTGGTACAGTCATATAATGCCCGTGTCCATCATGATTATTTTTTTTAATCAAATTTCTAAGATCTGCAAAAGAACACAAATGTATTGAAGCTGTTATTCTTCTGTCTAAAGCTGCAACCCAATATGAATGAGTTGCACCCATAGAAAAACCAAATGTTATTATTTTTTTTTTATTTATAGATTTATTTTCATATAGAAAATCTACGCCTATCAATAGTTCTGAAATCATTTTTCCAAATAAGTTTTTTCCATTCCAACTTAAAGATTTAGATAAACTAGATTCATTTGGTATTTGCCTGCTTCCAAAAGTTGGCATTTCAATACATAAAACTGCTATATTCCTTTTTAAAAAAAAAGAAGCATAATTGGATAACAATGCTGCTCTACCATTTAATAATTCTTTTCTTCCTATTGAATAGTCACCCCCATGAGCATGGCAATATAAAACTGCAGGGAAAACATTTATTTGATCTGGTTTTATAAAATAAAAAGGAATTCTTTCTTTTTTATTATTAATAAATATCCAATCCTCTAAAACATAGTTTTTCCAATTTGTCTTTGAGATTAATTTTTTTTTAAAAATATTATTTTTGTTATCAATTTTTAATAAAGATAGTAAATTTTTTCTTAAAAATGTAGAGTTCAAATTAAAATCCTTTAAATAATAATAAATTAAACTACTATTTCAAAATATAATTAAATTGAAGAATAAATGATTGGTTATTTAAGTTTAGGAAGAGATACTTTTGATATTAAGTATGCTAAACAAAAAATTAACATTATATCTAAGGTACTTACAAAACTTGATTACAAAATTTATGAATTTGAGAAATTAATTTTATCACAAAATGATGCAGATAAAGCAATTAAGTTTTTTAAGAATAAAGAATGTGAAAAATATATAGTTATTCAATCTACATTTACAGATGCTGAATTTATTCTAAAATTTGCCTTAGAATTTAATAAACCAATACTTTTTATTTCAATAAAAGAACCAAGAAGCGGAAAAAGATTAAGATTAAATTCTATTTGTGGAGTAAATTTAGCATTACATGCTTTAGGTAAAAATAATAAAAAAGGTGAATTTGTAATATTTAACAACAACTCTAGAACTATTAAAGAAAAAATAAAAGATTTCGTAGATCGCGAAAGCATTGGCAATTTAAATTATTTAAAAAAAGTAATCACTAAAAATAAAAAAAATATTATTCCAAAAATTGAAAAGTTAAATTTAGGATTAGTGGGGGAAAGACCAAATGGTTTTTACACGTGTGATTATAATGAGTTAGAAATAAAAAATAGACTTAAAACAAATATTAAAAAAATAAGTCTAGATAAATTATTTGCAGAATCAAAACAAATATCAAGGGAAGAGATAAATCACACAAAAAATAACATAGATAATTATACCTCAGGTTTAGAGAAACTAAATTCAGTTGAATTAAATAAAAGTCTTTCAATTTTTCATGGTTTACAAAATATAAAGAAGGATAAAGATATTGATTCTTTTGCAATAAGATGTTGGCCAGAAATGTTTACTAAATTTGGATGTGCTGCTTGTGGTCCTATGGCTATGCTTAATGAAAAAAAAATTAGCTCAGCATGTGAAGCTGATGTATTAGGGAGTATTAGTTGTAGAATTCTTAACCAAATTAACAATAAACCATCATTATTAGTTGATATTGTGGATTTAGATTATAAAAAAAATAATGTTGTGTTTTGGCATTGTGGGCTTGCACCAATTAGTATGTCAAATAAAAAAAAGTCTAAAGCCATTCTTCATTCTAATAGAAAAAAACCACTGTTGTTTGATTTTGCATTTAAAAAAGGAAGGATAACAATATTTAGAGTTTCAAAATCCCATAACAAGCTAAAATTTTTTATTTTAAAAGGAAAAGTTTTGGATGAGAAAAATTCTTTTTCTGGAACATCTGGTGTTGTTTCATTTGGTAAATCTACTACAAGAATGATTGAAGAATTTTTGCTTAGTGGAATGGAACATCATATTGCATTTACTTATGGAGATATATACGAAGATCTATTATCGTTAGGTAATCAATTAAAAATACCGGTATACACTTTATGAATCAAAAGATTAAATATGCAATAATTGGTACCGGGGCAATGGGTAGAGAGCATATTAGGAACATTGAAATCATTGATAATGCAGAAGTTGTTGCTTTGTGTGATACATTTGAGGATTCAATAAAAGCAAGTTATGAATTAGCAAATAATAAAAGTATTAAGTGTTTTAATAATATAGATAGTTTGATTCAAGATGATAGTGTGGATGCTTATATTATTTCTACACCAAACTTTACACATATAGATGTAGTTAAAAAAATTTTAGTAGCAAATAAACATCTCCTAATAGAAAAACCAATGTGTACAAATGTTGATGACTGTTTTGAACTACAAAAAATTACTAAAAATTATAAGAGTACAATTTGGATAGCTATGGAGTACAGATATATGCTGCCTGTAAGTAAAATGACAGAATATATACATATGAAGAAAATTGGAGATCTGAAAATGCTAACTATAAAAGAGCATCGTCAGCCTTTTTTAGAAAAAGTAAGAGATTGGAATAGATTTTCCCGAAATACTGGCGGAACGCTTGTTGAAAAATGTTGTCATTTTTTTGATTTAATGAGACTCATCATTCAAAGTGAACCAACTAAAATATTTGCAAGTGCTGGACAAGATGTAAATCATTTGGAAGAGAGTTATAATAATGAAGTACCAGATATTATAGATAATGCATTTGTAATTGTTGATTTTAAAAATGGTGTAAGGAGCACTTTAGATTTATGTATGTTTGCTGAAAATACAGATTTACAAGAGGAATTTTGTGCTGTTGGAAACTTAGGTAAAATAGAGACTGGAGTGCCATCTAATAGGTCTGGTAAAAATTCTTCTACTTTAAGAATTGGTATGAGAAATCAAAATAATCCTATTCTTGAAAATATTACAGTAGATAAAAAAATATTTGATGCTGGTCATCACCATGGATCAACATATTATGAACATTTAGGTTTTATAAATAGTATAAATAATAAGCTGCCTGCGGAAGTTTCAATAAAAGATGGTCTGTATTCTGTTGCTATGGGCCAAGCAGCTGAGATATCAGCAAAAGAAGGAAGAGTAGTTAAAATGAGTGAATTTAATCTTTAAGGCTTTGAAAAAATTTATTTGTTGTATCAACTATAAAATTACTTACTCTGGTATTTGACTCTTCAGTAACTCCAGCTGTATGTGGAGTTAAGATACAATTCATATTTTTAGTGATGTTTTTATAAAATTCTTCGTCAATAGGTTCATTCTCAAAAACATCTAAAGCAAAACCAGAAATCATATTGTTTGAGTAAGCATCTAGTAAATCTCTTTCATTAATTATTCCACCTCTTGAAGAATTAATAATAATAGGTTTTTTTTCCATTTTGGAGAAAACTTGGTTATTAAACATATATTTAGTTTCTTCACTTAAAGGCACGTGTATTGAAATAATATCTGATAACTTCAAAATCTCATTGAAAGATACTTTTTTTACATTGAAACTCCCTATTTGTTCTAAAGAAATAAATGGATCGTACGTAATAGCTGAAATATCAAATGAGTTAGCTAGTTTAAAAACCTTTTTTGCAATGTAACCAAAACCTATTAAACCTAATGTCTTCCCTTTAAACTCATTTGTTACAATAGTATTCCTTGGCCAATTTCCTTTTCTAGTCTGATCATTAACAATAAAAGTTTTTTTCAATAATATTAAAGAAGAATTAATCACATATTCAGCAACAGAGTCTGCATTCATACCTGTTGCAGGTTGAACAAATATATTATTTTTATTACAGAATTCAGTGTCTATGTTATCAAGACCAACTCCTAGTCTTCCGATATATTTTAAATTAACTGCTTTTTCTAAAATACTTTTATCTAGTTTTGTTTTATTTCTTACAATTAGTCCATCAAAATTATGTATTTCTTTTTCTAAATAATTTCTATTTTGCCAAATTTCCTCATTATAAATTACATTAAAATCTTTATTTAAATTATTTAAAACTTGTTCATCTAAAAATTCAGTAATTAGAATATTTATCATTTAATTTTTTTTATCTTTATTTTTTTTAAAAATTTATTTACCATATTTTTTTTTGGTATTGAGTATATTCCTCCCTTTTTCATACATTTTAATGTTGCAGTTGCTGCTGCTAGCTGAATACTTTGAGAATTTGATTTATTTAATGATAGAGCTGTTGCAAAAGCACCATGAAAAACATCTCCTGCACAATTTGTTTCAATTGTTTTTACCTTTGGAACTTTACAATGATATAATGAATTATTTTCAACCCAATAAACACCTTTTGATCCCATAGTAACTGCAACAAATTTATTTGTTTCATTGAATATTTGAAAGAGAGCTTGTTGCATATTGATGTTTTTTTTATAAGTTTTCAAACCCTCTTCAGAAAAAATAGGGTGAGAAGCTTTGTAAACGATTTGGGAAATTTTATTTGTATTTTTAAAATTATCTAAATCTGCAACACATTTAATTTTTTTTTTATTTGTATTAATAGCAATATTAAAAGCCATATCTATCCATCTCATATCTATTGAATAAATATCCTGTTTTCTAAAATTCAATTTAGGTATCTTCTTATAATCAAGTAATTTTGGATCATTGTAAGCTGCTAGTAATCTTTCACCTTTAGTATCTTCAATTACAAAGCTTTGCGAAGACTGACATTTTTTTATAAAAATTGATTTACTAATATTTATAGAAAATTTTTTTAACTCATTTTTTAAAAAGATTGAAGAATCATCATCTCCAAATTTTCCAATAAATTTTGATTCAGATCCCAATATTTTTGCAGTAAATGCTGATACCGCTGCTGACCCGCCTAATCTTTTATCAATACCTCTGGATAAAACTTTAATTGGTTTTTTTGGAAATTTATCTATCCTGCTTATGTAATCTGTAAATATTGATCCTGCGCAAATGATCATAAAATATTTATTAAAGGTATTTAACTATACCAATAAACTTTCGAAACCTATCTCTTATAGTTATAGGATGGAGTGGAATGGGATCAATTTTAACATTCCCAGAATTGATCTTTGAAATTATTACATATGAATTATCTTTATCATCAATGGCTTTGTTCAATTCATTAACTGTTTCCTCGCCAGAACATTCAACCACATTTTTGCAGCCAGCTCCTAATGCAACATCCTTTAAGGAAGTTTTCTCATCAGTAAATGTTCGTTGATCTCCTGTTGATCCATAAGAACCATTATCAATTATCAATAAAGTATAATTTGATGGCGCTCTATTACCTATTGTTGCTAGGGTATTCATATTCATCAAAACTGATCCATCACCATCAATACTAATGACATGTTTGTTTTGGGATAGTGCCAAGCCTAAGCCAATAGAAGATGATAAACCCATACTACCTAACATATAAAAAAAATTTGGTTGATCGTTAATTTTATATAATTCTTGTGACGGAAGACCTATATTACAAATAACTAAGTTATCTTTAAGAATATTTTGTATTTTATTTAATAGGTCAAAACGGTTCATTTATCATCTTTCATTAAATTGAAATCACATAAAATAGCTACTGGTGATTCAACAACTTTGGCATGTTTGCTAAATGTTGAAATTTTATCTAATTCTTTTTCAGAAGAGCAATGCAACATAGGTATTCTCAACGTTTGTAAAATATCTTCAGTAATTTTCGCCATTCCACCTTGCGCTCCTACTGGCTCACCAGGTGTACCTCTGTAACTAATTAAAAAAACAACAGGCATTTGATATAATTGTAATAGAGAAACAATTGCATTCACTGAATTTCCAATCCCTGTATTCTGCATCATTATACACGGGAATTTATTTCCTAAATAAGCTCCAGCACAGATCCCCATACCTTCTTCCTCACGTGGTACAGCAGAATAGTAAACATCCTTATCTTTTTCAAGAATATCAATCATGTTAGCTAACAACTTACAAGGAACACTTAAGTAAAAATCTACACCGCTCTTTTTTAAATTATCGATAATTTTTTTACTGATTTTCATTTTTTTTGATGTCTATAGATATAAAATGATTAAACAATAAATTAATTTATTTAAAATCATTTCTTAATTTTATTTTAGTGTTTGATGTATATTTTTCACCTTTTTTTAATATAGTTGATGGAAAATTTGGTTGATTAATAGCATCGGGGAAGATTTGTGTCTCTAAACACATTCCATAATGTAAACCATAATTTCTATCATGTTTCCCATTGTATGAGTCTTTCATCATATTCCCAGTATAAAATTGTATTCCAGGTTGATCAGTTGAGTATTCAACTCCCATACCAGTAATTTTACTGTAGATGGAAGCTATAGATTTATCAATAGAATGATCTTTGAGAACATAATTGTGATCGATGCCACCACTTTCTAAAAAAGCATTATTTATTTCAAATGAATTATTAAGATCATATTTTGTATTAACTACATCAAATAGCTTTCCTGTAGGAATTGAACCCTCGTCTATTTCACAAATTTGATTAGATGATATTCTGACAACATGATCAGTAATATTTTTGTAATTATCCTTATGGCCATGGAAATTCCAATAGTTATGATTAGTCATATTAACAATAGTATCTTTATCTGTAGTAGCATTAAAGGAAATTAGAATTTCGTTATTGTTATTAAGCTCATAAATAGTTTTACAATTTAAGTTGCCTGGATAATTTTCTTCTAAATGTTTAGATTGGTAAGTGAGCTCTACTTTTATACTTTCACTTGTTTTTTTAATATCACTGATTTTCCATAACTTTTTATTAAAACCTTCTTTCCCTCCATGAAGATGATTTTCAGAATCATTAGAATATAAATGATATTCTATTCCATTCAAAAAAAATTTGCTTTTTCCAGTACGATTACAAACTCTTCCAATAATAGAATTAAAATATCCATTAGCTTCCAGGCAATCATCTAAATTACCATAACCTAATAAAACATCCTCTGTTTCAGAAACATTCGAAGAAGTTGGAATACAAACTTCACTTATATAACCACCATAAGTATAAAAACTAAAACTATAATTGTTTGAGTTAATAATATTAACTATGTCAATATCTAAACCTTTGTCATTTTGAAGTTTGGTAATTTTATATTCCATTATGTTTTCCTTAATCTTTGAAAATTATTTTTTCTTTGTTGAAGATAAATGATTAATCCACCTAAAACTATGAAAAAAGCGCCCGGGAAGAGTTGATCAACTGGCCATTCTGCAAAAAAAATCCAACCTAAAAAAAGTGCAAAAAATATCTCGATATAATCAAATGGCATAATCTTACTAAGTTCTGCTTTTCTAGCACCATATATTAAAAGTAAAGTTCCAGATCCTCCTGCAATCCCCATTACACAAACTACTAAGAAATCATTTATACTTTTGAAATTTTCCCACATACCAAAAAATACCACTAACATACATGCAACTATGATTGTTCCTGTTTGACCATACAAGTTGATAAGTGGTGAAGGAACATGATCCTCAAAACTTAAGGATGTTACCCTTGCTAATGAATATCCAAAAGCAGCAAGTATAGGAAGTAACAACATATAATTAAAGTCTGATGACCAAGGTTGCATAATTAAAACGATACCTACAAAACCAGAAATTACTGCACTCATTTTGTACCAACCAAATTTTTCGCCTAATAAAGGAATAGCAAGAAGGGTGACCATCATGGGCCCAGTGTATTCCATGGTAGCTACTAAAGCAAAAGGTAGGTAGGCATAAGAAGTATAAAGACACAATTGAGCCAATGCTACAAAGACACCGCGGAATAATCCTAACTTCCATTGCGTTATTTTTATTTGCCTACCGTTTCGATGCCAATCATGTGAAAAATATAAAGCAATAACGCATGGGATCATTCCAAATAAATTTCTAAAAACAGAAAGTTGAGCTGCTGGATATTCGTTTCGTAAAAACTTTATCGCAATCCCCATACAATCTAATAAAAATAAGCCTGAAAGTGATAGAATAACAGCTAAAAATAAATTATTTTTCATTAATTATAATCTATTATTCTAAAATAATTTCTTTTCCTATTTCTTGACTTTTATAAATTCCATCTAATATTTTCATTACTTGTAGAGAGTGTTCAGCAGGAATAGTAACCGGTTGATCGTTTGCAACAAACTCTGCAAACTCGATACATTCTTTAGCATGAGGTTCAATAGTGTCTTTTAAATTGCCTTCAATTTTTTTAGTTATGTGAGTTTGAGAATTGATATCATTTTTTATAAGCTCACAATTAGGCCAATGTAAACCAGCATCTCTTCCATATAACCATACCTGCATATCTTCTATTTTATCTTTTGGTAATTTATGATGAAGCATCCATGATACTTCAAGCATTAAGGTTGCACCATTTTTAAACCTAACAAACGCAGCTGCAAAATCTTCAACATTCATTGCATCCTTATCGTACTCACCATTATAACTAAAAGAAGTTGGCTGCTTTGCTAATTCTGTTTTTGACACACCCGTCACAGAAAGTGGTTCAGGGTTGTTCATAAACCAAAGAGTTAAATCTAATACATGCACCCCTATATCAATACAAGGCCCTCCACCTGAATTTTCTTTTTTTAAAAAACCAAGTGAGACTGGTAAATAATTTCTTCTAAGCATCCAAGAGCGTGCATGATATATCGAACCAATTGATGTGGATTGATCTTTTATTAATTGAGAATCTTTTCTGAATCTAAAGTGTTGAGCACACATTAATTTTTTCTTCGTTTGATCTCTTACTTCAATCATTTTTTTTATTTGTGAGGCATTAGGAGCTAAGGGTTTTTCACATAAAACATCTTTACCTGCTTTCATTGCTTTAATTGCTAAGTCACAATGATAGTTATTAGGCGCACAAATATCTATCACATCTATATCTGGATCATTAATCATGTCTAAGGGATTAAGATATAATTTTTTTATTTGATTTTTATTACCCCAATCTTCAAGTATTGATTTGTTTATGTCAGAGCCTGCTATTAATTCTGCATGTTCTGACAAGTGCCAACCAGGTACATGTAGCTTTGCAATACCCCCTACGCCAATAATGCCAACTTTTATTTTACTCATATTTATATTTTTTATTTAAATATTTATCCATTTTTTTTCTTTTTCTGATTGATAAATTGATTCCATTATACTACTTCTCAATGCTGCTTCTGAAGGAGTTACTAAGTTTTTGGTATTGCTATCAATTAATGAATTAAGAAACAAATCAAATGCATGAGGTAATGTTTCTGGTAAATTTTCTTCTATTCTTTCTATTTTTTTACCATCTTTATTTTCGTTTATAATTAATTTCTCATTCGTTGTTCTTGCGTGAGCTTTTGTTCCACTTACAAAAATAGTATATGGCTGCGCTATATCTATCCATCCCGCTGCAATACTAGCTATCAATCCACTTTTAAATTTTATTAATGCTTCTCCACTCTCTTCACAACCTGGGTATTGATTATATACTTTTGTGAAGGTTGCACTTACTGACTCAACATCAGAAAAAAACCACAAAAGAAGATCTAAAACATGTGTTCCTAAGTCACCAAAAGCTCCAACTCCAGCAACTTTAGGATCTGTCATCCATTGATAGTTTTTGAAAATATCTCTCATAATACCATCGTGACAATTAACGAGTCGAATTCTTGAAATATCACCAAAATAATTAGCAGTAATTAATTCTTTAAGTTTTCTGTAAACAGGATTACTTCTCATAAAATAGCCAGTTTGAAAAATAATTTTTGATGACTCAATTAAATTTGCCATTTCTAAGGAATCTTTTTTTCCTATCCCCAAAGGTTTTTCTATAAAACAGTGTTTTTTATTCTCGGTAATCTTTTTAATTAATTCATAGTGCAAATTAGTTTCTGAACATACAATAACACCATCTAAATTAGGTTCTTTCAATAAATCAATATAGATATCATAATTCTTACATTGCAGTTTTTCAGAGTCACTTTTTGACCTGTTCTTATCTTTATCCCAAACACCTATACAATTAACTTGATTGTTTGAAATTACCTTTGAAATAAAATTTGGTGTATGAATATGAGAGGTTCCAATAAATGCTATATTTTTCATTACAATTATAAAAACTACTTATAGAGCACAACACTGATCGACCCAATGACCTGGTTCAACTTCAGTAAGACCCATTTTTATTTCTCCACCTTTGCAATCTATTCCAGGATTAGGACATCTAGTTCTAAACACACAACCAGGAGGTGGATTTAATGCACTAGGAATTTCTCCTTTGAGCTCAATAGCTTCAGATCTTTTCTCTGGATCAATTGATGGAATAGAAGATAATAATGCTTTTGTATAAGAATGTTTTGGGTTCTTAAATAATTCTCTTGATGGTCCCATTTCAACTATGTGTCCCAAATACATAACCGCAACAACATCACAGACATGAGCGACTACACTTAAATCATGACTTATGAATAAGTAAGTTAGGTTAAGCTCGACTTGAAGTTGTTTTAAAAGATTTAATATATCTGCTTGAATTGATACATCTAAAGCAGCAACACTTTCGTCAGCTACTATAAATTTTGGATTACTTACTAAGGCTCTTGCAATTGATATTCTTTGTCTTTGTCCTCCAGAAAATGCATGAGGGAATCGTCGTAAATGCTCAATATTTAGTCTACATTTAGCTGCGATATCTCTCACTCTTTCATCAGTCTCTTGTCTTGAGTTTGTTATTTTCATTACTTCTAAAGGCTCTGCAATAATATCCCTAACAGTCATTCTTGGGCTTAAAGCAGCATAAGGATCTTGAAAAATTAGTTGAGCTTTTTTTCTATATTCTTTTAAATCTTGTTTGTTCATATTAGTTAAATCGTAATCTCTTTCATCATCATGAAAAATAACATTTCCTGAACTAATTTTATTAGCCCCAAGTATTGCTCTACCAAGAGTAGTTTTTCCTGAACCTGACTCGCCAACTAAACCAAAAAAAGATCCTTTTTTAATTTTTATATTAATATTGTTAACTGCATGTATTTTTTGTTTTTTTGAAATAAAATTTTCTTGATAATCAAAATTTACTGAAACATTATTAACTGAAATTAAATTGTCACCCATTTTGACCACACTGAATTCCACACTGATCAACCCAGTGACTTGGTTCAACTTCAATTAATTTCATTTCTATTTTACCATCTTTACCCTCAGGATTATGATGAGGGCATCGAGTTCTAAATACGCAGCCTGTAGGTCTATCTAATGGACTTGGAATATTTCCAGGTATCGGAGATAATGGTGCATCTAAGTTATTAATATCAGGCAAGGCTTGTAATAAACCTTTTGTATAAGGATGTTTAGGATTTTTAAGAATCTCATTTACTGGACCTTTTTCAACTACACTTCCTAAATACATTACTGCTACATGATCAGCTACTTGAGCAATAACACCTAAATCATGAGTTATAAAAATTACTCCCATTTGGTATTCTTTTATAATGTCTTTAATCAAATTGATTACTTGAGCTTGAATTGTAACATCTAAAGCTGTTGTTGGTTCATCTGCTAATAAAAGTTTAGGCATTGTTGATAATGCCATAGCAATCATCGCTCTTTGACGCATACCTCCAGATAATTCAAATGCATATTGATTAAACCTTTTTTCTGCATCAGCTATACCTACTCTTTTAAGCATATTTATAGATGTAGATTTTGCCTCTTCTTTATTAATATTTTTATGAATTAATAATTGCTCAACCATTTGAGCTCCAATTTTTATAGCTGGTGCAAAACTTGCCATAGGTTCTTGAAAAATCATTGAAACTTTACCACCTCTAATTTTTTTCAGATCTTGTTTAGAATTAAATTTAAGAACATTTTCATTATCCAAAATTATTTCTGCATCTTCGTTATACGAAGTATTTCCTGGATTTAGTTGCATTATTGATTTTGCAGTAACAGATTTTCCAGATCCTGATTCACCAACAATTCCAAGGACTTCACCTTGATCAACGGAGAAAGATATATTTTCTACTGCTGTTATTCGACCTTCATCAGTATCAAATTTAACATCTAAATTTTTAACTTCTAATAAATGGCTCATTTATTAATCTTATGTGGATCAGCAGCATCCCTTAATCCATCACCAACGTAGACAAAAGTAAGTATTAAAACTACTAGAAAAAAAACAGGTATGAAGTACCATTGATAATTGAGAAGTACATCTGCTTTTGTTGCATTTTGTAAAAGTACCCCTAAAGAATTCACAGGCTCTCTTAGGCCTAATCCAATAAAACTAAGAGCAGTTTCAGATAGTAACATGTATGGAAAACTAATTACTAAATCTACAATTATATAACTCGTGAAGCTTGGCAATAAATGTCTCCCAATTATATGTGTTGAAGATGCTCCACATAATTTTGCTGCTAGTATATACTCCTGACTTCTTTCACTAAGTAAATGTGTTCTTACTCTTCTTGCCAATGTTGGCCAGGAAATCAATCCTAGTAAACAAGATATAAAGAAAAATCGAAGTTCAGAACTCCATTCTAATGGAGCAAATGCAGCGAGACACATAAATAGAGGTATTGGAGGTACTGTTCTAATTGCATCTGTAAACATTTGGAGTAAACTGTCTATCCAACCGCCATAATATCCTGAAATACCTCCAATAATTAATGACAAAACAAATGATATAAATACGCCGAGGGTTCCTACTGCAAGTGAAACATAAATTGCACTAAGTGTTCTGCTAAATAAATCTTTTCCTGCCTTATCTGTTCCAAATATATGAATACCACCTTCTTCAACTCCAAATAAATGAGTATTGAATGTAAAACCTGGAATTTTAAAATCTAAAATTTTTCCTGGAAGATTTATATTAAAATCAAAAACTTTATACTCCCAACCTTCAACAAAAAAATAAACATATCTTCTTTTTTCTGTATCAGTTTTATAGACCCATCTAAAATTTGTGTCTGCACCTCTATATTTTGTTAATGTGTGAAGAAACGGTCTTGGAGAAAATCCATTTTCATCCCAGAACATAGGTATTTGAGGAGCACCATTTTCATAGTCTTTATCACGTCCATTAATCGTAGGATCATATGGAGATAAAAAATCTGAGAATAAACTACAAACAATCATGAAAAGTAATATTGAACCTGCAATCATTGCCGATCTATTTCCAAAAAAGCGTGTTCTTACTAATTGCATCTGTGTAGCTGTATAATAAGCTTCTTTTTTTTGATTACTAACCTCCACCCATAACTCCTTTTCTTATTCTTGGATCCATTATTGCTAAAATTATATCTGTAACAAAATTAACGAAAACGATTGTTGCTGTAAGTAAAAATATTATTGCTCCAGCTAGTTGCTGATCATTTGATCTAGCCAAAGCTTCTATTAATAAAGCTCCTGCCTCAGTCAAAATTAAAATCAGAGCAACTATTGGAAGTGCACTAAAAATTCTATTTAAATCAAATCCTATTGAATTTATTACAGGTCCTAAAGAATGCTTTGCTGGATATCGCCAAAGCAAACTCATCCCTGATACACCTCTTGCTCTTGCCGCCATTACATATAACTTGTCATTTTCATCTAACATTAAAGCTCTGACAGTTTGCAATGCAAAGGCAGTTGCATTCCATCCTAAAACAAAAATAGGCAGCCATGCTCTACCTAAAAAATCTATTAATTTTGCTGATGACCATGGTTCATTTTCATATTCCTGAGAAAATAATCCTGTCATCGTATCTCCATAATAGATTGTCATAAAAAGCATTATACAAAGTGCTACTAAAAAATTTGGCAATGCTATGCCAAGGTAACTAACAAACTTTAGAGTATTGTCTAATGATGCGTATTTTGTCGTGGCTGAAATAATTCCTACAGGAATAGCAATTAGATATGAGAATATTAATGCTACTAAACATATGGTTAGAGAAAGTGTAAATCTTCCACTAAGAAGTTCATTAATATTCATTCTCAAAATACAACTATCACCAAAATCTTGATTGATAACAATGTCAGAAATCCACTTTCCATATCTATAAAGGAATGGTTTATCTAAGCCTAAGCGAATTTTTTCTGCTTCAATATCTTCATAAGTAATTTGAGAGCCCTGAGTATTTTTAAAAGCTAAATATCTTTCAGCACACGTTCCAGGTACTAATTCCATCAAAGAAAAAACTATGAAACAAACAATTAATAAAGTTACAATAGCTAAAAATGCTCTTGTAAATGTAAATTGAACAAAATTAATCATCGCATGATTTCTCTTAATTGATTTTTAAGAATAGTAGAAAAAAGAAAAGCGGCAATAAAAAATTGCCGCTTTTAAGTATATTTATAGTTGACTTATTCGTCTAACCACCACTGAGTAGCTAAATATGGATAAGTTCTATAATATTCATAAGAAGTTGTTTTGAATTGTGTAAAGTTTTTCAAAGCATTTCTATGATATGTTGGGAAAGGTGCTTTTACAGTTCCAATTAACAAAGTTTGCTCTGTTAACATTGTTGTAATTTTTTCACCCCACTCATTTGATTCAGGTGTACCTAAAGCATATGATTGAAATTTATCAATACCATCACTTAAATCGTAAACCCATTGAGGAGGTTCTACACCTTCATCACCGTTACTATCAATGTAAGCTGCCCATAACATTCCTTGCGTATGGTTAAAGTAGTTTCCAAAAGGCGCTTTGAATGTTTCAGGATCACCTGCAATAATTGCTAATGGTTGACCTTTATCCCATGCATGGACATCTAATGCATTTGAAGATTGTGAACCACGATATTCATCAGGAGTTACCTCTTTAAAAGAAGTTTTAACTCCTACATCGTTCCACATACGAGCAACTAACTCAACTTCTACACCACCTATACCTTGAGTAGCATAGTCTATGTTCATAGCAAAAGGCTCTCCGTTAGGGAGTTCTCTAAAGCCATCACCGTCAACGTCCTTAAGACCAACTTCATCTAGAAGTGCGTTAGAAGCATCTGGATCATATTGAGTCATATACATTTTCATATCTTCACGTACGAAATCAGGAGCTGGTGACATACCTGTGAACTGCTCTACAACGCCCATACCATAGTAAGCAACATCGTTAATTTCATTTCTATCTAGAGCAATTGACATTGCTTGACGGAAACGAATATCACCGTAAACTTTACGTTTTTCTAAGTCTGGGTGAGTGACGTTGAAGCTAAATAGTGCTGCTCCACAACCAGGGTTAATTTGAATATTATAACCTCCAGACTCTGCTCCATCTAATAATTGAGGCGCAGACTCAAGTTGTACAGATTGAGATTTGTAATCAACTTCACCATTAACAAGTTTCAATAATCTTATTTCATTTTCATTGATATATCTCTCATTTTGATAATCAATGTATGGTAATTGATTCCCAGCTGTATCAACTTGGAAAAAGTATGGGTTTGCAGCATATACTCTACCTTCAGTAGTATCTTCAATAGTCATGTAAGCTTCTAAAGAAGGATAAGCAGCATAAGGTAAACCATCTACTAACTCTGGATTTCTTAATAACGGAGTTGGAGTATCAGTCCAACCTGAGTTGCCATAATAAGCCGCTAAAGCATCCCAGCCATCTGCGAAACCTAAAGCTTGTGCATTTGCATCAGCATTTGAATCAATTTCCGGATGGAATTGTTCTAGGAAATGTGAAGGCATAAAAGCTTGGTTATAAGATGTAGCTAAAGTAGCAAGTAAACCAGGAAACGGAGATGGTAAGTTAAATCTTACTGTTTGATCATCAATTACATCAACAGTCATTGGCTCACCACCAACTAATAGATATGGATATGGTTTTTCACGAATCTTTGGATTCATCATCAAGTCTTCGTACCAAAACTCTACATCTCTAGCTACAAAAGGTTCACCATTTGACCACTTGTGACCTTTACGTAACATGAATGTTAAAGTAGTAAAATCATCATTCCATTCATAATCTTTTGCAACATTTGGAACTACAGTTGACAAGTCATCAGCAAAACGAACTAAGTTAACATGTCGAGTAGAAAGCATGTCTGAAGTACCAGCTTCAGTTGCATTAGATAAGAAGTTAATAGTGTTTCCATATTTACCAATTGATTCATATGGTACTACAACAAGTGGTTCATCAGGTAATCTATCCTCAACCGGAGGTAGACTTCCTGGGTTCCCTTGAATTGTTGCATTAATACTAGCAATACTTGGGTTCTCTGAAAACTTCATCGTACAACTAGCTGCACTTTCGTATTCTGATAACTCATATTGCTGTGGATATTTTCCGCCAGTATATGCATCGCTCATGGTTGAGCCTACGCAATGACCGCCTGCAAAAGAGCTTCCACTCCATACAAACATTGCGGAAGAAAATACCAATGCTACGAGTATTTTTTTTAACATATATTTTCTCCTATAAGATAAATTTATCGTATGTATTTTTTTTATACAAATTTGAGCTTTTAGCAAAAATAATTGACAAATTTATTACGTTTTTTTTTAAAAAATTGTGTATTTCTTTTTAATTACTTTAGTATTTAGTAAAATATGAAGAAAATCAAAAAATCTGTACTTTTTATATGTGCTGATCAGTGGCGCTTCGATTGCTTTAGTTTTTTAAATCATGAATATGCTCTCACTCCTAATTTGGATAAATTAGCAAAAAAAAGTGTTATTTTTAAATCACACTTTGCAGGTATTGTTCCATGTGGTCCATCTAGAACTACTATGCTTACAGGTTTATATCCATTTATACATCGTTCAGTATATAATGGTGCTCCTCTTGATAAAAGATTTACAAATATAGCTAAAGAAGTTCGTAAACTAAATTATAATCCAAGACTTTACGGATATACTGATACCTCTTGGGATCCAAGATATTTGGATCCAAAAGATAAAAAAAATTTTACCTATGAATCACCAATGGAAGGGTTTGATGATGGTTGTGTTTTACCAGGAGGAAAACCAGAGCCTTGGGCTAACCATCTTAATCAAAATGGTTTTGAAATTAATAAAGCAGAAGATTTGTACAAAGGAAGAAAGCCTCAAGATGATCAAGCGTATATTTATGAACCATATTATATTCCAACTGAATTTTCAGATACCGCATTTTTAGCAGACAAAGTTGTTTACGATTTAAAAAAAGTCAAAGATCCATTTTTTATGCATGTATCTTTTTTAAAACCACATCCACCCTTTCATGTAGCTGATCCATGGTTTAGTAAATTTAATCCAGATAATATTAAATTACCTCAAAATGATATTTCACTGAAAGAATTATCAAAAAAACATCCACTACTTGAAGAGTTATGTAAAAAATTTTTATTAAAAGAAAATTATTCTGAAATTAATTATGATCTTTTAAAAGATCAAGATATCAAAAATATTATGAGTGTCTATTTTGCTATGTGCGCTGAAGTTGATTTTAATATTGGTAAAATTTTGAATGCTCTTAAAGAATCAGGGCAAGAAGAGAATACAATGATAATATTTACTAGTGATCATGGAGAGATGTTAAATGAAAATAATTTATGGGGAAAATTAGGTTGGTGGGACTCTTCTTATAGAATTCCATTATTTATTTATGTGCCTCAAAACAATCCAAAAGAAATTAACCATTTAACAGAATCTGTAGATGTTGCTCCTACAATTTTAGAATGGATTGGTAGTGACATCCCCATTGATTGGAATGGTCAATCACTTATGCACAATATCAATCATAAATACGAAAAATCACCTAATAAAGAATATGTTGTTTTTGATTATGATTTTAGAGAGAGTACTTCATTTGTTAAAGATAAAAAATTGGCACCCGAACAATGTAATCTATCGGTCATTAGAAATAATAAATGGAAATATGTTCATTTTCCTTCATTGCCATGTTTATTATTTGATTTAGAAAAAGATCCTGAGGAAATAAATGATCTATCAGACTTAAGAGAATTTCAAGATATAAAACATGAACTAGTATCAAAATTGTTAAGTCACCGCATGATTCATCAGGAGCGACAATTATCAAACACTAAACTTTCCAGTTCAGGTGTTAATATAAATTCTGGACCATTTAGCAGGAAAATGGAATAATAAATATATGTTAACGACTGTTATAGGCGCCTATCCAAAACCAAGCTACTTAAAAATAACTGATTGGTTTAATGCTTCTGGTGGTACAGATACAGAATATCCAACTAAATTTTACGAAGATGAAATAAAAAAAATGGGTGATAATGTTGAAGAGTTATTTAATAAAGCTACCAAAGAAATAATTAGTGATCAGGAAGAATGCGGTATTGATATCCTAACCGATGGTGAAGTTAGAAGAGAAAATTATATTCACTATCATTGTAGATATTTAGAAGGAATTGATTTTGCAAATCTCACAGAAAAAGTTGCTAGGACAGGGAATTATAAATGCTGGTTACCAACAATAACTTCAAAAGTTAAAGCAAAAGAATCTTTTTTAGTTGAAGAATGGAAAAAAAATCAGAGTTTAACGAATAAAGATTTAAAAATTACTATTCCTGGACCAATGACTATAACAGACACCATAGCAAATACATTTTATGATTCAGATGAACATATGGGTGAAGACTTAGCTGATGCTATTAATGTAGAAATTAAAAGATTGGTTGATGCAGGATGTAAATATATTCAAGTCGATGAACCGTTGTTTGCTAGAAAACCAGAAAATGCTCTTAATTTTGGAATCAAAAACCTAGAAAGATGTTTTAGGAATATTAATAATCAAAGTATTGAAAAAATTACTCATATTTGTTGTGGCTATCCTGATAAATTAGATGCAGTAGATTATCCAAAAGCGCCTTTAGATTCTTATAGTAAAATTAGTAAAGCTTTAGATGAATCAAATATAGATACAGTTTCTATAGAAGATGCTCATCGATATAATGATTTAAATTTTTTAAAAAATTTTAAACAAACAAAAGTCATTTTTGGTTTAGTAAAAATAGCAAGCTCTCAAGTTGAGACTAAAGAAGAAATTGTCTCAAGAATAAATGATGTATTAAAGTTTATTGATAAGGAACAATTAATTGTTGCTCCTGATTGTGGCCTTGGTCACTTACCTCAAGATTTGGCAAAAATAAAATTAAAGATAATGGTAGAAGCTTCTAAAAGTTTTTAGTGTACTAAAGTTTCTGGATTAGCATAATCATAATTTAAATCATCGGCAATAGCTTTATATGTAATGGCACCTTTAAAAATATTTAAACCATTCATAAAATTTTTATCATTTTTCAACGCATCTTTAAAACCATTAGAAGCTAAGTTTTGAATAAATGGCAAAGTGACTGCATTTAAAGCAAGAGTGGAAGTTCTAGGAACTCCCCCTGGCATATTTGCAACACAATAATGAACAACATCATCAACAACATATGTAGGGTTTGCATGAGTTGTTGGTTTACTAGTTTCAACACAACCACCTTGATCAATTGCAACATCAACAATTACAGATCCACTTTTCATTTCTTTGATCATTTCCTTAGTTATAATCTTTGGAGCATTAGAGCCTGGAACAAGCACACCACCAATTAGTAAATCACATTCAGAAATATAGTCTTTTAGATTTATTTTATCACTGTGTAGTGGTTCTATTCTATCACCAAATTTTTCTTGTAATTCTTCTAATCTTTTTTCTGATTTATCAACAATGAAAACTTTTGCTTGCATACCTGTAGCAATTATTGCTGCATTTTCACCTACAACACCTCCACCTAAAATTAAGACATTTCCAGGTTGAACCCCAGGCGCACCCCCTAAGAGTAAACCACTTCCACCCTTATGTTTTTCAAGTGAATACGCACCAGCTTGAATCGACATTCTACCGGCTACAGCACTCATAGGTGCAAGAAGTGGTAATTTATTATTATGATCACTTACTGTTTCATAAGCTATACAAATTGAATTTGAATCAATTAAACCCTTTGTCAATTCTGGAGCTGCTGAAAGATGTAAGTAAGTAAACAAGATTTGGTTTTCTCTTATCATTGATACTTCATTCATTAGAGGTTCTTTTACTTTTACAATCATTTCAGAATCATTGAAAATATCTTCAGCTGAATTTACAATTTTTGCACCTGATAATTCATAATCACTATTTGAAAATCCAGCGCCAATACCGGCATCTTTTTGAATTAGTACTGTATGTTTATTCTTTACTAATTCTTTAACACTTTGCGGAGTAAGCCCAACCCTAGACTCCTGAGCTTTAATCTCAGAGGGAACACCTATTTTCATTATCTGTCATGCATATAGTTTGAGATACCTGTTCTTAATTTTTCAATTATCTCATCAATATGTTTTTTTTCACAAGTAAATGGAGGTGCAACAATTAAACAATCACCTGTTGCTTTCAAGCTTAAGCCTGCTTCAAATAATTTTTTAAAACAAGCATATCCAGCTTTGCCTAAACGCTCATCCATTTTAATATCAATTCCTCCCATCATTCCATATCCTCTTATATCAGTGATGATATCTAAGTCTTTCAAAGTAAATAAACCATCTAAGAAATATGGAGACATATCTTTTGCTCTATTAAATAAATCTTCTTTCTCGATTATATCTTGCATTGCTAAACCTGCTGCCATTGAAACAGGTATAGCAGAATAAGTATAACCATGAAAAAATTCTATAGCTCCTGTAGGTGAAGCATCAACAATAGTGTCATAGATATGATCACGTGAAGCTACAGCTCCTAAAGGTACAACACCATTAGTAATTGCTTTAGCCATTGTCATGATATCTGGACAAACATCAAAAGCTTGGGCTGCAAATGGGGCGCCCATTCTTCCCCAGCCAGTAATAACTTCATCAAAAATTAAAAGAATTCCGTGTTTGTCACAAATTTCTCTTAGTCTTTTTAAATATCCTTTTGGCGGAACTAAAGTTCCTGTTGATCCTGCTACTGGCTCAACAATACATGCAGCAATATTTTCAGCACCTATGTTACCAGCAATCCTTTCAAGATCATCTGCTAGATCAGCACCTGTTTCAGGTTCCCCCTTTACAAATAAATTTTCAGGTAGATGAGTATGTCTTAGATGATGTACATTTGGCATGAGAATATTTGAGAAAGTTTTTCTATTAGCAATCATTCCGCCAACAGAAATTCCTCCAATATTCATTCCATGATAACCTCTTTCTCTTCCTACTATGTGAGATCTATGACCTTCTCCTTTTGCTTTAAAATATGCTATGGCTGTTTTTATTGCTGTTTCAACAGCTGATGAACCACAAATAGTAAAAAATATTTTATTTAAATCTTCTGGTGTATGTTTTGAAACTTTTCTAGCTAAATCAAATGAACCACCAAAACCTTGTTGAAATGGTTGAACATAATCTAATTGTTCTAATTGTTTTGATACTGCTTCTCTTATTTCTGGTCTTGAATGACCTGCTGGACTACAAAATAATCCTGAGCTAGCATCAATTAATTTATTTCCATAATGATCAGTATAATAAACACCTTCTGCCTTAACCATTAATCTTGGACTATTTTTATAGTCTCTATTGGATGTAAATGGCATCCAGTGCTCTTCTAATGAATTAGGTATTTCAGTTCTTTTTTCTAAATCCATTTTTTTCCTTAATAATGATTGAGTATATGAAATTATTGATAAATCAAAGAATAATTCTTTCACAATAAAGAAATATCATAGGAAAAATTGTAGCAGTGGTATAGAGAGAATACCAAATATGAGCACATTACCAGAAGATCTTAAAAGTAAAGCTTTAGATACTCCTAACATACCCGCTGCTGTCGTATGCCCCAATCAAGAAAGCATCTTATCAGCTGTAATTGAAGGTAAAAATATGAACTTCATCGATCCAACATTGATTGGAAATAAAAGTTTAATTACCGAAACGGCAAAAAATTTCAGTTTGGATATTTCAAATTTTAATATTGTAGAGGCTAAAGATGAAGAGGAAAGTGCTTCAGTTGCGTGTCAAATGTCTAATGAAAATAAAAGTAAAATCATAATTAAAGGGAACCTCCATACTGATATTTTAATGCGCTCTTATTTAAAAAAAGAATTTAATTTACTTGATGGTAGACGATTAAGTCATATTTGGCATATGACTACACCACAACTTAAAAAACCTCTTTTTATCACTGATGGTGCCCTAAATGTTTTACCAAGAGTTGATATAAAATTACAAATTCTCAAAAATGCTGTTCAGTTTTACAACAAACTAAACAGTAATAAGCCAAAAGTTGCAATTTTATCAGGTACAGAAGATCCAATTGACAGTATGCCAAGTTCTGTCGATGCAAAAAAAGTTATGGAACTTGCGTTTCAAGAAAAAATTAATGCATTTATTCATGGTCCACTAGCTTTTGATAATGCTGTTTCTGAAGAAGCGGCTACAATAAAAGGAATCAAAAATGATGTTGCTGGTGATGCTGATATATTATTAGTACCTAATTTAGAAACTGGAAATTCCTTATCTAAAATAATGGTTTATTTTATGAAGGCATGTGCTGCAGGAATAGTAATTGGTGGTAAAGTACCAGTTGTTGTTCCTAGTAGAGCTGATACTAAACATTCTAAACTTGCATCAATTATGGCAGCTGTTGTTGCTGCAAATAATTAATTAACAAATAAATTTTAAGTCGAATGCTTTTAAGACATTATTTTTTAATTTTAATAATCACTTTTTTATTTGGAAGTGCCTATCCAGTTCAGAAAGTTATTTTTAATGAAAATGTACCCCCGTTATTAATGGGAAGTTTAAGAATGTTAGTGGTTTTTATATGCCTTTCACCTTTTTGGAGATTTAGAATTCCTGAAAAAAAATACTGGCTACCACTTCTCTTTTTTTCAATCTCTATGGGTTTTTTAGCAAATGTCTTTATGACATTATCATTAAATGAAGCAAACATAGTTTCTCCAATAATAATTGGTTCTCAACTGGCTGTACCATTTGCAATATTATTAAGCTCATTTTTTTTAAAAGAGAAAGTAAGTATTAAAAAATGGGTACTAATATTTATTTCTTTTTTTGGCATCATTTTATTGGGCTTTGATCCATTAATAAGAAATGAAATTTTTGCATTATTCTTAATTACGTTAATGGCATTCTTTTATGCTAGTGCACAAGTATTTTCCAGGTACCTTAAAGATTTAGAAGTCACACTCACAAATGCGGTAATGGGACTAGTTGGATTTGTATTACTAATTATTTCATCATCAATTTTTGAAGGACAAACAATAAACGAAATAAAAAATATTAGTTTTCAGTCATGGTTATTAATATTGCATTCAGGTATCTTTGTTTCAATTGCTGCACACATGTCGATGTTTTATTTGTATAGGATGTATCCTGTTAATAGAGTATTTCCATTTTACGCTTTATTTCCTGTATTTGGTGTTTTGTTAACATTTATGATTTTTTATGAAATACCAACTTTAATTACTTTTATTGGTGGTGTAATCGTAATCGTAGCAACTTATTTTATAAATAAAGAAAATTAAATTTTGATTATTTAGCTGTCCATCCTCCATCAATTACTAGTGATGAACCAGTCATCATTGATGCAGCATCTGAAGCAAGATACACTACTGCACTAGCAATATCACTTTCTGTTGCTACTTTTCCTAAAGGTATGTTTTCAATTACAGATTTTTTAAAACTTTTATCTTTAAAAAATTTTTTGACCATTGGGGTTTCCACAAATGTAGGACAAACGGAATTCACTCTAATGTTGTGCTTAGCCAAATCAATAGCCATCCCTTTGGTAAGACCTTCAACACCAAATTTAGTCATATTATAAACACTTCTAAGAGGAGCTCCTACTTTACCTAACTGAGAAGAGATATTTATTATTGATCCACCAATTTTTTTTCTATTTTTTGATTTAAGCATAACTTTTGTAGCTAATTGAGCAATATCGAATGATGCTTTAATATTAAGATCAACCACTTCACTCATATCTTTTCTTTTAATTTTGGTGAAATATTCAGGCCTATTTGTACCAGCATTATTTACTAATATGTCTAATTTATTGATTGCAGAAAATATTTTTTTTATTTCTTTTAAATTAGTTATATCACACACATAATAACTACATTTCTTTTTGAGTTTTTTAATTTTGTTTTGAACAATTAAAAGATCTTTCTCTGTACGACTAAGAATTATTACATTTGCGCCTGCTTCTGCTAATGCTATAGCACATGCTTTACCTATGCCTTTGCCTGACCCTGTCACAAGAGCAGTCTTATTTTTTACATTAAAATTTTTTAGAAACATTTGATCTGATTATTTACAATGAAAAAATAGATTGATCTAATAAATTCATTTTTTTAATACACATTTGAAAACTATCTTCTAAATGGTAATCACCTGGAAACCCAATGCATTTAATTCCAGCGTTTACTGCAGAATTACTACTTTCTTCAGTATCCTCTATTGCAAGACAGTCTTCTGGCTGTAAATTTAATTTATCTAATGTAACTTTATAAATTTCTGGATGTGGTTTTTCATTTTTAACAAATGACTTATTACCAATGAATTCAAATTCTTCTTTTGAAATTTGACCAGAAAGACTTTCAAATACTGCATCGACATTATTTAAAGTTGTAGAAGTTGAGAAAGCAAGTTTAATATTATTATCTTTTGTATACTTAATTATTTCATCAACACTCTTTCTTAATTTTTGTTTATTCTGAATAATGAACGAGCTAAAGATTTCTGTTTTTCTATTTCTAATTTGTGAAGCATTTACATTAGTATTATTTTTTTCAGCAAAATCTTCTACCCTTTTTGTCCCGCCAGATTTTTTTAACAAAATTTTATAATCTTGCTCATCCCAATACCAATCAAGTCCAGCTTCTTTAAAAGCTTCATTAAATGAGTTACGTTGAATGTTAGAAGATTCAATTAGTGTCCCGATAGATCCAAACATAAGTGCTTTATATTTCATAAGATTAGAAATTTATTATTAACCTTTTACTGCTCCAGCAGTTAAACCACTTATTAATTGTCTTTGGAAAAACATGATTATCATAAAAAGTGGCGCAGTTGCTGAAACAACGCTTGAGACTGCCCACATATAATTTCCACTATGTTCAATTGTGCCCAAATAAGCATTAATTTTAGGAACCATAGTATAATTCTGCTGATTTAAAAGAAGTGAAGTAACTGTAAAATCATTATAGGCTAACATCATACTGAATAACCCTGCTGTAACAACTCCAGGCCACATAACAGGCATTATAACAAAGCGAAACGCTTGAAAATACGAACAGCCATCAATTAGTGCACTTTCATCTAACTCTTTAGGAACTGTTTTAAAAAAGGAATAAAGTAACCATAATGTAAAGGGTTGATTGATTGCAACTAAAACAATTATGGTAGTTGGAAGTATGCCCCAAACGTTCAATTGGAAGAAAGGAAACAGATAACCAGAAACTAATGTAATGTGTGGCATCGCTCTAAAAATCAAGGCAGCTATTAAAATCCAAAAAGTATATTTATATGTCGATCTAGACAAGGCATAAGCACCTAATGTTCCTAAAAATAAAGAGATCGTAACAACTGAAACAGTAATAATAATTGTATTCATTGTTGCTTTCCAAAATTCACCTTCTGTCCAAGACTCTACATATGCCTTAACTGTAGAAGTATCTCCTGTTTCTATCAAAGTATTAACTCCTGTGACTGCAAACATCCAGTCAGCTCTTGAGAAAAAGTCGGCTTTTACTTTAAATGATCCCCAAAAAGTCCATATAAAAGGAAACACAGAAATAATTAACCAAGCAAGAATAAAAAAACTATTTATTAAAATTAGTTGTTTTGAGTATCTGTTAATTTTTGATTCCATATTATCTTTCTGTCCTAAATTCTCTCCATGTTCTTATAAGTACTGGTGTTAATAGAATTGCTACACCAATAATAGTTAACATAGATGTTGCTCCTGCAGACCCAAATAACATTTTGTTTTCACTTCTTAAGTCGTTATAAATCATCCAAGAAAGTGATTGAGCAACTCCTTCAGCAGCGAACCCAATTATTGGCTCAAGAACCCTAAAATTATCCATTAGACAAATTAATATAATAAATGTTGCTACCGGATAAAGATGTGGAATAACAATGTGTCTGACTCTTTCATATCTTGAGGCGCCATCTATGATCGCTGCTTCAATTGGATCTTGAGGAACAGTTTGTAATGCAGCATAAAAGACTACAAAAGCAAATGGTGTATTGTGCCAGATCCCATAAATAATCAGAGTAATCCAAGTCAATTGACTTGAAGACTTTAGAGATAGATTTGGATCATCAAATAAGAATTGAATGAATGAACCTAATATTCCTTTAGCATCTATCATCCAAAATAAAACGAGCGACCCAATCAATGGTGTTACAATCATAGGCAGTATAACACCAAAAATGGTTGGGCCTTTTAAGCTTTTTGTAATTGTATTTACACTTAAAGCAACAATGAAACCTAAGACTACAACTGGCGGAGTAACTGCAAAACAAAATGTCAGTGTAAATAAAAGCGCTTTGTAAAAAGGTAAATTTAGTAAGATATCTGTAAACTCAGCTATCGATGAGGAATTAGTCCAAGCCTCTTTAATTTCATCAAAAGCTAAATGATTTCTATCGCCGTATGTTCCTAAACCATTAAATCTTCCAAGAGGTTGTTCTTCTTGTAATTTTGTAGTGGCCTCAATATCTACTTTAGTTTCAGTTTTACATCCAAATGGATCGCATTTTTCTACTTCCATTAAAATTTGTTCAGGTTCAATATGAAGAGATTGAAAAAAACTAGAAATAATTGGAAGGCCAATAAATAATAGCATTGCCAATCCACTTGGAAAGAAGAACCAAAAAAATGTTCTGTGGGGCATCTATTTCTTGCTAAAAAAAAAGTGGAACATAATAATGTTCCACTTTATCATAAATAATTATACGGTTTATAGAAAACCTTGCTCAGTAGCTTTTGCTACATAAGCAGCTTCTACATCCGCTAATGCTTTTTCAGCAGACTCATTTCCTTGAAGGAATTCAACAAGTTCTGTACTCAAAGCACCATGTAATAGACTCATGTATGGTAAGCTTGGATAAGGTGTTGCACCTCTGTTAGCAGCATCAACAACTGGTCCTGCTGTATCTCCAGGCGAATAACCATCAATCAACCAAATTGTTGCATTTGGATTAGCATTTGCCATTTCTGTTGAAGTTGCTGCACCTAAAAGAGCTCTAAAAGATGCTTCTGCATTTTCATCAGAAGTATTTGTTGCAATTCCAAATCCATCCCACCATAGAGTTGTTGCTGGTTTACTTCCACCACCTACAGATGGAGAAGGAGCTAATCTAGTATCAGCTTTAATTGCTTGATCACCTTCATCATCTAACAATGAAGCTGCACCTGAATTCCAGATATGCATTAATGCTACATTACCAGACTCCCATTCTTCCTTAACTGCATTTGTATCTTGAGTTAAGAAATCAGGGTTACTTACTTCTGTTAATCTTTTAAGCATATTAAGAGCAGCTACACCTTTAGCGTTATTTACACTCACTTCAGCTGTTCCAGCTTTAAAGAAATCACCTCCATGACCAAGGTACATATTTACGAACTCTTGACCTAGGTTCCATCCAGATTTAAAAGCACCAGCATATGGGTTAGCCATTTTACCAGAAGCTTTAATTTTTTCTGCAGCTGCAATTACTTCTTCATATGTTGAAGGAACTGCGATACCTAAATCATTAAGAATACTTTCTCTGTACCAAAGATGCTGAGCATTAGCCATGAAAGCTATTGCATAGATCTTTCCATCAATCACGATTTTTTGATTGTCTTGTAATGCACTTCCGTATTTAGCAACTAAATCATCAAGTGGACGAATTAAGTTATCATTCATTAAAGTTGTAATTGAACCATTAGTTACAAGTTTAGCAGAGAATTCAGCTGGGTTAGCTGATAGGGCTGCAACTTGTAATTTATTATGATCAACAGAATGAGTTACAGAAAAATCTGCACTAGGTCCTGCACAACTTTTTACTTCATCCATGAAAATTCTGTATGTTGTAAATTCGTTTGCTAGAATCTTTATTGATCCATCTGTTACTCCACAAGGTGAATGCCCGCCGGCATATGCACTTGTGCTAACAAATGTGAACAATAGAGCTATTAATAGTTTTTTCATATATTTCCCCTTATTAATAAAGTGTGAAATTCACATTTAAGTATAAATCCTTTATATTGGTATTAAAAAATAATGCAATAATATGAATTGATATTCAAGATTTTGAATATTGAAATGGGGGGATAATTCATGAGTTTTAAAAAGACTGCGACATCACAGGACGTAGCAAAATTAGCAGGAGTATCCCAATCAGCAGTTTCCAGATGTTTTACTAAAGGTGCAAGCATTTCTAGCAGGACAAAGTTGAGAGTCTTGGAAGCAGCTAGAAAATTAAAATATAAAGCACCTAATATATCTTCTAATTCAGTATCTAATGATGATAGCGGATTAGTGGCTGTCATTTTACCTTACGTTACAAGCAGATATTATCCAGAAGTTTTAATTGAGTTACATGAAGCACTTAGGAATGGAGGCTTTAGAATTTTATTAATTACGACTGATGATGGTGAAGAATTAGATGAAAAATTAATACAGCCATACTTAAAAGAAAAACTTATTGCAATAATATCAGCCACAAAACCTACTGAAAAATTTGTTGAAGACTGCAATCAAAAAAGAATACAGTTTATTGCCTATAATAGAAGTTGGAATATACCAACAATAAGTTCCGTTGCGTGTGATCATCGTAATGGAGGAGAAATAGTTGCAGAATATTTTACAAAGAAAAACCATAAAAATATTGGCCTCATTGAAGGGCCAAAAGGATCTTTTGTTAGCGATGAGCGATGCAAAGGTTTTAAAAATTATCTTAAAAATAATAAAAAAATTAAATTAAATATTGAGAAAGGTTTTTTTACTTATGAAGGTGGATATCAAGCAACTGAAAAAATATTTAATAAAAACATAAGTGCAATATTTTGCGCTGATGACACAATGGCATTTGGGTGTTTAGATTATATTAAAAAAAATACTTCATTAAAAACACCTTCTCAATTAGAAATTATTGGTTATGACGATATATCTATGTCATCTTGGGAATCATATAACCTGACAACTGTCAGACAGCCTATTAGACAAATGTCAAAACTAGCAACTCAATTAATAAATGAATTTATTAAGGATCCAGATTTTGAACCTATAAATCATATTGTACAGGGAAGACTTATAAAAAGAAAAACTACAAAATAATTTATTTAAATTTTAATCCCATCTGTTCGAAAACACCATGATTATCTACCATAACGTAATTATCTAAAAACTTTCCGTCTTTAATGGTCCAGAAATCTGAAAATTGCATTTTGATAGACTTGCCTGTTGGCTCTACTCCAAGATATGTTCCGCTATGTGTGCCTGTTAAAAATCCCGTTGCACTAATCCACTCACCTTCTGCAACCACAATATCATTTTTTACATGATAATCTGGGAATGCTTCATAAAAAGGTTTTAGGACTTTATATTTAAAATTTTCTATACCATGGATATCACCAAAACCTGGAGGACCATGCCAGACCATATCATCATGCCAGTACTTGTGTTGTGCTTCTAGATCTTGAGCATTAAGTGCATCATACATATCAGCTAATAATTTTTTACTTTCATCTAAAGTCATTTTTTATCTCCTAAAATTTGCATCAGAATTGCAAGCTCATTAAAACCAGTCCACTCTTTAATAATTTTATTATTTTTAATTTCCCATTGAGTGATTCCCCACAAGTACACTTCTCTATTAGTTGGTTGGCCATATGAGCCATTACCTTTATGGGTTCCTACAGCACCCCAACGAACCGATACTAAGTAACCATCTTTTGTATTTCCCATCCAGTATAAATCTTCAATACTGAGTGCAAGATCAGGAAATGAAGCTAAAAGTGATATTATAAATTTTCTTAATTGCAAAGCTCCTTTAAATTTACGACCAGTTGAACCTTCAAATTCTACATTACTAGAGTATGCTTTATTTATTGCAGAAAAGTTTCGTCTATTCCAAATTGTATCATAAACTGCATGAACAAACTCTCTTACATTTTTGATTTTATCTGGAATATCAAAACTAATTGGTTTTAATTTAGTAATATTTCTTGTTGGCTTAGAGTTTTTAAAATGAGGAGCATAGGGCCCTGCAATTCCCTCATCAACAAGTTGCTTGGCAACTTGATTTAAATCTAATCCGAGTTGTTTAATTAAGCCTGCTGTATCGTAAACAACATTTTCGTAATAAATTTCATTATTTTTTGCTACACAATTTGCAATACAAAATAATCTTACTTTTTTACCAGTTGGTTTAGAAAATTTGCTAAATCCTGTATTTGTTCCAGTAATAATTGTTCTATGCGAAGTATGAAAACTTGCATTTTCATCCCCTGCCCAAATAACTTCATCTGCAAATAATCGAATATCTGGAAAGGCGTTGTTTGTGTGTACAGTATCAGCTACTATTTTTTCAGATCCAGATTGTAAACCAAATTCATCCCAAACTCTGCAGTCTTTACTATAGGTGTCATAGATATAACCAATATTTTTTTCTTCCCATATTTGATACGTAATCCTTACAATATAATCAATTATATTTTTATACTTATCCTCAAACCCCTTCATTGATTGATGTTTAAGTTTTTTTGGTTTTGGATTTAATGATTTAGCTGTTCCTCCACCACCGTATGCTTTTAATGAAATATCATAACTCTTAGGCATATGATGATCTTGAAGAGCTTCTGGTCTTTTATCTGTAATTTTATTATATTTCATAATTTGTATTTGTAATGAGATACATTTAAAAATATTTCAAAGCAATGAAATTTTATTCAAAAAAATGAATATTGTCTTTTTTAATTTATTAATATAATCAAAATGAAATGACTGATCTCCAAGCAGAAAAAAAATTAGTATTAGATTATTTCAATGAAATAGATAGTTGCAACATTGATTCATTATCAGAAGTTATATCCAAATACGCATCAGAAGATTTTAGTATGAAATGTACCCACCCATTCAACGAACTAGTTAGTATAGATCTTGTTGCTAATAATCTTTGGAAACCACTTAAAGATTCATTTTCACCTATACAACGTCGATTAGATATATTTTATGGTGGGATAAATTCATTAGATAAAAATAAAGGGAAATGGATCTCCAGCATGGGTCATTTCATGGGTGTTTTCAATAAACCGTTTGTTGGCCTTAAACCAAATTATAAATCTACTTTATTAAGATTTGCTGAATTTTATAAAGTGGATAATAATAAAATTACTGAAGGAGCAATTTTTTTAGATGTAATGAATTTAATGCAGCAACTAGGTCTTCCTATAATTCCTGAATCTACAGGTCTCGTTTGTGTAACACCAGGACCAATGAATCATAAAGGTTTAAAATTTGATATTTCTAATGAAAGTGAAAGTCAAAAAACATTGGATTTAATTCATAGAATGCGCGATCGACTTGTTAAAGGATCCAAAATGCAATCTTATAAAGAAGAATTAGAATTAGATTGGCATAATGACATGATTTGGTGGGGACCAGGAGGTATAGGGGCTTCATATACTATTGAAGGTTATCAAAAAGGTCACACAAAACCATTTCAAGATGGTTTAGAGTTTGTTCGTTTCAATGGACACATACTTAGTAGCTCTGAAGATGATCTTGGAGGTTGGTTTGGTTGGCCAAATTTAATTATGAAACCTAAAGGAGATTATTTAGGACTAACAAATGCAAGTGATATTGAATCAGAAATGAGAGTTGTGGATCTATATCGAAGAGATGGAGATAAACTAGCTGAAAACTGGATCTTTATTGATCATTTACATTTTTTAAAAAAACTAGGAGTGGATCTTTTAGAAAGAGCAAAATTTTTAAATCAGTAATTAGATAACTTTTGAGGCAAGTTTAGTACCCTCAACTAATGCATGAAGCTTTTCATAACAAATTTTTTCATCAATTTTTCCAAAACCAGCAAATGTACTAAAACCACAATCTGTCCCTGCCATTAATTGATCTTTTGGAATGACTGTAGAAAACTGGATTAATCTATCTGCAACAACTTCTGGATGTTCAACAAAATTAGAGGTTGAGTCGATTACGCCAGGTACTAAGACTTTATCTTTTGGTAACTTTATATCTTGAAAAACTTTCCATTCATGTGCGTGCCTAGGATTAGAAGATTCAATGAGAAAGTATTTTACCTTTGATTTCAAAATTATAGGTAGTATTTTCTCTAGAGCAATATCATGTGTGTGAGGTCCTTCATAATTGCCCCAACATATATGCATTCTAGTTTGCTCAACATCTACATTAGATAATGCTGAGTTTAGGCATTCAATTTGTAGTTCTGCACGTTTAATAAACTCATCTTCAGATAAATTTTTAAAATTCATATGTCTTGCTAAAGCAAGGTCTGGGCAATCTAATTGAATTTGGATATCTGATTTTGTTATTAGCTCATATTCTTTAGCCATAATATTAGATAATTTATCCAAATATTCATCTTCGGTACTATAAAATTTGTTTGGCATAAAAACATTTATGACACCAGGTGATGCTGAGTTCATAAATGCATGTTGGTGATTAAGTTTATCAAGTGAATTTTTAAAATTATTTATATCCTGCAGAAGAGACGTTTCATCTTTTACTTTTAATTCGTTTGTACAACATGGTCTGGTATAAGTTGGCGTGCCACCACTTTTAGCAATCTTTTCTTTGTATTCTGGAAAATCATCAAGATCAGCAGGTGCTCTTCTTTCGCTTTCACCTGAGAACCCATCAATTCTGTCTTTAATATATGTAGCATAACTAATTTTACTCATCTCCCCATCACTGATAAAATCAATTCCAACATCAAGTTGACTCTTAACAACACTTTCCACGTTATTTTTTAATACTTCATCAAAACTACTTTGACTAAATTTCTCTCCTTTATCTTTTGCAAATAAAAATTCTGAAAGTTCTTTTGATCTAGGAAGGCTTCCAACATGTGTTGTTAAAATATTAGACATTAAATTAACCTGTTTTTAATAAAATCTGTTTCCAGATCATAGTTTCATCATAGAGAACCCATTCATTTTTAATACCTCTTTCTCCAAATTCAACATGATTAATACCCATTATATAAATTTTCGAATTTGAGGCTTTCCCAAAAAGACCATCTCCTTCATGTTTACCTACCATAGACCATCGAACTGAAGCTTTTTTAGGTTCATATTTTTCTTCTGTAAAAGCAATGTGCTCAACTGAGAACAATGCGTTAGGAAAAGCATCTCTTAATTGTTTCCAAAATTGTATTACCGCATCTCTACCATAGTGAGTATTTCCCCCTGGTTGAAATTGCTGTATGGCTCTGTCATAACTATCATTTATTGTTTTCTCTAAATTGATGTTCATAATAGAGGTTAAGATATTTGCATATAATTCTCCAATGTTACCAGATGCTAAAATAGGAGATTTATAAATTGATTTAACAGGCGTATTTTCATCAAAGGGTTTACTAGCTTTTTCAGGACCACCCTCATCTTTAATAAGATTGCTTGCAAATTTCTTGGGGTCAATTCCAATTTGTCTCACAATTGCTCCTTGATCTCTTACAAGCCACTCATCATAAACTTGATTATTCATGCATGCACAATCAGCGATAGTTCGGTAATATAGTTTTTTTCCCGTTGCTTTCCCATACATCCCATCAACAGAATGAGTAGAAGTTGATAAAATGCGATGCGATGAAAAATATCCCTCATCATCATTTCCTGTCCAAATTACGTCTTCACCTAAAAGTGTTCTATCGGGAAATAGTTTTTTACTATCATAGGTACTTTCAATTACTGGGTCTGCACCATAAATTACTCCAGATGGAGATCTTGTAGGTGTGGGGAGGCTTACATTTGGAGTATCAGCATAATAATCTCTTATTGCTTCAACATCGTTTTTTTCCCAAATTTGATATGTGATCTTTAAAATATAATCAGGAAAATCTTTGAATTGTGCATCAAATCCTTTCATATAATTAATACTTAATTAGTTTGTCGTATTATAAATAAATTACCATCATGATCACTTATCTGTCTTATTGAACGAAGTGAATTTTTTGGAACAGAAAAAGTATCTTTTTCTTTAATTACAACTTTGTCTCCGTCGCAATCTATTTCCCATTCACCAGATAAACAATGATACACTTCTGATTTCTCCAGTTTGTATTCATGTATATGAGCACTCTTGCCATTAAGAAGTGAAAGGCTAAAACCTGTTGCATGCGGTATATTAGGGGTAAAAGATTTATCATGAATTTGAAACTGATCAATGTAGTTGATAATTTTATTAGATTGATAGTGATGATCATCGACAAAATATTTATCTTTATCATTAAATCGAATAACAAACTTTTCTATGTCTTCTGAAGAGTAATGATCGAAACTTTCTAACTCATTATCTTCTAGTGGCTGAATAATTTTAGTTTCATCTGTTATTTTCTGTTTCTCTGTGTCGATTAAAGAATTATCATTCATTAATACCATGCCAGATTCTTTTGCATCTTTTAAAAGTTTAGGTGTCCAAGTAATAACACCTGGATCATTTTCGCCTAACACAACAAACATTAAAGCTTCTTCATCACTTACATTTTGAAAACCTCTGAACATGTTTGTGGGAAAAGAAGCGATGTCACCTTTTTTTAGTATTACTTCTCCTTCTGTACCATCAACACCCCAATAAAAACGCCAGGCACCTGAATGAATTATAAAAACTTCTGCTGTTGTGTGACTATGTAATCCAGAGCCATTCATCGGTGCAGCACTCACAGCACCAATGTTAAAACCATGTTCTTCAGCTATTTTAACATTTTGTTTAGCATCTTCGCTTACGCCAGGACCTATAACTGAATAATTTTTCCTATCTTGATGACCTTTAAGTTTTCCCTCAACAAATGGTATATTACTAGGAATAAGTTCATCGAATTTCGCTAATCTAGATGTAATATTAATTGACATATTGTAATGATCTTTTATTCATTTTTTTTGAATATTATTCAAAATAATGAATAAATCAATTATTATTTAACAATTGTGTTATTAAATTATTATGGCAAATAAAATACAAAACTTTGATACAGGTGAGAAAGATAACTCAAATATAATTCATTTAGATCTTGATCCAAAGATAAATATTGAAAACAAAATTTATTTTAAAAATTTATTAAAAAAAATTGCTGAGTGCTCTTTAGATGATTTAGAGGAAAATCTTAAAAATCTATATCACGTAGATGCTGAGTTTAATGGCTTTCATCCAATTAATGAAATTAAGGGAATTGAAGAAATAAAAAATAAATATTTAATACCTCTAAAAAAGGCATTCCCCGATCTTGAAAGAAGAAATAATCTAGTAATTGGTGGTGCATTTAGAGATAAAGTTTTTGTTTCATTTATTAGTCATTTAACTGGAACTTTCACAAATGAGTGGTTTGGTGTAAAGCCGACTAATAAAACAATTTATCTTCGAACCTGTGAAGCGCATCAAATTACAAACAATAAAATAATAAAATCTTACACATTAATTGATACTGTAGACTTTATTCGTCAGGCTGGTCATTGGCCCATTAATAAATCTCTTGGTGTAGAAGGGATGTGGCCTAGTCCCATCACAGGTGATGGAGAAAATAATCAAAATTTAGATAAGGAGCTGTCTCTTCAATCTTTGAATCAAGATTTAACCATGCAAAGAAGTTTAAATATTAAACCTGAGACTGAGCCAGGTCTTACAAAAGATCAAATAAGAGAAAAATTAATTAATCATCCTCAACAAGATTATTGGCATCCAAAAATGATGTGGTATGGGCCAAGTAGTATAGGTACAGCTAGAGGTTTAGATGGTTTTGTTGATCATCACCAACTCCCATTTAGACTTACGTTCAAGGATAGAGATTATTGGAAAATCGGTCATTATATTGAAATTGGAGATGGAAATTATTCTATGACTGGTGGTTGGCATAGTATTCAGTGTGTTCATGGATCAAGTGATTGGCTAGGATATGAACCAACTCAAAAAAAAATAACAATGAGAGTCATGGATTTTTATTTACATCATGAAGGGCTAATTAGAGAAAATTGGGTACCAATCGATATAGCACACATATTAGATCAAATAGGCATTGATATCTTTAAATTAATTCATAAAAAATAATTATGGCAATTGAATATTTAAAAAAAGGTTTAGATGAAAAACAAAGAATTGAAGATAATGATAAAGTAAAAAAAATTGTTGAAGAAACATTAAGTAAAATTGAATCAGAAGGCGATAAACATATTAGAGAGTTATCTCAAAAATTTGATAACTATTCTCCAGATAGTTTTAGATTAAGTGAAGATCAAATAAATCAATTAATGAGTGAAGTCTCTGATGATGACAAAGAAGATATTAAATTTGCTCAAAAACAAGTGCGATCATTTGCGGAAGCACAACTTAAAACTTTAAGTGAATTAGAAGTAGAAACACATCCAGGTGTGATTCTTGGTCATAAAAATATACCAGTACAAGCAGTTGGATGTTATGTGCCTGCTGGAAAATTCCCAATGGTAGCTTCTGCGCATATGTCAGTTGTGACTGCCTCTGTTGCCGGGGTTCCAAGAATTGTTGCCACTACCCCACCTTTTAAAGGTAAGCCAAATCCAGCTGTCGTTACGGCAATGAAAATGGGCGGTGCTCACGAAATTTATGTTTTGGGAGGAATGCAAGGAGTTGGTGCTATGGCTATTGGTACAGAAACAATTAAACCTGTCGATATGCTTGTTGGACCTGGTAATGCATTTGTTGCTGAAGCAAAAAGACAATTGTATGGCAAAGTTGGTATCGATTTATTTGCTGGTCCAACTGAAACAATGGTTATTGCAGATGAAACTGTTGACGGTGAAATATGTGCAACAGACTTATTAGGACAAGCAGAACATGGATATAATTCTCCTGCTGTCATGATAACAAACTCACGAAAACTTGCTGAAGAAACATTTAAAGAAATTGATAGAATTTTAGAAATCTTACCTACTAAAGAAACAGCAAGCACTAGCTGGAGAGATTATGGAGAAATAATTTTATGTAATACCTATGAGGAGATGTTATCTAAAGCAAATGAAATAGCTTCAGAGCACGTTCAGGTTATGACAAAAAAAGATGATTGGTTTTTAGAAAATATGACATCTTATGGAGCTTTATTTTTGGGTGCTAGAACTAATGTTGCTAATGGGGATAAAGTCATAGGCACTAATCATACTCTTCCTACTAAAAAAGCTGGTAGATATACTGGTGGTTTGTGGGTTGGTAAGTTTATTAAAACCCATACTTATCAAAAGATTACAACCAATGAAGCAGCTGCACTTATTGGAGAATATGGATCTAGACTCTCATACCTTGAAGGATTTATTGGTCATGCTGAACAATGCAATGTTAGAGTGAGAAGATATGGTGGTCTTAATATTGAGTATGGAAAACCAGCTTCAAAATTAAAAAATTAAATTTTATTATATTGTTTTAAATAAAGGATCACCTCATCTGCTAATTCTTCTGCAGATTTTATTTTTGTTTCCAGAATAATTTCAGGTGATGACGGTATTTCATAATTAGAGTCAATCCCTGTAAAATTTTTTAATTTGCCAGATCTAGCTTTTTTATACAAACCTTTTGGATCTCTTTTTTCACACTCCTCAATTGAGGTATCAACATATATCTCTATAAATTCATCAATCTCTACTAATCCACGAGCCATTTTTCTTTCAGATTTAAAAGGTGAAATAAAAGAAACAATTGTTATTAGTCCAGCATCAACCATTAATCTAGATACTTCAGAAATTCTCCTTATATTTTCAACACGATCTACATTAGTAAACCCTAAATCTTTATTTAATCCATGTCTAACATTGTCACCGTCTAATAAGTAAGTATGCTTTCCTAGTTTGTGCAACTTTTGCTCGATTATATTAGCTATAGTAGATTTTCCTGACCCTGATAATCCTGTAAACCATAAAACACATGGCTTTTGTCCGTTAATAGAGGAACGTAAATTTTTATTTATTGACATTTGATGCCATGAAATATTTGATGCTCTTCTCAGCTCATGCTCAATAACACCTGCACCTACAGTTTGATTATTGAATTGGTCAATTATTACAAAACTTCCTAATTTTTTGTTATTTTTATAGGCATTAAAAATTGTATTTTTATTTAAAGCAACTTTAGCATATCCAATTTCATTCAAGTTTAAAAATTTTGAAGCAATTTTTTCGAATGAATTAATATTTATTTTATGAACTAAATCTGTAATTTTTCCTATTGTTTGAAAGTTTATAAATTTAAAAATATAATTTCTTTCAGGTATCATTTGTTCTTTATTCATCCAAATAATATGGGATGCAAATTGATCAGATAAAAAATAATTATGATTTTTAACAGAGCATAATAAATCACCTCTAGAAATATCAACTTCTTTATCTAATGTTAGTGTTACCGCTTGCCCTTTAATGGCAAAGTCACTCTCTCCTTTTGGAGTTAATATTTTAATAATTTTAATTTTCTCTTTGCTTGAAAAAACCTGCACCTCATCATTAACTTTTATTTTTCCTGAAATGATTGTACCGCTATATCCTCTAAAGTCAGAGCTTGATCTATTAACAAATTGAACCGGTAATGAAAAAATTTCTTCTTCTATAGGTTCATTTAGACTAATTTCTTCAAGTTCATCTATTAAAGATTTTTCATTGTACCAAGTTATGTTTGAATTTTTTTGAAATACATTATCACCAACTAATGCAGATATTGGAATAAATTTTTGTAAATTAAAGTTAAATTCACTGGAAAATTTTTTAAAAGAAGAAATTATATCTTTAAATTTTTTTTCATCATAATTGATTAAATCCATTTTATTTACTGCAACTATAATATTTTCAATTCCAAGAAGAGATAAAATGAATGTGTGTCTTTTAGTTTGATCAAGAATACCTTTAGTTGCGTCAACTAATATAATTCCAACATCTGAGTTCGATGCTCCTGTAACCATATTGCGTGTGTATTCCTCATGGCCAGGAGTATCAGCAATAATAAATTTACATTTTTTAGTCTCAAAATAACGATAAGCAACATCTATAGTTATTCCCTGCTCTCTTTCAGCTTGTAAGCCATCAATTAATAATGCTAAATCAATTTGCTTACCTTGTGTGCCATACTTTTCACTTTCAATCTTAGTTTGACTTAACTGATCACTATAAATATTTTTTGAATCAAATAATAGTCTGCCAATAAGTGTTGATTTACCATCATCTACAGAACCACAAGTTAAAATTTTTAATTGTTTTTTATTATTTTGATTTTGAAAAAAAGTTTCTATGTCCATTAAAAATAACCTTCTTGTTTTTTTTTCTCCATAGATCCAATTTGATCATTATCTATTAGTCTTCCTTGTCTTTCTGAATATTTTGACTCTAGTAATTCAATGATGATTTCTTCAACAGTAGTTGCATCAGACTCCACAGCGGCAGTTAATGGATAACAACCCAATGTTCTAAATCTTACTTTTTTTTGTTCTATTTTTTCATTTTCTTTAATTTTTAAACGATCATCATCAACCATAATCATCATATCATTTCTTCTAATAATTGATCTTATTTTGGAAAAATATAACGGGACAAGTTGAATGTTTTCCTGATAAATGTATTGCCAAATATCTATTTCTGTCCAATTGGATAATGGAAAAACTCTAACACTTTCACCTTTATCTATATTAGTATTGAACAAATTCCAAAGCTCTGGTTTTTGATTTTTTGGATCCCAACGATGTTTTTTATCTCTGAATGAAAAAATTCTTTCTTTAGCTCGTGATTTTTCTTCGTCCCTTCTCGCACCGCCAAATGCTGCATCAAATTTATATTTATCTAATGCTTGAATTAATGACTGTGTTTTCATTACATCTGTATGGATTTTTGAGCCACTAGAAATAGGATTTATATTGTTTGCAACTCCTTCTTTGTTAATATGAACTAATAAGTCTAAATTATACTTCTTAGCAGTTTCATCTCTAAAGTTTATCATTTCCTTAAATTTCCAAGTTGTGTCAATATGCATTAACTTGAAAGGAATTTTGCTTGGATAAAATGCTTTTTGAGCCAAATGAAGCATTACTGATGAGTCTTTACCAATTGAATAGAGCATTACAGGATTGTCAAATGCCGACGCAACCTCTCTTATTATATGTATACTTTCAGACTCTAGTTTATCTATATGTGATAGTTTCATATTAATTTAGTTTAGAAACATTCCCGTAAGCTAAAAAATTTGGATTAATTATATTCTCCTTAGTATTGTACAAAATGTCTGTATTATCAAATGATTTTAATTTACCACCAGCTTCCTCTAAAATAATATGGCCTGCTGCAATATCCCATTCAGAGGTTGGGCCTAATCTAGGATAAATATCTGCAGTTCCTTCTGCTAATAAACAAAGCTTTAATGAACTCCCAATTGAAATAACCTCATATTGTGAAAAATTTTTCTCAGTCCAAATTTGAAAATCTTTATTTGAATGTGAACGGCTTCCAATAATTTTAATATTTGAAGTGGTATTATTATTAATATTGATTTTTTTAAATTCGCTAAGTGTATTTATATTATCTTGAGTAATCAATTTGTAGGAACCATTATTTTTTATTCCATAATACAATAAAGATTTCTCTGGCGCATAGATAACTCCAAAAATGGGTAAATTATTTTCAATTAATGAAATATTTACAGTAAATTCACCATTTCTATTTACAAATTCTTTAGTTCCATCAAGTGGATCAATAAGCCAATATTTTTTCCATACTTTTCTTGTATCCCAATTGACTAAACTCTCTTCAGTTAGAATGGGAATATTTTTTTCTATTTCTATCAATCTTTTTTTAATGAGATTATTAGAATTAATGTCTGCTTCTGTGATTGGTGAATTATCTGCTTTTAAATCTACGTTAAAATTTTTTTTGTATACTTTTAAAATTTCTTTACCTGCATCTATGGCAATATTTAAAATATCTAAAACAACTTCTGTGTTATTTAAATTCATATTTTGTTAGATAAAAATATAATAGATATAGCCTAAATATAACATTAGACCCACACTTCCATATAACCTACCAAGCTTTTTAAAAATGAACATAAAAATTAAAATAACAAAGGTAATCAAAAGCATAAAATATAAATCCTGTGTTGCTAAAATTTCTGGCATTCCAAAATTTCCAAAAAATGAACTTATACCTAAAACACCGAGAACATTATAAATGTTTGAACCTAAAATATTTCCTAATGCAAAATCTACTTTTCTTTTTAATGCTGACATTATGCCAATAACCAACTCAGGTAGAGAAGTTCCAAAAGCTATTAACGAAAGTCCTATCGCTGCTTCTGAAACTTGTAATTTTTTAGCCAAAATGATTGCAGAATTTACAAATAAATCTGAACCATAAATTAAAAATATAATTCCAAAAATTATTAATATTAATGAAATAAATATTGAATATTCATCCTTATCTATATCATCAACAAGTATAGATCCTTTTTTAATTTGAAAATACATTATCAAAGTCAAGGCTATTAGAGATATAATTCCAAATAAATAATTAAAATAAAAATAACTCATAATTATCAAACAAATACCTAGAGCTATATTGATCCATGCCTGATTAATTTGGTTATTGGTAATGTTTGTTATAGGTACAATAATCGTTGTTGCTGCCATGACTAAGATTAGATTTGCTATATTACTTCCTACAACAGCACCTAAGGCTAAATCTGAGTGATTATTTAAGACTGCGTTAATACTACTTGCAAGTTCGGGAAGAGAAGTACCTGCTGCAACTATTACAACACCTATGGCAAAAAGAGAAATATTTAGTTTTTTTCCAAAACTAACCGATCCTCTTATTAAAATTTCAGCTCCAACAACTAGAATTGCTAAGCCAAGTATTAAAATTAATATATCCACTAATGAAATTATAATTGTTTAAAGTTAGTTACATAATAATTTAACAAATATATACTTAATAATTAAAATTTCTTGCAAACTATGAATGAAAGCTTTGATTATATTATTATTGGTGCTGGAACAGCTGGTTGTATATTAGCAAATAGACTTACTGAAAATGAAAACATTAAAGTACTTTTAATTGAAGCTGGAGGAAAAGACACTAATCCTTGGATACATATTCCAGGTGGTTATTTTAAAACAATGCATAATCCGAAAACTGATTGGTGTTTTACAACTGAGGAAGAAAAATTTTGTAATAATAGAAAAATGCTTATTCCTAGAGGGAAAACATTGGGTGGGAGTTCATCCATTAATGGGATGTTATATATAAGAGGTCATGCAAATGACTACAATTACTGGAGACAATTAGGTAATATTGGATGGTCTTGGGAAGATGTATTACCATATTTTAAAAAATCTGAAGATTACAGAATTTCTAAAAGTGAATTTCATGGTACCAACGGACCTATCAAAGTAGAGAAAATTAGATCAAAGTTTAAATTATTAGATTTATTTTTAGAAGCATCTCAAGAGTTTGGTTATAAAAAAAATGAAGACTTTAACGATGGCGACAATGAAGGAATGGGCTATTTTCCTATGACAATTGATAAAGGATATAGATGTAGTGCTGCAGTTGCTTTCTTAAATCCTATCAAAAATAGAAAAAATCTAAAAATTATAACTAAGGCACATGTTAAAAATTTAACCTTTGAAAATTTAAAAGTAAAAAATGTAAATATATGGAAGAATAATGAAGAATTTTCATATTCTGTAAATAAAGAAGTTTTATTGTCTGCAGGAACAATTGGATCTCCTCACATATTACAAGCTTCAGGTATTGGTCCAGGTAAACTGTTAAATGAGCATAATATTAGTATTGTAAAAGAAATTAATGGTGTTGGGAGAAATTTAACTGATCATTTAATGTTAAGACCAGTGTACAAAATTAAAAACTTAGAGACATTAAATGACATATATCATAGTTTTACAAAAAAATTTTTAACAGGATTAAGCTATTTAATTTATAAAAAAGGACCTTTAACAGTTGGAGCAAGTTATTTGTGTGGGTTTGTTAAAAGTGACTCACATTTAGAAAACCCTAATCTACAATTTCATATCTCGCCAGCTAGTACTGATTTATTAGGAAAAGCAGGCCTACATAAATTTCCAGCATTCACTCCTACAATAACAAATATTCGTCCGACAAGTAGAGGGTCAATAGAAATTAAATCTTCAGATACAAGAATTTATCCTCAAATAAAAATGAACTACTTATCTACTGATGAAGATAGGGAAATTGCAGGAAAATCAATTAAAATTGTAAGAAGAGTTGTATTAGAATCAAAGGCATTTAAAAATTATGCACCTGAAGAATATAGACCGGGGATACAATTTAAAGATAACGAATCTCTAGCAAAAGAAGCTGGTAAATTTGCAAATACTATTTTTCATCCAGTAAGTACATGCAAAATGGGCAATGATGAAAATTCAGTTGTAAGTGATAATCTTAAAGTAAAAGGAATAAAAAACTTAAGAGTTGTTGATGCATCTGTGATGCCAACTATAACATCTGGTAATACGAATGCCCCTACTATGATGATTGCTGAGAAAGCATCAGAATTAATTATTAACGATCAGAAATAATTATTGAACTACTGTATCTTGAGGATCAATTCCAGCAACTTCAACTGGGGCCTTCATAGCATCTCTTCTAAAAGGTTCTCCTAGTTCTTGATTTAACATTACTTCTATAAAAGTAGTCACGCCTTCCATTTGTTCTTTGCAAGATTGTTGTAAAGCTTCTGTTAGTTCCTCTTGAGTGTGAACTTTAATACCTTTAAATCCACACGCTTCTGCAATCTTTGCATAGCTTAATTTAGGATCAAGTTCTGTTCCAACAAAATTATTATTATACCAAAGTGTAGTATTTCTTTTCTCCGCTCCCCATTGATAATTTCTAAAAATTATCATTGTAATATTTGGCCAACCTTCTCTATTACAAGAAGTCATTTCACTCATACTAATTCCAAATGCGCCATCACCTGCAAAACCTACAACTGGTGTATTTGGACAACCTATTTTTGCTCCAATTACTGATGGAAAACCATAACCACATGGTCCAAATAAACCCGGTGCTAAATACTTTCTACCATTCTCAAATGTTGGATAAGCATTACCGATTGCACAATTATTTCCTATATCACTTGATATAATTGCATCTTCAGGAAGACCTGCTTGAATAGCTCGCCATGCCATTCTTGGTGACATTTTCTCTGGTTCCCTATCTCGTGAATCTTTATTCCAAGATGTGCCAGGATCATCTTCTTCATGATCAAGGCCAGTTAATGTTTGAAACCAAGCTGACTTTGTCTTATGAATTAACTCTTCTCTTTCTCTTCTATCTTTATCGCCTGCATTTGTTGTAAGGTTTTCTAAAATTTGTTCTGCAACTAGTTTTGCATCTCCACAAATACCAACACTTATTTTTTTTGTTAAACCAATTCGATCGGAATTGATATCAACTTGAATGACATCCGCATTTTTTGGCCAATAATCTATTCCATAGCCTGGTAAAGTTGAGAAAGGATTTAATCTTGTGCCAAGTGCGAGAACTACATCTGCCTTAGATATTATTTCCATTGCTGCTTTAGATCCATTGTAACCTAAAGGACCAACCGCAAGAGGATGTTTGCCAGGAAAACTATCATTGTGTTGGTATCCGCAAGCAACTGGAGCACTTAATTTTTCAGCAAGTTTTTTGCAATCATCAATAGCGTCAGCTAAAATCACTCCAGCACCAGATAAAATGACTGGGAATTTTGCATTAGATAAAAGATCAGCAGCTTCTTTAATTGCTTCTGTTCCACCTGCGGGTCTTTCAAATTTAATTATAGGTGGCAGATCAATGTCAACAACTTGAGTCCAAAAATCTCTTGGTATATTTAATTGAGCAGGAGCAGATCCTTTAATGGCTTTTGAAATAACTCTGTTTAAAACTTCCGCAACTCTGGAGGGATCTCTTACTTCTTCTTGATAGCACACCATATCTTTAAATAAATTCATTTGCTCAACTTCTTGGAAACCTCCTTGACCTATAGTTTTATTAGCTGCTTGAGGAGTAACTAAGAGCATTGGGGTATGATTCCAAAAAGCAGTTTTTATAGGTGTAACCAAGCCAGTTATGCCAGGTCCATTTTGAGCAATACACATTGCAATTTTACCAGTTGATCTGGTATAGCCATCAGCCATAATTCCGCCGTTTGACTCATGAGCAACATCCCAAAATGTTATTCCAGCTTTAGGAAAAAGATCTGATATTGGCATAAACGCGGAACCAATTATTCCAAATGCGTGTTGAATACCGTGTTTTTGTAAAACTTTTACAAAAGCCTCTTCAGTTGTCATTTTTGCCATAATAAATCCTTAATATATTATTCTTAATTACATTAAATTAATTATTAAATGAACTACAATAATCTTGTTAGTTGTTTATTAATTTTATAAAATTCCTATTTATAGAAAAAATAATTATTTACGATTGATAAAATGACGCTTCCTGGACAAGAGATTATTAAGGCTACATCTAAAACTTTGCCTAATCAACCTGGTGTATACCAAATGCAAGATGAAAAGGGTAACATTCTATATATTGGAAAAGCAAAAGTATTATCTAATAGAGTAAAGAATTATCTATCTTTAAATAACCTAACCAGAAGAATTCAAAGAATGGTTAGTCTAACTAAATCAATGAACTTCTTTGTCACAAATACAGAGTTAGAAGCAATCATACTTGAATGTAATTTAATTAAAAAACATAAACCTCGATTTAATGTTCTGTTAAGAGACGATAAATCATTCCCTTATATATTTATTTCATCAGAACATGATTTTCCTAGAATTGAGAAACATCGTGGTCCTCAAAAGAAAAAGGGTAGGTATTATGGGCCATTTGCAAGTCCAGATGCAGTAAATAGAACTATTAATACAATACAACGAATATTTCTTTTAAGATCATGCACAGACAAAGAGGTAAATGCAGGAAATAAACTGTGCTTCAATTATTATCTTAAAAGATGTTCTGGTCCTTGTGGAGGAAAAATAACGAAAGAAGCCTATTCAAAATTAATAGAGGCAGCAGATGATTTTCTAAGCAGTGGCAATTCTCAAAAAATACAAAAAAATTTCACAGATCAAATGTATAAGGCATCAAAAAAAAATAATTTTGAATTAGCAGCATCTTTAAGAGACAGACTTAAAGCCTTAAGGCATATTGAACAAAATAATTCAATTAAGATTAAGGATATAAAAAATGCTGACATTTTTGCAATAACATCAAATGAAGGAAAAACATGTATTTATGGAAGTTTTTTTAGAAATAATACATCTTATGGTGGTAAATCTTTCTTTCCAGATCATGACAACTTATTAGATCACGAAGAAATAATGTTAGGTTTCCTAAATATATTTTATGCAGAAAAAGATATCCCTGAAACAATTATTACTAATATAATTATTGATAAGAATAATAATTCACAAATTTTAGGAAAAAATTTTGATAAAACAAAATTCATTAAACCATTAAAAGGACCTAAAAAAAATTTACTTAAATTTGCAGAAAAAAATTCTAAAATAAATTTAGACATCAAATTAAATAAACTTAAATCTTTTGATAATTTTAATGCAGAAATAAAAAAAATATTCAAACTCAAAGATGAAATTATAAAAATAGAAGCTTACGATAATAGCCATACATTTGGAAAACATCCTATAGGTGTAATGGTTGCATATAATCAAAATGGATTTATAAAATCAAATTATAGAAAATTTAATATTAGATTTGATCTTGAAGAAAATAAAAATAAAGTTGATGATTATTATATGATGAAAGAAATGCTTACTAGAAGATTTAATAATTCAAAATTTCAAGACGAATTAGATTTGCCAAGTTTATTGCTTATAGATGGAGGAAAAGGACAATATAATTCTGCAAAAAAAGTTTTAGATAGTTTAAAAATAGATATACCAATTATCTCTATGGCAAAAGGTGAGGAAAGAGATGCAGGTAGAGAAATTCTAATACATGATAAATTTACACATAGATTAAATGAAAATAATCCTCTTCTCCACTTTTTGCAAAATATTAGAGATGAAGTGCACAGATTTGCAATAACAACACATCGATCAAAAAGAGCGAAAATGAGTGTCAGATCTGTGTTTGATGAAATAGAAGGAGTAGGCCCTGAAAGAAAGAAAATTTTAAAAAAACACTTTGGTACAGTGGAAAAATTAAAATTAGCTAGTTTAGATGAATTAAAAGAGATTAAATCTATACCTGAGTCAATTCTAACAAAAATTTATGAATATTTTCATAGCGTTTAAAAAATTCTTCATCTACAAAGAATAAAAATGAATATATCAAATATTCTAACTATAATTAGAATTGCTATAATACCAATTATAGTTCTTTGTATATATCTTACGAATCCATACTTTGGCTGGATTGCCTTTATATTATTTTGTTTAGCTGGAATAACAGATTACTTTGATGGTTATTTAGCAAGGCTAAGAAATGAAGTAACAAATTTTGGAACATTTTTAGATCCAATTGCAGATAAATTATTAGTAGCGGCAGTTATTCTTATTTTAACTTCTAAAGGTGTAATAAAAGACTGGGATACCATTCCAGCCCTTATAATATTATTAAGAGAAATAACAGTATCAGGTTTAAGGGAATACTTAGCAGGGATAAAAATAAGTATACCAGTTTCAAGAATTGCAAAAGCAAAAACCTTTCTTCAACTAGCTGCACTTGGATTACTTATTTTATCTGAGAGTAATCTAAATTTGTTATTTATTATTTATTTAGGTAAGACTTTTCTATGGATTGCTGGAATTCTAACTCTGTATACAGCCTATGATTATATTAAAGGATCAATAAAACATTTTTAAAATGAGAATTCGATATTTTGCTTGGATTAAGGATATAACAAATAAAGATGACGAAATAATTAATATAAATCATCCCAAAACCATACAAGAATTAAAAAAATATTTAGAAGATTTATATCCAGAGCTAAAAAAACATTTTTTACAAGATGTTTTAAGATTTGCAGTTAATCAGGAATATGTTTCAGAAAATTTGAATTTAAAACCAATTGATGAAATCGCAATCTTTCCACCAGTTAGTGGTGGGTAATGATAAAGATACAAAAAAAAAATTTTAATTTAGAAGAAGAAATTGAGAAAATTAAAAATAAACATTCAGACATAGGTGCACTAACTTCTTTTGTTGGCTATGTAAGAGATTTAAATAACAATAAAGATGTTAAATATTTAAATTTAGAAGTTTATGAAGAAATGGCATTTAAAGAACTTTCAAAAATTGAAAATAACGCGACTAAAAAGTGGAACTTAATTGATACTTTAATAATTCATAGATATGGAAAATTAATAGTTAATGAAAAAATTGTTTTAGTTTGTTGTTTTTCACAGCATAGAAAAAATAGTTTTCAAGCTTGTGATTTTATTATGGATTATTTGAAAAAAGATGCTCCATTTTGGAAAAATGAATTTTATTATAAAGATGATGAATGGTTAGAAAATTCTAGCTAGCGTTTTTAACCATATCGCTAAAATCATTCATAAATTTAAAAGTGGTAGTATTATCACCAGTGTTATATTTAAAATCATCAATGGATTTAATAGGCGTAATTTCTGCAGCAGTTCCTGTTAAAAAAGCTTCATCATAATTTCCAATTTCATCAGGCATTAAATGCTTTTCTGTTATTTTAAAACCTTGATTTGTTGCCATTTCAATAACTGTTTGACGTGTAATCCCATTAAGAAAACAATCTGGAATAGGAGTATGGATATTGTTATCTTTAATAAAAAAAATATTTGCTCCTGTGCCTTCAGCAACATAACCTCTGTAATCTAGCATCAAGGCATCGTGATAGCCTTTATTTTCTGCAAATTCTTTTGACAGAGTGCAAATAATATAGGGTCCAGAAGCTTTTGCTTCATATGGAGCGGTATCTGGTGCAGGTCTTTTCCATGGAGATGTAATTAATCTCAAACCTGCCTTTTGATCTTCAATTTTAAAATAAGTTGCCCAATCATCCCAAACAGCAATGGCTACATTGATATTAGATTTACCAGTTGATAAACCCATTTGATCTCCACCTCTCCAAGCAAGTGGTCTTACATAACAATTTTTATAATTCATTTTATTAATAAGTTCGTATTTTGCTTTATTAATTTGATCATGCGTGAATGGAATTTCCATTCCAATTATTTCAGCAGATTTAAAAAACCTTTTAGTATGTTCCTCTGATTTAAAAATCTTACCATTGTAGGCTCTTTCTCCTTCAAATACTGCACTTGCATAATGAAGACCTTGGGAGATTACATGGGAATTTGCATCCTTCCATGGAATTATTTTACCATTCATCCAAATCCATCCATCTCTATTTTCAAATGATTTAAGCATATTCTTTATTAACTTTTTTTAATGACAATTGACTATCAGTGATGCATAATTAAGTCAATATGGCTGACCTAAATAAATTGTTAACACCTCTTTTTTTAAATGAGGGTGAAATTAGGAAGATTATAGAGCTATTATTTTTCTCATATAGAGATTTTACAGAGGGGCCTGATAAAATTTTGGAAAAAATAAATTTTGGCAGAGCACATCATAGAGTGATATATTTTGTTGGAAAGCAAGAAAATCTTACAATTAAGGAGCTTCTTTCAATATTGAAAATAACTAAACAAAGTTTGTCTAGAGTATTGAACCAACTTGTAAACGAAAAATATATAATATTATCTGTTGGTGAAGATAAACGTACTAAGAAATTAATACTTTCAAAAAAAGGTCAAGAATTAGAAAAAAGATTATCTGAAA
>CACNLM010000003.1 GCA_902621305.1 uncultured Alphaproteobacteria bacterium | reverse complement strand
TCCAATAGTTGCATTATTAATTGTTATCTTTTGGCCTTTATCTTCAGAGCTTGCAATTGGAGTGATGATTCTTGCAGCTGCACCTGGTGGTGTAACCAGTAATGTTTTAACATCATTTGCAAAAGGAAATATTGCTCTTTCAATATCTTTGACAGCAATAAACAGTATTTTATGCGTAATTACGGTTCCATTAATATTAATGATATCATTAAGTGTTCTTGACATGGGAAATATTAATGAGGGACAGTCGTTATTTAGTGTTGCATCACAAATGTTTTTAATTGTCACAATACCAGTTATTGTTGGAGTTTTATTAAGTGGAGTACTATCTTCATTTGAAAAAATAGCAAAAAATATATCAATAATTTTATTTGTTTTAGTTCTTATTGGAGCAATATTATCTCAAAGAGAAAATGTTATTACTTACTTTGCTCAAGCAGGTTTGGTTATGTTATTTTTAAATATTATAATGATGATTATTGTTTATTTATTATCTAATACATTTAAATCTTCGAAAGAAACATTCAGATGTTGGTTGATGGAAGTTGGGCTACAAAATGGAACTTTAGCAATTGTTGTAGCTAATACTTTCTTTGCAAGTACGGTTTATTTGATACCTGCTGCTATTTATAGTTTAATAATGTATGCAACAGCTCTGCCATTAATATATTTCTTAAGAAGAAATTAAGACTGGAAAAGTTTCACTATCTAAAACCTCATTATTTTTGAGATTAATATTTGGAAACGGAGGAGACATTTCACCTTTCCTCTTAATATATCTTGCGTCATCACCCGTAAATCTCACTGAAAAAGCTCTTCTTCTATTATTTGAATTATTACCATATGCAGCATGAATTGTTGCATAGTTAAATGCTATGGCATCTCCTAGCTCACATTCATAGGATATTATTTCATAATCTTTTCTATTATTTTCAATATCTGGAATTTTTTCAAATTCTTTATCTTTATGATCATAATCATAACCTTTAAATTTTGTAGGTAAAAATATTTTATCCCACTTATGTGACCCTAGTATGAATTCCATTGATGAATTAATATCAATTTTATCAAGTGGTATCCAAATACTTACATTATCTCTTCCTTGTACACAGTAATAACCTTGATCTTGATGCCACGGTGTTCTTTTTTTAGATCCTTTTTCTTTTATTAAAACATGCTCATGGAATAAATTTACTTTTTTAGATTTCATTAATGAGCCAGCAATTTTTGCAATATTAGAATTAAAAATAAAATTTCTATACTCTTTTATTCTTTGCCAATTACAATAATCATCATAAAATATCTCTTGATTATTTTCTTCTTCATAAACACATTTATATTTACTTGGGTTTTTAAAATTATGCTCAACACCCTTTCTTAGTTCTTCAATCCATTTTTTATCAATAATTCTTTTTAGTAATACAACTCCATTATTCTGAAACTCATTACTAGTATTTTTTTCAATCATTTAATCTTTAATTCTATATCCTTTTGAAAATGTATATGTGATAAATATTATGCATCCAATTAGAATTGTTAGGATAGTTAATGTACTTGTAAGTAGTGATACATCAGAAACTTCATAAAAACTATATCTGAAACCGCTTATTAAATATAAAACAGGATTAAGTAATGATATTTTCTGCCAAAATTCTGGAAGCATATTAATAGAGTAAAAACTTCCACCTAAAAAAACTAACGGTGTAATTATTAGAATTGGAATGATTTGTAATCCTTCAAAGCCCTCGGCATACATTCCAATTATAAAGCCAAATAAAGCAAATGTAATGGATGTTAGAATTAAAAAAAACATCATGAGAAGAGGGTGATCTATTCTTACATCTACAAAAAAATTAGCTGTTAGAATAATTACACATCCAATTATTAATGATTTGGATGCTGCGGCTCCTACAAAACCAAGTACTATCTCAAATGATGATAATGGTGCAGCAAGTATTTCATAGATAGTATTTGTAAATCTTGGAAAATAAAAAGCAAAAGAAGCATTTGAAATTGATTGAGTCAAGATAGTTAACATAATCATTCCTGGTACGATATAAGAGCCATAATTTATTCCATCTATCTCTGTAATTCTTGAACCAATTGCAGAACCAAAAACTACAAAGTAAAGAGAAGTTGTGATTATTGGCGAGGCAAGACTTTGAAATAAGGTTCTTCTAAACCTTTCCATTTCATGAATATATATTGCTTTAATTCCGTACCAATTCATTATTATTTTCCTTTATTAGTTTAATGAAAATCTCTTCCAGTGAACTTTGCTCAGTATTAATATCTTTTATTTCATAACCATCTTTTTTTACATCATTTAATAGTTCAGTAATATCAGTTGTGTTTGAGTTTAAATTATAGGTATGTGAGATAATTTTATTTGTTTGATCTAAAGTAAAATTATATTTTAATAAATTACCATTTATTTTTTTTATAGGTTCAAATAATTCAATTTTAATTGTTTTTTCTCCAAGTTTTTTAATTAATTTATCTTTTTCATCGACTAAAATTATTTTACCATCGTTTATAACTGCCACTCTATCACTTAACTCTTCAGCTTCTTCAATATAATGTGTTGTTAAAATAATTGTTACTCCATCTTCATTTAATTTTTTTACAACATCCCACATGTCTTTTCGTAATTCAACATCCACACTAGCCGTTGGTTCATCTAAAAATAGTAATTTAGGTTGATGAGATAAAGCTTTAGCTATCAGAACCCTTCTTTTCATTCCACCCGATAGTTCTTTAATTTTATTATCTTTTTTGTCCCATAAGGATAGTTGTTTTAAAAGCTTTTCTATATAATTATGGTCAGGCTTCTTACCAAAAAGACCTCTAGAATAATTAACATTGTTCCAGACAGTTTCAAAAGATTCAAGATTTAATTCTTGAGGAACAATACCTGTTATTTTTCTAGTAGTTCGATAATTTTTAGCAATATCCATATTATTTATTTTTATTGTTCCTGTATTAAAATTTACAATTCCACAAATTGAGTTTATCAGTGTTGATTTTCCTGCACCATTTGGTCCAAGTAGAGCAAATATTTCTCCTTCTTTAATATTAAGATTTACATTTTCTAATGCTTTAACTGAATTTTTATAAAATTTAGTTACATCATTTATCTCAAGTATATTCTTCATAATTTAAATTTTTGTAATTAGATTTGGAATATTTTGTTTAAATTTGAAATAACCTTTTTTTGAAAAAATCCAACTATTAAGATCATATTTTCTATTAAAAATTATAAAATTAATTGATGGGTATTTTGTAATAATTTTTTTATAAATTTTTTTCCAATTTCCCTTTGTAACATAGGGTAAATAAATTTCTTGAATTTGAAATTTTTCTATCCATTTATCTAAATTTTCAAAATAACTTTCAAATTGAATATCAATTTTAATATTTTTATAAAAATCATCATCACTGAAACATGAAATACAAATACTTTTTATATGTTTAATTATTTTTTCAGAGAAATAGTGATCATTATAATCTTTTAGTGGCAAACCTGTAAAAACATTTACTTTTTTATGATTTAAATCTTTTAGAATATTTAATTCATCAGTTGGTATTAAAATATATTTTATCTCCTCAAGATTATAATCAGAATTTAAATTTAGTTCGTTTACATTATAAATTTTTTCTTCAATTAAAGGATTTGCATTTTCATTTAAAATTTCATTATCTGATATTTCAAGATTACTATATTTTTCTATATTACTTTTTCTTGCCAAATAATTTTTACCCTTAGTCTGTATTCCGGCAACCCATCTCCATGATAGAGTATTAGATGCTGGATCGCCATCCAATAAATGTTGCATAAAAAAATCTGCTCCAAGTTGCCAAGGTAAATTAAGAGTAAAAATCCAAATTGAGGCAAACCACATTCTTACATGGTTATGCAAGTATCCATTTTCTTTAAGATTATTTACCCAATTATTAAAAAATGATAGATTTGTATTTCCAGAAATTGCATTTAAATAAAATTTTTTATTACCAAATTCTTCAATTAATTTATTTCTATCTTCTAAATAATCAGAATAAACCGAAGGTCTATGTTCAAGCCAGCCTTTCCAATAAGTTCTCCAATAAATTTCTTGGATAAATTTCTCACATTCTCTAAGATCATATTTTTTTAAGACTTCCCCCAAAACTTGTTCTTCAGAAATTAGCCTATATCTTATGAAGGGAGATAATAGAGATGTGGTATTATTATTAGATCTGTCTTCACTGTAATTTCTATTTGCTTCATAATATTTCCCAGTTTTAGGCAAATAATATAGGAGTTGCTCTTCAGCAAAGCTGATATTTGATTTAAACATTTTAATATTATTTAATCGTCAGGTAATTTTTTAGAGCGCCTATTAAGTATTTCCATGTGACGCACTCTTAATACTACAATTGCGATTGCTAATATCAATATTGCTACAGACTCATACACATATGCTGATGGATCTACATCTTTTCTTTGCATAATTATCATTCTGGCTAGAGCTGTCATTGCAATGAAAAGAGGGTAGCTCATTCTTATCATTTTAGAAACCCAGTATTCTTTGATCATTCCAATAATTTCAATATAAATAAATAACAACAGAATATCTGCAAGTGTAACTTTGTAATTTGCAATCATACCTTGTATTTCCATTCCAATCGCTATGATTGTGCAAACAATAAGTACTGTCAGTACTATCTTCTCTAATAACTCAAAATAATTATTCATTTAAATTCTTTCTAATTTATTTAGTTGATTCTTGTTTTTGTAAAATAGAATTAATGCAAAAGCTTCATAAATAACCCAAGAAATCTGATATATTATCGGTTTTCTAATAATTTTTGCCAAAAACCTGTATTTTGGTATCTCTAACCACATTTCAATAAAAGCATCAACTCCTGAAAAAACTTTATTATTTTTTTTTGTATGTAGACGTCTTAAAAGTTCTTTTGCATTTTTATTTGTTTCTATTTTTGATTCATTTACATTATTTATATCTACCCACTCAATATTATTCTTAGTTTTTTTATAGTGATTAATTTCAAAACTACAAATACTGCATGATTTGTTATAAAAAACTTTTGTTTCCATAATAATTAAATAACTTAAATATATTCAAATTCAATTGAACCTAATTTATTAAAATCAGCTTTAATTTTACTTTTAGGATAAATCCTAAATGCTTTAGTGCAAGATCCAGAACTAATAAACTGACCTTTAAGCATTGGCTCACCTTTTTCTGCAAGATTGTTTATCAGCCAAAGAACTGCATTTAATGGATTATCCAATACATTTTTTGTATTTCCAGTATCTACAATTGTGTCATTTATTAATAAACTTACTTCAAAATTGTTAAGATCCACATCTTTAATTTTAATTAAATTTTCATCACGTATCCAAAATTCTGAGGCTCCATTAGTCGATATTACATTTAAGGCGCCAATCTCTGATAATGGTTTTCTAAATCTAAAATCAACTATTTCAATTGAACAAAATAAACCATCTAATAAATAATCTAAGTCTTTAAATTTGAAAGGTGCTTTAGAAATATTTATATCATCTTTTATTCTGAAACTAATTTCTGGCTCAACATAGGGTTCAAAGAAATTTTTAGAATTTAATAAATTAATATTTTTTGAACTGTATCGATAAAATAGATTTCCATGGAAGGGTTCTTTTATATTCATTTGTTTCTGTGCAGCTACAGATGTGCATCCAACTTTTTTTCCAATACAGAAATTATCTTTCAGCTCTAAGTATCTTAGTTTTAAATTATCTTGAATTGCATAAGCCTCATCAATTGTCTGAGGTTCTAGATTTTTTAAAGAACTTAAACCAGTTTTATTTAACCTATGTTCAAATAAAATTTTTGATGCTTCTTGAATATCTTCTTTATTCATACTTTAATTGCGTACTTATTAATTTCTTCATATATGTCTAAACATTCTTTATAAATATTTTCATAAGTTTTTGGCACAATATATTCTTTAGAATTTTTGGTGTTAAAAGTAGTAGAGGAGATCACATCTTGATACCAAACTTTAGACCAAATACCATCTGTATCTCTATAGCCTTTTGGCCAATTAAGCATATTTTGATCAAAATCTAAATTTAATTTTTGACACAAAATTTTTAAATACTTTTCAGGACTTGCTAATAAATAATCAGAGTTTATTACTATAGGCTCTTTTGAATTTAATAATTTGAAAATTTCATAAAGTTTTTTAAAACCTACATCTTGAATTGATTCTAAAGTATTTTTTTTTAAATATGAGACAATTACTTTAGCAGGATCACGAATTAAAAAGCAATTAATACCTTTGTTAATCCAATCTAAGCGTGTTTCATCTAAAATATGATGAGTCATATGTTTTTGATAAAATATTTTATACTTATTATCTTCTTTAGTGATTAAATTAATAACCTCATCTTCATTTGTATGATAGTGATCTATAATTTCATCTTTCATTGGATGATTTAAGTTAGTTTTTTTTAAATAATATGCGTAAAAAGGTTCATCATAAACTTTTGTGTCTTTTCTATTTTCAAAAGATCGCATCAATGCAGTACTAATATTTCTTGGTCCAGACCAAACGAATAAATTAATCATTTAAAATAAATTATTATAAAAATTAGTTAATTCTTTAGTAATAGGATTTTTCTTTAATGAGTATTTTTTTTTATTTATTTGATTGACAGGTACAATTCCTGCGAAAGATCCTGTACAAAATGCTTCATCTGCATTTAATACTTCGTTTAATTTAAAATTTTTTTCTTTTACTTTTATTTTATTTTTTTTACATATATCTATAATTTTCTGTCTCGTAATTCCTGTGACGCAATATTTTCCTGTTGAGGTAAAGACTGTCTTATTTTTTACAAAGAAGAAATGCGTACTATTATTTGTAGCAATATTTCCATTGATATCAAACATAAGTGCTTCATCAGCATTCTTTTTATTAGCTTCAATACATGCTAGTATACAATTTAATTTACTAAGTGAATTTATTTGTGGATTTTGAACATTGATTGGCCCTCTAATAGTTTTTACTGTAACCAATTTTAATCCTTTTTTGTAAGCTTTAATATCTGGTTTTTTATATTCAGGTATTATGATTATGGTTGGTTTGGATATTGTAACTTTAGGTGATTGATAGGGTGTTGATTTAATACCCCTAGAAACAATTATTCTTAAATGAACATCTGTTTTCATTTTATTTATTTTGATAGTCTTTATTAGTGCTTCTGAAAGTTTTTTACGGGTTAAATGTATTTTTAAGTCGATAAGCTTTGCATCTTTATATAACCTATCTAGATGTTCTTTTAGAAAAATGAAATTATTATTATGATATCTTAACGAATCCCAGATACCATCTCCAAGCATTGTAGAGGAATCAAAAACTGATATTTTGGCATCTTTTCTTTTATAAAATTTTCCATTGATATAAATTTTAATATTTTTATTTCTTTTATCATCTACAAAATCATGACTTGAAACCATAATTATTTTTATCTTAATAGCAAATATTGTCTACTCAATAATTTTATTAACTTTTATTGGAAATCAAAGAGTGACATGTGATCAAATTAATATAACCAATTAGAAATTATCTTTTGTAATGATTAATAAAAATTTTATTATAATTTGTATTTCTTCTACAATTGCGGCTTTCCCACCTATGGCTGTAGTTTTATTAGGTGGAATAATTACATCTCAGATAATGATAAAAGATTCATTAGCAACAGTGCCAATGACATTAATGATTATAGGTATAGCAATAAGTGCACCTATTGCATCTAGGTTTATGAGCATCTGGGGTAGGCAGAAAGGTTTTTTATTTTCATCTCTTTTAAGTTGTTTAGCTTTAATTATTTGTTCAATTGCAATTTATTTGGAAAATTTTTTTATTTTTGCATTAGGTAATTTTTTAATAGGCAGCTCACAAGCTTTTATTCATCAGTATCGATTTGCTGCATCTGAGTCAGTTGCTAAAGAATTTATTCCAAGATCTATCTCAATAATATTGTTATTGGGTATAGTCTCTGCATTGCTTTCTTCTAATTTTGCAGAATATTTTAAAGATTTTTTTCCAAGTAATTTATTTCTTGGTAGTTATATTTTCTTATCGTTTACAGCAATCATTCCCTTCTTTGTTCTTCTTTTTTATAAGGAAACAAAAACTTCTAATAATCAAAGCAAATTTGAAATTGAAACCATTTTCAAACTTTTAAAAAATATTAAAATTATACAATCAATCGTAAGCGCTGGTCTTGGTTATTTTACAATGGCTATAATTATGACTGCCACTCCTTTACATATGTATCTTGTTAATAAATTTACTTTATTTGAAACCAGTATCGTAATTCAACTTCATGTTATTGGCATGTTTTTACCCTCATTGTTTTCTGGAGATTTAATAAAAAAATTTGGAAATACCAATATTATATATGCAGGAGTAAGTATTTTATTTCTAAGTATTATAACGAATACATTCTTTGATTTTTATTATTCTTATATGCTAGGTTTAATATTACTTGGTATTGGCTGGAATTTTTTATTTGTTTCAGGCTCAAGTTTGTTGGTTGTTTCTTACGAGGAAAAGGACAGATTTACAGCACAGGGTCTAAATGATTTTATTGTTTTTTCTACTCAAGGCATAGGATCATTATCAGCTGGTTTTCTTTTATATTTTTCAAATTGGAATATTATAAATCTTTTATGCGTTCCTCTTTTAATTATTGTATTAGTAGTTTCTTTTATTTCATCTAGAAGTAATTAAAATTGATAATTCACTTTTAAATAATAATTTTTTCACTATAGTTATTTTTATGAGCAATGTAGGATTTATAGGTGTTGGCTATATGGGTTATGGAATGGCTAAAAATTTATTAAAAAAACATAATGTATTTATTTTTGCTCATAAAAATAGAAAACCCATAAACAAATTAAAAAAAATCGGAGCTAAAGAATTAAAATCATACAATGAAATACAAAATCATAAACTTGATTGTTTAATGATATGTGTAACTAATACACCTGTTGCATTAAATGTAGCAAATAAAATTAAACAACAACTTGATAGCAAAACACTTGTAATAGATCTAACAACTCATAACAAAAATGGCGCACTAAAAATGGATAAAATTTTTAAATCAAAAAAAATAAGCTATAATTTTTGTGGGGTAATGGGTGGGCCAGTTCAAAGTGAGCAGGGTATATTAGGTGGTATTTATGGTGGTAAAAAAAGTAATTTTTCTAAATGCAAAAAGTATCTTAATTCATTTTGTAAGTCTGTTTTTAATTTTGGTGATGTATCAAAGGCTTCTTCTGCAAAATTATTATCTAACTTTTTATCATTAATGACTACGACCAGTGTCATTGAATTTTTTAAATCTGCAAAAAAACTAGATATTAATATTAAACTCTTATGTGATGTTGCTAGATTGGGTTCTGGAAATTCAGGTGCTTTAGATAGAATTGCAGATAAAGCTATAAAAGGTAATTTTAAAGGATATGTTTTTTCTGTAGATAATACATATAAGGATTTGAATTATATTAATGATCTTGTTTCAGATTTGCCAAATGCTAATAAACTCTCAAAATTAACAAAATCATTTTATAAACAATCATCAAAAAAAGGATTTGGAAATTTACTTGTTAGTGAATTAATTGATAAGGAAAAATATTAATAAATGGATAAGCTAGTTCCAATTATTTATATGATTGGGGTTCTTTTATTGGTTTTACCGTCTTTCTTAAGCTCAAATAATAATTTAAAAACTTTTTTTACTAACTTATCTATTTGGGTAGCTATTGTATTGGTTGTTTTATCTTTTTACTTTGCCTACAATTATTTTCTTTGATTCATTAAATCAAATTTATGTTATTTAGATGTAGACTAATTTAATACAAATATTTATACGAGTCTTCCATGTCCAATCAATTAGTAGCCAAATCAAGAAGGTTGAGAAGTACTATTTATTCTTCCAGAATTGAAAACCAGGGCGTTACTTCTTATACAATATACAATCATATGTTACTTCCTGCAGGTTTTGAGGGAAGTCTTGAAGAAACATACAATCATTTAAAAAATCATGTTCAGATATGGGATGTAGCCGCGGAAAGACAAATAGAAATTAAAGGTAAGGACGCGTATCAATTAATTCAATTAATGACTTGTAGAGATTTAAGTAAGGCCAAAGAAGGAAAATGTTATTATTGTCCAATAATTGATGAAAATGGGGGAATGATTAATGATCCCGTAGTGTTAAAATTTAACAATGAAAAATGGTGGATTTCAATCGCTGACTCAGATGTTATGTTATTTGCTAAAGGTCTTGCTATAGGAAAAAATTTAGAAGTTTCTATTTCTGAACCTGATGTAAATATTATGGCTGTTCAAGGTCCTAAGACTTTTGATTTGTTAGAAAGAGTTTTTGGTAAAGAAATTTTAGAATTAAAATTCTATAACTTTAAATATTTTAATTTTAAAAATGCCAAACATTTAATTGCTAGATCTGGTTGGTCAAAACAGGGTGGTGTAGAAATTTATGTTGAAAATACTAAATCTGGTTTAGAATTATACGATTTATTATTTGAAGAAGGTAAAGAGCTTAATGTCAAACCAGGGTGTCCTCATTTAATTGAAAGAATTGAAGGCGCTTTACTCTCTTATGGTAACGATATGGATATAAATGATAATCCATTAGAATGTGGATTAGATAAATTTGTTCATCTAGAAAATGATATTGATTTTCTTGGAAAAGAAAAATTGATTAAAATTAAAGAAAATGGAATTAATAAAAAATTAATGGGAGTAAAGATTAATCTTGATAAAATTAATCTAAGATCAGCAATTCATTTAAAAATTGGTGATAAAATAATTGGCGAAATTAGATCTGCAGTTTTTTCACCTACATTTAACATGGTGATTGGAATTGCAATGATAAATAAACCATACTTTTTGTCTAAAGATCAATTTGATATCGTTATTGAGAATAGAAAATACAAAGGAGAAATTTGCGATATTCCATTCGTATAAATTATGAATAATAATGTAAAAGCTATTATTTTAGCTTTAGTTGCTTCTGTTTCAGGAGTAACAATGAATGTTCTTATTAAATTTTCACTTCAAGATATAAATGTATTTACTGCTGGATTTTTGAGATTTCTTTTTGGGTTTATTTTAATTCTGCCTTTTATTTTTTATAATAAATTTCAAAACTTTAAGACACCTAATCTAAAAATTCATTTAACAAGAGGTATTTTAAATATTCCAATGATGTTACTAGGATTTTCTGCGCTGCAATTTATACCTTTAGAACAAATTAAGGCAATTTCTTTTGTTACACCTATAATTGTAGTTGTCTTAAGTGTAATTTTTTTGAAAGAAAAAATTTATTTAATTCGTATTGGTGCTTTGCTAATCGGTCTAGTTGGAGTCTTTGTTATTTTGAGACCAGGTATTGTCCCAATAAATGTTGGGGCATATTTGGTTTTATGTTCCTGTTCTATTTGGTCAGTAGTTGTTATAATTACAAAATTTGCAGCAAGAATTGATAGTGCATTTACAATTTTATCTTACCAATATACCCTAGTCACATTCTTATCTTTTCCTATCGCTTTATATTTTTGGCAATCTCCTTCATCAGAAACATTATATTATTTAATTTTTGCAGGCATTGCTGGTACGATAGTACATTTGTGTATCAATACAGCTTATAAACTTACAGATTTATCAGTTTTACAACCTGTTAACTTTTCAAGGCTATTGATTGCATCTTTATTTGGCTTTTTAATTTTTGATGAAATACCTGATATTTGGACGATAATAGGAGGTTTAATAATTTTTTCATCAATTCTGATTATTACTTATAGAGAAAATTATCTAAAAAAAGATATAGCAAAGCAATCAATACCGATTAAGCTCTAATTTTATTAATGAATAATAATATTAAGGCTATTTTATTAACTTTGTCTGCGTCTTTTTTTGCAGTTTTAATGGAAGCATTAATACGTGCAGCACAATATGATTCAAATGTTTTTACAATTGGTTTTTTAAGATTCTTTTTTGGTTTATTAATTATTTTTCCTTATTTAGTTAAAAATAGATTTACAACTTATAAAACAAAAAATTTGAAATTCTACATAGTTCGTGGGTTATTTAATATTCCCGTAATGATTTTAGGTTTTGGAGCTCTTGTATACATTCCTTTTGAACAATTTAAAGCTATGAATTTTTTAAGCCCTATAATTGTCGTGCTATTAAGTTTTTTAATTTTTAGAGAAAAAATTTTTAAATACAGAATTTTAGCTTTAGTTATTGGTTTTTTAGGTACTGTAATAATAATAAGACCAGGTTATGTTGAATTTAACATTGGCACTATAATGGTTTTAGTTTCTTTGTTATTTTGGTCTTTTATAATTATCCTTTCAAAATATGTATCAAAAGATGATTCACCAATTACAATGGTTTCATACCAATATACTTTAATGACTTTTTTTGCCTTACCTCTAGCAATTTATTTTTGGGAAACACCTTCACTATCTTCCATTTTATATGTTTTTATTGGTGCTATTTCAGGTACAATTTTACACTTGTGTTTAGGTCGTGCATATAAATATGCTGATTTATCAGTTACACAGCCAATATGGTTTAGTGGATTAATTTTTGGATCTGCTTTTGGTTATTTTTTATTTAAAGAAATTCCAGATTTATGGACCTGGATAGGTGGAATTGTTGTATTCTCTTCAGTATTGATTATTACTTACAATGAGAGAAGTAAAGAAGAGAAGAAAAATAAAAATATTATAAGTGCTATAGATTAATAATTGAGTAATTATATGGATCTTACAAAAGTTAAAATAAACAATGGATTTTGGAAAAAAAGAAAAGATTTAAATATCAACTCATCTTTTTTTGAAATACTAAATTCATTTGAAAAATCTGGAAGAATAAGAGCATTAACAAATGAAAACACTTCTTCAGAAAAACCACATATATTTTGGGAATCAGATTTAGCAAAATTAATGGAAAGTGCATTTTTTTCCATGCAACAAGAAAAAAATAAGAACTTAAAAAATACATGTGATAACATTATAAAAAAAATCATCAATAATCAGGAGGATAATGGTTATTTAAATTTTTTTTTTAAATTTCATGAACCTGAAAATAAATTTACTAACTTAAGGGATCGTCATGAATTGTATTGTGCCGGCCATTTATTAGAATCAGCCATTGAACATTCAAAAGCAACGGAAGAAAATCATTTTTTAAATTCAATAGAAAAATATATTGATCATATAATTGATACATTTGGTCGAGAAGTTGGTAAAAAAAGAGGGTACCCGGGTCATCAAGAAATTGAATTAGCTTTAGTAAAAGCTTATGAATATACAAATAAAAAAAAATATTTAGACCTTGCAACATTTTTTATTGAAGAAAGAGGTAAGACTAACTCTAATCACAAACATTATTTTATTAATGAAAACGAAATATTAAAAAAAAATTCACAAAAATTAGATTATTCAAAACTACCTTCCAATTTAAGAGATTTTGTTGATTTCTATTTAGCCAAAGATGAATCAGTATTTAAAGATTTAGAATATTGGCAGGCTCATAAAGAACCAATTAAACAAAATACTGCAGAGGGGCATTCAGTTAGAGCACTTTATATGTTCACTGCTATGGCTGATCTAGCTAGAATTAATAATAACAAAGATCTTTTGAAAACTTGCAAGCTACTTTGGCGCAATATTGTAGACAAAAGAATGTATGTCCATAGTGGCGTAGGTAGTGCGCATATAGGAGAGCGATTTTCTTTTGATTATGACCTTCCTAATGACATGGCTTTTGCAGAAACCTGCGCAACTATTGCACTTATTTATTTTGCAAATAGATTGTCTAAAATAGAAATTAATAGTGAATACGCTGATATTATAGAAAATAGTTTCTATAATCTTATTCTTGCTAGTACTTCTCAGGATGGAAAAGGTTTCTTTTACGATAATTATCTTGAATGTAACCCTGGTTATTTACATTTTCAAGATAGACGACATGGGATAAGAGATGAGTATCACATTTGCTCTTGTTGTCCTCCAAATATAGCACGTCTAATTGCCAGTATGGATATGTATATTTATAATACATATCAAAAATCTTTAGTAGTTGATCAATATATTAGTTCTGAATTAGATCTTTTAGATAAAGAACAAGGTTTAAAAATAATACAAACAAGTGAATTTCCATATAAAGGTTATTCAGAGATAAAAATTTTAAATTCTAATAACAAAGAAACAATTATTTATTTTCGCATTCCATCATGGGATCAAAAAACAAAAATATTAATCAATGGTGAAGAAATAAATTACAAAACTTTCAATGGATATGCAAAAATTTATAGAAAATGGAAAGCTGGTGATAAAATAGAATTAAAATTTGATTTTACACCTCGTTTTGTAAGAACAAATCCAAATGTAAGATATAATATTAGAAAAGCATCTATTTTTAGAGGTCCAATACTTTACTGTTTAGAAGAAATAGACAATGGAAAAAATTTAAATCGATTTGTTATAGATAGTAATAATAGCTTTAACGAAAAAGAAGATAAAATAAATTCAGAAAATATTATTTCTTTAAGTATTAATGGATCAAAATTTGATGATACTAATGAGTTATATATTAAAGATAAGCCAAAACTTTCAGATGCATATTTAAAATTTATTCCATACTACTTATGGTCAAATAGAGGTGAAAATGAAATGTTAGTATGGATTAATGAAAAATAATCTTTTAAAATTATCTTAAAGTTTCTATAAGGTCTTAAAGATATGAATAAATATAAATACAATGGCATGTGGCCAGTTGCTCCAACACCATTTCATGAAAATGGTGATGTTGATTATGAAGGAATGAATAGAGTGATTGACTGTATGGTTGATCAAAAAGTTGAAGGTATTTGTATTCTAGCTAATTATTCTGAGCAATTCCTAATTTCAGACGAAGAAAGAGAAAAATTAACAAAACTTTGTATGAAAAAAATTGATGGAAGAGTTAAAACAATTGTTACAGTTTCTCATTTCGCTACTGATATTGTTCGTCCAAGAGCTGAGTTAGCAAAATCACTTGGTGCAGATATTATAATGATGATGCCGCCTTATCATGGTGCATTGTTAAAGGGTAATCCAGATCAAATATTTGAACAGTTTAATGAAATTTCTAAAGTTGGTATACCAATTATGATACAAGATGCGCCTTTATCTGGAATTGAACTTCCAGTACCTCTTCTTACAAAAATGATTAATGAGATTGAGAACTTAACATGCTTTAAAATTGAAAGTGTTAATGCAGCATCAAAAATAAGAGCACTTATTAAAAATTGCAGTGAAAGACTAGATGCACCTTTTGATGGGGAAGAAAGTATTACGTTGTATGCAGATTTAGAAGCTGGAATTTCTGGCAGTATGAGTTCAGCATTACTTCCAGAAAAAATTGCTCCAGTAATTGATCATTTTTGGAATAATGAAAAAGATAAAGCTGAAGAAGTCTATAATAGTATTCTTCCTTTAATAAATTTTGAAAATAGACAGTGTAGTTTTAGAGCTACTAAAACAGTAATGAAAGAGGGTGGTGTAATAAAATCAGATTTTTGCAGAGATCCTATTCAACCCTTAGATCCAAATACAAAAAATTTATTACTTAATTTTGCAAAAAGATATGATTTACTTACTTATAAATGGGGTAAATAGTATAATTTAATTGACAAATATTATTTAAAAATTACTTATTATTTATGCGTAGAGTTTTTGAAGGATTACTTGAAAGAGCAATGTTTTCGAGCAGATGGGCATTAGCTCCTGTTTATGTTGCTTTATGTCTTACTCTGCTAGTTATCACATACAAAGTTATTGCGTTATTCATTTATGAAATTACACACTTAAATGACTTAACTTTAAATGAACTTCTTGTATTTGTATTACATATTGTTGACTTAGCTCTTGTAGGAAATTTAGTTTTAATGGTTATATTTGCCGGATATGAAAATTTTGTTTCAAAAATTGACATTGCAAATCAATCTGAAGATAAGCCAGAGTGGATGGGTAAACTAGATTTTTCAGGATTGAAATTAAAACTTATTGCCTCAATAGTAGCTATTTCAAGTATCGGTTTGCTAGAAGCTTTTATTGATGTTGGCTCAAAAACTTCAGAAGAAATTTACTTAATGATATTTATTCATGCTGTATTTATTTTATCAGGATTAGTTATAGCAATAATGGATTACATAAGCGGAATTACTAAACATCATCCCTAATTAAATAAAAAATGAAACTTGATAAGTTTTTTGATGAAAAAACTGTCATAGATTTAAGTTTTTTTAATTTCTCTAATGCTGTCACAGCAGCATATTTTGCCAACCGTAACTTAGAAGTTTTGCGAGTAAATAAAAATTTTAAAAAATTTTTTCCAATCCTTAAATCTGTCAATAATATTCCCTTTACTAGTATTTTAGAGCAACTTGGAGTTGGGGATGAATATATTAAAAATTTCCAACAAAATTTAGAAAAAAATGGTTTTGTTATTATTCCTAAAATAGAAATCAAAATTGGTGATGAAATTAGAGTATATTCTTTACTTTCTGCTTATACTGAAAACAAAGATTTCCCTTTTTTAAATGGTATTCAAGGACAATTTGTTGATCGAACAGATGAATATAATCTTCGAAGGGAGAAAGAAGAATTACTTGATCAAAAATTAAAAGATAGAGAATTGATTGAAGAAAAAACGAAAAGATTAGAAAATATTGCTAATAGGTTATCAAAATATCTTTCACCTCAAGTATATAAGTCTATTTTTGATGAAGAAGAGTCAGGTAAAAAAACTAAAGAAAGCTACGTAAGAAAAAATTTAACAATTTTTTTCTCTGATATTGTAAATTTTACTGATTTATCTGATGCGTTAGAAGCAGAAAAACTTGCTCTAATCTTAAATAATTATCTAAGTGAAATGAGTTTAATTGCAATAAATTCAAATGCTACAATTGATAAATTTATTGGAGATGCAATTCTTTCCTTTCATGGAGCTCCTGAAACACTAGGAGATGAGAATGATGCTATTAATTGTATAAGCATGGCTTTAGAAATGAAAGAACGAGTTAAAGAACTGCAATCTTTCTGGATCAGACAGGGTGTTAAAGGTGGATTAAAGGTAAGATATGGAATCTCTTCAGGTTTTGCAAATGTTGGTGATTTTGGATCTAGCGTAATGAGTGATTATACAGCAATAGGTTCTTCTGTAAATTTAGCTTCTAGATTGCAATCCATTGCTCCTGAAAATGAAATTATTATTTCTGATACAACATATAATTTAGTTAAAAATCAAATAAACTGCGAAGAGTATGAAGAAATAACTCCTAAAGGTTTTGTAAGACCTGTTAAAACTTACAAGGTAATTGATTTTAAAAATAAGAAAAATAGCAAAACAAAAAAATCATATTCGAAAAAAGGTAACCACGTGGATATTCAAATATTTGATAGTTCTGATATGAAAGCTGCAATGAAAGAATTGAAAAAATTACAAGAAGATTTTAGTAAAGAAATTGACGAAGAGTAGGGGATTTATTCTATTTTAAAAAATTTATTATTGCATTCTTAATATCATTAACAAGATTTTTATTTTCATCTTTAGTTAATTGACTTTCATTTTTTTTCTTATCAAGTTTTAACTTTCTTTGTGCTAAAATATTTGCAACATAATCATACACATTAGGGTTTTTAGAAAATATATCTTTTATTATATCCTTGCTTACTTTTATAACTATGCAAGGAGTTTCAGCTATAACATTAGCAGATCTTGGTTCACCAGTTAGAAGACTTCCTTCACCAACAAAGTCCCCAACACCAAGTTTAGCTAAAAATACTTTATCTTTATTTTCATTATCTAGGTAAACAGATACTACCCCGTCATTTATAACGTATAGAGAATCACCAGAATCATTTTGTTTAATAATGTAATCGTCTTTTTCAAAATGGAGTCTTTCTGCATTTTCAGCAATCTCATCTAAATCTTCAGAATTTAATGACATAAAAATAGGAATTTTTTGGAGTAGGACCCTATTTTTAACTGATTCATTATAAGGATTAAATTCACTAACCTGTCTTTTTTCAAAATCCTCTCGACTTCTGTGTGTGTCAAGAGCATGTAGTCCTGTATCTTCTTCAAGTTTCCCATAAAGTTTTCCAGCAGACATTTGAACACCTGCATGTCTTAAAGTTCTATGTATTTCCATCATCACACTATCTTGCATCGAATTTTTTAAAATTCTTTTTGTGCAATCAAAAGCAACAACAAATTCTAATCCAAACTCATTAGCACCTATAAAACGAACCCACTGTAAATTTAATTGCTCTCTACCATCAACCGGTTTCGCTTTTTTGAGAGCATTATAAAGTAACTTTGAAATATTTTCTGGATCATGAGAAGGATGAAAATATAGTTTATTAAAAATATGAAATCCTTCACTCATTTTTTCTTTATCTTGTTTGCTCCAATTAGTTAAAATTGAATCTGCGACGATTTCATTTGGAATGATTACTTCAGTATTTTGAAATGTCCTTATTCTTGTACTTCTCCAGGTAATATTTTCTACATAACCTGTTTTATCATCAACAGTAATCCAGTCATTTATTGCAAATGGTCTTTCAATATTTACAAAAATTCCTTTAATTAAATCTGATAAGCTTGATTGTAAAGAAAGTGCAATAGCAGCAAAAACTATACCACCTGCAGCAAGAATACTTGTAAGTTCTAAATTAAAAACAAAGGATAAAACTAAAAATGCAGGTATCGCAAATAATAAAAACTGAAAAAGAAATGTTATTATCTCAGGTATTATTGTTCCTGATTTATCATTTAGTGATAATACTTCGTATTTATAAAACATCATTATAAATATTGATGGAATAAAATATAAAGTTATCAGTAAGATTTTATCTGTAAGGTTACTTATAGTTTCATTAATAAACAAAAATTCTTTTTGAATAACTATATCATAGGAAAAATTTACCATTAGATAGGATAAAATGGGAAGTATAATGATAGTAAATATTACTCGTGTAAATTTCTTTAATTTGTTAAGCCGTATTACAGAGCCAATAATAAATACAGAAATGAGTATATATATAGAATTTAAAGTAACTGCATTATTATAAAATAACAGAATAGATAAAATACATAATAAGCTTATTAAAATTATACTAATCTTAGACAGTAGGTAAAAAATGTTAATTTTCATTTTGTAATTTTTGCTATAAAGAATTTATATAAAAATGAATTCATTTTCAAAGTATTTATTCGAACACTTACATTTTGGTTTAGAAGAGAAGGATTTTACATTAATTGAAAAAATTATATTCTTTCTTATTGTATTGAACTGTGTTTTTGTTGTTATTGAGTCAGAAAAATTGATTTATGAACAATATTATCAACTCTTTGACTCAGCAAAACTTTTTTTTGGTATAGTATTTCTAATTGAGTATATTTGTAGATTAATTGCTGTAGATCAAATTGACAAATTTAAAGGTTTTAAAGGTAAGTTTAAGTATATTTTTACATTACCTGCTCTAATTGATGCAATTGCACTTATCCCATTATTTTTAATAGGTATAAATGAAGGTTTTTTAGTAAGATTATTAAGAGCTATAAGAATATTTAGTATTTTAAGATTTGGACGTTTTAGTGAGTCAGTAGATTTTATACTTCATGCAATATATGACAGGAGACACGAATTAATCTTTTCATTACTACTTACTCTAAGTTTGATGTTATTGTCTGCTACTTTACTTTATGTTGTAGAGGGAAATTTGCAACCTGAAGCTTTTGGATCAATCCCAAGAGCTTTATGGGTAAGTTCTGCAGCCTTACTATCAACAGGTTATGGTGATTATACACCTATTACATTTTTAGGTAGATTTGCAGCAGTATGCACTGCATTGTTTGGAATTGGAGCAGTTGCTTTACCAGCTGGTATATTAGCAAGTGCTTTTACAGATAGAAAAAATAAAGATTAATTAATAACTTGATTTGTAAAATTTTCTAAATTTTTATTCATTTCTTCATCTGGTAGATGAAAACCTTTAATTGTCTCTTTCCAATCTAGTTTTGAATAATCATCATATTTTTTAACAAAATATTCATTTTCTTTTAAATTAATTTCATTATCTTTTTCTTTCAATGAAAATAAGAGAAATACCCAAGATCGTGGTTCCAACTCTTTAATTTTTTGAGCTTGAGTTATACAAACATCATAATCCTTTTTGCAAAAATAACCTAAGACAAGATCTCTATACCTATTATCTGATGTTTTTTGACCGGCAGGTATAGGATCTAATTCAAGTGCTTTATGAAGTAATTCTAATCCTTGATCAATTTTTTTATTTCTTACTAATATTTCACCGTAAACTGCAAGTACTCTTGGATCATTTGGATTCATAGAGTAGGCAATCTTTCCGTGTTCTTCTGATTCCTCATATTTTTTTTGCATTAAGGAGATAGCTGAGCTAATTCTTCTTACTTCAAAATCGTTCTCATCATGCTCTAAACTTTTCTCAATATGATGAAAAATCATTTTCATCATTTTATCATTATCTTCATAATATTGTTTACCTAAGCCACCACCAATTGTACAAGCTTTAAGGGAGTGTGCTCTTGCATTTGTTTCATCTTGCTCGATAGCTTTATCAAAGTGAAATAAAGCCTTATCATTATGTTCTTTTGCTGATGATTGTCTAAGCCAATGATATCTTCCAATAACTAAATTTTCATATGAATTTAAATTATCAGTAGGTTTTCTTTTTATATTTTGTAAATTTGTAAGTTCTATATTACCTAATAATTCTTTTGATATTTTTTGTACAATTTCATCTTGAATATCAAAAATGTCTTCAAGAACTCTATCATATCGATCTCCCCATATAATGGAACCATCTTTTGCATTAGTTAAATCTACTGCTACTCTTAATCTATTACCAGCTGATCTAATATTTCCACCAACTAAAAAGTCTATTTTATGTTTTTTTGCAAATGTAAGTGCGTCTTCATTACTTTTATCATGATCGTCACATGTTTTTTTTGATACAACATCAAATTCTTTCATTCTGGAAAACTCTATAATTAAATCACCTGTAATAGCCTCTACCAAAAATTCACTATCATCATTTTTACTCACATTCTTAAATGTAAGTATTGCTATTTTTGGTTGTGAAGAATTTCGTGAAAAAGTTACATTATCATCTTTTTTATTATTTTCATCTTCATTCTTTTCCTCATTTACTTCTTCAGAGAAAAAATCATCTTCATCAATTATTAAACCTTTTACTTTGAAAACTTCGAACTCATCGCTTATATTTTTTAGTTTTCTTGTACCATCAGCTTCTATTGAATAATCAATTCTTTTATCAACTTGATCTTTGACAATTTTTGAAACAAGAATTTTACCTGGCTCACTTTGACTTTCTAGTCTTGCAGCAATATTGACTCCTGAGCCCATAATATTATTATTTTCTACAATCACATCATCAACATGAATACCAACTCTCCAGTTTAATTGTAACTTAGTTAAAGAATGTTCATTTCTTTCATATAATTTATCCTGGAATTCAATAGCAGCTTTAACGCACTGTACAGGACTTGGGAATTCAGCAACAACAGAGTCACCAGCAGTTGAAAAAATTTTACCACCAAATTTAGCTATAACTTCATCAATTATTTTTCTGCATTCGTTAAGGTTGGTGAGTGTAAGCTCTTCGCTCTCCTCCATGTGTTTACTAAAATTTACACAGTCGGTAGCAAGAATGGTTGCTAATTTTCTTTCAGAATTCATATGTTTTTTTTAACTAAATTTTTTTTAAAATACCAGCCAAATTTGGTAACTATTGTCACAGAATCTTAAAAAACAAATATATATATTTAAACAATTTTTATAGGAGGCTTTTATGGTTGAGAGTTTTAATGGAATTTTTTATTTGATTTTATACATAATTAATATTGCGTTAGCTGGTTATTACTCATTTACATTTTTATTTAATAAAGAAAAAGAATTTGCAAAATATAACACTGACTCAAGTGCTGCACCTGCAGCGAATTTTGGAATTTTTTGGGTTACTGCTTTTTTCTTTGTTGGTCTTTATATTTTATTTACTGGACCTGAAGGTACTTGGCCTTTCTTTATAATTAATGTTATTGTCTTTGCTATGGCAACTGTCTACAATTTTTGTTTTCATTTTAAAATTGCTTTCCTTTTTGGAAGGGATAAGGTTAATTCGACAATAGAACAGCCAATTGTATCAGCAGTAGTTCTAGTACTGAACTTAATTATAATTTATGGTTTATCTGATAAAATTTATCTATAATAATTTTAAAAGGAGTAATTATGGTTGAAAATTTTGGAGGTACTTTAAATCTAATTTTATTTTTAATTAATTTATTAGGCATATCTTACTATGGTTTCCTAACTGTATTTTCACCAAATTCACTTGTTACAAGATATGATTTAGGAGAAAAGGCTTTGCCAATTGTAAGAATCATAGGAACATTTATTTTGCCAATAGTAATAATTGGAATTTGGATATTATTTAGAGAAAACGGACCTCAATCTTGCTGGATATTTTTTGTAAATGGATTTTTACTTTCTTTTGCTCAAGTTATTTTAAGTTGGGCTCAAAGATTAAAGTTTATAGACCCGGATGCAAAAAGTGATGTTGCTGATGAAGTAATAGGGCATGTATTTTTATTTGTATCAATATATCTTATATATAATATGTCAGATATAATTTATATGTAACTAAAAGCTGGGGTTCAATTCCCAGCTTTTATCAACTTAAAGAAAATTCTTTTACTTTATTAAATGCAAAATGATCCGCAGCATGTTTTTTTGCATATAAAACTTCTTCTACGATACCTTCTTCATTAATCATTATATCTGTTACTGCAGTATTAAAATATCCTCCAAGAGGAATAGGCATAAATCCTCTTATTAATGCCGGAAAGATTGCAAATGTTTTATAAATTCCTGCTAAAAATAACTTTAACCAACTACGCTCTATTGAATATTTTTGAAAATATTTAAATTCTTCATCAGCTAAAACTGTAAATGGAATAGGGCCGTGCTTCTTCATATTTGATTTCAAAAGTTTAACATTTGAATGAAAAATTCCTACGTGGGTGAAATTTGGACCAAATTCATTAAATCTTTTATTAAACTCAAGTAGTCTTAAATTACAAAAAGTGCATCCAGCAACTCTATAAAAAGTCAATAAAACTTTTTTTCCTTTAGTATCTGATAAATTAAATTGATTACCATCATGTCGGGGTAGGGTAATTTCTTCTAATTTATCTCCTTTTTTTATTTTCATACATGATCATAATACTTTAAAAATAATAAGTTAATATTAAATTTTAATGACAATAATAATTATACTAAAGTTCATACATTATCTTGCAATAGTTTTTTCAGGCGGTGTTTTGGTTGGCGGTGGCGTAATACAGTCTGTTTATGCTAAAGCAAATCAAATTCCTGATTTAAATACAGCAAAGATATTAAAATTACTTGGTTACATAGGTTTGATATCTCTTATTATCTTATGGATATCAGGAATTATTCTTTCAATTAATTTATATGGAGGCTCTATTATTAATAGTGCATTTACAATCAAATTAATTGCTGCAGGTTTTCTTTTAGGCCTATCTGCTTATGTAAATTTTCACGTTTTTAATTGCTCTAAAAATAATTTACCACCTAACAAATCTATAATGAAAATAGCTACAATGAGTGGAAGAGGGCTGTTAGTAATAGTTTTAATTGCAGCAGCAATTGCATTTTATTAATTTATAATTTTTTTGCTGCACTAGTTTCTTTGATATTTGTTAGCTTTGTATATCTATCTATCATTTGCGTTGTCTTATGACCGCTTTGAGCCATAATTTCATGAGTAGGTACTCCATTCATTCTAGCTTGAGTAATTGAACCTATTCTTAGGCTATGACCAGAAATTTTATCACAATTTTCTATACCTGCTTCCTCAGCTCTTTTCTTTAAAATTAAAACAAAACTTGTGTCAGTCAAACTTACTTTTTGATTTTTATTATTAAGAATATATTTTTCTATATTATTAGCTTTGTTAATTTTATAAAAGAGTGGACCTGAATCAATTAGTGCTACCTCTAACCAATTCTTTAACGCAGATACGGGACAATAAGGTGAATTATTTTTAGGTAAATAGATCATTCTTCCTTCACCTTTTTGATCAGTCTTAGAAAAAGGTATTAATACTTGAACACCATCTTCTTCAAAATTTAGATGTTCGTAGTTCATGCCTAAAAGCTCAGATCTTCTACAAAAACTATAAAAACCAATTAAAATAAGAGCTCTATCTCTTATGTTTCTAAAATCTTCGTTATCATTTGGAATTTTATCAATAATTTTTTCAATATCTGCTTTTAACAACTCTCTTGCTTGACCAGATTTATTATTTTTTTCATCTCTTACAATTGCACTAATTGTTTCGGAAATATTTGGATTTTTTCTATCAAATTGAAATCCGTTAACTCTATATTTATATGTAATAGATGCTAAGATTCTTTGTATAGTGGAAGCTTTATAGGCAGTAGAGGAGTAGGGGTTGTTATTTACATTTTCTCTACCCGGTATGTTGCTCGATCCTTTGAGTATTTTCGCTTCTGGATCTTCATGTAGCCAGTCCATATAATTGGCTGTTAATGCGTAAGCACTATCTAGATCATCAACATCTAAAGGACTGCAATTGTATTTATTTTTGCAATAATCTATAAACTTTAACCAATCTCCTTGATATTTATCCTGAGTATTTTTAGCTTTGGATTTTTCCTTTAACTTACTTACGTTTTCATTTAGTGATATTTTAACCATATTATATATTACGATAATTACAGTTATCGTAAATAATAGTCAAGATATAAATATTAATACTATAAATCAGTTAGTTATATATATTATCTAAATCTATTTCTAATATTAGAGACTAGATATAGATTTTCACGTGTAATAAAATACTGTATATAGTGTATTAAATGGAACATTTACCGCAGATTTCAGCTGATTCCCAGATCTTTGTATTAACTGGTGCCGGTATAAGTAAAGAGTCTGGGATTGAGACATTCAGAGATTCTGATGGACTATGGAATAATCACAGAATTGAAGATGTTGCTAGTCCTGAAGGATTCTATAGAAACCCTACTCTTGTCTATGATTTTTATAATAAACGTCGAAAAGAACTAAATTCAGGAATTAAGCCAAATAGGGCCCATATTCTTCTTCATGAATTAGAAAAAACATATAGAATTTATATAGTTACACAAAATATCGATAATTTGCATGAGATTGGAGGATCATCATCAATAATTCACATGCACGGTGAGCTAAATAAGGCGAGATGTATAATGAATGATAATCATGTGTTTGAGTGGACAGAGGACCTAAATGAGACCCACAAATGCGCTAAATGCGGCTCTCAAATGAGACCTCACATTGTATGGTTTGGTGAAATGCCAATGCAAATGGATGAAATTCATGATTTGGCCGAACAATCTAGTCTATTTGTTTCTATAGGCACTTCAGGACAAGTCTACCCTGCTGCCGGTTTCGTTTCGATGTTTAAAGATATGCGCAAACCAACAATTGAATTAAATTTGGAGCCATCAAGTAATCAAAATCAATTTGATTTTGCCATTCATAAACCTGCTACAGTTGCTGTTGAAGAATTTAAAAACTTACTTTTAAAGAATTTAAAAAACTAATTTATTCACGTTATTAAATTTTTTTTAACAAAAAAATTTTTCTAGAACTTTCTTTATAAAGAATCATTCGCATTAATGTTTTTATGCCAAGAAAACGTCCTGATTACACTGAAGCGCGTAATTATTATATCAAAGGATATAAAAATGAGTACCCTACTCTTCAAGATATTGCTACAGAATTCAATTATTCTTTATCAACATTAAGAAAGCAAGCGGCTAATGAAGGTTGGCTTTCAAAAAGAAAAGAAAGAATTGATTTAAAAGAAACAATAAAGATGAGAAAAGAATTTATGGGAAAAGCATCTAAGCTTACTAATGTTTCCTTTAATGCAATAAGTGCTGCAGAATATATAATCAATAAAATTCAAGAAGAGCAAAAGCAAATTGAATCAGGAAATAAAATTTTTGATGTGCACGTAGCTACAAAGCAAATTTGGGCCTTGAATAACGCTATGAAACTTGTGGAAAAAGGTCAGCAAACACTTGATCAAATAGAAAATGGGCACATGTCTCCATTTGATGATTTAACTTTTTTATAAATTAATTAAATTCACTTCCTTTGTTTATATAAGCACAGTTCTCACAGTGAGGAGTCATTTCAGGAATTGTATTACTATCTAAGGTTAATTTCATATCATTAATTTTATTTTGAACCCAAGATGTATCAGTTTCATAATCGACCAAAGTGATATCAAATTCCATATTAGAATTAAACTTGTCTTTAGTTTTAACACCATTACAAACCATGAAGTAAGATGTTGATGAAACTTTAAAATTCATTTTTCTTAAAATATAAACGTAAATATCCATCTGTGTTTTATAACCTTGATGATATTGACTTTTTAAATAATATTCTTTTTCAACTTCTGCAGTTGTAGATTGAGCTTTATAGTCTGCTACAACAAGTTCTTTAGTATCAATATTATACCAAACATCATCAACACCGCCTTGAATAATTAAATTAGTTTCTTCATCGATATAAGATATTCCTCCTGATAAAGAGTTTCTCCATCTATCAATATCTTCATGTTGGAATGGAATAAAATTTAAATTACATTCTTTAAATATTGGATGTGGTTCTTGCTTTTCACGGTAAACATCAAATTCTTTTTTTAATAAATCATCAACTGTCGTATTCAATGACCAACCAGGCATACTAGGTTCTTGTAAGCCCTTTACTCTGTCTAAATAAAAACATCTTTTGCAATCTAAAAAATTAGAGAATTTTGAACGACTAATTTTGAAGGTCTCTTTTTGACCTGGTTTATAAAAAGAAGATTGTCGAGTCCTAACACCTTTAGCTTCTTGAAATTCACCTTTATTATTTCTTTTTAAACTAACCATTAATAACTCCTATTTTTAAACCTTTGTTCCAAGGAACTCTACCAATTAATTTATTAATTGTTTCGGGAGATAATTTTTTACCAACTTTAATTTTTCTCATTTTTTCAATTGACTCCATAGAATGATTTTTTCCAAACATTGGATTATTTTTACCTTTCAAAGATTTTGAAATTTTAAGTTTCTGTTCTTTTGACATTCTTTTTCCATAAAGGTGGTGATTTTTTCCAGATATTTTTGACTTATCAATTTTTTTAAATCTTAGCTTTGCTTTTTCAGAAATTTTCTTTCTTGTTTCAATACTTTGCTTTTTTCCAAACATCGGGTTATTTTTTCCAGAATTCAATATAGATAATCGATTTTTAAATATTTCACTTCTGACCTTACCTTTATTTGAAAGAGAAATTTTATTTTTAGTTTCATCTTTTAAAGGTACTCCTTTTTTATTTTTTAAAGATATTATAAAAGGATGATCGATAGGTAATTTTTTTCCAAAATTACGATGATCAATTCCTGCATGTTTACCTTTTCTATTTTTAGACATTTTATCTTTACTTAACTCTGTATGTTTTTTGCCTAGTAAAGATTTACGAATTTTATTCTTACTAATTTCTGAATGTTTTGAACCTGTTTTATAAACCTTATTCCATTCTGCTACTTTTTTTCTAAATTCATCAGACCTTTTTTTACCTAGCCAAGTCGGAACTTCATTAAAGATAGCTGGAAAAGCATTTTTATTAATCCAATCAACCTTTTTATAAATTTTTCTATTTACTAAAGTTTCATAATTTATAGCATCTTCAACAGAATTAAATGTCCATTTTAATTTATAGATATAATTATCAGGTTTAGATTTGAAATCATCATTGATATACTTACTACTAGTAAAATATTTTTTACCTAAATCTTGTTCTGGTGAGTATTTATTTCCCCACCTTACACCATGATATTTTTTTCCATCAATCTTTCTTATTATAAAATAAGTGTACGGTTTAACTTTATGAAATTTTTTATTTTTATTTATCATTTAAGCCTCCTTAACAATACTAAACGAGTCAATTTTTTTTATTCTTTTTGAAAATACTTTATGGAATTTTTCTAATGTATTAGAATGCCAATTAATTGCGTTTATTCTTTCATTTTCATTTTTTATATCAATATCTTCCTTATAAATTGCAATTCTAGATGCATTTTTATTTTCTAAAAACTCCCAAGAAAGTTTTAATCCTAATTCTTCTTCAATATTTTTTTTATCTTGTTTTAGAAGATTAAAAGCCTCTTTATTTTTATTAATATAAAGCTCTGTACTAATTTTATTTTTTTGAATTTTAATTGTAGGAGCAATCTTAAAACCTGTCTTTCCAATACATATGTTTAACCAATGTTGTGGACGCGGCTTTTGAGTTTTAGGTACAGTTGTATATTCATTTAATTTTTCTGATAACTTAGTCCAATATGATAAATATAATTTCTCTGAATCTGTATATTGATTATTAGAAATTTTATTCATATTTTTTGAATAATTATTTGGCTTGCTAACTAATTTAAAGTTAGGTGCTGGAATTGATCCGTTAATTCTTTGAGCTTCTATTTCAATGCCGAAAAAATTAAACTCATCATCAGTTTTGTCATTTAACCAGTCAAGAGTAGCACGATGTTCTTCAGTAAAGTTTTCAGCTATCCAAATTATACTTTTAGCTTTTGTACCAGCTGCATAAGTTAAAATTTGACCTAAATGTTTGTGATCAGTTTTATTAAATTGATTCTCAATTAGAACTACATTTTCAGTAAATTGGTCACGACAAACAATATCCGCTCTAAATGAACCAACTCTTTGTTCTTTTTCTTCCAATGATAAATCCATTTGAACTGCTTCACTAAGCTGTTCTAAATTTTCTTCTTTAGCTAACCAAGGTGTAAAATCCTCATCTTCACGAGGCCATACCTCCCTAGTATCAATTTTTTCTAATTTTCCAGTTTTCATTTTTTTAACCTTTCGTTTTTAATTTCCTCAGTTCTATCAATTCAGGAAAATTGTTTTAGTGAAGTGTTTTGGAATTTTTTTCACTAAGGAATCTCCTAAAAATAAAAACCCCCTGCTCTAGAAACAGAGGGTTTTTTTATGGAGATACAAAACGATTATTTTTGAGCCTAGAAAGGAGAATAAGAAACTCAAAAACAATAAAAACAAAATACTCGACAAACACTTTTGAATGTAGTGAAATGATTCAGTATTTTTTTCACAAAGAAAAAGGAGGCAAAATGGCTGGATATTCAAGAAAGTTCTCCTCGATTGAGCAAGCACTTAAGGAGACAATTAAAGATCTTGGAAAGGATAAAATAAAAGAATCTACTGATAAAAGTGAATCGCACTTTCGAAAATGTAGTGATGAAAGTGATAATGATCATCATATTTATCAAAAAGATGCAGTAAATCTCGATATAGAATGCATGAGAAACGGATATGGCCATCCAATGCTCTCTGCTCATGAAGCTCTTGTGAATAATGCTCTTAAATCTAAAAATGATGTCGAAAACATTACATCTACACTTATTAATGTTGGTGGAAGACTTGGTAATTTAATGGAAGTAACAAATAAAGCGATTGATCCAAGTGGTCATGGCGGTTCTTCTATTACTCCTCAAGAAAAAGATCATATCTACAAAGCTATTAAAGAGGTGGAAGAGAAAATTGTCCAATTAAAATTATCCATAGGTTTAGATTAATTTAATGAAAAAACTTGAAGGAATTTTTGGTTTAAAAATAGATGAATATTTTGATGAAAATAAATTTAGTATAATTTCAAAAGAAATTTATCATGGAGATTATCACATATCTATCGACATGCCTCCAAAACCAAATGTTTTGTTCAAAGATTATTCAATTAGATGCTCAAAAGATATGATTATTAAAGATATATCAGCTAAGACTTTATCCCCTATTCCATTTGAAAAAGCAAAAACTAGGCAAGAAGATATAGAAAATTATTTTATTGAAACATATTTTGATAGTTATTCAATCTATTACTGGGAATTTGAAAATTTCATGCATGTTTATGAATTTATTCCCTATGATAAGAAAGTCATACCATTAAGAAGTGATTATAGAAATTTTGTAAATCCTAATGAGACAACCAAAGAATTAACTTTAACATTATTTGGAGAAAGTGATAACTTTAAACAAGTAGAAATATTTTTATCAAATAAAGATGAAAATAAAGATGATGATCCAATAAGAATATTTGAAGATCAAGATATTATTAAATTTGATACTGGTAAGGGATACGATATTGATGTTAGTGGATTATAGTTTTATTAATATAATTTCTCCTAAACCACTTAAAATAAAAATAAAAAATTATTAAAAAAATTGGAAGTAAAATTAGAGTCGAAATTTGAGAAAAATGTAATATAATTGATGAAAGCATTGTTAACCTAAGTTCTGCATCAATACAATTGGCCAATTTTTCTTCATCAGTTCCAATTGTTCTGCCACCAAAACTATTCTTTATACACCAATCAGTATAAAAACCTATTTCATCATCTGATGTGTAAAAATCAGAAGCAATATACTCAGTATTTGTAAAAAAATTTTTATTAAAAAAATAATTTATAGTTATGTAAGAAGAAATTAATGTCGGAATAAATAATACCAATACTAATGTACTAAAAATAATTAATTTTAAATGCTTCATTGTATTAAATTAATTTCTTCTTTTTCTATCTTTTATAAAATCTTCACGTGAGCCAAGAGGCTCATCTATAAATCTAGCATATGTTTTTGGAGGTTTTTTTGCTGCTGTTCCAAAATTTCTTAAATTTTTTTTGTTTGTTTCTGAATTCGTTGAAATACCATAGCGAGCTGAAAGATTATCTATTTTTTTTCTTTTACTTGAAGAAGGTATTTGAGATTTCGAATTAATATAAGATTTTTTCTTTGGTTCAAATGACTGATTGATTTGACTTATTTGTTTTGAGTCTTTTATATTTGGAGTGGATAATTTTTCTATTCTTTTAATTGTTTCTGATCTTGAATTATTTTCCATATTTGTGTTTTCAATTGATACAGATAAATATTTTTTATTATTTTTAGCAATTTTTAACCATACTGAAGCTGGATATTTTTTTCCTTCAATATCTATTTCACCTCTAAAATCTGGAGATTGAGAGTTTTTTTTATCATTAGAAAATATTATTGAGTTAGAATATTTTTTTTCACTCATATTAGTTTGGATTCCAATTGACTAAATTATTTCGATCAATGAGAGTTATTGCATGATCTTTCGCATCTGTCATTGCTTCTTCAGAATAACCATTTGCATTTGTAACAGATATTAAACCTGCTGATTCCATTTTATAGTTCTTTTTAGCTCTAATTAAATCTTGTGTAGCTTCATTATCACAAATATTTTTTCTATTACCTGTATGTTTGCATTGTATTATGTAATCAATTCCATTTTTTTTGGCTATTATGTCTGCACCACCATCATGACTTTTTGGCGTGCTATTAACTTCATATTCTTTTCCATTTAAGAAAGATGTAACCCATTCTTCAAATTGTATAGGTTCCATTCCATCAATTTCTTCTATATTAATTTGATAAAGTTCTTCTTCATCACTTGATCCTCTTGCGGTTTTAATTGTTTCTTCAAATAAATTATCTCTATCTTTTTCAAAATCGACAGGTGCCACAAGCATGTTTCTACTTAATAGTCTTTTACTTTCTAGTAATGAATCAATTTTAACATCAAAACTACTATCAGGATTAGCTCTATACAATGATTGCGGAATATAAACATTTACATCTTTTGTCTGACCAATTCTAAATACTCTATCTGTACATTGATCCTCTACTGCAGGATTCCACCAACGTTGAAGGTGTATTACATTATTTGCTGCAGTCAATGTAAGCCCTACTCCTCCTGCTTTTGGAGAAAGTATCATGACATTAAAGCCGTCCTCTAATTGTTGAAATTCATTAACCCTGTTTTGTCTTTCTTTACCTGATACAGCACCATTAATAAGTAAGGGCAATTTATCTAATTTATATTTCTTTTTAATAAGCATTGCTAATAGAGGTTGCATTTCTCTACTTTCTAAAAATATTAATGCTTTTTCATTACGAAGTTTTATTTCATCCAAAATTTCAAAAGTTTTTTTCAGTCTAGCTGATTGATCAATATAAGTTTCACCTTCATATGTACTTGGATGTAATGGATGGAGTGAAATTGAGCGTATATTACTCAATGCTTCAAATCTGCTTTTACCAGTTCCACCAAATGCCTTAGTTATTGCATCACTATAAGCTTGTTCTTGAACAGAGGGCATTTCCATAGGAACAAGATTAATTGTTTTCTTTGGAAGTGAATCTAAAACATCCTCTTTCATTCTTCTAAATAAAAGTGGAGGTTTATCATCTTGTTTAGTACTTAAGAAATTTTTTAGATCTTCATTGTCTTGAGGATCAGCGTCATCTTTTTCATATTGCTTACTAAAATTTTTAAGTGTTCCTAAAATTTGTGGGAATAAAGTATCAAATATACACCAAAGATCGGATAATCTATTTTCAATTGGTGTTCCAGTAAGTCCTAAAATAAATTCCGCCTTAACTGATTTTGATGCCTGCGTAATAATTGTGCCAGGTGTTTTAATTTTCTGCATCTCATCAAAAATTAATAATTGATAAGGAATTGAACAAAGACTGTGTTGATAGTCTCTTAAAGTTTCATATGTTGTAAGTATAATATCAGATAATTTAAATTCATTAATATCCAGATTAGGTTTTCCTGTAGAAATTTCATTGGTTCTTTCTTTTTTATATTTATCCAAATTATTTCCATAAGCTTTTTCAATATGTAAATTTGCAAAAGAAACTTCATCAATATGAATTTTCATTTCTTGTATCCAGTTTTCTAATAAAGCTGTAGGAGCAACGATTAGAATTGGTTTTTTGGGTAAAAGATTTTTTTTCATTAATTCTATGACAGACAGTAAAAAAGATAATGCTTGTAATGTTTTACCAAGACCCATGTCATCAGCTAATAATACGCCCGGTAATCCTCTTTCCCAACTTGAGCAAAGCCATTCAAAACCCTCTTCCTGATGTTTTTTTAATTTAGTAGTTGATTTCAAAAAACTATAATCTCTGGATATTGTATTGTTTCTCTTTTCTATTTCTTTTTTGTAACCAATATTTTCAAAATTTTCTTCAATGAGCAGAACAATATTTGATTTCTTTTCTTTAGATTGTTTTTTAACTTTTTCTAAATTTTCTGGTTTTTCTAATCCAACTAAAAGATTAACTGCATCTAAAGATTCTTGATTGGCCGGAATATCCGTTCCATCCCAATTTATTTTCTCTTTGTTGTTTTTAACAGCATCTGAAATTTTATCTTTTAACTCTGTAACATTATCTTTTTTTACTTGAATAAAACTTTCCCCAATTTGAAGACCAAATGTATCAGGAAACCATTCTTCCCCTTTTCTTTTAATCCATGGTAAAACTTTTTTTTCAAATACTCCTACATCTAAAACTCTTTCAGAATATTGAGTAGTTTCTATAAATACGTTTTCAAATTCATTAATTTCAATTTCATCAAAACTATCTTGAAGTTTTTCTTTAATTACTGAAGTTGGGTTTCTAATAAACCTCTTTCTAGCTTCTTTGACTTCAGATTTTATGGATTTAGCAACCTTTAAAGATTCTTTTATTTTAGGGTCTAAGTATACATACCATCCATCTTTAAGTGGAATACGGCTTTGAATATTATTTAAAGTATTAAAATTCTCAACAAACTTATCATGAACAGTTGGATGTAATAAATTTTGATTTTCAGATAATTCTTCATTATTTTCTTTTGATAATTCGATTTGTTTTTTGCCAAATAAGACTGGATCATAATCAAACCCCTCTTCATTTGATTTGACATTTAAACTAAAAGAAGTTGCAAAAGCTATTCTTGTTCTCTTAATTGTGTCTGTTGTTCTAATAGACTCCTGAAACTCTTCAGGTAAATAATTTTGAATATCACTCCAAACTTCATAAAGTTCTTTTTTTTCAGTTATTTCAGAAATTAAATTAATTTTACTAATGATAGAATAAAATGGATCAAAAGTTCTGTAAACCTTACTTCCATGTTCTAGAATGCAACCAACTTGTTCTGAACCAACAATGTACTGACCATTTAAATCTAACCAATCTGCAGACATACTAAAGCTTAGGGAAGACAATGTTCCTTTATGTTTTAGATCTAAAATATATGGAACCTTTGGTGGTAATGATAAATTATTAGCATCTTTGTCGTTTAGTTCAGATACTATCCTGTGAGAAACTAGAATTTCACTATCATTAATTAGTCCATCATTTTCATTATCTGACTCCGAAATTTTTCCTAGTAAAGTAGAAATTCCATTGAAAAACTTTTCATTTGATAATTCAGTCCATTTATCTGTTTCAATTAATTTACCATTATCTTCGATAGAAAAACTGACCCAATCTTTGTCATATTTGAATTTAACTATCATTCTAACTCGTGATCTTGAGGCATAAATTTATTTGGTGCCATTCTTATTCCAGTATAATTTTGAATGTGCGAAGCAACTCTTCTTTGCCAAGTTCCGTAAGCAGAACTAATGTGATTAATTGGATCAAAAGAGACATTTTCAACTAATTCATCTCTCGTATATTCATCTTTAAACATTTCAGGATGATTTTTAGATGATTCTTCCCATATTCGACAAGCGCCATCGTGAGACCAATCGGCAATAATTAAATCATTTATTTTAAGTAAAAGAACACTTTGATCTCTTCTAACTCTAGAGCCAGTTGCAAATTTTCCAAAATTTATAATGTTATCATGATTTTTAGTATTTATGTAATCGATTGCATCTTTACCTAAAATTACATAAGCATCATCAATTCTATTCTCATCATAGTAACTTAACCAAAATTTTCTTCGATATTGCCACTGATCCATATAAGCAACATCTGAAATTATATTTACAAAGAATTCTATTTGAGCACCAGCAAGCCAGCGTCTAAATATTTTTTTGTGCACTTCTTTTATTTGCAACCATTTATTTTCTTCATCAGGATTTCGTAGATCGCCAAATTCATCAATTAAATATTCCTCAAGAAATTTCTTTATTTCTGGACTAGGTTTTTGGTTTATCCATGGATCAAGAAATGATTCAATCATATGAATTGATTGATTTTCATAATTAATAACATCTTCATTTTTATAAATATCAATAATTTTTTTAATATAATTAACGTTTAGATTATTTTTGAAATCACTTGCAACATATCTGAATACTGTTTCCATAAACTTTGATTGCATAACAGTTTGATTAACTAAAAACTCATCAACCAAAAAATTTTCAAATGTTTCGTCGTAAGACTTTAAGAATGTTGAAACATTTCTAGTATCTTCTCCTAGTGAAAATAAAGCATACTTATCAATCAAAGGACTTATGCGTTGATCATTAATTTTACTATTAACTTTTAAAATAACATTTCCAATTTTTTTGCAATCAATATCATTTAAGTCATAATTAAGTAAATATGCATAAATTAAGTTCCATAAACTTCGTTTTGTTGGATTAGCTATAACATCATCATAGTAATCATTAATAATGTACATATGTTTTTTTAAAGGATTTTTTTTAAACCAAATACAGAATGGGATTTTTCTTTTTAAAGAAGGAGATAAATTGTTTATTTTGCCTTTTTGAAAATGATTAATTATCTCAGGAATAACTTTCTCTAAATCATTTAAGTCATTTGGTTGTGGCTCTACAACAGGATCAAATAATATTTTAATGTTTTTTTTCGCTTTTCTTAACATTGTTGACTCAGCTGGCAATTCTTTGAGCTTATCAACACCAGTTTTAATATGATAATTTTTTAATAATTCTTTAAGAGGCATTTTGTAATTCTTTTAAGTATTTCATAAATTGAGTTTTTTCTGGTTCTCCAAATAAAAATCTAAACTCTAATCTTCTATTTTTAGATTTTTGATTTTCTGTTTTGGCATTTTCTATTAAGGGCCTTGTTCTTCCATATCCTGAATAGCCAAAAATAGGCTCTCCATTTTTATTTGTTAAACCAGAAATTAATATTTGTTTTTTTCTTATTTGCTTAAAAGTATTTGATGCTCGTTTTACTGATAATTCTTCTTCATCAGCTACTTTTTTATTATCTTGATCAGTATGACCCTCAATCATCAATGTATTAATTTTAAAAATATTTGAAATTTTCATTTTTTCCGAATTACAGTAAGTTTGATGATTGTATTTATCTTGTAATTTTTTCCATGTTTTTTCACTATTATTTAAAGCGTTAGATTTCTTTAAGTAAAATGGTTCATAAGAAAAGCATGGTAGTATTTGTGCAAATATATTTGAGATTTTATTAATTTCTTCAATTCCACTTGTTAAAAGAGTAGAACTTCCTTGAGAAAATAATTTATTTGAAGATAAAATAAATTTAGAGTTAGGATAATCAATAGTAATATTTATATTTTGTTTTTTAAATAATATTTTAATTTCATCTAAAAGATTTTTAGTGGCGTCATCTTTTAATTTATTTATTTGTTCAATAATAAACTCTGTTTCACTAATTTGATTTAAATTTTCATTTTGTAAAATATTGACTTCTTGTTGAAGATTATAAATTTTATTTTCTAATATTAAGTTTTGTTCTTCAAGTTTATTTTTTGTATTTATTAGATCACTGCTGTTTTGAATTTCGGAGACTAATAATTTATTTTCTTTTTCAAGCTTATTATTTTCAACTAATAATGATTTTAATTGATCAGTTATATTTTGGTTTGTATTATTTATTTCTAAATAACTCTCAATTTCTTTATTTAGAATTTCAATTTTTTCTTCTAGAATTGGTATTTCAATAATTTGATTATTTAAATCTTTAATCTTTTTGTCTAATTTAATTAATTCTTTATTTTTATTATTTAAATCATTTTTAATTAAATCTAATTCTTCAATTAATTTTTCATTCTTTAATTCAACTACTAATTTTTCATCTATTACTTTTGATTGATTTTCGATGGTTTTATTTGCATCAATCAATTGATTTGATAATTCTTCATTTTTTAAAACTTCTAGTCCTAAATCATCAAATATTTTATCTATTTTTTTTTGCTCCTTATTTAATATTGCTATTTTTTCATTTTGATTTTCAATAATTTTATTTGCTTCGAGAATTTGTTGATTTAACTTATTATTTTTAATTTTTTCATTTGCTAAATCCTTTACTCTTTGATCAATATCCTCTCTCTCATCTATCAATATATCTAATTCAGTTTTTTCCTGTTCAGTTAAATTGCTTATTTTATCAAACAAAGGCTTAGGTATTACTTGTTGCTCATCTTTAATTTGTAATATTAGTGCCATTACAATAATTATAAATATAAATATTATTCCAACCATTAAGTCTGTAATAGATGGAAAAAAACTTTCTTCTTCTAGAGTGTGAGTTCTATTTCGCATTTATTAATTTTGATTATTTCCTTCTGTTTCTTGTTTGTTTACATTTGATAATTTTAACTCAATTTCATCAACGGTATCTTGTAATTGTGTCATTACTGATGATAATGTTTGAGTTGCAGACGTAAATTGTGTTTCAATATCTTTTACAAAATCCTGCGCATTTTGTTGATTTGCATTCATAAACTTTCCAAAAGTTTCAACTGATTTAGTAAAACTTTCATCAATTCCTTCAAATCTATTTTGATAATCATTCCACGTATTTTGCATTGTAGATGTGGCCGTGTTTATTGCTTCAACTGTGCTATTCATGCCTTCTTGCAGCTCAGATAACTTACCAATAGTTTCTGAAATATTGGAAAGAGATGTTTGCATTTTCTCGGAAATCTCTTCTAATGGCCCAGAAATTTGAACAAAAGATTTCGTCGAATTTTCAATACTATCTGCAGCATTTTTTGTAAGTTCTGATATTTTTTCAAACGTTTCACCTTGAGAATTTATTTTCTGATTAATGTCTTCAATTGAAGTTATTAAGTTATCGGTCGCTTTTGATAACTGAGTATTAAATTGTTCCCCAGAATTAGTCATAGAAGATGACACGCCTTCAATTTTATTACTTACTTCTAATAAATTTTCAGCTAAATTTTTCATCATTTCTTGTGAACCACTTGTTAAATTATTTTGAAATGTATCAATCATGTTACTTAAAGCATCTTGGTTCATTTGCCCAAATTGCCCAGCCATATTTTGCAACTCATTATGTATAGGTGAAAGTTTATCTCCTAAAGCAGTTGCAAAATTTTCTCCAAAATCTTCGAATACAGTAGTTTGTTGTTTATTTTGTTCAATTAATGAAATTGTTAATTTTTCTACAGATTCAAAACGAAGTGATTTTTCAAAAATAGAACAAATATTATTTATTTTAACTGATTGAGCTGAATAAATAAAAATTCTACTATATGTTGAAAAAACTAATGCACTAGCGATCCCAGCTATTGAAGTTGTAAATTTAAATGTAGCAGCACTTAAAAGGTCTCGTAGTGAATTCATCATTTGATCAGTATTGGATTCAACTCCGAATGCCTCTCCAGTTTTCATGAGAGCAGCAACTAAACCAATGAATGTTAGTAATAATCCAAAACTAATAAAAAAACTTGGGATGAAGTTGACGTACTGTGATCTTATTTTAGCTTCATCAAATAATGCCTCTTGGTAAAAAAATTTTTCACTATGTTCTGAATTTCTAATATCTCGTTGAGTATCATCTTTGTGAGGAGTAATTAATGTTTCACTAAATTCATTCCAAGCATATTTTAAAAATTTGGTTTTTTCAAAAAATTCATTAATCTCATTGTAATTTTCTAAAAAAGACTTTCTTTTGTCATAAGCATTATTGCCTGAAGATTTTCTATTTAAAAATAACTGTGTATTTGATAACTCTCTTGAAAGTGGTGATACTTTTAGTTGATAATAAATGATTGCTAAAATTAATAATCCAAAAATTCCAGCTGATAATAGAAAGGGAACCCATTGTTGAATGAATAGATCAAAAAACCATATTTTTGAGTAGTCTCCTATTGAACAAAAGAAGGCTTCAAAAGGTGATCCATATAAATACTCTGGGCAAACATTTTGCATAATTAAATTAATATTGAACTTAAAAGATGTTAAAAATCAATTAATTTTAATGGAAATAGATAATAAAATAAGATTTTTTAAGGTTGTTCCTGACGATGGTACAATTAGAATAAAAATTGATAAAAAATATCTATACGATCTTTTTAAAGAAGACCCTTATAAAGAAGAAATAAAGGCTTATTTTGAGGAAGGTTGGCACTTAATAGTGAGAACTGAAAATGAGCATTTCAAATACCTTTATCATGAGGGAGTAATAGCAGAACAATCCGGTAAGTACCCAGTCAAAAATGGAGTTCTTGAATTTAACGTTCTTGGTGCAAAATTATTAGGTTTTGGTGAGCTTAATTAATTTCTAGACCTCAAATATAAAATAAGAGGTATAATAAATATAAAGCCAAATAATAAAAAAATTTTAATAATTAATTCTAATGCCCAAGGTGCATTCATATATTCATCAATACAAATATCTTGTGCCGTTCCTTGATCACTATAAACGAAATTATTATCCACGCTTTGACAATATTCTAAAGCATTTTCAAATATTGGTGTGCTTGGGCTTTTATGAACAAACAAAGAGTTTATAGCGATAATAGCGACTACAACAGGTGTAATGAAGAAATAAAACCAGAAATTATTAATCATACAAATGAAAATAATTTAATTTAAATGACCATGTAGAAGTCACAAGACAGAGAAAAAACATAACATACAAAACTTCTTTTTGAAATTCTGGAGCTTCTTTTTTCTTAAAATGTAAATAATAGAGCCAAGAAGCTATAATGATAGAAATAAAAAGAAATAATCCACTTTGTAAATATTCAAATTCTATATTGATACTAAAAGATAAAGCTAAAACAATAAAATAGGATGTTAAAAATAAAATAACCCTTGATAAAGATTCCATTAATGCTCCCTGCAATTTTGTAAATTATTAGTTTCCAAAATAAAATCATATAATTGACCAGACCAAGAATATAATTTTGTATCTTCACAATTTGAAAAGTTGGTTTTTAAATCAATTAACTCTAAAATATTATTTTGATAATCTCTTTTAGCTGAATACCAAAAGGCTCCTCCTCCATAAAAATAACTTTTTGAATGTGTGGCAATATAATAATCATCATGAAATTCTAAAATTCCATCATAAAGATATAAAAAATCTTTAGTATTAATATCGAATACAATATTTTTAATATGAGTTGACTCTAATAATTGAATATGGATTTTATTATCTAAAGTTTTTATAAAATTCGCTTTGTGTCCATAAGAATTATATAAATCATAGATGTACCAATAATTATCATCTACAAATAAAATTGAATCTTCATCAAGATAACATCTTTCACCACAAACTACTCTATTAAAGTTTGTAATGTAAGATTTATAATAGCTCAAATCATGTGAAACTTTAATCCTAGGGTTGTTTAGAAAATTAATTGGGTAATTAGTAATCTTATTCTGAAATTGTTCCCTTAGACATTCTAAATCAAGATTAGAACTAGTATAGATTCCTAGCCAATAATCTGGATCTTTTTCTTTATGAAAAAAATAACTATCAATTTTACCTTTTGAACATTTATTTAAATCATGTTCAATCATCATTAAGTCAATCTCTCTTGGCAACTCGTAATGAGCTAATAAAGGTGTGGCACTTAAGAGGAGTTTTAAAATGATTAATTTTATAATTTTATAATGAATATTTTTTTGACTCAGTGCCACAGAAATATTTCTATTTATTAATTTAGGCAAATTCGGGTTCTAAATATGTTTAGATTAAGATTTGTTCTTAATATTACCTTAATCATTTCTCATTTTTATCAAAATTTATTTTTATAGAAGTTTTAGTGGCACCAGTTATCAAAAGAGTTATAATTTTTCTATTCTCCCTCCTTATTATTGTTCTCCTTCTAGCTGGTGCTGCTAAAGGTGATCAATTATTAAGTTCGAAAGAATTTATTAAGAAAGAACTACCTCTTGATCAAGGAAATGACAAACTCATTATTACTGAAGCACAAGAATATCCGAAAAGAACATTTTATTTTGATCCTTTGGTTGTATTTGATGAACAGGACGATGTCAGTTTATGTGGCTATGAACTTACGACAGTTGATTTTACAGGAACAAGGATAGTTGTAAGCCTTTACGCTGCTCTTTTTGATGATGCACCAGCAATTATCAATTATGTACGGTTAGAAACATTGCAATTAACGCCTTTTGATAAAGAATTATCCTTTAGTGATATGAAAAAATTAGAACTCTATCCCTACACAATGGAAATTATAAAAAATAATACTTTATTTGAGTCTCTTGAACGAAATAATTCCAAAGCAAGTGCGATTATTCATGAATCATCCAATAATTATCTCTTAAATAAAGGTAAAATCCTAAAAGAATTTTATATGGGTGGATACGACCTACACGTAGAGTTTATCAAAGGATACCCTATTCACATCCCTATTCCGCAAAATATTAAATTTTTAAATGCTAAAATTGATCTTATTGATCACTGTCTTATTGAACTAAGAAAGAATGAGAAAAAAACTAAGATACCTGAAGAGAATTATCTAAATGAAGTATCTTATATGTCTCCTTAGATGATATTGGTTTTATCTAATTTTCATTAATTTTGATTTATATTTGATATATTTTGAATATGATATTTAAGTAATGTCTGATAAAAGAAAAATATGATTGAAAATTTTAATAATCTACTCTTTTTAGTTTTACATCTAGCCATAATAGGTCTTCTAAGTATTTTTTTAATTAGAATTTTCTTCTTTCCTCAAGGAATAGTAAAAGAATATAACGTAGATCAAAGTGGAATATTGCCAATGCGCTATGTAGGAACTTTTATTTTTGGCTTTGTTTTTATGGGTATTTATATTCTTTTTAGACCCAATGGGCCAGAAGGTACTTGGGTTTTTTATAATTTATTTTTTTTAGTCGCAACCGCTCAGCTAATTTATGATCTTATGTTTTATTTTAAATTTATTGATAAAGACATAGGCGCAAAAAATAGTATCATAGATCTAACATTTTCTTTTGCTGCTTTTATTATTTCAGTAATCTTAATTTACGGTTTATCAAACAAAATATATTTATAGATTTTTTGAGAAGGGTTTTTATCGACTAAATTAAGAACTCACGCTACAAGATTTGTAATGAGTGAAAAATGATATTAATTTATTATACTTTTTATTGTATTTGCTAAATTCTTACTAATTATTTGTATACCTTCTCTATTTGGATGTTTTCCATCAGATTGATTAAATTCTGGTATTAGTGCCACACCTTCTAAAAGAAATGGATAGAAAGATATTTTAAATTCTTCTGCTAAATTTGGATAAATATCATTAAATGATTGTTGATAATCAGAACCATATGAGTTTGGTGCCTGCATACCAGTTAGCAAGAGTTTTATATCTTTATCTAAAACTGTATCAATAATTTTTGATAAATTAGTTTTTGTTATCTCTGGCGCAATACCTCTAAGCATATCATTTGCACCTAATCCGAGTACGAACAAATCATAGTCATCTTGCAGACTCCAATTTAATCTATTTAACCCGCCGCTTGTCGTTTCACCTGATACAGAAGCATTTGTAATACTGCTTTGTATGTTTAGCGATTGCAAATCTTTTTCTAAATATAGGTTGAGATGATCCGCATTGTCTAAACCGTAACCAGCCATCAAGGAATCACCAAAAAGAATAATCTTATAGTCTTGTGCTTGCAATGATAATGGACTTATTAGAAAAATTAAAATATAGACGATTTTTTTCATGAATTCCCTACTTCGCTTCTCCAATATACACTTACAATATCAAAATGGAACACTCTTAACTCAAGTAATCAAGGGAATAGATTTTACAATCCATCAAAATGAAAAACTTGCAATTGTTGGAAAGAGCGGATCTGGTAAAACATCCTTGCTGATGTTGATGGCAGGTTTAGAAAAGCCTACATCAGGGAACATTACATACCAAGATCAGGACATAACGACTTATAGCGAAGATCAATTAACCGAATATAGAAAAAAGAATATTGGTATTGTATTTCAATCGTTTTATTTGATTCCCAATTATACAGCTTTAGAGAACGTGGCACTCTCATTAGAAATTAATTTTCAAAAAGACGCGTTAAGCCAAGCAAAAGAAATTTTAGTTGATTTAGGATTAGAAGATCGTCTCCAACACTTTCCAAGTCAATTATCTGGCGGTGAACAACAACGCGTCGCCATTGCAAGAGCTATTATTAAAAAACCTGAATTAATCCTTGCTGATGAGCCAACAGGTAACCTAGATGATGAAAATACAGAAGTAATTACTGAATTAATATTTAATATCGTAACAAAATATCAAAAAAGTCTTTGTTTAGTCACGCATGATGCTGATTTAGCGAAACGCTGTGATCGCATAATGACAATTGAAAATGGTACAGTTATTTAATCAACTGCTGTTTATCCATAAACAAGCTCTTAATGATTTAACAAGGAGCTTACAAAAAAAAATAACAATTTTTATTACAATTTTTATTAGTGTTTTTATTTTATTTCTAATTAACACTTTAAATCAATCGTTACTAAAAGAAATCAAATCAAATACCAAAACGATCTTAGGCGGTGATGCAGAAATAGAGTTACAAAATACAAAACTGGGTACTGATATCATTAAGGAAATAAACACCTTTGCAAAACTATCTTTAAATACAACAATCGCGTCCATGGTTGCGAATAAAAAATTAAATCCACCTAAAACATCCTTTGTGCAGCTTCGCGCTATTGATGATTTATATCCTTTATACGGCGAGTTCATAACCACTAGAGGAACTGTGGGATCTGATTTTTTTAAAAGCAGTGAATTTGTGATCATCAATGAAAACTTAGCTGTTAATTTACAATTACAAGAAGGGGATGATTTAATTATCCGTGATCAACGTTATGTTGTTCACTCCATCATAGAGAAAATGCCTGATTTAGGAGCAAGTGGTTTATTTGGTGATCTTGTTATTATTTCTCATGTAGGATTAAACTCTTTAGAAGTTGCTTCCTCAGAGAACTTTTTTGAATACGAGTACCGGGTCAAATATTTTGATGCTGTTAGTGAAGAGCAAGGAAAAGAAAAACTTAAAAAACTTTTTCCAAAGTCATCAAATATTAATATCCGCTTTCCAGAAAACACCACAAGTTTTATTCAACGTATTCTTGATAATTTTGCTAATTTTTTAAGTTTAATATCTTTAGCAGCCATTCTTATTGCAGGTATTGGTATTTCAAATATGGTGATTGCCTATATCAATCAAAACTATAATGCTATAGCTGTTCAAAAATCACTTGGACTTAGCACGCGTATTATTCAATGTATACTTGCATATCAGATATTTATCATCTCTTCTTTTATTTGTATCATTGCTTTTATACTCAGTAGTTTTAGTCCTGGAATTATCAACTCCCTCCTCCCTCAAGAATTAAATTTTTCTCTTCAGAATAGTAGTGATGTTGTTATTTTTTTAAAAATTACCTTTATTGCTTTAATTGCGATTACCATTTTTTTAATTCCAGCATTAAACTCTATTCAGCAACTCTCTGCTAACAATCTTTTTCGCAATACATATGAATTTGTGAGTTTACGATTTTCTTTTAAAACAATTATAGTGTTACTAACTCTTTTTTTTCTAATGATTACGATCTTCACCCTAGGTAGTAGTTTGTGGCTATATAATTTTATATTTTTAATTGGTTTTTTAATTACTATTTTACTTTTTTATGGTCTCTTCAAACTATTTAATCTGTTCTTTAGAAAAGTAACGAATATTACAAACTTCAATTTACTTTTAGCAAAGCGTAATCTTATCAGTCCTAGTTCTATTGGTCCGTTGATTTTAACAACACTAGGAATTGGTATTTCGCTTTTACTGACAATTCTTATTATAGCAGGCTCTTTTCAAAACATTATTCAAAGAAGTGTAGACACAAAAGCTCCAGACTTCTTTTTTATTAGTATTGATCATTCTATTAAAAGTGACTTTCAAGAGTATATTCTTAATGAATATCCAAAGAGTGAACTTGTTTTTGCTCCTACAGCTTCAGCGAGAATAAAAGAGGTAAATGGTATTGATCCTGCAACATATATTGATCAAGGTAATCCCTCTTATTGGGTTATAAGATCCGAGCGTCAATTTTCCTGGTTGAAAGAACCTCCAGAAAACAATCCTATTGTAGAGGGTGAATGGTGGTCAGATAACCCTACTGATCAAATGTATATTTCTTTTGATTATGACGCTGCACAAGACTTAGGTATTAAAATAAACGATAGCATCACCTTAAGTCTATACGGACGTGATATTATCGGTGTCGTTAAAAATTTTCGTGATGTTGATTATGCAGATTTTACTATAAATTTTGTAATGGTGTTGAATACAAACTATGGCGAGACTATTCCGCATCAATATATTGCAACGATTAAACTATCTGATAAAGACAACTTTCAAGAATACGAACTATTAGAGAAATTTCCAAACATATCTTCTATCAAAATTTCTAATTATGCTGAAACAATAAATAAATTATTAAATCAAATTAACATCGCTGTCATCGCTCTTGCTGTTATAATTATTTTTATTGGTTTATTAGTCATTAGTAGTGCCATTTTGGTCCAAGGAAAAAATAAAATTTATCAAAATTTAGTATTTAAAATTTTAGGAGTAAAGAAAATAGAAATTATCAAGACTAGCTTACTAGAATTTGCTATTTTATTTCTCAATACGATAGTTCTCACATTACTCATAAGCGGAGTAACTTCCTACTTAGTTGTTAACTTTATTTTTAATATTGATTGGCATCTTGATATATCTTCAATTATTTTAGTTTATTTATCTACTGGTATATTTACAATTGCATTAATAATTTTAGATACATATAATAATTTAAACCCTAAGGTTTATCCAATAATTCGAAATAATTAATTAAAATATTTGTTTGTACTTATTCGAAATATACAATTTGTGTGAATCTATTTTTTTAAAATATGTAATATGGCATATTTTCCAGATATGACTGAAGAACTGAGTATTGAATCGTTATATTTTTTTTCAAATTCAATTTGTGGTAATGCTCCAAAGCTTTCTTTTATCTCTATATCTAGAGCATAAGCTTTAATATTATATATGTGCATTCCGTGTGGAGGACATGGTCCATCATAATTTTCTTTGTAATTGCTGTTTTGGCCACTCTTGCCAATACCAATTTTTCCATCTTTCATTGCTGGCAATTCGTTTACGTTAGTTGGGATGTCAAATAATATCCAATGCACCCAAATTTTACCTGCCAGGCTCATTGCATCTGGATCATCCATTATTAATACAATTGATTTAGCATTTTCAGGGACATTAGAGATATTTATTGGAATAGATATATTCTCACCACCTCTTTTTTCACATGCATACTTTTTTGGTATACTCTCTCCATCATTAAATGCTGGAGACGTTATTTCTATAGCCTGACAAGTAAAAGATAATAATAAAAGTGTTGATAAAAAATATTTAATCATAATTTTATAATAAAGCATTTTATAGAATTAATATTAAATAAATATTAATAATAATTTTTAATAAAATTTATATTACTATATGTTTCCTGTAAAATAGAATTTCTTGGACTTTAAAAAAAGTCTTATTATATTAATCATTGAAGATAAAAAGCATATTTAGCAATTAAAATATCGTTAATAAAAAACATATTCTATGAAAGAAACTTACTATAAGCCTTTTGGACCTACAATAGGTAAATATAATTTATCACATACAATGATTGGTAAAGTTAATTCATTTGCAAACAAAATAATTGAAAATAAACACAAAAGTAAAGTATTGGATCACTCACATAGATTAGTGGGAAATGTTCAGCAACAATTTCGCTTAACAAAAGATTTTCTTTTTACTAGCGGTTTAGAAAAACAACTTAACCGTATTATTGAATCTTATTACAAAAAAGTTATTCAAGTTAAACCCTCTTCCATAAAAATTGATCGCGCGTGGATTGTTAGACAATTTGCTGGTGATTTTAACCCCCCACATATTCATAGAGGGAATGTAAGTGGAGTCTGTTATCTTGAGGTTCCAAATTCTATTAAATATAACAAAGAGATTGCTTTTGCTGGAAGACTCTCTTTTTTTGATGGTCGTGTCTCCATGCCACGTAATAGCCCTCCTTTGGTAAAGCATAGGATTACCTTCAAACCTCGTGTCGGTGATATTTATATATTTCCTGCTTTTTTAATGCATGATGTTCATCCTTTTCGTAAAGATGGCGAACGAAGATGTTTTTCTTTTAATGCATTTGTAAAAACTTAAAATTTATTTTGTATTAGTCTACGTTATTGACCTTTTTCTACAACTCCTGCTACTTTATTTTGGTTCATAAGAAATGTCATTAGAATTGAAATTATAAAAAATAAAATACAAAATGCATAAACATTAAATGTAAGACCGTTTACTGAGGCAGAGTATCCAATTATTGCTGGTCCAAAAACAAACCCTGATTGTCCTAAGCTAGTAACATGTGAAATTGTTATTGGAATTGGTTTATGTGATGTCCTCACTGACTCTCTAATTATAATTGGCATAAAATTTGAGCTAAGAAAACCAAAAAGAACGACACCAAAAAATATTATATAAACATTCATCGTTAAAGTTGATAAAAATAAGATCACAGAGCCTAAGACGGAAAAAAGTGGGCCAACAAATATTTCATTTAAAACTTTTATAAGAGAAGGTGCAATTATGTTACTAATTATTGCTCCAAAGTTGAAAAAGAATACAATAGAACCAGCAAGAAATAAACTTGAATTTAAATCTTCTAACATCCAGGCAGAAGACCACACCATAATTATGCCCATTGAAGCAGTCTGAAACATATTTATTATTCCAAATAAAAAAGTTTTAGGTGATGGTAAGGAAAATTTAGGTGCGTTGTTAGGAATGTCATATTTTCTATTAAGACCGTAAAATTGTAAAAATACTAAAGCGGATAATGCTATAATACCTAAAACTGAAAAGTAATTAAAAGGGTCAAAATTATATCCCAGTGAAATAGTAGACAAGGCAGCTGCACTTATTGATCCAAAAGCCCAAGAAGTTTTAAATATTGGTGTTAATATCTTTTTGGTTTTATTTTCAATTATTGTTACCTGAGTTAATGCACAGGGAGCCTGAATTCCCATACCAATTCCAAATATCGCATAACTTAATATTAAAAAATAATAAGTTTCGAAATAAAAAACTGATAATGGAACAAAAGAAATAATTATTCTAGAAATTTTTAAACAATTAGTTGTTCCAATTTTTGGTATTAAAAATCTAGAGGAGAGTAAATTAGACAAGATTACAAATACCCCAAAAAAAGTAACAGCAAATCCAAATTCTTCTTTAGATATTTTTAAGAGATCAAGTAGAATTGGAGTATAAATCATAAAAGAACTTATTAAAAAAAAAGTGAAGAAACCTACTGAGTAGGTTGCATAAAATGATTTTAATAATTGTTTATTTTCTGTCATATAATTATTATTATTAAGCTAATTCTGTTTTCATTAGAGATACAGTTAAAATTGATATTGAAATAAAAACGAAACACAAAGCATACATGTTAAATGTTAATCCAAGTTTTTCTGCAGAATAACCTACTATTGCGGGTCCAAAAACTAAACCAGAAAAACCAATACTAGATATATGAGATATAGTTTTAGGGATTGAATCTTTGGAATATTTGATTGCTTGCCTAAAAATAATTGGCTGCATATTAGAGCACGAAAAACCAAATATTATCATGCCGATCAAAATGATGTAAATATTTTGAGAAACTATAGTAAAAATTAATACTACTGATCCAATTATGGTAAGATATGGACCTACAAATTTTTCATTAAAAATTTTAATAAGCCTTGAAGCCATTATGTTTGCAGATATTTCACCGATATTAAAAAATAGCAAAACGAAACCAGCTAAATAAACTGGTCCCAATAAATCATTAATAAACCATAGAGAAGACCAATTGAGAATTATACCGATCGATGCAAAAATCATCATGTTAACTAAAGCGTACAATAAAATAGTTTTAGATGGTAAAGAGAAACTTGGTGATTTATCTACAAAATCAAGTTTTTTTGGTAAACCAAAAAAAAACATAGAAATAGAAGATAGAAAAATAAAAACTCCAATAAGAGCAAATAATAATTTCGGATCAACTTTAAGCCCAAAACATAAGCTTGCTAGTAATGCTCCAAATATAGATCCTACTGAAAAACAAGATTTAAAAATTGGATTTAATATTTTTTTTGTTTTTGATTCTAATATAGCAATTTGTGTAAAAAGACTTGGAGCCTGAATGCCCACCACTGCTCCCCAAAAAATACATAATAGAATATACACTTCGTACTTAGGTATATAAAAAATTAGAAATGGAATAAATGCATACGATAATCTTGCAATTATCAAACAATTGGTTGTTCCAATCTTAGGAAGTAAATATCTTGTTGCTATTTGATTGATAATAATATTTGTGATTCCAAATACTGTTATACCTAAAGCAAATTCAGTTTCGGTAATTTTTAAACTTTCTAAAACTATTGGCGTATAAACAAAAAAGGTACTTATTAAAAACATCACTATTGCACCCTGAGAATAAGCGGCGAGGAAAAATTTGTTATAATTTATTTCTTGAGCCATTTAATTTGTATGGATTATAAACATCAATGTAAGTAATTACTAATTTATCATGAATTAAATATTAAATATTAATAACTATTTGGATTATTCAATGTTTTAGGATTTTATTAATGTATTTTTTATATTTACTGTCAATCTCCAGTAGAGAAATCAAATATAATAATCATAATCGTCTTAATAATATTCATACCAACTAAGTAGATTGTTAAGGACTCTGCTATATAATTAGCGTATAGGTCAACTGGGTGAGTGGTAAGGCCTATCGCTTACCCTTTTTCTAATTTGTTTGAGGCTCAACTGTTATGAATTTTTTATTAATCCAAGAGTTGATTCCACTTTGTGCATTGTAAATAATAGTATTAAATTTCTCATCTATCATATTAGCGACTACCTTAGATCTTTTTCCTGATCTACAAATTAAGATTATTGGATCAGTTACACTTATTTCTAGTTGTAATTTTTCGAACCATTCATCAAAATTATAATTCCCCTCATCATCGAAAAAAGTTAGTAAAATACTTTTTGGAATAACGCCGGTTTGAACCCACTCTGCACTTCTTCTTACATCTACAATTGGAATATTAAGATTTGATAATTTTATCATTTCTTGATCATTAATATCTATAACTTCTGCAAATGCAAATTTAACAGTCAATAAACCAACTACAATCTTTATATAAAATCTAATATTCATTAATTTTCTTCACAAAAAGTTTGGTAGTTATTTAAAAGAATTAATCGTGTTCTCCGCCAGGATCATTTTTTGGCAATTCAACTTTATACGGATTGCCATATTTATCTCTGTAAATGACGCTACCTCGTGCTCTATTCGCTGAATGGTAACCTTCTCTAAATTTATAGACATTCTCAGATATTTTAAAAGTAGCAATAGTGATAGCAATGGCTGCGATTAAAAGAAAATGTGTAGCAAAAGTTACTCCCATTACATACCAGGATCCAACATAAAGACTGAATGCGATACACCACATCCAAGCTAATATTTGCAATACCATGTGTCTGACTTGTAGGTCGGGAATGTGCTTTAATGGGTTAAAGTCATGATTCATAACACTATCCCAACATTCAACTATAAATTGTCGCATATCATATAAATAGGTCTCTATTTTAAATAATAAATACCTTGTTAAATATTAGTAATTTTCAACTATACTATACGTGTTTTCTTGAACTATTTCTCCTAGCTTACTTCCATCATTAATCATAAGTTTTAAATCTGAATGACTTCTAACTAAGTCTCTGGTTTTACCTAAATGTTCAAAATTATCAAAATTACAATTAAAAGAAATATGACCCCACATATTTCCAGACATAATTGCTATTGTGCATTTGTTAGCACCTTGATCTTTCCATAACTTTGCAAATTTTTTAACATTTTCCATTGCCTGATCGTTTTGACCAGGGAAAGGTTTCATAATCCATTGTATTCTAACCATATTTCTCCTTTCTAAATAATTTAGTTTGGCATTTCTATTGACGTAACAAAGTTTAAGGTATCACCACCCATAAATTGAACACCATTTAAATAGCTACCTCCACCAGTCACACCTTCAAACTTACCTGTTCCCGAAATAAATGTCCAATCTCCTCCACCTTTAGCGGGTTCCCAATTTCCACTTGTCAGAAAAAGATCACCATCAGTATCATGAACTGTACACATAAAAAATCCTGCTAGAGGAATGCCATCTTTATTTGCAATACCTTTACCCTTACAGTCTGCCATAACTTCTTTAGGCCACCCTTCAGGAGCATCATCATAAATCCAAAAAGAATCATTGCTCCAGTTCCAAATTTGAGCTTCACTAGCTGTTACTATCGGTGCTTCAAAGCCACTTGTATTATATGCGGTTCCAGTAAATTCATATTTTTCACCAGCAAATGCAGAGCCAAACATTAAAAAAATGGAAGACATCAAGATTAGTAAAAATTTATTTTTCATATTATTCCTCTTTTGTTTATATATTTTGATATATTTTTATTTAGGTATTAAAATTTCACGGTTCAATAATAATTTCATTACAGAACTTTTAATAAATCCTCATCATCAATCATTGCTTCAACTTGAGGAAAAGTACACATTGGCGCCCAACTCATCATAAAGCCGTGAAGTTTTTCATGACTTTCTGCATCTACAATTACATAACCATAGCCACTTGCTGAATTATGAACTCTAGCTATTTTAGTTACTCCTTCAGGAAATTCAGCATCTCTTTCTTCTTGAGTCATATTTTTAAATAACTCTTGTGCAGCTAATTTCTTATCTTCATATACAACATACTTTAAGTGATATAACATTTTTTATCCTTTCAATTTAATTATTATGGATTAACTTAACACCAACTAAGAAGATTGTTAATGGACTCTGCTATATAAATATATCATGTCTATATTGCTTCCAAAGCATTTATCTAAGAGTAAAAAATATGTAACAAAAAGGTGTTAAAGTTATTGCAAAAGAAAGGAAAAATTATGGACTCAAAAGCATTAGTAGAACAATGTTACGATCTCTTTGGAAAAGGTGACATGGAAGGTTTTATGAATATAGTACATGACGATTTTATTTGGGTATATCCAGGTGATAAGCATCCATTTTCTGGAACTCATAATAAAGAGGGTTTTCAACAACAATTAATGAAAACTCCTGAACTCTGGACCAATTTTAAAGTTACGATAGAATCAATGATCAGCGAAGGTGATAAAGTTTTTGTAAATGCAAAAGCAACTGCTGAAGGCATGGATACAATTTTTGGACACTACATGGAAGTAAAAGATGATAAGTTGTCAAAGTTTATCGCTTATGATGATACTCTAAGTATGTTTAATGCAATGAAAAAATAGATTTAATAAAAATTTCATTAGAGGGGATTAACTCCCCTCATGCATATTTAAAAGAATACAAATTTCAATTGTAAGTTTTGAAACTATCAAGTCAGAGTTTGGTAATTTTTTAAAAAAATTAGTCGTTCTCCACTCAGATGATTTTTTGGCAGTTAAACTTTATATGGATTGCCATATTTATCTCTATAAGTAACGCTACTATTTTTTAATAAAAAAAAATAAATTAAATTGGGCAATCAGAAAATTTTGTTCCAACAGTGTCTTTCACTGTTTGTATTTTTCCAACCTCATCACAGATACTACTAATAATAGGATAGTTTTTAAAAGGGTCTCCTCCTATTTCCTCTCTTAAAATCCCAAAACCATTAGTTTCTTGAACCGTACGGACACATGTATACAAAAATATGTCAGCGTAAGAACATTTTGAGCCAGTTAAGAAAGGTTTAACATCACTTGAAGAAGATAAATACCGCTCAAGAAAATTTGAACGATTATTATGAAGTGTGGTCAAATTTTTTATGCCAGTTTCTTTTCCTCCTTCTGCTAGAGTATCTGTCAAACGTAGATTTCTCCAGAATGTCTCATTGTGTCCAGTGATAATGTCATGAAATGGAGAAAGCACATAAGAATAATAATCTTGAGACCAAGCCCAGTAATTACCAATTCTTGCCGCTTCTTCAGGATCTTTTGGAGTTAGAGGACCTTCATATTTTGTAACCAAATATTGAACTATAGCTGTAGAGTCATTCAATTCAAGTCCATTGGCATGATCTTTCATCCAAGGTACTGTACCATATGCCGCCTCAGTGTCTTTGTCGAAATCTTCTCCCATTGGCTTAGACATCATGGCGTTTACTTTAATTCCATGCATCGAACAAATAATATTAATCTGTTCCCCTCTACCTACAATTGGAAGGTAGGCTAAATCAATCTCAGCCATTTAGTGACTCCTTTTTTTTATTTTTTTCATTATAACAATCTCAAATAATTTTACATTATAATCATAAATTATTTTTATGTTTTTTTTTAAAAAATATTTTATATTTAATATAATAAAAAAATTAAATTTTGGCTACACTTTGTTCACATTTACAAAGTCATTTTTGAAAATTATAGTAAAATTAATATAAGTAAGGAGCTTAATTATGAAAATTATATCGCACGCAAAGATAACTAAAGGTTATGAGCTTTGGAAACAAGCGTTTGATGAAAACGATAGTTTAAGACAAGAATATGGGGTTACTGTACTAGCTTATGGACATCCCAAAGATAATCAAGATGAGATTTATACAGTTCTTCAGGTTGAATCTATGCAGCGAATGCAAGAAATGCTGAATTTACCTTCAATGGTAAAATTAAGAACAGAAGCAGGAGTAGATCTTGAAACTCAAACATTCATTATGCTAGAAGGTGGAAATTAATATTATAATATGTCTAACCCGTTTATTTTAATAGCTAGAATACGTGTAAAAGAAGGTAAGGTTGAAGAGTATCTCAAGATAGCAAAAGAAGCTGATGACGCCGTTAATGCATCAGAACCAGATATGCTGATCCATACTTTTGATCAAGATCCAACAGATCCATTAGAATTTACCTGGAGTGAAGTTTACCGTACCAGTGAAGCAATGGTTCATCACATTAATAACCCTCCTGTTGTAGCTTATGTAGAAAAACATCAAGAAATAGCCGATAAATTTGAAATAGAAGTTTACGGAAATATTACTGATGAGACTATTAAAGCCATTGAAGCTCTCAATGTACCCTTCAAGCACTTTAAAACAACAGAAGTTGGTTACATAAGAAAAGAAAAATTTATTTAATTTAATGAAAAAAAGCACTCTAGTTTGAGTGCTTCTTAAATTAAGAAGTAGGAGGAGAAAAATCTACTTTATTTCCCATTTCTCTTACTTTGTTTAAATCAACTGACTCTAAAGTTACTGCTTCTGTAAGAGTTCCTGCTGCTTTTGCTTTTAATGCACATGCAGCCATACTTTCAAATGAGTCTGCTTCAGTAATCATGACAAAATCATACTGCCCTCTTGTTATATGATAATCAATTAATTTGCCCCCAACACTGCTAACCATTTTTTCCATAGCTGCTTTTCTGTCTGAGTCTCCATTAATGATACCATCTGCACCTTTTTGGGAATAAATACCTAATGATATAAAAATTGACATTTAATAATCTCCTTTCAATTTAATAATTATAAATTTAAGCACTAATTTTATTAATTAATTCTTTTGCTATTTTAATATTTTCTTCAAAATAAGGGTAATGTTTAGGTAATAATTCAAAATTAAAATTAGTATTTTTAGGAAATTGCAATTCATCAAATATTTCATCAAAGGGGATATTACCCCATCCTAATGGCAAATGAATATCACCCAAACCATAACTAACTGCTTCAGATTTATAAAACGTTGGCATTTTTTGCAATAATCCAAAAGAGTCGTGCATGTGGAGATGCTCACTTAATGGAGCCATTGTTTTTATTTCACTTATATAATCAGCATTATTATAATTACAGTTAATATAAGCGTGGGAAAAATCTAAACATGCTTTAATTCTTTTATGATTGATTTGATTTAAATTATGCGCAATTTCACTTGGTAAAGGAGCGTAAGCCTCCATATTAAATGGAAATAAGCACTCAATAGCTAGAGTAACGTTACAAGAATCAGCTAAACTCGATAATTCTTCATAACACTCGTTTTGTTTTTCTAATAATTCACTGTAATGATTTTTATCTTCAAATATTTTTTTGGTTGTATATCCAAAATGGGTCACTAAATGCGAAGCACCTAATTCACCTGATACTTCAATATTTTTTTTTAAAACCTCTTTGTGATCAGTAAAAAACTCTTCATCCATTAAGTTTACTGAAAGTTCTCCGTGAACAGTATAATTAAAGTCAAAAGTAGAAATAATTTTTTTTAGTTTATCTATTTCGGGTTTAAAAATTTTTTTTCCCACAATTATATCTAAAGCATAAATTGGTAATTCTATTGAATCTACTTCTAATAATTTAAATTGAGTAAGTTCTCCTTCTAGAATTTCTAAATTACTACTACTATTATTGTTTACAGATGTTCCAGTAATTGAAAATCCAACTTTATTCATAAATTTTCAAGTAGGTTATATTTATTAAAATAATGTTAAGAAAAAAAAACTTTTTTAATTTTATATTCTTAGTAAAGTAGTCATAATGTTACATAAAGTTCCTGTTCATAAACTTGGTATAGGCTCGATTTTTTCTTATGGTTTTCTTTTTTATTTATTTGCACCAGTAAAACCTTATTTGTCTAATTTTTTAGAAACTTCAGAAACTTCCATCCTTTTAATTTTAACTATCAATTTACTAATTCAAGCAGCAATAATGCCTATCATTGGCAAATATATTGACAAATTTGGTGGATTAAAGGTGATGAGGATAGGTTTTATTATTGGCAGCATAGGTATTTGTTGTTTGGGTTTAATTGAATTGAATTATATATATTTTCAAAATTTTTTTTGGTTATCGTTATGTCTTATTTTAATATCAACAAGTCTTTCTATGTGTGGTTATGAATGTTCATTTAGTACAGTCATACAATTAGATGAAAAAAATTCTAGGAAAAATATTTCCATAATTACTTTTTATGGAGGAATTGCAAGTACTATAACCTGGTTATGTATTTTCCCACTAATAGATATTTATAATCTATTAATTTCTTGTCTCATAATAAGTAGTTTATTATTAATTTATTCATTGATTATTAATTATGAAATTAAAAATCATACGCATTTAAATATACAAAAAAATAAATTTAAAAAATTCAATTTCCTTAAATTGGATATAAAACAAAGATTAATTTTTCTAATATTAAGTATATCAAATTTCTTAAATGTCTTGGTATTTGCATCACTAACACTTTTTTGGATAAATTGGTTTTCAGAAATTTATGAAAACCCAAGCTTAGCAATAATATTAGCAAGCATTTATGGCCCCTTCCAAACTATTGGAAGATTAATCGAGATGTTTTTTGGATCAAAATTTGACGCAAGAATAACAGGAACGATTGGATGCATTATTACTGCAATTAGTCTTATTTTAGTTCAATTTGATAATATATACTTTTCAATTTTATCAATGATCTTATTTGGGATGGGTCACGGTGTCATAACTGTTACATTTGGATTTGTTACTAATCTTTACTTTGATGCAAAGATTTATGGTCAGGCAAAAAGTTTAATTGCATCTACAAGCAATATAGCAATGGCTATTGGCCCAAGTCTTGGTTCATTTTTATATTTTTATAGTGGGTATTTGATGTTTACATCTATGCTTGTAATTAAAATAATAATGACTTTGATGTTTGCTTTATTAATAATTTTCGAACCAACGAATGCTGTTCATAAAAACATAAAATTTCACAGAAAATAATAATTAAAAGAAAATTTTAAAAAAATTCATCAAAAAAGTTAAGGTTTCATTAAATTCAATTTACTCTTTTGCCTTTAACATAAACTTCTTTAATTAATGGAGTATTTTCTAAATATGAAACTCTAAGAAAGTCTGATCTTTTATTAATCTCAATGTGACCCCTGTCATCTAAACCAACTGAATTTGCTGGATTATAAGAAACTAATTTAGTAGATTCACTTAAATTCACACCTTTATCTAATAATTTAAATACAGATTGTATTAGACTCAAAGGAACATAATCAGATGAAAATATATCAACTAAATCAAAGTTGTTATCCACTAAATCATTTACCGAAACATTATCCGAGTGTGATTTATTTCTTATAAAATTTGGAGCACCTAAAACTGTTTTCATTTTAAGTTTTTTTGCTTGTTTTACAGCTTCTAAGGTAGTTGGAAATTCACTAATGTAAATTCCATTTTTGCTTGCTTCATTTACATGTTCTTCTGTTGTATCATCGTGAGAGGCCATAATAATTTTTTTATCTCTCCATATATTCGATACTTTTGGTCTATTCTTTTTTTCAGCTTCTTTTGCCGTTTCCTCTAGTCTTAACATTTTTTCATCAAAATCATATGTACCATGAGATGTAACATTGCTTCCTTTACTGTAAAATTCTAGCATTTTTTCTTTATTTCTCCATTGTCTTTGTCCAGGAGTATGATCCATTAAAGAAGCTAAAGCTATATATTTGTTATCAGAATATTTTTCTAATGTATCTAAGAGTTCAGGGTCAGATAATTCACACCTATAGTGAAGATGGTGATCAGCTTTGAATAATCCTAAATCCTTACCTCTAGTAATTGAAGTTATTATATCATCCAAAATACTAGTTCTAATTTTTGTATAGTTTCCAACTAATACTGCATCAAAAACTGTTGTAATACCTGAAGAAATAATTTCATTATCATTAGCTATTGCAGCTGCAATTTTATTTGGCCAAATTGCATTAGGTCTAGGAATAAAATGTTTTTCTAAGTTATCTGTATGAAGCTCTATCAATCCTGGGAATAAATAATCACCCTCAAAATCAATTGCATTAGAGTTATTTAAATCACCCTTATCAATGTTTAAAATTGTTTCATTAAAATTTATTGAGCCAATAAAAGTATCATTTAAAGTAACTATATTTGCATTTTTAATTATCATTTGGAATGTATTTTTCTAAGTTAATTTCTCTTGTACATATTTCATTTCTAATTTTGTTATCATGAACTATAACTATTATTGTTACATTTTTTTTAAGTTTGGATTTAATCATATCAATGACAATGGATTTATTCATATCATCGAGAGATGCTGTTGGCTCATCTAATAAAAGAATAGAATAATTTCCAATTAATGTTTTCGCTAAATTTACTCGTTGTTGTTCGCCTCCAGAAAAAGTCAATGGTGATAAATTCCACATAGATTCCTGTATATTTAATTCAGATAAAAGTTTTTTTATTTTTATTAATGAGTGTTCATCAAATAAAGACTGTTGTTTTAGAGTATCAGATACTATTTCAATTGTCGGAACTCTAGGTAAAACTCTTAAAAACTGACTTACATATCCAATGAAATATTTACGAAGATTTATTATTTGATGTTCTAATGAATTAACAATATTGATTTTATTATTATTATAAATATTAATTTCACCTGAGGAAGGTAAATAATTTCCATATAACATTTTTAAAAATGTAGATTTACCAATTCCAGATTTTCCAACTAGCGCAATACATTCTCCTGTCTTTATTTCTAAATTAATATTTTTTAAAACATTTAATACAGTGCCCTTCTGATTATGCAGAATAAATTTCTTATTAACGTTTTTTAATTCGATAATTTTCATTATTAAACTTGTAAAATAGATGAAGTTAAAAGTTGTGTGTAGGAATGTTGAGGATCATCCAAAACTCTATCTGTTAATCCTGTTTCTACAACTATGCCATCTTTCATAACCAATAATTTATCAGTTAAAAATCGCACAACTGCTAAATCGTGTGTTACTATAATCATAGTAACATTAATATCTCTTACAATGCTCTTAATAGTATCTAGTATTTTAGCTTGTACAGATACATCTAGGCCCCCAGTTGGCTCATCCATAAAAACTATCTGTGGGTTTGATGATAAAATTTTTGATATTTGAAGTCTTTGCTGCATTCCTCCTGAAAAACCTATAGGAAATTCATCAATTCTATCTGAATCCATCTCAGTTTTTTCCATCCAATATTTTCCAGTATTTCTTAAATGTGAGTAGTTTTTTTCAGATACATTGAGAAGTCTCTCTGCAATATTACCTCCAGCACTAATTCTTAAATTTAAACCATCTCTTGGATTTTGATGAACTATCCCCCACATGGATCTCATCAATTGTCTTTTTTCTTGTTCAGGCAGAGAAAGAAAGTCTTTTACACCACCTTGATCTAGCGATATGTTAATTTTTCCTGCAGATGGAGAAATTTCTCCTGACAAGCACTTCAACAGTGTACTTTTACCTGAACCAGATTCACCAACAATGCCTAAAATTTCACCTTTATACAAATCAAAATTTATACCTTTGCAACCAATTTGGTTTCCATAAAAATGTGTAAGGTTTTCCACATGCATTATTTTTTTAATATTCATTTATTTTTCTCAAGATTACTTTTACAAAAATCTGTATCTGAACATATAAAATTTTTCTTTCCCTCATTATTGATAATTATTTCATCTAAGTAACTCTTCGTTGAACCACATATTGAACAACATTCATCCCATGTTTGTATTTCAAAGGGATGATCATCAAAATCAAGACTTTTAACTTTAGTGTAAGGTGGAATTGCGTAAATTCTTTTTTCTCTTCCTGCGCCAAATAATTGCAACGCTTCCATATTATTCATTTTGGGATTATCAAATTTAGGTATTGGTGTTGGATCAGTAATATATCTGTTATTTGTTTCTACTGGATAAGCCCAAGTTTTTATTACTGAGCCAAATTGAGAAATTTCTTCGTATAATTTTACATGCATTAATGCATATTCTTTATACGCATGGAGTTTTCTAGTTTCTTTTTCTTTAGGCTCTAATTTCCTTAGTGGTTCTGGTTGAGGAACTTGATAAACAATGATTTGATCTTTATTTAATGTTGTTTCAGGAATTCGATGTCTAGTTTGTATCAAGGATGCTTCTGCAGTTCTATCTGTAATCATGATATTGCATACACGTTTAAAAAAATTTTTAATAGAAACAGCATTAGTAGTATCATCAGCCCCCTGATCAATTACTTTTAGAATATCTTGCTTACCAATTATAGAAGCTGTAACCTGAATACCTCCTGTTCCCCACCCATAAGCTAATGGCATTTCTCTTCCTCCAAATGGACATTGATAGCCTGGAATACAAATAGCTTTTAGAATTTTTCTCCTTATCATTCTTTTAGTTGCTTCATCCAAATACGCAAAATTAAAACCGGTTTTCATAATTTTTTTCCCTGCAGAATTTCATTTCTAAGTTTTCGAATAAGGTTTAGCTCTCCTTGAAAGTCAACATAATGAGGAAGTTTTAGATGTGTTACAAAACCTTGTGCCTCAACATTATCAGCATGATAGAGAACAAATTCTTGATCTTGAATTGGGAATTTGATTTCTTCACCGTACCCTTCACTCTTTAATGCTCTATCCACAATAGAAATAGCCATGGATTTTCTTTCATTATAGCCAAATGTTAGACCATAACCTCTCGTAAATTGGGGTGGGGTATTTTTATTTCCTTCAAATTGATCTATCATTTGACATTCAGAGATTTCAATTTCGCCAATACAAATTTCAAAACCTAATTCATCTGGTGAAATAAAAATATCAACAATACCGTATTTAATTTCTCCAACAAAAGGATGAGTTCCTTTACTTCCAAATCCCCTAATAGCAGAATAAGATAAACCTAGAAGAAAACCCTCATCACCCCTAGCTAGTATTTGCATCCATTGATCTCTGGATGCAGGAAATTTCATAGGATCTCTCGTAACATCAAATGGATTATCATTTAAATTGTTAATTTCCTGCTCTAATAAATTCTCATTATTAAGATAATCAATAACACTAGGAAATTCTTTATTTTTAGGTTCTTGGTTATTGATGTTTTCATATGAATTTATTTCATCTTCTTTCATTAGAGAAAAATCTAATAATCTGTGAGAATAATCAAATGTTGGGCCAAGTATTTGTCCGCCCGGTATATCTTTAAAACTTGCAGATATTCTTCTTTTTATAATAATTTTGCTTGTATCTATAGCAGTTGAGTAAGCATATCTTTCTAAAGTGGTTCTATAAGCTCTCAATAAAAAAATTGCCTCGACCAAATCTCCTTGAGATTGTTTTATTGCTAAAGCAGATAAATCTTTATCATATAATGAACCTTCATTAATTACTCTATCAACTGCAAAACTTAGTTGTTCTTTAATTTGATTTATCTCAATACTTTTAGTGCCAGTTTCTTTTCTTTTTTTCTCTAAAAGTTTCAATGAGCTTTTGATTGCTTTTTCCCCTCCTTTTACTGCTACATACATTATTTTAACACCTTTGATGTTCGTGGCAGACAGAAAAAATCATCTTTACACGTAAGAATTAAGTCGACACCTCTTGGAAAAATAAAATTGTTATTTTGCCATTGAGATTGAAAATTTTTAGGTAAATTAGTTGGGGATATTGATTTTGTTTTTTCAATACCAGGACCTTCAATTATTAATTCTTCACCGTTAATCAGATCTTCAACTTCAATAATTATCGTGGATGAGTTGTCAGGATATTCATCTGAGCCAAGATTAAAATTTTCAATATTAAATTCCTTATTTTGAATAATTGCAAAGTCACAATGATTAGATTTTTCTATACAATTTGCATTTGTGTTGAATGTTATAAAGTTTTGTATTTTTGATATCTTTTCAGAATCTATAAAAATTTTAGTATCAATATCAAATAACGTAAAAATAATATTAGCTGTTGAAGAATAAAGAACATTATCTGTTTCAAGATTTTCTGGAACTGTGAATATAGATCCAGGAAAAGAGGTTGCTTTTAAAATTGTTCTAAACATATTTTGTGATGAATGTGTTTGATCTTGATATCCAATATATTCCATTATCCATCACCTCTCACTAGTGTAAAGAAATCAACTTTTGATGAGTTACTTTCATTAATAATGTGATTTTCTTTTTTATTAATTTTATCTTTTAAATCTAAAATCATACTTTGAAGTTTAGAATAATAATTATTATCTTGCATTAAAGCATCTAAAACTGCTGCATACTCAGCTCTAATTTTATCTCTACCTAGATGATACGAATAACCAGTTGTTCCTTCTTCTAATTTTATGACACATTTAGTTAATGTTGCTTCGCCTAGATTATAAGGATCTCCATTACCTCCTAATCTTGCCCTTATCATGATCGACCCAACATTTGGTCCGTAAATTATTTTATAATCTTTAGTATAATTTATATTTTCAATACAATTTTTTAAATCTATTGTTTCTGTTTTTGACAAAATAGAAATCCAATCTTTTCTTTGTATTTCAGACATTTTATTTTGCTCTTAAATCTTGATTTGAACTTGAAAATGAACCAAGAGGAGTAATAATATTTCTTTTCTTAATATCTAAAGATATTTCTATTGGTTCATCGCCATAAACTTTCCATGAAAATTTATTATCAAGGGAAATTTGTCCCCAAGATTTTGCTGGTTTTCCATAATTAGAAAAACTTTCAGTGAGGGATTGCTGAGTAAGATATGTAATTCCATCTTCTTGTGCAAAAGAATTCCAGTGCACGTGACCAGACAGAAAAAAAACAGGCATTGATGCTTTACATAAACTATTTCTTAAACGAGAAGAATTAGGATAAGACCCAAAAGAAGGATTGTTTTGAAAGTAATAGTTCCCGATCAGAGATGCAGGTGAAATTGGTACATGAGAAAAAATAATAACTGGAACCTTGGAATTTATTACTTCGGTATTTAACCATATAAAATCCATTTCATTAATTTTAAAACCTCTAAAGTTATCTGTGTGATATATTTTTGTATCTGCTCTCCATAATATTATTTTATAATTATTTAAAAGAATAACTTCATTTTCTAGAGACTGATTAAATATCTCTTCATTTTCACTAATAGAAAGATTCACTACATCGTGGTTTCCACAAATATGATAAGTTTTAATTTTATTTTCATTTAATTTCTTAAATATTTTTTTTTGCAAATTAATATCATTTTTTTTATCAACATCATTTATACGGTCACCCAAATCAACAATAAAGTCTGGTTTTTCATTATCAACAAAAAGATTAAATTCATCTAGTAAGCTAAGTGCTGTATCACCTCTTTTAGTTAAAGTGTTCTTTCCATAATGAATATCAGCAATTGTAATTATTTTTATCATTAGTTTCTTGCCTCTATTGAATAACTATCTTCAGATTTTATATAAAGTAATGAATAATATGTTGAGCCAATTATTAAAATTATACCAACTATAATATTAATTGTTAATAATTCATTGAAAAATATAAATCCAAAAATTATTGCAGCAACTAATCTAGAATATTCCCATGGAGCTATATACGACACATCAACTAATTTATAAGCAGTAAGAAAACACCATTGAGAAATAGAACCAAAAGTGATCATAATTAGAACTGGTAAAAAAATTGAAGTTGGAATTTCATTCCAACTATAAATAGCGGGTAATAAAAACAATAATGTTATAGCAATATTTGGAATTAGCATTATCCTTAAAACAGGTTCTTTTATGGAGAGCTTTTTAATAACTATAGTCAATCCAGCAGCAAAAACAGCCCCAATTATTCCAACAAAACCAGAAATTAAAATTGATGAATTTGAAAATTCTAAGCATAATAATACACCTAAAAATCCTATAAAGGTGACTAGTATTTTTTGAAAAGTAATATTTTCTGATAAAAATAAATAAGCTAACCAAAGTACAAAAAAGCTTTTAGAAAATGATATAGCAGTTGCGGTTCCCATAGGTAAGTTAACAATTGAATAAATCCAGCAAACTATAGCCCCAATTATTAGAAATATTCTTAAAAAATATAATTGATAACCATTTTCTGGTAAAAATTTTATACCTGAAAAAATAAATATTGGAAATAGCAGTAGAGTGCTGCCAATAGATTTAATAAATATAATTTGATAGAATGATAGATATTGACTCGAAATTTTAAATGCTGACATCATACTTGCAATTGTAAGAGCACTTAATAAAACTAAAAAACTTGCAAGGTATTTTTTATTGATAAAATTTTCTAATTTTTTTCTATAAGTTTTTTCGGTGTACACAATTTTAACTAGAAAGAAGCATTCTATGATTTTCTAAATTATCATCATATTGTAAGTCTTCCTCAAATTGATATCCTTTCTTTAATAATAAATCACTTTTTATTTCAGAAAACATTTTTGGTTGAGTCATCTTTATATTTGGATCAGGTGTAGGAACTGATTTAATTAAGTTTTTTGTATAATCATGTTTAGTTTTTCTTAAAACATCTTTAACTTTTCCACTTTCAACAATTCTTCCAAAATACATAACTGCAACCCAGTCACTTATTTTTTCAATTACTGATAGATCATGTGAAATAAAGATATACGTTAATTTTAATTCTTTTTGTAAATCTTCAAAAAGTTCAAGTACAGTTTCTTGAACAGAAACATCTAAAGCTGAAACAGGTTCATCAGCGATAACTAGTTTTGGCTCAAGAGCTAACGCTCTAGCTATACTTAACCTTTGCCTTTGTCCTCCTGAGAATTCATGAGGATATCTGTATAAATGTGAATTATCCAAACCCACTTTATTGATTAACCATTCAACTCTTTCTTGTATAAATTTTTTTGAACCAGCATTATGAATTTCTAATGGTTCTGAAATTTGTTGAGCAGCTGTTCTTCTTGGGCTCAAAGAAGCGAACGGATCTTGAAATATCATGCCTATATTTTTTTTAAAGTTTTGAAGATTTTTTCCTTTTAAATTTAATGTGTTAGTTCCTTCTAAAATTATTTCTCCAGATTCTGGTTTAACTAATCCTGCAACAGTTTTAGCAATTGTGGATTTTCCACAACCTGACTCTCCAACAATTCCTAATGTTTGACCTTCTTTAATTTTGAAGTTTACTCTATCTACAGCACATAATTCAGTTGTAACATTATTTAAGACACCTCTTCTCACAGGATATTTTACAGTAACATTATTAAATTCTAAAATAAATTCGTTTTCCTCTCTGTATAATTTTTGATGTTCATTCCCAAGTTTTGGCACTGACTCTATTAAATTTTTGGTATATGGATCTTCTGGATTATTAAAAATTTGATTAACGGTACCTGTTTCAATAATAGAGCCTCTTTTCATAACAACTACTCTATCTGAAATTTGAGCAACAACACCTAAATCGTGTGTAATAAACATTACTGCTGTACCATGATTTTCTTTTAATTGTTTTATCAACCATAAAATTTGTGCTTGAATTGTTACATCTAGAGCCGTTGTAGGTTCATCAGCAATTAATAATTTTGGTTCACAAACAAGTGCCATCGCAATCATTATTCTCTGTCGCATACCTCCTGATAATTCGTGAGGGTATTGGGAAAATCTTTTTTCAGCTTGAGCAATTTTAACTTCTTTCATTGCCTCTATTACCATTTGCCTTCCTTTTTCTTTTGAGATATTTTTATGAGTAATTAGGGCTTCTAAAATTTGCTCACCTACTGTAAAAACTGGATTTAAGGAAGTCATAGGTTCTTGAAAAATCATCGAAATCATGTTTCCTCGAATGCTTCTTGCCTTCTCTTCTTCGATATTCACCATATTATATTTTTCATCAAATATGATTGATCCATTTTCAATATTTCCACCTGCCTTTTGAATTAATGACATTACGCCCATTGCAGTAACAGATTTACCTGATCCTGATTCACCTACTATAGACACAGTTTCATTTGGATAAATATCAAAACTAATATTTTTTAGAGCTTTAAAATAACTATCATTATTACCGAATGATAATTCTAAATTTTTAACTTCTAATAATTTTTTTTTCATAAAATATTAATCATGGAGGGCAGATTATTCTGCCCTCCTTTATAATTTAATTTAATCTATCATCCTCAAACATGCCTGCTCTAAAATCAAGAACGTATGGTATATGTCCAGGGAAAGGATCCCAATGAAGATCTTCTCTCATTCCATAACTTTCAAATGGTTGATATAGAACTAACATGAAAGCATCTTCTTTGACGAGATCCATTATTTCACCATATTTTGCATTTCTTTTTTCAGGGTCTAATTCCCATCTAAACTCATTATACAATTCAGTATATGCATCCATACCGATCGATGGATTCCAAAGTTCTCTTGTCATTCCTGCACCACCTGGAGCCCACATTTTTCCAAATGAGCCATGAGGATCTGCATAATACATTGGATTTGACCAATTCTGCATTTGACCATTGTACCCCCAAGAACCAGGCTCACCTTTAGAAGCCCAAGTTTCCGTTGTTCGAATAGTTACATCAATACCAATTTCTTTCCACATCTCGGCCATTGCCTGAGCAGCCAGAAGACCATTTGTATAATAATATGGATCAGTCCAAAATTCTAATTTTGTTCCTTCTAAATTATTATCTTTGATAAGTTTTTTAGCTTTTTCAATATCGTAACTAAAAGTATCAAAATCAGGAGTATAAAATTTCCCGTAGTTAGGATATGAATGCGTACTAGGAACTACAGACTTTCCAAACCATAAAGCATCATTTAAAAGATCTCTATCTACAGCTGATACCATTGCTTGACGAAGTTCTTTAGTGAAAGTTTTTGATCCACCAGAGAGAGCATCACTTTCCCTATCGTAGCCAGCACCAGCAAAATAGATTACATGAAATAATGGAGTTACTGCACCTGTGGTTTTATAACCTGGGGCATTATCAATTGTTGCCAACTGATCTGGCGCTATGTTTGTAGCTAAATCAATTTCTCCATTGATAAGAGCAGTTACTCTTGCCGCAGCTTCTGGAATTCTTACCATAGTTATTTTATCGTATGGTGCTTTTTCACCCCAATAATCATCATGTCTTTCATAAACAATTTCGACTCTTGGATTAAATGATGTAACCTTATAAGGACCAGTACCAACAGGTGCTAATCCGAAAGCACGATAATCAGATATTTCATCAATATCAGGATCACCTGTCAAGCTCATAAGATATTTCTTAGGATAAATCATTGATTGTTGTGAAGATAGAAATAATTCCGTTAGAAAATCTGGTTTTTTTGTTATAACTCGAACAGTGTTTTCATCGAGTGCTTCAGCTCTAGCTATATTTCCAAAAAATTCTTTAGATCTTTCTGTTCTTATAGGATCGGTAACATTAATCATTGATTGTAAAGAAAAAAGAACATCTTCAATGGTCATGTCATCACCATTATGAAATTTTACACCTTTTCTAATTTTAAAATCAATAATTTGTTTACTTGGATGAATTTCATACGACTCAGCCAATCCACCAAACATCGGACCAAATTCATTATCCATATTTTTTGCATTTTTACCTATCAAAGGTTCCATCATGTTTACAAAAAATTGTGAATCAACGTTTGAGTGACTTTGTGCTGGTGCAAACGTGGCTGATAGATTTAACACACCAACTTTTATTTCAACTGCATTCGCAAAAGAAGTTAAAGATAATGATGAAATAGATGTTAGAATTATAAATAAATTTCTAACAAATTTTTTTATTTTCATAGTTTACTCCATTAACTAAAAAGTTAAATTTAGTTTTATTTTTAACCATTAAAAATAAAACACCATCTCTTGAAATCATTTTCTTTGTAAACGAACATCAAGAGAATCTCGTAACCAATCACCTAGTAACAAAAATACTAAAGCAATTAATAAAATCACTATCGCTGGCAAAACACAAATATGAGGATAGGAAGATAAAAAATCTCTCCCTAAGCCTGTCATTGATCCTAAAGTAGCTGTTGGAGGTTGAATACCTAAGCCCAAGAACGATAAAGAACTTTCTAATAAAATTATATTAGAAATACCAAAAGTGTATAAAACGATAATTGGGGAAGCAATATTTGGAAGCATATGAAGAAGAATAATTCTTCTTGGTTTCGCCCCTGCTACTTGCGCAGCAGATACATAGGGTTCATTTTTTATTTGTATTACTTGACCTCTTACAACTCTAGCATAATTTTCCCAACCACTAATACCTACTACAAAAATTAGGATTGTAATACTCGAGCCAAAAACAGATATTAATAATAAAGCCATTAAAGTACCTGGAAATGCAATCTGTATATCTACCAACATCATAAAAATGTTGTCTATGATACCTCCAACATATCCAGATATGACACCTATTAAGGTTCCAATCGTCATGGAGATTAATGATCCTACTAAAGCAATAAATAAAGTAAACCTTAAACCATATATTAATCTTGAAAGCATATCTCTTCCAAGTTCATCGGTGCCTAGCAAAAAGCCAACTTTAAATTTTTCAAAACCTAAAGGAGGTCTTAATCTAGCTAACAAGCTCGTCGAATTTGGATCATAAGGTGCAAGAATAGGTGCAAAGATAGCAACAAGTATTAAAAAGAATAAAAGAAATAAACCTCCCTTAATGATTAAGTCACTTTTTTTGAATTTTTTAACTAATTCACTATTATTAAGAATTGAAAACATCAGTTTACTCTAATTCTAGGATCTAATAATGCATATGTCAGATCAACTAAGAGAGTAGCCAATACAACTATTGAACCCCATAGCATCACACCATATTGGAGTATTGGATAATTGCTAAAGATCGCAGCTTTAACAATTAAGTTCCCTATTCCATCAATGGCAAAAACTGCTTCAACTAAAACAACAGCAGCAATAAAACCTGCAATTTGTAATCCAAGAATTGAAACGATAGGCATTGATGCATTTCTAAATGCATGCTTAAAAATAACTATACGTTCTGATAAGCCTTTTGATCTTGCAGTACGAATATAATCTTCATTGAGAACATCAAGCATTGCTGAGCGTGAATAACGGATTTTACCGGCCAACATAGACATAGCTAAACAGCCTACTGGCATAATATAATGATAGGGAGTTTCTAAACCTACAGTTGGTAATAAATGAAGCGTAAAAGAAAAAAGAAGGATGGCAAATATAGCTAATATGTAATTAGGAATAGCATATCCAGTAAATGCTAAAGCCATTATGAATGTGGTTAAAATTGAATTTCGGTAAATAGCAGCGTAAATTCCAAGAGGAATGCCAATTATTAATGAAACTAAAAATGCATATCCAAATAAAGCTAAAGTATTAGGTAATTTACTAAAAAAAACTTCTGTTACAGGTTGAAAAGAAAAATAAGAAAAACCAAAATTACCTTCTATTATTCCTTTAAAATAACTAACATATTGGACAAAGTATGACTCATTGAGTCCAAAATACTCCATTAAATAGTTATACTCTTCATTACTTAAACCTTCGGGTGCAAAATTATCAATCGGATTTCCTGCTATTCTTGTAGCAATGAAAGTAAGAGTAATGACTCCCCAAATTGTTAAAAAAGCTCTTAGAGTTCTTATAATTACGAACCGCATTTTTTATAAATAAACCTTAAACGGATGACCCCAGGCCTGTTTACCGTCATTTGTTCTTAAAATTAATCTTGCCCAACTATTATGGAACTTTGCTAATGGAAGTTTTGCTTCTTTAAGGTTTTCACCTGAAATTTTTTCAAATCTTGCTCCTCGACCAACTAAACCGATATAATCAACATTAGAAGTTTCTACATGAAAATATTCACTAACTATTTCACTTCTAATTATCTCTGGCCCTGTTGATCCATAATAATTTCCAGATTTAAGTGAATCCAATATATCATTATGCGAGTTAGATGCTGCTTGAACCATAACCCAACCTGCATTGGCATCTTTTTCGTAATAATGAGCATCATCAGTTGCAATAGCTCCAATCATTCTACCCGAAGCCATAACTTGATCAATTAAATATGAGCCATTTTCTCTTCCAAAAGTTTTGCAAACACCATTAAATGCTTCAATTGCATGAATGCCTAAGGGCATAGATAATGCATCATTTAGATTTAAACCTGACCATTCAGGATGGGCGATAGCAACAAAAGCTCCAGCTTTTAGAGCTCTTGTAGCTATTTCAGGCCCAGATTCATCTTCAGTCGGGGAAGTGAAATCTCTAGGAATACCAACAGATAAGATATGCCATTCGTCTCCATTACTATTTTTACCAGCGTGAAGTTCTGCACCAGTTATTGTTGTAAATTTATCATCGGAGAAATTTGATGTATCACTAATGGTAAAATTGTATTCACTTTTAAAATGGTCAGTTAAAGAAATAAAATCATAATTTAGGTTTTTATAAAATTCACAAACCTTTTCAGGTGACAATTGACCATCACTATTAGTTGAGTGGCAGTGAATGTTACCTTTATAAATTATGTCAGAATTAACTATCACAAAAAAAGTAATAGAAAAATTATTTGTAAAAAAAATTACAAATATATTGAATTTTATTTAAATTATCTTCCAACTTTAATATTGTGTTGTAACCAACTTTATTACTGTGTGAAATAAGAAAATAAATGTAGTAAAATTGAAACAAAAAAAATGTAAAAAATAAATATGATACTTTTAAACGATGATAAAAATCAATGGGAGGTATTATATTTTAAAATTAAAGAAAAAATTTTAAATAAAGAACTACTAAGTGGACAAAAACTAGAATCTCAAAATATATTATCAAAAAAAAATAATATTTCACGATACTCAGTAAGAAAAGCAATTAAAAAATTAGAAAATGAAAACGTTATAATTTCGCATCAAGGAAAAGGTAGTTTTATCACTAAAAATATTTACAGAGTCCATCTTTCCAAAAATAGTAAATTTCATTTAAATGCTTTGTTAGAAAAAAGAGATTTCTCTGCTATTTTTTTAAGGTCAAAAATAATGAAACCTCCAATATTTGTTAAAAATTTATTAGAAGCAAAAGATTTTAAAAAAATTATTATGTGTGAACTATTGAGAAAAATTGATGGTAGCGTTGTATCCATATCAAGGCATTATTTTATTAGAGAAAAATTTCCTGATATTGAAAAAAGAATAAAAAAATTCCTAAGCATAACTCTGGCTTTGAAAAGTTTGGGTGTCTATGAATTTCATCGCAGTAAAACGTATTTAAGTACAAGATTGCCAGATGCATATGAAAGAAGAATTATTAAAATTTCTAAATTAATGCCACTCTTAATATCTACAGGTTTAGATGTTGATAAAGAAGGAAATAAAATTCAAATATCCGTTTCTACAATGCGTGGAGATTTATCTGAATTTTCAATTATTCATTAATATTTATTAGTTTTAATTAATAACATTATTTTTCTTAACTTAATTATTATCCAGTAATAGAATATTCACAAAATTGTAAAATTTTAATTTTAGATTTTACTAAACAAAAGGAGATTTATGTTATTTGAAAAATTACAAAAAGCATTTGAAGAAAAAGATGCAAAAGCTCACAGAGCTCTTTTTCATGAAGACCATGAATTTATTAGTCATAAGCAAAATAAAGTTTTTAAAAAAAGTGAGGGAAGTGAAGAACAAACATTAGAAATGTTCAATAATATTACTCAAGATAAAGTTCGTTGTATTTATGAAAATGATGAAATTTTAGTTACACATCGCTTTAATACTTATGCATCTGGCGATAAAGAAGCACTAATGATAGTTTCACTAAAAAAAGATGGTTTAATTTGGAAAACAGAAACTGGTGCTACAGAAATGTAATTAAACTTAATTTAAAAAGAATTTATGAAAAAAGGATATTGGGTTGGACAAGTAAAAGAAATTAAAAATGAAGAAAAATGGGGACAATATTTAGAGAAATTTATGAATATTGTTACAGAGGAGGCAGAAAAGAAATCAGGAAATTTTGTACCTACTGCTAGCAGTGAGCCAAAATTCTATGTTCAAAAGAATTTTGATTTATTATATTCAGCAGTCGTTGAATTTAATAGCGTACAAGACGCAATAGATGGTTACAATGATCCTCGATATCAAGAAGCTTTGGCACATTTAGGTGACAATAAAGAAGATGTTGTTGTGAGAAATTTGGTAATTATAGAAGCAAATTAAATAACTAAAAGTAATTAACTATAGACTAATATATTTAAATTAAAGAAATAGAAAAAAGGACGTATTATGAAAATCATTATGAATGTTAAATTAAAAGAAGGTTATGAAAAATGGAAAAATCTTTTTCTGAGTGTTGATACTCATAGAAAAAAATATGGAATAAAAGTTTTAGCATATGGCCACCCTAAAGATGATGAAACTAAAATTTATCAAGTTTTAGAGATTGAATCGATGGAAAAAATGCAAGCAGCAATGCAAGACCCAGAATTAGCAAAACTTAGAACTGATGCAGGTGTTGATTTAGATAGCCAGGAATTAGTTTTCTTGGTCGAGTAGATAAATAAAAAATAAAACACTATATATTCATGGGGTATAAAGCCCTCTCCACTGAGGGAGTTTTGCCCCATTAAGATCAATTGATTAGTATTTTCTTTAATAAATTATTGATTTGGCCTCAATAATAAGTCTGTAGCTTTATCTGCTATTGCCATAGCTGGGGCATTAGTATTAGCACCGACAATTGTTGGCATCATCGACACATCAAAAACTCTTAAATTTTTTATTCCCTTAACTTCCAATTTTGTATTTAACACCGCCATATTATCATTATCTTTACCCATTTTACATGTTCCAACAGGATGCCAATTTGTTTTGATCATTTTTTTTGAATAGTTAATAATATCTTCATCTGAATTAATAAATTGACCAGGAACTGTTTCTTCCAAAACAATATCAGATAAAGGTTTTGTTTGAATTACTTTTCTTGCTAACTTAACAGCATTCAGCATAACATCCATATCATCAGAATGACTTAAAAAATTTGGATCAATTAGAGGTAAGTCTAACGGGTTAGAAGATTGAATTCTTACTTCCCCTCTTGATTTTGGATTCATTAAGCATGATGTAAGTGTTAATCCGTGATCAGGTTTTATACCCTTTGTATCTCTATCGGTATACATTATTGGCACACAATACAATTTAATTTTAGGATCTTTTTTATCTTCTAAATTTTCAGGATTAAAAAAAGAGCAACTATCAACACCTTGAGATCGAACAGGGCCTGAATTAAATAATAAATACTGAATTCCATTTTTTATCATTCGCCATCCTTCATCTTGTTTATAATAACTATAACCAGGTTTTACTCTGGAGATGACAGGTACTTCATGATGATCTTGCAAATTCTTACCTACACCTTTTAAATTTTCAATCACTGGAATATTAAATTGTTGTAATTGCTCTTCTTCCCCTATTCCGGAATGCATTAAAATTTTAGGTGTTACGTATGCTCCTGATGTTAAAATAATATCATTCGCAAAATATTTAGTTGGTTTACCATTTGATATACATTCAACACCAATTGCTTTTTTTTGATCAAGAATAACTTTTGTTACAATAGAACTAGTTTTGATTTCTAAATTTTTATTATTAGTTTTTGATTGTAAAAAAGCACTGTACACATCGCATCTTTTGCCATTGCCGATGGTGTATTGCATAGTTCCTACTCCATATTGATCACCATCATTGAAATCATCATTATAAGGCAAACCCATGGCTTGCATTGTTTTGATATATAATTTTGTACCTTCTACAATATAACCAGGATCAGAAACTTTTAAGTTACCTTTGTTTCCATGATATTCATTTTGAATACGTTGATTATTTTCAAGTTTAACAAAATGCTTGATCAACGTGTTCCAATTCCAATTACTATCTTCAGTCTCATCTTCCCATTTATTATAATCTGAAGGTTTCCCACGCATATAAACCATACCGTTCACTTTTGATCCTCCGCCAAGAGTTTTAGCTTGAGCTATAAAGTGCTGACGGTTATTTAATTGTTTTTGCGGAATAGATTCATAAAATTTTAAGAATGGACTATTTTCTAAACCCTTAATCCAACCAGCTGGCATCGATAAAAGTAAATTATTGGATTTAATTCCTTCTTCTAAAATTAAAACAGAAGCACCATGATCAATTAATTTTGTTGCTGTAATAATTCCTGATGTTCCACCACCCGCAATAATAAAATCATATTTTTTTGTCATATATAAATTTTTTTATTTTAATTTTTAAGTGTTTCTATATTTAATATCAAGATGAAAACTTTAATAGTTAAAGCAGATGATGGAAGAGAGTACCATGTAAATGACCCCAATCGCTTTTATCAGCACCTTATAGATTTTCACTCAGATAATAGTATTGGTAATAATAGTGTCCATGAAGAAAATGGCTATTACTTTACAGTAACACCTTCGTTTTATGATACTGTAAAAAAATTTATAGAAAAATAAATTTTTATAAATTAATTATGTTCTAAGAGTAGTTTTGGATACAACTAATTCCTCACGCTTATTTTCTCTGAATACAACAAAGATACCGCTTACCATAATAAGAAAAATACCAATAAATGAATTTATATCTGGCACTTCAGAAAAAATAATAATTCCTATTATAATCGCAAAAATTAAATGGACATACTCAGTTATACTGTTAACTAAAGGTGAGCCTACTCTATATGCAGCAATTAAACAGAATATTCCAAGACTTCCAGTAAAAGAGATTAAAAGAATTAATCCAATTACTTGAAAATCATTTAGTATCCAGGGATTACTGAGAATAGAAAAAATTGATAAATTTAAATCTGTATTATGCAGAAAAATACTTATTGCGCTTCCTCCGATAAATGCACCTATATAAATATGAAAAGTTTGTTGGAATAAATTATCATTTTTTGCAGTTTTTTTTGCTAATGTCATACTTAATGCATAGGTGGCAGCAGCAATGATTGGAAATAACATATAAACATTTATGTCATTAAATTCTGGCTTAATGATTAAAAGTGTACCACTAAAACCAACGAAGATTGAAAATATTCTATTTAAACCAATCTTTATTTTCAGAATGAAGTAAGAATAAATAGTAATGAAAAATGGACTCACAAAAAATAAACTTGTTGCTTCTGCTAAAGTGATTTGGCTCAATGAGATAAAAAATAAGGTAAAGCCGAAGAAGAATGTTGAACCTCTAAAAATTGCTATATAAGGGTGTACTGTTCCGAAGAATATTGGTTTTTTTTTGTAAATTAAAAACAGACATAACAAAGAAAATCCAACCCCTCCTCTAAAAACGAGTATTTGCATTAATGAAGCATCATGAATGGTGTATTTAATTAAAACATCCTGGGTAATTATGAATAACATCCCCACAATAATTAAAATAAGACCTTTAATGTTATTATTCATATACATTTTCTTACTGTAATTTAGGTATTAGTTTAGAAAAAAAAATAATATATAATTATTTTGATGATTTTTTATCTTGTAACACCGCTAATTTTGATTTTTGCTAGTTCTTTAGGATTAATCATTAATCCCTCTTGGTCAATTTCACCATTTATTTGGGTTTTCGTATTAGTTCCAATTATTGACCTTGTATTACCTTACTTAGGTAAAGATGATGTTGAGCTTAAAGAAAGTGTGTTTCATAATTTTTCTATTTTAATCGTACTACCCTGTATTTTATTTTTAATTATATTTGGTTTAATTGTTGTTTCTGATTCAAAAATCACTTTATTAACTGCGGCTGCTTTAGGCGCAGCTGTAGGTATGTCAGGAGGCTCTATTGGTATTACAACTGCACATGAACTTATTCATCGAAAAAATAAATTTATGCGAGGCATTGGAGTATTTTTATTAGTTTTATGTTGTTATGGTCATTTTCGTATCGAGCATATTTATGGTCACCATTTAAATGTAGCTACAAAAGAAGATCCTGCTACAGCTAGAAGAGGTGAAAATTTTTATTTTTATTTTATTCGTTGTGTAATCAATAGTGTGATTTCCTCTTGGAACATTGAGAAAAATATTCTTGATAGAAAAAATTTAAATACTTTTAGTTTCAAAAACAGAATGATTCATTATTTTGTTTTAGAATTTTTATTTTTATTAATCGCATTTTTAATTGCCGGTATGAATGGTTTGTTTTTTGTTTTCTTTCATTCATTTGTTTCAATCATCCTACTGGAGTTAGTAAATTACATACAGCACTACGGACTAGAAAGAAGAAAAAAAAATGGAAGATATGAAAGATTTACAGATTTACATTCTTGGAATAGCCGTCATATCTCTGCTAATTGGTCGACGTTTAATTTAGGTCTTCATGCAGAGCATCACCAAAGTGCATCAAAACCCTATCCCCTTTTATCTCAAGAAGAAAAAGCAATTGAAATGCCTGCTAATTATTCCATCATGTTAATTATGGCCTTACTCCCCCCTTTGTGGTTTTTTGTGATGGATAGAAAAATAGATAATTTAAAAACAATTTAATTAAATATGATAGATTTTTTTTCTAAGTTAAAAGATAATCGTATTTTTCAATTTTCTGTTGTTGTTATAATTATATTAAATGCCATTCTTATTGGCGCAACAACATATCAATTAGATCCCATATTTTTAAATACTATTCATTTACTTGATTATGCAATCACAGTTTTCTTTGTTGTTGAAATTTTAATTCGTTTTATTGGAGAAAAAGAAAAGAAAAATTTTTTAAAAGATGGTTGGAATGTATTTGATACTATAATTGTTGCAATATCTCTAATTCCAATTCCAAATAATTCTAGTTTTCTAGTTTTACGTCTTCTTCGTATATTTAGAGTATTACGTCTAATATCAGTTATTCCGGAATTAAAAAAAATTATAGAAGCTATTCTTGCTTCCATTAAGAGGGTATTTTTTGTCAGTCTACTTTTATTTATTATACTCTATATTTACGCAACAATGGGCTCTATTTTATTTGGAGAAGATGATCCAGAAAGATGGGCTGATTTAGGAATTTCTCTAATCACCCTATTTCAAGTTTTAACTTTATCTAGCTGGGAAAATGTTATGCTACCTATGCAAGCTGTTTATTGGTGGGCTTGGATTTATTTCTTTAGTTTCATTTCAATTTGTTCAATTACAATATTGAATTTGGTAATTGCTATACTTGTAGATGTTGTAAATCATCAAAAATAGTATTGAAAAATAACATTAATATTTAATTTTTTAGTTTTTTATGTTAAAATATTTTAATAGCAGTTGTAGTAACCTGCTCTAACAAAACTCCTGCAGTCGAAGAATACCTGCGTTAAAAAACATAGGGAGGAAAAATGTTTGATAAAAAAAGACGATAATACAAATTCATCACCTGATGTATTTAGACCTGCAAAGGGATCTGCAAAAGTTGTCATTGGTCAAGGTGTAGTTATTAATGGTGAAATTAAAAAAGCTGATGAAGTACAAATTGATGGTGATGCCGATGTAACAATGAAAACAGATAATCTAGTAGTAGGTGCTACTGGTGACTGTAAAGGCTCTATTGAAACTCATAATGCTGATATTTGGGGTGCTTTTGATGGTGATATTAAAGCATCTGGTACTCTTACTATTCAAGAACAAGGTAAAGTTTCAGGTAAAATTGAATATCAAAATTTACAAATAAAACTTGGCGGTCAAATAAGTGGTGATATTAAACTTTCTGATAAAATTCAATCAATTAAAAAAGATACAAAACCTTCTGAAGACAATAATATTTCATTACAAGAATCTATGAAAAAAGATTAATAATTAAAATATTATTATGAAAGAAAGATTATTTAAACCTCTCCATTGGGTTATGTTAATCCTCATCTCTCTTGATTTTATTGATACATCTTATCGAATTACGTATGGATATTTTTCCGGTCAAGGTGTTCAACCACCTGTAGGAGATTTTAATGTTCAGATTTCCACTTTAGATTTTATTGTAAGTATAGTTTTTCAATTAGCAATCGCTTACACAATTTATATGTTGTATAGCATGAAAAAAAGTGGTGGTTATTATTTAGTAGGTTTAAATATTCTTTTTGTTATTTATGGGTTTGTTTTAGGGCCGTTTAGTACAGTACCAGCTGCAGAAGTTATACCTCTTATTGCTGGCTTTATGGTTTTCTATATTATTTTGGTTATTGGGATACCTTATTTGTATTCTGATAAATATGAGTAATTTATAAAAGTATATTTTTGTATTTCTTTTTAAATAGATTTAATTTTTCTCTTCCATTGAAATCCAATCTATAGGATGTAAATAAATCTTTTTTGGTACCTATGTCTTTTTTGGAAACACTAACAAATTTTAGATCAATATCTTCTACATTATCAATGTTTCTAACAAGTAAAGCTAATTTCCATTCTAATTCTTTGCTACGAAGATTTTCTGGAATAGTATCTTCTTTGACTGAATTATTTTTATTTTGGCTAAATAAATTAGATATATTTTCTAAAATTTTCATAATTGAGATATAGGTTTTGTAATGAGAAGTTCAAATAAATTAACTTTTATCGAAAAGAGCTATTTAATTTTAATAACATTATTAGATTTAATTGAATTGTAACAAATTTGTATTATGTATTTACTAGAACGATTTGACTCTATTGCGGTTCACAAGCAGCTAAAAAGAGATACGTATAAAATTATCCTCCCATTAAGAGAAATGGCGAGGATTTTTTTTTGAATAAATGGAGAAAAATATGAACTTATGTGTAGTTACAAAAGGAACATTTACAAAAGATGATTATATGGAATTATATAATTACTTTAAAGAAGATATAGCTAAATACACAGATGGCTTTGATATGGCTTTTGTAAAAGATGGTCATGTTATTAGTATGGCAAATGTTACTGACCAAGATAAATTTTATGCTTTATTTGAAGATTCTAAATCAAAAGAATTTGATGCAAAATTTAATAGTACAGACACTGTGTACACTTTAGAGAAGCAAGAATATTAAATCCCACCTTGAGAAATTAAGAAGTCAGAAATTTTTTCTATTCCGTTATTATTTTTCATTTCACCGAAAACATAAGGTAACCCATTTCTGGCTTCCTTTACATCCTCTTCCATTTGATCAATATTAACATCGACATGAGGTGCTAAATCAACTTTATTAACTACCAACAAATCTGATTTTTTTATAGCAGGAGCTTTTTTTCTTGGAATGTCAGCTCCTTGGGCAACATCAATCATATAAATTGTTAAATCGACTAACTCTGGACTAAAAGTAGCTGCCAAATTATCGCCGCCTGATTCAATAAGTATTAATTCTAAATCAGGAAATTTATTTTTCATTTCATCAACGGCTAGTAAATTAATTGAACAATCTTCTCGGATAGCCGTATGGGGACACCCACCTGTTTCAACGCCTTTAATTCTTTCCATAGGAAGAACTTGAGCTCTCATTAAATATTCTGCATCTTCAGTTGTATAAATATCATTTGATATTACTGCCATTGAAATTCTGTTTGATAAATGACGGCATAAAGCTTCTGTTAAGCTAGTTTTTCCTGTTCCTATTCCTCCACCTATACCAACTTTTAACGGACCATTTATATTATTCATGTTAAATAAATCCTTGAAAATAAATTTTCATGTTTAATTGCAAAAATATCACCAATAAAAAAACTCGTTCCAATATCTTTAAGAGTTAATTGGTATGATTGATCTAAAAATTTTTGTATTTGATCAATAAAATTAACATTTAATATTTGTCCATCTTTTTGTGACATAGGAATATGCTTTACACAAACATTAATTAAGTTTGAAATATATGACTGGAGATAAAATTTAATTAAGTCATCAAATTTTATATTAAAATGAAGAGCTGCTTTGCTAATACAATAAACAAAAGATGTATTTTCTTCTAATACTAGCTCCCAACTATCTTTCATTATCTTTCGAAATGAATTACCCATATCAATCATTTCTATGTGTCTTTCTTTTGAAGAAGCACTTGCTAGAATTAAGTCATTAATTTCTTCACCCACATACACAGACTTTAAAAAAATATAATCATTTCGAAGACTGCCATAAAATAATAATGCTTCTAAATATTCTCTAACATCATCTTTATTTTTAATTTTATTACCATCTATTAATGCCTCTAAACCATGTGAGTATGCATATGAACCTACAGGAAAAGACGAAGAAAACCAAATTTGTAATATTTGAAGAGGATCTTTTATTTTTTTCATTTTAGTGTTTATGACTATGAGTACGTCCCATACCGTAAGCTCCACCTTCAGGTTTAAATTTTTCAAAAACTTTTTTTACATTCCCGTGTAATTTTAAAATCATATCTAAAATTACAGCATCATCTTGAATAAGAATTCTTTTCTCTTCTATTTGACAAGGTAAATGCCTGTTGCCAATATGCCAAATAATATGTTTTAAATTATTACCTGTAATTTCAATCAAATTTTCCTCTTTTGAAACTACTTGAATTAAATTTCCATTTTCTAATTCGAAATAATGATCTTCATCCATACTGACTGTTTCTTCTAGATTAACTAAAAATTCCGTTCCATTATCTGTTATTAATTTTTTTCGTCGTATAAATCGTTCTTCATAAGATAAAGTAATTTCATCTTGTATATTTTTACTAGCATCTTTGTGATCTGTTATTTTAAAAGCTGTTTGCATAAAATTTAATACATAAAATAACGTTGAGCTAAAGGTAGTATTTTAGCAGGCTCACAGGTAATTAATTCTCCATCTGCCTTAACTTCATAAGTTTCTGGATTAACTTCTATATTTGGACAATAATCATTTAATACCATATCTTTTTTAGAAATTTTTCTAATATTTTTAACTGGCAATAAAGATTTGCTAATTCCAGAATTTTTGAATGAATTTTTATCTAAAGAAACTTTACTAACAAAAGTTGCTGTAGATTTTTCTAATGATTTTCCAAAAGAAGAAAACATTGGTCGTGAATACACTGGTTGTGGTGTTGGAATAGAAGCATTAGGATCACCCATTTGCGAACAAGAAATACTTCCACCTTGCAAAACCATTTCAGGTTTAACACCAAAAAAAGCAGTATCCCAAATGACTATATCGGCACGTTTATTCTTTTCAATACTGCCAATATGATCGGAAATACCATGAGCAATGGCAGGATTAATTGTATATTTAGCTATATAACGTTTAACACGTAAATTATCATTATCACCCTGCTCTTCCTTTAATTGCCCACGTTGTACTTTCATTTTATGTGCTGTTTGCCATGTTCTTATAATAACTTCACCAACACGACCCATTGCTTGACTATCAGATGCAATAATTGAAAATGCACCCATATCATGCAGTATATCTTCAGCAGCAATGGTTTCTTTTCGAATTCGACTTTCAGCAAATGCAACATCTTCTGGTATTGACTTATCAAGGTGATGACAAACCATTAACATATCTAAGTGTTCTTCGACTGTATTAACTGTATAAGGTCTTGTTGGGTTTGTTGATGATGGAATAACATATTCTTCACCACAAACTTTTATAATATCAGGTGCATGACCTCCCCCTGCTCCCTCCGTATGAAATGCATGAATGGTTCTTCCATTAATTGCTTTAATCGTACTCTCTACAAATCCACTTTCATTCAAAGTATCAGTGTGAATCATAACTTGAATGTCATGTTCATCAGCAACATTTAAACAATTATCGATAGCTGCTGGAGTTGTACCCCAATCTTCATGTAATTTTAATGAACTTGCTCCAGCAATTACTTGTTCTTCGAGAGCCTTGGGTAATGAACTATTTCCTTTACCTGCAAAAGCTAAATTCATTGAAAAAGCATCAGCAGATTGTATCATTCTCTCTATATGCCATGGTCCAGGTGTAACTGTAGTTGCCAAAGTACCATGAGCAGGGCCAGTTCCTCCTCCCAACATCGTTGTTATGCCTGAATGAAGTGCATCATCAATTTGTTGAGGACAAATAAAATGAATATGACTATCAAAGCCTCCTGCTGTAATAATTTTTCCCTCACCTGCAATAATTTCTGTTCCAGGTCCTATAACAATATTTACATTTGGTTGTGTATCTGGATTACCAGCTTTTCCAATCTCATTAATTAAGCCATCTTTAAGCCCAATATCAGCTTTATAAATTTCTTTTACATCAACAATTAAAGCGTTTGTTATAACTGTATCGACCGCACCATCTTGTCGGGATACTTGAGACTGCCCCATTCCATCTCGAATGACTTTTCCTCCACCAAATTTTACTTCTTCACCGTATGTTGTTAAATCTTTTTCTACTTCAATAAAAAGTTCTGTGTCAGCAAGTCTAATTTTATCACCGGTTGTTGGACCATACATATCAGCATAAGAATCTCTATTTATTTTTTTCATTACAATTGACCCATTACTTTCTTATTAAAACCAAATATCTTTCTATCTCCAGCTATTGGAATTAATTCTACATCTTTTGATTGACCAGGTTCAAATCGTACAGCTGTTCCTGATGGAATGTCTAGACGCATACCATTTGATTTTTCTCTATCAAATTTTAAATATTCATTAGTTTCAGCAAAATGATAATGGCTTCCAACTTGTATTGGTCGATCGCCACTATTAGAAACTTTTAACGTAATTGAATTACGATAATCATTCAAATTAATATCACTATTTTGTTTTGTTATTACTTCTCCAGGTTTCATTATCTTATCGGCTTATGTACTGTTACTAATTTTGTTCCATCAGGAAATGTTGCTTCTACCTGCACTTCTGGAATCATATCTTGAATTCCATCCATACAATCTTCTTTTTTTACAACATGAGCACCTGTTTCCATTAATTCTGATACCATTTTTCCATCTCTTGCACCTTCTATGACAAAATCTGTTATCAAAGCTATAGCTTCTGGGTAATTAAGTTTAACTCCTCTTTGTAAACGTTTCCTGGCAACATTGGCTGCCATGCTGACCATTAACTTATCTTTTTCTCTTGGTGTTAATTTCATTTATAAATACCAACTATTAGGAACTTTATCATGAATAATATTTTCTAAAATATAATTTAGTGTTTTTTTTAAATCATAATTATCATTAGCTAAACACCTTATAACAATTTTATTATTCCAAGTAGAAATTTCACAATAAATATTAGTTATTTTTCTAATAATTTTTACTAAATCATCTTTAATTTGATCCACAATATATCCAAATATTAAAATTGTTGAAAAAGCTGAGTTTTTATTAATTGAAAATTTATTATTAAATATTTGATGTGTATATTGATTAATATTTATTGATTCAAAATGTTTAATTTGATTATCTATATTAACTTTCCAATGATCTAAAAAAAATAAGTTATTAATTTCTTCTGACATCGCTTTTCTTCCTAATATTAGAGTTTCACAAAGAAATAAATTAGAACATTTATCTAAATTAATATTTATATTTCTTTTCAATTTAGAATTATTAAAAAGTATTAATTCTTTTGGAAGCCAATTAATATTAGAATTTTTGATTGAAATATTTACTTCAATGAGAGCAGGATCTCCAACACCAGAATATATTTTTTCTGCCGCTTGAGTGGTTATGTTAGTTTTTGAATTTTCTATTTTGATATTTGTTTTAATAATATCATTACATGTTGTGCCTCCACTTGTATTAAGTAAAACGAATTCTTTATTTTTGTTATAACTATTTGGAATTAAAACTTTGGATGAACCCTTTTGAAATAATTTTTTTACTTCATTGTCTAAAATTTTTAAGTCTATTACACCTTCAGATCTTTGTAATTTTTTTAACATTATTATTATTATGTATTAAAATAATTTATAAACTTTAATCGTAAATTAAAATACCAAAAAATATTAGCAGTTTTGGATAAGTTAAATATGCATATCTGAATTGTTAAGTTAATGTTTCTATAAGTTCCTAAAATTTTTAAGATGAATTTGATACAATTTTTTAGAGAGGAAATAATATGAAAAAATTTATCATTATATTATTTATAAGCTTTTTAAGTTTAAAAGCATACGCAGAAACAATTAAAGTTGGAGTATTGCATTCCTTATCTGGTTCTTTGGGTATTTCGGAGACAACCTTAAAAGATACAATGCTGTTCCTGATTGATGAACAAAATAAAAAAGGAGGTCTTTTAGGAAAACAATTGGAGGCTGTTGTAGTTGATCCAGCATCAGATTGGCCACTATTTGCTGAAAAAGCAAGAGAGCTGCTTACTGTTCAAGAAGTAGATGTAATATTTGGTTGTTGGACTTCAGTTTCAAGAAAATCGGTTTTACCAGTAATTGAAGAATTAAATGGATTACTATTTTACCCAGTTCAATATGAAGGTGAAGAAAGTTCGAAGAATGTTTTCTATACTGGAGCAGCACCTAACCAACAAGCAATACCAGCTACTGATTATTATTTAGAAGAACTTGGTGTCGAAAAATTTGCTTTATTAGGAACAGATTATGTTTATCCAAGAACTACCAACAGAATTTTAAATCAGTATTTAATTGATAAAGGTATTCCGGAGTCTGATATTTTTGTAAATTATACGCCATTTGGTCATGATGATTGGTCAAAAATAGTAGCTGATGTTGTCGCATTGAGTGCAGATGGAAAAAAAGTAGGTGTAATATCAACCATTAATGGTGATGCTAACATAGGCTTTTATAAAGAATTAGCAGCAGCAAATGTAAGTGCTGATGATATTCCTGTTGTTGCATTTTCAGTTGGTGAAGAAGAACTCTCAGGTTTAGATACATCTAACTTAGTTGGTCATTTGGCAGCTTGGAATTATTTCCAATCAGCTGACACTGATATAAATGCAGAATTTGTTGCTAAATGGAAAGAAAAAATGGGTGAGGATCGAGTCACTAATGATCCCATGGAAGCTCATGTAATTGGTTTTAATATGTATGTTAAAGCTGTTGAAGCTGCTGGCACAACTGATGTAGATGCAGTGAGAGAGCAAATGTATGGATTAAAAGTTCCAAATCTAACAGGTGGTATGGCTGAGATGCTTCCAAATCATCATTTATCAAAACCAGTACTTATTGGAGAGATACTAGAAGATGGACAATTTGATATTATAAGTCAAACTGAGGAAGTGCCAGGAGATGCATGGACAGATCATTTAGCTGAATCAGCTGTGTTAAAATCAGACTGGAAAAATTTAGGATGTGGTATGTACAATACTGACACTAATTCTTGTGTTCAAATAAAATCAAATTATTAAATACTATTAAGACTAAATGCTGTTGATTAACTACCAATAGCATTTAGTTTAATCTAATAATGAAACATGTTTTCAATTCTTTTTTATTAATATTTTTCTTATTAATTTCTTTTAGTGTTCACTCAAATACAACAATTCAAGAATTTATTAATAGTAATTACAAATTAATATCAAAAAGTTCATCAAAAACAGTTGACCCAGTTTTAAATGATATAAAAATTTTTAATCAAGATGATGTAAAAAAATTCTTAATTCTTTGGAAATCAAAAGAGCTATCAATTATTAAAGATTCTAATCTTATAGTTTATACAGAAAAAAAAGAAGATACCATTATTGCTTATGACATATTCAATAATAATGAAATTGGTAAATTTACAAAAAAACAATTAAAAAGTATAAAACCTAATAGTGGAGTAAGGTCTAAAATTGACTCAGCACTCGTAGAATATCAAATTTTAGATGAAGATATAAATGTTAGAAGAGAAAGTCTTCAATCTTTAAAGAGAGATATTCAGAAAACTCATCTCAAAATTTTAAGAACAGCATATGAAAATGAGATCGACAATAATTTTAGAGAGGAAATCAATAAAGTCTTAAATTTTGCAATTTTAAAGTTTAGTAAATCAGAACAGGAAAAGTTAGATGTTTTAAGTTTTTTTTCAAATGATACATCCTTAGAAGTTAGAGCTTCTTTAAATAATTTATTAAATACATCAGATATTCTCTTTACAAATAATAAAAAAATTATGGGAAATATAGCTAGAAAAATTATTCCAAACAAAACATATAAGAACAATGATGGTACATCTAATTATATTTTATCTTCGTATTCTAGTAATAAGCCAGAGTTAACTTATAATGACGCTTATGATTTATTAAGTAATAATAAAAAAGTTTTACCAAGAATTACAAAAAAAATAATAAAAGAAAGTTTAGTTTCAAATATCAAAAAACTAAAAAATGCAGGCTTTGATATTAGCTCACTAAATAATGATTTAAATAGATTGGATGCTTACAACTATTTAGCCTCTATTAATGTTGTACCCCCTTTTATATCAAAGGAAGAAATTAAAAAATCAGTAGATAAATTTACTTTTTATACTGAGTATGATGAAATCTCATCACAAGTAACAAACAAGACAAAAGAGACTCTTAAAAATATAAATTTTAGAGTGAATATCTATAGGTATATCGATCTTTTTGTAGATGGTATTAGTTTATCATCCATTTATTTTTTAGGAGCAATCGGTCTTGCAATTACTTTTGGGGTCATGAGGGTTATAAATATGGCTCACGGTGAATTTATAATGATGGGCGCTTATACTGGTTACGTCGTTCAACAATATATACCAAATCACACCATATCGATACTGATTGCCCTGCCATTAGCATTTATAATTACATTTGGCGCAGGAGTATTATTAGAAAGATTGGTTATTCGGCACTTATATAAAAATCCACTTGATACTTTATTGGCCACTTTTGGAATAAGTATAGCTTTACAGCAATTGGCTAAAAATATCTTTGGTACTCAAGCACGTCCTTTGACTGCACCCTCTTGGCTTGATGGAGCGCTCTCAATTAACGATGATTTATCGATTAGCTATATTCGAATAGCAATTATTTTAATGGGTATATTGTTTCTATTATTATTACTTTTTATAATGAACAGGACAAGGTTAGGTCTTGAAATTAGAGCTGTTACTCAAAACCCAATAATGGCATCTAATATGGGAATTAATCCTGATAGAATTAATATGTTAACATTTGGTTTTGGATCAGCAATTGCAGGAATTGCGGGTGTTGCAATTGGACTATTTTCTAAAGTTACATCAGAATTGGGAACTGAATATATTGTTCAGAGCTTCATGACCGTTGTAGTTGGAGGAGTAGGAAATATATTTGGTACTTTAGCTGGAGCAGCATTAATTGGTTTTCTTCAAAAAATTATTGAATGGTTCAATCCATCAAATACTCTTGCAGCTCAAACATACATGATTATTTTTATAATTTTATTTATACAATTTAGACCTCGTGGAATATTTGCATTAAAAGGCAGGGTTAAAGATGTTTAATAGTTTATTAAAAGATACAAATCATAGACAGGTTTTATTTTTTTGTATCACCATTATTTTATTTAGTTTTATAATAACTTTATTAAGTGATCTATTTTCAATAAATTTTATTTCTACTAGCTTTATTAAAACATTGGGTAAAACCCTATGTTTATGCGTTATAGCTTTATCTATGGATGTTGTTTGGGGATACTGTGGTATTTTATCTTTAGGGCATTTTGCATTTTTTGGGCTTGGAGGATACATGATTGGTATGTGGTTAATGTACAAAAGAACTGAAATAATTGTACTTACTGCTTCGATATCAGAGTCATTACCTTTAACTCCACAAGAAATATCTGATGCTATAGGGAATCAAATATTTGGAGTTGTTGGTGGATCTGAAATACCGTTAATATGGGCATATGCTGATAATTTTTATTTCCAACTTGCAATGGTTATTCTTATTCCTGGTTTACTTGCTTTTGTTTTTGGCTGGTTAGCATTTAGATCTAGAGTTACTGGAGTTTACTTATCTATTTTAACTCAAGCAATGACTCTAGCTCTATCTCTCTATTTATTTCAAAATGATAGCGGTTTGAGAGGAAATAATGGACTATCAGGACTTCAAAATATCCCAGGATATGATGATACCTCTCAATTTGTTATTTCCATTTATTTTTTTTGGGCTAGTGCATTGTTTTTAATATTAGTATTCATCTTCTTTTTTTATTTGGTTAATAGTAAGTTTGGCTCAATTATTACTGCAATAAGAGATGATGAAACTAGAATTAGATTTCTTGGCTATCATGTTGAATCATATAAATTATTTGTTTTTGTACTTACCGCTGTTATTTCAGCTTTAGCTGGTGCATTATATTATCCTCAAGCTGGTATAATAAATCCAGCTGAAATCGCACCTATTGCATCAATATATTTAGCTGTATGGGTAGCAATAGGAGGTAGAGGAAATTTATATGGGGCTATAATAGGTGCTGCATCAGTTTCGTTAATATCTTCATGGTTTACAAGTGGTCAGGCACCGAGCATATCGTTGATATTTTATAAAATTGAATGGGTAAATTGGTGGACAGTAATTTTAGGACTAGGATTTGTTATTGTAACTTTAATTAGTAGAGAAGGTATTTTTGGTTTTTTAAAAAGCATATTTATAAGAAAAGTATGAATAATCTTTTAGAGGTAAAAAATATTTCTGTTTCATTTGATGGTTTCAAAGCAGTTAATAATTTAAGTTTCAGGATAGGATATAACGAAATCAAAGCTGTTATTGGACCTAACGGAGCAGGTAAAACAACTTTCATGGACATAATAACAGGACAAACTAAACCAGATAATGGCGATGTTTTATGGACAGATAAACAGTACTCATTATTATTATTAAAAGAGTCTGAAATTGCACAATTAGGAGTCGGTAGGAAATTTCAAAAACCAACGATTTTTGAAAATAAAACTGTTTTGCAAAATTTAATAATTTCGCAAAAAAAAATTAGAAATCCATTCAGTGTAATTTTTCAATCATTTAATTCTTTAGATGAAGAAAAAATAAATAAAATATTAAAAGAAATTAATTTATTTGAAATTAAATCTAAGATTTCTGGAGAATTGAGCCATGGTCAAAAACAATGGTTAGAAATAGGTATGTTATTAACTCAAGAACCAAAACTATTGTTAGTTGATGAACCTGCAGCTGGTATGACTACAGAAGAAAGACAACAAACGGTAAAGATACTAAAAAAGCTTTCCTTAAAAAAATCTATAATTGTTGTTGAACATGATATGGAATTTATAAAAGATTTAGAATGCAATGTAACAGTCTTGCATGATGGTTCAATTTTATCAGAAGGAACAATTAATGAAGTTTCAAATGATGAAAATGTTATTGAAGTTTATTTAGGAAGATAGATGATTAAATTAGAAAATATAAATTTACATTATGGTTCATCACAAATTCTTCATAATGTTAATATGGAAATTCAAGAAGGTAAGATAACAACACTAATGGGCTCTAACGGTGTAGGAAAAACATCATTATTAAAAATGTTAACTGGAATTCATAATCCTTCTTCAGGAGATTATTTTTATCAAAATTTAAATATGAATAACGAGAAATCACATAATCTTGCAAAAAAAGGTATTGGTTATGTTCCTCAAGGTAGGTTTATATTCCCTTTGTTATCAGTTAGAGAAAACCTAGAAATAGGGTTCGGATGTTTAAAAACACAAGATCATTTTATTCCAGAAGAAATATTTGATTTATTTCCAATTTTAAAAAAAATGATTGACAGAAGAGGTGGAGATTTATCTGGAGGGCAACAACAACAATTAGCTATTGCAAGAGCTCTCATAACAAAACCTAAAGTATTATTAATGGATGAACCTACAGAAGGAATTCAACCAAATATAATAAAACTAATTGGTGATATAATTCTCTATTTAAAAAATGAAAAAAAAATGTCGATATTTCTTGTTGAACAATATTTTGAATTTGCTTTTAAGTTATCTGATTATATTTTCATAATGCGAAGAGGTAGTGTGACTAAGGAAGGTATTAAAGATCAATTAGATAAAGAATTTTTAAAAAAAGAATTAAGTATTGTAAATTAAAAGTATAAAATATCTTTAAAATACTGGCGTGCCCGGCATGATTCGAACATGCGGCCCCCAGATTAGGAATCTGGTGCTCTATCCTACTGAGCTACGGGCACTCCTAATTTAATTTTTATGATTTAATGTTACTTCACCAGTCTTTGTGTCAACAACATCAAAAGTTTTTTCATTATTACTCATTCTTTTAGCTCTAGCTGCAGAAGCACGCTCCATTGCATCATTATCAGCATATAAAGATACAGCCATTACAGTTGTATCACTTGCGCGAATTTGTAGTAATTGTTGTGCTTCAGGAAATTCACTTGGTGCTTTTGCTGAATAATCTTTAATTGACTCATCAGCATCTTCTTTAGATTTAAAGTTAATAGTTGTTATTCTTGCTACTGTCATTTTTCCTCCTTTAATTTATTAAATTATTTAACTGCTCCTTCAGTTAAACCAGATACAAAATATTTTCCAATAAATACAAATAATAATATCACTGGTAAACTTGCAAGAACAGCGCCAGATAATAAAAAACCCCAATCAATTTGATATTGACCAACAATTCCAGCTAAACCAACAGGTAAGGTTTTAAGATCATCACCACTGATTAATATTGACGCAAAAAGATATTCTGTCCAAGAAATAATAAAGCAAAAAATTGCTACACTCGCTATACCTGGAGCAGCTAGAGGAACAATAATTCTAGAAATTACTATATATCTAGATGCACCATCAATATATGCCGCCTCCTCTATCTCATTAGGTATTAACTTAAAGAAAGCTTTTAACATCCAAACTGCAAATGGTGTGGCAAATAAAACATTAACAACAATCAAAGCAAAATAACTATTAAGTAGATTTACTTTTGCAAACAATAAATAAATAGGTACTAATAGAATTACCCCTGGAAAAGCATAAGTAACTAGAAGTGAATATTCTACAAATTTATTTCCATAAAATTTAAGTTTATGTAAACCATAAGCTGCCGATACAGATAAAATGATAGAAATTATCATAGAAGAAAATGAAACTATCAAACTATTTTTTAAATATATAAAAAAATCTGAGTTAAATAATATTTTATTATAATGTTCTAAAGTAAAAGATCTCGGAATAATAGTTGTAGATGTAGCAATAATTTCTTCTGGGCTTTTAAAAGATGATGTAATTATCCAAAAAAAAGGAAAGAAAAAAATAAGTATTATTAATAATAAAGATAAGCTTAATAATATAAGTTTGATATTATTTTCTTTAATCATCTTCTTTTGGCGCCATGGATTTGATAAATATTATTGAGAATAGTAATAACAAAAAGCTAGTAACTATTGATAAGGTTGCAGCTTGACTAATTCTAAATTTAGTAAATGCAGTTTCATAAATTAATAATGGTAATGTAGTTGTAGCACTTGATGGTCCGCCCTTTGTGATTAACCATATTATGTCAAATATATTAAATGATAATAATGTACCAACTAGACCTAAAACAAAAAGAACACTTTTAAGGTTTGGAAATGTAATGAAAAGAAATTGTTGAACAAAATTCGCTCCATCAACTTTAGATGCATCATACATTTCCCTATTTATTGAATTAAGCCCAGAAAGAATAATTAATGCTAAAAAAGGACTCCAACGCCATGAGTTTATTAGAACTAAACTTATAAAAGCTTTATTAGGAGAACTAAAGAAACCAGTTGCTTCATCTAATAATCCAATATCAATTAAAACTGAATTTATTACACCACTACTACTACTTAACATTAATTTCCAAATAACAACAACAACTACTGTTGGAATAATAAATGACAAAATAATCCAGTTAGCCATAATTTTTTTACCAGGAAATTTATAATTAATAGTTAAAGCAATAGTAAAAGCAAAAAATGTTTGGCAGATTGCATTCCCAATTATCCAATAAAAGCTATTTAATGAGGCATTTACAAATTTTGATTTACCAAATAATTTTATGTAATTATCAATACCTACGAATTTTCCTGATGTACCAATAATCTTTACGTTAAATAAGCTTAATTCGAATGCTATGTAAATTGGAACTAAAATAATAAGTGATATCCAAATAACTAATGGAGATACAAATAACCAACCTTCTATATTATTTTTTTTCACAGAATTAACAGCACCTCTTAAATAGAGGTGCTGAAAAGATTTTTAAATTATTCTATAGCTTCAGTCATTATCGCCATACCCTCAGAGACAGCATCTTGAGGACTTTTGTCATCAATCAATGTTAACTGAAGAGTTTGAGCTAATAAATTCTGAGCAGATATAGAAGATATACTTGTAAAAGTATTACCATTGGTGAAACCAAATAGACTTCCTCTTGTTGAGTTGTCCAACATAGTTTCTACTTGTGATTTATATTTTACAACAACCGGATCATCCCAATAAGTTGAATCTTTACTTCCAGCTTCAGTAATTGGTAAAAATAATCCTGGTTCCATGTTAATAAATCTTCCATAGTTTCCGGGTTCCATTAAGAAACTTAAAAACTTTTTAGAAGCATCCATTTTCGCTTCGTCATCAGTCATGATCATTGCAGAATTAACATATGAAACAGTTCCAGCTCTATGAGCTTTACCATTTGCATAAGGGATTTGAATAACACCTAAGTCACTAGCATCTCCACCAGCTTGTGAGTCATATGTAGAGATAACAGTGAACTGCAATATCATTGCACACCCTTTACTTGCAAAACAAGCTTCGGCTTCTCCCCAAGTCCAGTTGGCTGCATCAGGAGCTGAATATTGATATAATTCTTTATAAACATCATATGCTGCTACAGTTTGAGGATTATCAAATCTTAAAGTGCCATCAGAATTATAAATTTCTTCAGCACCAGAATTAACCATAAAACTATAGATTGTTTGATCAGTATAAAGTTGTTTATTTCCAGGAAGGCCTATTCCATAAACACCGTCTTTAGTTAGAGCTTTAGCAGCTTTCTTTAAATCAGACCAAGTTTTTGGTGGCTCAATTCCAGCAGCTTCAAAATCACTTTTTCTATACCATAGACTTAGTGCCATATTCCAAAGTGGTACAGCGTATGTGTGTCCATTATATGTATATTGATCTAATGCTTTTTGATAGAAACCATACTTTGAATCAAGTTCAGCAACAAAATCCTCTACTGGTTGTGCTGCTCCCATTTCTGCTAGAATTGGAGTGAAATCAGGTATACCTACTAGTAATTCTGGTGCAGTTCCAGCAGCAACAGAGGCTGGAGCTTTTGCATAAATTTCCCCCCAGTTTTGGACTTCTTGAGTAACATTTATGTCTGGGTTCGCTGTATTAAATTCATCTATTAATGTCTGAATTCTATCAACTCTGTGGGGAACACCTTCCATATGCCAAAAAGTAACATTAGTTACCGCAAAGGCATTAAAGGAGAATAGAATTGAAATAAAAAAAAGTAATAATTTATTCATTTTTCCTCGCTTAGTTTATGATGTATATCTTAATATTAATATAACAATTTTATCAACTATATTTCAGAATTTTACCAAATATTATCTAATGACTCTCTTAATTGTTTATATTTTTGATATTTATTATTAAGATATTTTAATTGTTTTCTTTGGGGTTTGTAAATAAGACCAATATTTTGGTGATCATTAATTAAATTTTTTAAATCTTTTTTACGTAAGCAACTATCAATTAAGAATGAAATACCTAGTGCACCTAGTTCAGAATTATTTAAAATTTTAACTTTAGTATTTAAAGCATTTGAAATTAATTGAGGTAAAACTTTGCTTTTTGATCCACCTCCTGCAAGATAAAGACTATCTTTAGTTTTAATTTTATTCGAATAACAATCTTTAATAGATAATGCTAAACCTTCATAACAAGCAGTCATAATGTCAAAATTATTATGATGTGGTAAAATTCCAAAAATTTCAGCTTTAGAATTTAAATTTACAAATGGAGATATAGATCCTCCATAATTTATATAAGGAAGAAATACCAATGAATTTTCTGGATAATTAAAAGTTAAATATTTTTTTTCAAATTTATTAATTATTTTAATCTTATCTGAATACTTTTTTGAATTTATATAAAAATTATCAATAACCCAATCAATATTAGTTGTTCCTGCAACGTTTATTTTAGTCTCTAACCATGTATTATTTAAAGAAGCAAAAAATAATCCTGAACCGTCTTTAGATATTGTTGAATTATTTTTAACTATAATATTGTGACATGTAGTTCCAATTATACTGATTTTTTTGTTATGATTAATTCCTCCAGCTCCTAATATGGAAGCTATTACGTCACCACATCCTATAATAACAGGTGTACCAACTTTTAAACTCGTTAACCTTGATGCACTTTTGGTAATATACCCACCTAATTCATTTGATTTTTTTATTTCTGGAAACAATTTAAAATATTTTGTACTTAGGTTAAAAATTTTGAAGATTTTTTTTGATAATTTTTTATTTTTTATATCTCCTGGGTATACTGAAACTTCTGTTTCATCATTATTTATATTCCCTGTTAATTTAAATCTTAACCAATCTTTACATGTTAAGATGTATTTAATTTTCTTTAAATTTTCTTTTTCAAATTTAGTCATCCACTTTAAAATAGGTATAGTACAGCCGTATTGCGCGATAGAGCCAGTAATTTTATAAATTTGATCAAATATTTTTTTATTAGTGAAAACTTTTTGGCTTCTTGTGTCATTCCACAAAATTGCATTTCTTACTGGTTTATTTGTATTATTGATAGACCAAAATCCGACCATATTTCCAGTTATGCCTAAACCAACAATTGATTGTGACTGAATTTTAGATTTTTTTATTAAAAGTTTAATACACTTTGCTGTAAGCAGCCAAAATTTTTCCATTTCAATTTCAGATTTACCAAATTTATCAGTTACGACTGGATTTTTTACACTATGAGAATTTATTTGTTTGAAATTTGTATTGAAAATTACAGTCTTTATTACAGAAGTCCCAGCATCAATTGCAAGATAATATTTCAAATTTTATCTCTTAAGTTTACAGCCACGAATAACCAACACAAACCAAAGCTATAATTAAAAAAAAATTCATAACTCTTTTTCTATTTTTAACTTGTTGATCATCTAAATTTTTATTTCTAGAGAGATAATATACGTAACATCCGATTGCGAATGCTACAAATCCTCCAAGATAGGCATACCATTGTAAGTCAGTCATTTATTAATATTATATATTATTATATAAAAATATTATCAAATACAGAAAGCAACATTTACTTTAAAATATTACAAACATTGCTAATTATTGATTAATGTGAGCTATGTATAAATTTTACAAGACTTATTTAATCAATTTTTATAAGGATAATTTTTTAATTTTAAAAATATGATATGAAAAAAGATTCTACTTTCTTTAGTACATCAAAATTATTACTCCCTTATTTATGGCCCAAAAGCAGAAAAGATCTTAGAATAAGAGTGGTTTTAGCTGGGTTGAGTATGATATTAGCAAAAGTAGCTAGCGTTTATACACCTTTAATCCTTGGAAATGCTGTTGATTCACTTAATGATTTAAGTAGTGGTATAAATTTATTATTATATGTTCCGATTGCTATTATTATATCTTATGGAATTGTAAGAATAGCTTCATTTGCTTTTAATGAAATCAGAGACGCTCTTTTTTCTAAAGTATCTCAAAATGCTATTAGAAGAGTAAGTCTAAAAGTTTTCAAACATTTACATTTTTTGTCTTTAGATTTTCATCTTTCAAGACAGACTGGAGGCCTTAATAGATTTATTGATAGGGGTACAAAAGGAATAGATTTTTTATTACGCTATGTTCTATTTAATGTTGTTCCAACATTTATTGAGCTAGTTCTTGTTATATTTATTTTACTTACTTTATACGGATTTGAATACGCAATCATAACTTTTGTAACCATTTCTATCTATGTTATTCTAACATTTACAATTACTCAATGGAGATTACAATTTAGAATAGAAATGAATTCAGCAGATAATGCTGCAAGTACTAAAATGATTGATAGTCTTCTTAATTTTGAAACTGTTAAATATTTTAATAACGAAAATCACGAGTTTAAAAGATTAGATGAGTCACTAGAAAAATATGAAAATGCAGCAAACAAGAATAGAACATCCTTATCTCTTTTAAATATTAGCCAAACATTTGTAATAATGATTGGAATAACTCTTATGCTTGTTTTAACAGTATTTGGAATTCAGAATAAAACTATAACGGTTGGTGGTTTTGTAGTTATCAATGCTTATATGCTGCAACTTTATCAACCATTAAATTTTCTGGGAACTATTTATCGCGAAATAAGACAATCGTTAGTTGATATGGAAAATATGTTTAATCTTTTAAAAGAAAAAAATAACATTGATGATAATGGAAATGAAAATTTAAAAAATAATAATGCAGAAATAATTTTTAATAATATTTTTTTTGGATATGAAAATAATAGAACAATTATTAAAAATATATCCTTTAGTATACCAGAAGGTAAATCTTTAGCGATAGTTGGACCAACTGGTGCAGGAAAATCAACAATAAGTAAATTATTGTTTCGTTTTTATGACCCAGATAGTGGAGAAATATTAATTAATAAGAAAAATATTAAAAAATACAAACAAAACTCATTAAGACAAATGATAGGTGTTGTCCCCCAGGATACAGTATTATTCAATGACACAATTTTTTATAATATTTCATATGGTTTAATAGACTCAAGTGAAGAAGATGTAATAAATGCAGCAAAAATAGCTGGTATTCATGATTTTATTGAAAGTATTCCAGACAAATACAACACTATTGTAGGTGAGAGAGGTCTTAAATTATCCGGAGGAGAAAAACAAAGAGTTGCTATTGCAAGAGCTGTTTTAAAAAATCCATCAATTCTCTTTTTTGATGAAGCAACATCAGCTTTAGATACTAATACAGAAAAAGAAATAAATAAAAACTTAAATAAAATTTCTCAAGGTAAAACTACATTAATTATAGCTCATAGACTCTCTACAGTTTCAAATGCAGATAAAATAATTGTTTTAGATAAAGGCAATATTATTGAAGAAGGAGATCATTCAAGCCTACTTAACAAAAATGGATTATATGCATTAATGTGGAATAAACAAAAACATGAATATTAATTAATAATATTTTATTATCATCTATAATGTTTAAATAATTACTTGATGTAATAGCTAAATATACTTAAAAAGTATTAATGGCTTATAAAGCTAATAATAAAAGATATAAAAAACTAGAGTACAGAAGATGTGGAAATAGTGGTTTGCTTCTACCTCCTATTACACTTGGTCTTTGGCATAACTTTGGTGGTAAAAAATCTATGTCAAAAGAAGCAAAGAGAATGCTTTTTAGAGCATTTGATCGCGGTATAACTCATTTTGATTTAGCAAATAATTATGGTCCACCAGCAGGATCTGCAGAAGAAAATTTTGGCAAAGTTATGAACTCTGATTTTAAAAAATATAGAGACGAAATGATAATATCAAGTAAGGCAGGCTATCACATGTGGGATGGCCCTTATGGTGAATGGGGCTCAAAAAAATACCTAACTGCAAGCCTTGATCAAAGTTTAAAACGAATGAAACTACAATATGTAGATATATTTTATTCTCATCGTTTTGATCCATTAACTCCTTTAGAAGAGACAGCAGATGCACTAGCTCAATCAATTACAAGTGGTAAGGCTTTATACGTAGGTATTTCATCATATAGCTCAAAACAAACAATTAAAATGAACAAGTTATTAAAAGATAGAGGTGTAAGTTGTTTAATTCATCAACCATCTTACTCCATGATTAATAGATGGGTCGAAAAAGATTTATTATCTACATTAAAAAAATTAGATATAGGCTGTATTGCATTCTCTCCTCTTGCTCAAGGAATGTTATCGGGAAAATATTTAAAAAAAATACCTAAAGTATCAAGGGTTTCTGATAATTCATCACTTGATAAAAAAATGATTACAAAAAGTTATTTATTTAAAATTAAAGAGTTAACAAAAATTGCAAATAAAAGAGGACAATCTTTACCTCAAATGGCTCTTTCATGGGTACTTCGTCATCCTAACATGACATCAGCTTTAATTGGTGCAAGAACAGTTACGCAATTAGACGAATGTTTAGATAGTCAAAATAATCTAGTTTTTAGTAACTCTGAATTAAAGGAAATAAATAAATACGCAAAAGAAGAAAATATAAATCTTTGGTCAAAGTCGAGTAAAGTATAAAATTAAAATGAAATTTAATATCTTTATACCAGATATTATTCTTAAAGATTTCGCATATGTTTTTAAAAAAAATTTTAATGTAGATTGTATATGGATAAAAAATAAAAAATATGAATATAAAAAATATAATGCAATTGTTGTTAATGGTGGATTTAATTGTAATAAAATATTTCTTAAAAAATTTCCAAATTTAAAGATTATTTCGGTATTTGGAGTTGGTTATTCTGGAGTGGATTTAGATTACTGCAAAAAAAACAAAATTATAATTACAAATACACCTAAAGTCTTGACGAACGATGTTGCAGATTTAGCTTTGGGATTAATGATATCTTTATCTAGGAAAATTTATCAAGGTCATAATTTTATTTTAGATAAAAAATGGATAAAAAAACCATTCACTCTCTCTACCAGTCTTACAAATAAAACTATTGGTGTTGTTGGAATGGGTGCCATAGGCAAAGCTTTTTCTAAAAGAGCTAGCAGTCTTTCAATGAATGTTTTTTATCATGGTCCAAATAAAAAAAATTTAAAATATAAATATTTTAAAAATTTAAAAATTATGGCAAAAAATATAGATATAATGGTAGTAACTTGTGTTGGAGGTGAAAAAACTAAAAATTTAATAAACAAAAATGTTCTTAATTTCCTTAGTCCATCATCACTAATTATTAATGTTTCAAGGGGCTCTGTAATAAATGAAAATGATTTACTAAAATCATTAAAAACAAATAAAATAGCCGGTGCAGCTTTAGATGTATTTAATGATGAGCCAGCTATACATAAAGACTATTATAAGCTTAAAAATGTTATACTTTCACCTCATAATGCAAGTGGAACTAATGAAACAAGATTAAAGATGGCTGTTATTTGTTCTCAAAATATTTATCATTATCTTAGCAATGGTAAAGTTTATAACAAAATATAATTTAAAAATAATATTGTAAATTTAACAATTATAAATAGATTTAAGATATGAGATTTCTTAGATTTTCTTTTCTTGGAATATTATTGATATTTCTAGTGATTAATTTTATTTTTGACTTCAAAATAACGAATATTCAAACGAATGATCAAATTAAAAATTTTGTTTATAATTACATTCTTCCACATAAAAATACTGTCAAATTGGAAAAACAAATTAAAGAGTTAAGAAAAGATCGTAACCAAATCGATAAAAGAAGAATTTTATATGAGGAAGCTTTTCAAGATTTGATGGAAGATAGGCCCTATCTTGAATATGACAGTCTTTTACTAGAAAAATTATTAACACAATTTGATCCGTATGAATTTGATATTAGTTTGATAAATAATTCTAGCAATCTTGAATATAGTTATAATTCAGAACATAGCTTTTCTAATAACACTATTGATGTAAATATTTTTAGCCCAACATCAAATATATTTATGTATGGCATAGCAAATCAATATCCTGGAAGTGGATATCTAGAAATTCATAATGATAATTTAATCATTATTTCTGCAAGTGGAATTTTAGGATTTTCAAATATTGAAATAAATAACATAAAGAGTAATCTTTTTTTTCAACAAATTAAAACAAATATCAGTGAATTTATTGGTATAGAGCAATTTAAAAAATCCCGAATTCATGATTTTGATTGGCTTGAAGGAGGATGGTTTTCTGTAAAAGACATTGAAATTTACAACGATGAAATTTATGTTTCTTATACAAGAGAAGTTTCTAATAATTGTTGGAATACAAGTTTAATTTATGGAAAAATGAATTATCAATTTATTGAATTTGATAATTTTTTTACTTCTGAAGAGTGCGTACATTTTTATGATAATATTGATGAAGAATTTAATGCTCATCAATCAGGTGGTAGAGTAATCAGTTTAGAAAATGATAAAGTATATTTTTCTACCGGTGATTTTAGAAGCAGGCACCGAACTCAAAAAATAGATAGTATGTTTGGTAAAGTTATTGAGATCGATAAAGTTTCTAAAAATTATAAAGTAATAAGTATGGGTCATAGAAACCCTCAAGGTTTATATTATAATAAAGAAGATAATTTTTTAATAGAAGCTGAGCACGGACCTCAAGGTGGGGACGAAATAAATATAATTAAACTAAATAAAAAAGAAATACCAAATTATGGATGGGCAATTTCTAGCTATGGAGAACATTATGGTGGAGCGAATGCTTCATATAATCAGAAAACATATGAAAAATATCCACTTTACAAATCTCATTCTGATTATGGTTTTATTGAACCAATTAAATATTTTGTTCCTTCAATTGGTATTTCACAGATTGTAGGTTTAGATAAAAAAAACCATTATGTTGTTGCCTCATTAAAAGATAGTTCACTTTATTTTTTTGAACTAAAGGATAATAAAGAAGTAATAAATATGAAAAGAATAGAAATAGGTGAGAGAATTAGAGATATGATTAATTATAATAATGAATTATATTTATTTTTAGAAGATACTGCATCATTTGCACAAGTAATTTTAAAATAATTTGTGTTAAAAATAAAAGATAAGTGGGTTTGGGATTTCTGGTTAGCAAATGATAATAACAAATGGTACTGTTATTTTTTACAAGCAGATAAATCATTAAAAGATCCAGATTTACGACATAATAATGTTACTCAAGGTCTTGCTACCTCGAAAGATTTAATCAACTGGGATTATTATGGAACAGTTTTATCACCTTCAAAAAAAGAAAATTTTGATGATTACACAGTGTGGACAGGATCAATATTAAAAGAAAATTCTAAATGGCATTACTTCTATACTGGAAGAAATAAAAATGAAAAAGGTGTTAAACAAAGAATAGGTCATGCAGTAGGCAATTCCCCCTACTCTTTTGAAAGATGTGGTAATGGGTTAGCTTTAGATTTAGATCCAAATATTTACTTGGAATTTAATGAAAATGGGTTTTGGAAAGATCAAGCTATGAGAGATCCGTGGGTAATGAAACATCCTAAAGAAAATAAATATATTATGGCCTACACAGCAAGAGCATCAATAGATGATGATCCTTACCAATGTGGAGTTATAGGGATGGCAGAATCTACTAATCTTTATGATTGGAAATCAACCAAACCACTTTTTGGAGGATTATTTAGTCAACTTGAAGTACCTCAAATATTTCAAATAAATAATAAATGGTATTGTTTATTTTGTAATCACCCTGAAGATTGGTCAGATAAATTTAAACAAAATTATAATGGCCCTATTAGACGAGGTACGCATTATTTAATATCAGATAACTTTGATGGACCATGGGAAATTGCTCCAGGATCTTTTTTAACTTCAGAAGCTGAAGTAGAATTATATGCTGGAAGAATTTTAAAAATAGAAAAAGATTATTTTTTTATGGCTTTTTTACATGATGATAAAGATGGAAATTTTATTGGTAAGATCTCAAGTCCTATACCTTTGTCTTTTAATTCTGATGGAATTATGAGTTTAAATATTTAAATATAATTTTTCCAAGAATACTCAGGTTTAAAACCTAAAATATTTTTTGCTTTTTCATTACTCAAGAGTGTTTTATTTTTTCCAATATCTCCTTTAATATTAATTTTTGGAAATACTTTATCTAAAAGTGATTTATTATCTTCTTCCATAACCGTATCATCAGCTGCTATAATAAAGTGATCTGCACCTTTTAATTTGCTTTCCATAGCTAATAAACAAGCTTGTGCTACATCTCTAGCATCAATATAGCCCCAAAAGTTCCATTTTCGTAAAAAAGGATTATTTTGAAATGATTTAAATTGTTTGTAATCATGTTCTTCCATTATATTGGAATAGCGAAGTCCAAATATTTTCATCTCTGGATTTCTCCTACAATATTGCTTAGCCATTTCTTCACCCATCACTTTAGAAAGTGAATAACTTGACTCTGGTAGCGGATCATATTCTTCATCAACAGGCACATAAGGAGGATAAGTATCAAAAGGTAAACCTAGAACTGTTTCACTTGATGCCCAAACTATATTATTTATCTTCATCACTTTAGATGCTTGAAAAATATTATAAGTGCTCAAAGTATTTACTTTAAATGTATTATGATTAACTTCTAACCCAGAAGCTGGAATTGCAGCTTGATGTATAACTGCATCAATTCCATCAATACGATCATCTATTTCAGATACAGACTCCATAGCTTCTCCAAAATTTTCTAAATTAACTTTTGTAAAAGGAACTTCTAAATCTGGATGATTGACTAGATCTACATTGAAAACATTATAATTTTTTTTCAATAATAGTTTTATTGTTGCTCTACCAGCCTTACCTGAACCTCCAGTGACTAAAATATTTTTCATTTAATTTACTTTAATAACTTTTTTGTAAAGAATCATCAATTTTATGATTATTATGTTTTTAAAGGAGATTTTATGGCTGAATATATCTTAGAAGCTGGAGGAACAATGGCTTTCACATTCCATGTTTTATTTATGCTTTTTAATTTATTTATTATCTATCAATTTTATTTCAACGATAAATTTTTTAATGAATTAGGATTTTCAAATGAGGAACCTAAATTGGTTTTTAGAGGACCATTGGGTGCAGTCTTCTTAACAATACTATTAATGTCTATTTTACTAACTTTTGATGTTACTGGAAATACTTATGAAGAAAATGTAGTACAATATAAATTCTGGTATTCATTTTTGTTTATGCTTTTTGCTATAGCTTTAATTAGTTCAGTAGTTAGGTATTATAATCTTGTAAATAATTATGGAATCACACCAAATATAAGAGGTGTTATTTTTCCACTAGTTGGACTTGTTTTAATAATTCTTAGAACAATATTTGAAGGTTATTAATAAATTACAAGCGGTTTAATAACCGCTTGCTTTAATTAAAATAACTTCTTATTCTATTTCTAGAAGCAAAATGTAAAATTAAAGAAACAATAAGTAAAAATAGAACAAAATAGTATTCTCTATATTCAACTTGACTGGTGTAAAAAACAAATAAACAACAAACTGTAAATGATTTAATATAAATTTCTAAAAACTGAATAGGATAAAGTTTTTCTGTTTGAAAAAAAAGATATCTAAAACCAAAGTAAGCAAATGTTAGAAAAACAGCTAATCTGACTGAAGTAATTCTATGATATGGTATTTCTTGTTTTTCAACTATAGTGAATGGAAAATAGACAGTTACCCCCATAATCTCTGCAATTATAAATACTATTGCCCATAAACTTAATAAACCAATAATAATTTTAGCTAATGTTTTTACCATAATCAAATTTATGGTCTTTTTTTTACAAGGGTTTTGACCGACCTATAGGTATATTTTAACTAAATTTTAATAAAAAATACATAAATATTGGATAGAATGCAGAAATCTAAGTTATTTTTATCTAAAATTATCTTTAATTGGTGAAAAATACAAAAGAATCAAAATTGCGCCACTAATCAATCCACCAATTTGATCAAGCATACCACTAAAAGCTGTATAAATAACAGAACCACTAAAATAATTAAGAACTAAACCAGCTACTACTAAAAATAAATACATTGGTTTACCATAAGAGATAAATCGATAAAGTAGATTTAGAGTAAGCAGATATAAAAAGAATAAACTGATCGATACTATGCGAGAAAAATTTTCAAAGTTAGATAATAAGCCATCATTTAAATTTTCATTGAGATTAGAAATTTCGGATGGTTGATACATAGATGATATAACCATTAAAATAATAACAATAAAGTCTGCTAAAATTAAATTCTTAAAAATTTTTTCAATTTCCATTATATTTAAATAGGCTAGCAAATATATAAAATAAAGCTCTTTATTAATTATAGTGAAAATGATTTTTAAAAATTAGATATAAATCTATATTTCTTCCTTATTTATATTGATTGAATGATATCAGAAGAATGAATAGTTAATTTCTGTTCACAATTTTTCGAAAATTCGTCTAAATCATCTCTAAAATAACTTTCGTTATTTTGAGCTTGTTTAAAGTGATCGTCTATTCCAGCCTGATTTTCATAAATTTCTGTTAAAATAAGAGCAATATTTCCTGTCTCAACTCCTTCTTTGAATTCAGGTCCTATTGACCAATTTAATACTATAAGAGCTTTTTCTCCTTCTTTAGTGTGAGTTTCATTCATCCATTTAACATGATCTTCAGCTACTCGCTTTGCAACATCCATAAATTCTGGTTTGAATATCCATATGAATTGTAATTGTTTTTTGTTTTGGTACATGTTTTTCCTTTTTTTAGAATTTTAACAAATTTTATTATTGTTGAGAATTATTTTCAAGTGTTTGAACGTGTATATCTAAGTTTTCAATCAAATTATTTTGCCCATTATGTCCGTAGAAAACCCCTTTTATAGGTGCAGCTTCACTTGCATCAAGGCCGCACGATACCCTTATATATCTTTCATCAGGACTACAGCCATTTGTAGGATCAAAACCAACCCAACCAAGATCATTTATAAAAAATTCTGCCCATGCATGCGTTGACTGAAATTCTGATGAATGTGAATTATTATGCATATAACCATTTACATATCTAGCAGGTATATTGATTGATCTAGCTGCTGACACCATAATGTGTGCTTGATCCTGACATACACCTTTTTTTTGATTATAAGCTACTTGCGCTGTTGTTTCATTATTTGTTGAAAGAGGTTTATATTCAACTTTTTCTCTCACTAAATTCATTAAATTATGAGAAATAAGTAACCTTTCATCTTCATTGAATCCATTTTTAGCTTCTAATGCCAAATTCTTTATATCAACATCAGGAATAGTTAAGTTTGAATCTCTTAAATAAACTGTAGGATCTAATTTATCATCAGGATTAGAATAAACTCCCTTTGTATCAAAAGTTTCAACTTTACCAAGAACAGTAAACTGAATTTTTTTTACTTTTTTTAAACTAGTAAAACTTTGTATATTATTTGCTTCTCCATCTTTATAAATTGCAGACTTTTCAGCTGAGTCATGATGAACATTCCAATCTAAAATTTTTAAACCATTATATTCAGAGGGATATAGTTTTGTAGATTGTATAAGACCAGCAACTGGATTTTTATATTCATATTTAGTTGTATGTTCAATTATTATTTCCATTAGTTAAAAAACTCCTTTTGAATGTCTGAATCTACGCTTGAAATTTTATTAATGAATTGTGTAACAAATTCATGTAAGCCAAAATCAACAATTGACTCAATTTTTTCTTCTTGAATTTTAGTATTTAAATCTTTTAAAGTATTATAAATTTTATTTACCTTCTCTGGACTGCAAGTTAAATTAGTTAAGTGTTTCACAATATTTTGAATACAAAAACTAAGAGATCTTGGACAATTACTATTTAAAACTAAAAAATCAGCAATCTTGGTTGAGGTAACATTTCCATCATAGGCCCATCGAAAAGCATTAAATGATGATAATGATCTAAGAAGTATACTCCATTGCATATTGTCAATATTACCACCTATGTATTGAGGTTTAGGAAGTAAAACGAAATATTTAACATCTAATAATCTTGCTGAATTATCTGCCCTTTCAACAAATAATCCTAAATAAAGGAAGTTATAACCATCATTTCTTAATAAGGAGCTTAAGGAACCTCTAAACAAATTTACTTGTTCTATTGTCCATTCAGTTAAGTTTGGTAGATCTGATGCATTAAAATTATTATTTTTTAATTTTAAAATTTCTTGATAAGTTTTGTTAATAGCTAGCCAAGATTCAGGTGTGAATGAAGTTCTTACAACTAAAGCATTACTTCTAGCATTAAGAATACAATTAAAAACAGAAGATGGATTATCTTCATCGAAAAATAAATAATCTTCAACTTTTTTTTGTTCAATAATATTATATTTATTCTTGTATCCTTGTATTGCGCCTGCAGCAGCTAAAACAGATTCCCACTCATTATTGTAGCCATTTGGATTAGGAAATAATGACATTCTATAACCTACATCTAAGAGTCTAGCATTAGTCTCAGCTCTCTCCATATATCTACTAATCCAGTAAAGATACTCAGCTGTTCTACTTAACATTGAATCTCATTCCGCTAAAACCCATGTATCTTTGACTCCACCACCTTGACTTGAATTAACAACGAAAGATCCTTCGTTCATTGCAACTCTTGTTAATCCTCCAGAACTTAATTGTGCATTTTCTCCCATTAAACAAAAAGGTCTCAAATCAACTCTTCTTCCTTCAACTTGATTTTTTATCAAAGTTGGAGAGAATGATAGATCTAAGAGAGGTTGAGCAATATACCCACGAGGATTTGCGGAAAGTTTTCTTCTAAATTCTTCAATTGAGGATTTAGAGGATTTTGGACCTATTAGCATTCCGTATCCTCCAGAGCCATCAACTTCTTTTACAACAAGATCAGATAAGTTATCTAATACATAATTAAGATCATCATCTTTGTCACAACTCCATGTTTGAACATTTTCTAATATTGGTTGTTCTCCTAAATAAAATTTTATCATTTCTGGAACAAAAATATAAATTGCTTTGTCATCTGCGATACCTGCACCCGGAGCTGAACAAATATTTACTCCTCCAGTTCTATACACATCCATAATTCCAGGTATTCCAATTACTGAATTTGGGTTAAAACAAAGAGGATCTAAAAAATCATCATCTATCCTTCTATATACAACATCTACTTTTTTAGGACCATCTACGGTTTTCATGTATAGAAATTCACCCTCAACAAACAAATCAGTAGACTCTACCATTTCAATACCCATTTGATCGGATAGAAAACTATGTTCATAATAAGCACTATTCAATGGACCAGGTGAAAGAAGAACACATACTGGCTCAGATGTGTTGCATTTTATTGGAGCTAAACTCATTAAAGTCTGAAGTAATCTAGTTGGATAATCATCAATAGGTGTAACTCGATTTGTATGAAATAAATCAGGAAACATTCTCATCATTATTTCTCTATTTTCTAACATGTATGATACACCGCTAGGTGTTCTACAATTATCTTCTAATACAAAATACTCATTATGATTTGTTCTTACTAAATCTATACCTACTATTGGACTATAAATTGATCTAGGTGGTGTAAAACCAAACATTGAAACTTCGTAAGATTTTTTTTTAAAAATTAATTCTTTAGGTATAATATTAGCTTTAATTATTTCTCCTTGATTATAAATGTCAGCCAAAAAAGCATTTAAAGCTTTCGCTCTTTGAATTACTCCTTTTTCTAATTTAGACCATTCACTAAAAGTAAAAATTCTTGGAATTAAATCAAATGGTATTATTCTCTCTCTTGCTGTTTCACTATTAGTTGAGAATGTTATTCCTATATTTCTAAAATGAGTCTCTGCCTCAGCATTTTTTTCATTAATCACTTTAGCAGTCATTTTTTCTAACCATTCATTTATATTGTTATAGTGATTTCTGATTAGACTCTCAGATTGATACATTTCATTAAACATATTTAGTACGGTGAAATGAATGAAGTATTTATAAATCCAAACTTAATACCTATCATATTTAATAACAGTCCTTTCAATCTGTTATAGTTCATGCTTAGCTATGGATTTTAATAAGATCCGCGTTCCTTCAGCTTTAGCTTACTTCCGATCTGTTAAAAACAGATTGAACGATTTAATAACTTGCATGCGTTCCTTCAACTTTCGTCTACTTCCGTTTTGAATTATTCAAAATGAACGATGGGATTTTAATAATAAAATTAGTTAATTTTTAAAAATGAATTTCATACTTATTTGATATGCATTTTTTGCATATACAAAATAATATTGAATTACTTACGCTTTTAATAGTCTTTTATAGATCTAAGAAAACAAATATAGATAAAATAGCCCGTACAAATTAACCATATTAAAAGAACAATTGTATCATTTACAATTAAGTTTATTTCCGATTTTGTTACTAATCGCAGTGTTGTTGCTGCCCAAACAACAGTAAAAAAAATCGTTAAATTTCTAAATGATTTCACTCTTAATGGATGAACAAACTTCCATGGAACGAATGTCAATACTGATAGAATAATTATCACAATTAGGTTTATCCATTCATTCGTATTTAATATAAAGAAATATAAAACTACAACATTCCAGACTGCAGGAAAACCTTGGAAATAGTAATCTTCCGTTTTCATATTAACGTTGATAAAAGTGTACAAGGAAACTCCAAATATAAGAGCGGGCATAATCATTTCAAAACCTGATGGTACCATCTGAAACCAGTAAATCATTAAAGCTGGGTTAATAACGTAATTTAGATAATCAATTATGGAATCTAAAATAATTCCATCTAGATTTGGCGCTTTTTCCTCAACACCAACCTTCCTTGCTAAAGTTCCATCAACTCCATCTACAAGTAAGGCCATACCAAGCCATAAAAAACTACCAACTTGATCATTATTTAATATTGATATTAATGCAAGAAAACCAAGTATAGCTCCTGATCCGGTAAAGGCATGCACACCCCATGCAGATATTTGATCTTTATCGACTTTCATAAATGATGTTGGTCTTTATCATTAAAATAAAAGAAAATAAATTTTTTGAAAAAAAAAGTAGCAAAATTAAGGTTTTATAGGAATTTAAAATTAGACTTATAATAAGTTTATAATATCACTGTCTCCTTCAGCAAATTTGTAATTTTTAAATTCATTTTTTGTAACCCAAGCCGAGTCTTCGTGTTCACTCAAAATAATTTCACCATTAGCATGAGAGCATATAAAATAATGCAATTTTACGTTTATTTTGTCATCTTTATAATTTTCTTCGCCTAATTTTTTGTTGATATTTATATCTATATTGAGCTCTTCTTTTATTTCTCTTTTTAAAGCAATCTCAAAAGTTTCACCTATTTCTACTTTCCCTCCAGGAAATTCCCAGCTTAATCCCATATGTTTATTTCTATTTCTTTGCGCAATAAAGAATTTATCATCTTTTATAATTATTGCTGCAACAACATCAAATTTATCCATTAATTCGTATTATCACGAATAAACTGATTTGCTTTTTTTATTATATGATTTTTCCTCTCCGTATTCATTTTATCATAGATATTAACCATCATATTTAAACGTGGATTAGATTGAAAAAATTTTCTATTTTTATTTATAAAACGCCAATACAACCCATCCATAATATCATTCCAATTTCCTCTTTTAAAATTCATCATTTTCATAAAATAACTTGAACCACAAATATAAGGTTTGGTACTAAATATACCTCCATCACTAAACAATCCCATACCATAAACATTAGGTGACATTACCCAATCAGAGCTATCTACAAACATTTCCATAAACCAATTATAAACTTCATTAGGTTTAATTTCACATAAGTTCATAATGTTACATAAAACCATTAGTCTCTCAATATGATGGGTGTACCCATATTTTTGAGCATTTTTAATTGAGTGATCTAAAGGATCTAATCCAGTTGTACCGTCATACCATTTTTTAGTAAGAGAATTTTTATGTTGAAAGAAATTATTTTCTTCTAATTGTTTATCGAAATTTTGGTAAATTCCCCTTATGAATTCTCTCCATCCAATAATTTGCCTAATATAACCTTCATAAGAATTAATTTTAATTTTATTCTCAACTTTTCTTACTCTATCAATTATTAGTTCTGGTGTTAATAAACCTAAATTAGTCATGGGGCTTAGAACACTATGAAATAAAAAATTATTATTAGTATCAACAGCATCTTCGTAATCACCAAATAAATTAAATTTTTTAATAATAAAATAATCTAACCATTTAACAGCATCATCATAAGTTGTAGGTAGCCAAAAATTATCAACTTCACCTGGATGATTTTTAAAAATTGTGTTTATTTGTTGTTTTAAAATTTTTGTATGCTTTGTTTCTTTTGCAGTAATCATTTCTGGGATTTTAATATCTTTAGGGAGTTTTTTTCTGTTATCTTCATCAAAGCTCCATTTTCCACCTTTGGGTTTATTATTTTCCATTAAAATATCTATTTTTGCACGGGCAATTTTATAAAAATTTGCCATAAAAGGTTTTTTTGTTTTACTTAAATAATTCTTAAATTCATCTCTTGAATTTAAAAACATTGGTGATTGTATAAAAGTTAATTTAATCTTATTGTTTTTACATAAGGTGCTTATTTTTTTTTCAAAAAATTTATCTTCGATTTCAAAAGAAATTAATTCTTCAAATTTATTTTTTTTTATAAAATTTTCTAATTTTTTTTCGTAGGATATTTTAAAATCCTTTTTTAAATCAATATAATTAACTTTAAATTTATTTTTTTTTAGCTCATCAGCATAAGATCTCATTGAGGACAGAAAAAGAATGAGTTTTAATTTATGATGTTTTTGAAAAGTACAAAGATCAAAGCTTTCACACATAAAAATAGTTGAGTCTTTATATTTTCTTAGGTGTTTATGTGGAAATAATTGATTTCCAAGAATTAAAAATACACTTTTCATCAATATTTAAATAGTAAGTTATTAGAAAATTTATATAATTTATTAAAATTTATTGCTTATTTTAGACAATTTTTAACTATAATAATTTATAAATTAATGACCAAATTAGTAAAATTATTGGTAATTCCACTTATAATTAGTTTTGCACTAATCTCTTGTAATACAACATCTCCAAATAAAGTAAAAAAATCTGATGCACAAAAAGTAACTAATATTGAATATGGAACAATTAAAACCTCTCTTCCAGTAAAAATTGAAGGTGAAAGTGATTGGATTGGAGCAACTGCTGGAGCAATGATAGGAGGTCTTTTGGCTTCTCAAATTTGTGGAGAAGAAGAAATATTAGGAACTAAGTGTCAAGATATTGCCATAGTATATGGAACTATTGGAGGAGCCGCTATGGGCTCAGTAATTCAAGCTAAAATTGGCAATCATGATGGCTTCCAATATATAGTGAATATTGATGAATGTGGTAATGACATTTCTAATTGCCAAAATAATCAAGAAAAAGCTTTTGTGCAAGGAGATGATAATGCACTTCCAAATGGTCAAAGAGTTGTAATTATCTACGGAGATGTCATAAGAGTTATGCCCTATGAAGAATAATTTAGTAAAATTCTTTTTTTGTATTTTTTTAATATTTCCATTTTACCTTAATGCAGAACTAATATTTGAAGATAATTTTCCAAAAGATATGCAAGGTATTTGGAGTGATGATTGTGATGCAGAATATCAGGTATTCATAATATCAAATAACACAAGTATGTGGATTGACGAAACATATGTTGGATTTAATGTATCAAAAACATCAAAGGTAAATGATTGGTCAGCTTATAAATGGGGTGAACTAGATGGAAGTTATTATTATTTTTTAAAAAAAGATGGCGATAATTTACTTGAGATTACTGCTCCTGATGAATGGGATGGTATAGATTATTCATTTTTAAATTCATCAGATTATTCTGTTTATGAAAAATGTGAATCAATCCCTAGTGTTTTTCAAATTATTTATGGCGAAATTGTTAACTTAATGAATTCTCAATTAATTGAAACATGTAATAATGATAGCAATCCTGCGAATTGTATTAATGAAACTTTTGCATTTTTAGATGTATCTCAAGATAATGAATTATCTGTAGCAGAATTAACACGTGCAGCAAGAATAGCTATTTATTTTACCTTTATTGATAAAAGACAAGACGAAGACAGAGACATAGGATTTGCAACTTACACAACTACATCACTAATATTTCCTGCATTATCCAAAATATTAATTGGGAATTATGATTATGATAATTCAAATACAATTTCTTTAAAAGAAATATATACGGATCGTATTGATACATTAGACTATCAAAATTTATTTAAAGAAAACTTAAAAGGACTAGATCCAGAAGAATTAAGACGATTAATTGAAAACTTAGATTTCCTAAAATCATTAATGCTAAATTAATTTAGTGTCTTGACTTTTAAGCATAATTTTAATTATAAATAGATATGAACAAAAGAAATTTATACGCAGCTATTGCGATAGTATTTATCTTCGCTGCTTTAAATCTAACTATATATTTTTTCTATTAAATTATGGTTATCAGAAGTAAATCTAGTATTTATAAAAAATTGTATGAAATTAATGGTCAAAAAATGATGTTCGGTCACGATAATATTCATTTCAAAACAATAAACTTACCTGCAAAACAGAGATTCAAAAATCTATGTAGTAAATTTGGTTTAAAAATAATTAAATCTTCAGTTAAAAAAAATTTTCAAATAATAAATATTAATTAAGTGAAAAATATTGCAATAATTGGAGCTGGGATGACTGGCTTGTCTCTTGCTTATAATCTTCAAGAACATAATATTTCTATTTTTGATAAATCATGGAGACCAGGAGGGAGAGTCTCTACTAGAAAGCATGATAATTATCTTTTTGATCATGGCGCACATTATTTATCGACAAATCATTCTGTAAATCAATTAAATGAAGTAATAACTAAATATAACTTGGGACAAATAATAGACATAGATTTTGCAACAGATTATTTAAAAAATAAAAAAACTAGAAAAAAAATTATTATTGGTCAGAATGGAATGAATTCTATTCCAAAGTCTATTTTTGATAATATTAAAGTAAATAGTTATTTAAATTCAAAAATAATTAAAATTTCAAAAAATAGTAATGATCTCTTCTCACTATTTTCTGAAAATGAAGTATTTAAAGATTTTGATTATGTTTTAATTTGTATACCTTATTTACAATCAAAAGAACTTTCAAAAGATTTAATTGATTTTACTAAAATTGTTAACGAGCCAACTTATGATCCCATACACACTGTAATGTTAAGCTATAAGGATAATAATAACATTAATGTTAAAGCTGGATTAAATCTTCATAAAGATATTAGTTTCTTTATGAATCAAAATATTAAATTTAATGAATTATCACATGATTGCTGGGTATTAAATATGAGTTCTGAATACACGAATAACAATATTAACATTAATAAATCTGATCTAGAAAAATACGCTCGATCAATATTTGAAAAAACATTTGGTATAAAAAATGAGATAAGATTAATTAAATCACACAGATGGCTATATGCACAAACAAAAGTAAGTTATAATAGTATTTCAAAAAAAAATTGGATTAATTCTAAGGATAATAAAATATTTTTAAGTGGAGACTGGATTTTAGGAAAAAGTCTAAGTGATGCTTGGAATGCAGGTGAAAAATTATCACATTATATTAAGATTTTATCAATTTAATATTAATTATTAAAATATCTTTTAATATTTTTAGCTGCCTGTCTTATTCTTTGAGTATTTTCTACTAGACCAATACGAACAAAACCTTCCCCTCCTTTTCCAAAAGCTAAACCAGGAGCTACTGCAACGTCGGCATTTATCATTAAATTTTTGGCAAACTTCATAGAACCCATTTTTTTATATTTATTTGGTAAAGGAGCCCATACAAACATTGATGCTTCAGGCTCTGGAATTTTATCCCAACCAGCCCTTTCAAAAGTTTCTATTAAAACATCTCTTCTTTTTTTATAAGTCTCTCTTATTTCTTCTACACATTTTTGAGATCCATTTAGGGCAGCAGTTGCTGCTACTTGAACAGGTGTAAAAGCACCATAATCTACATACGATTTAATTTTTGTTAATGCTTCAATTAAAGTTTTGTTTCCAACTGCAAAACCTATTCTCCATCCTGCCATTGCATAAGTTTTGGATAAGGTAGTAAATTCAACTGCTATGTTCTTTGCTCCATTTACTTCTAATATTGATGGAGGAGGTTTAGTACCAAAGTAAATTTCAGAATAAGCTAAATCGGATAGAATATAAACTTGGTATTTTTTTGCAATTTTTACTAATTCTTTATAAAAATCTAAGTCAACAATCTGCGCTGTTGGATTTGAAGGAAAAGAAACGATAATAACTTTTATTGAAGGATATTTTTTTAAATTATTAACTATATTTGATAAAAATTTGTCTCTATTGAACTGTCCATTAAAAAATGTTTGCAAAGGTGTTAGCTTGGCTCCGGCAATCATAAAACCATATGGATGAACAGGATATGATGGATCAGGGCATAATATTCTGTCTCCTCTTGAAGTTATAGCTTGAGCTAAATTTGCTAAACCTTCCTTTGAACCAATTGTTACTATAATTTCACTTGATGGATTTAAATCAACATTAAATCTTTTTTTATAATATTTAGCTTGAGCTTTTCTTAATCCATTAATGCCTTTTGAAACTGAATAACGCCCAACACCTGGCTTATCTATAACTTCTTTCAATTTCTGTCTTATGTGAAGAGGTGTTGGCATATCAGGGTTACCCATACCAAAATCAATAATATCCCTACCTTCTGATCTTAGTTTCATTTTTAATGAATTTATCTCTCCAAATATATATGGAGGGAGTCTATTAATTCTTTCAAATTTAGATTTCACTTTTTAAGCAATAATTAATTATTGATAATAATACTAGTTTAAATAAAATTGATTTTTAATAATATTATTCCTATTTTTATATTGTGATTAAATTATTTTACTATTTTTTACCATTTATTGCTCTCTTTTTACCAAGTTTATGGGTAAATTATATTTTAAAAAAATATAATAAAATTTTACCTGAAATGCCCTTTACAGGGAGAGAACTTGGAAAAAAAATACTTGAAGAAGAGAAAATCACCAATGTATCAATTAATCCTATTCAGCAATTAGATCATTACAATCCTAAAGATAAAAAAATACATATAGCTACAGATAAACTTGATAAAAAAAGTATAACAAGCATTGCCGTTGTTGCTCATGAAATTGGTCATGCAATTCAAGATAAAGAAAAATATAAGCCACTTATCCTTAGACAAGCATTAATAGAAAAAACAATGATCTTTCAGAGGATTGGTTCATTTTTATTAATTATAGGACTACCATCAATATTTGCCTTAACTAAAAGTCCATTTATCACCCTTATTGCTGCAATAATAATAATGGGGTGTTTATCTACAAATGTATTAATCCATTTAATTACTCTTCCTGTAGAATTTGATGCAAGTTTTAAGAGAGCTTTGCCGATACTCAAAAGATATGTTCCTAAAGAAAATATGTACCAATGTAAATCTGTTCTAAGAGCTGCCGCATTAACATATTTAGCTCAATCTATTGTGAGTATATTTAGATTAAAAATAATACTGTTATCTTTTATCAATATTTTTAAGTCAATTGTAAGAAGATAAAATTTTTCTCTTTATATAAAAAGGAAAATTTATTAAGTTAGATAATTAATGAATTTAAGTGAAAAAATATCTTTAATACTAGTAGATAAAGGTTTTTCTTTATCTCCAAAAAAAAACACTGAAGATTTAATCAATTCAGGCACAGAATTACACAAAAGTACTGAAGACATCAAAATTGTAGAGCAGCATGGTATTGCAGATCAAATATTTATTCTTTTAAAAGGTGAGGCGGAATACGTAAAATATCATAATAATGTTTTTTATAAGCTAGCAACATTAAAAAATGTTGGATCACCTCTTGGTGTTTCAGGGTTAAATGCGCCAGGTAGATATATGTCAGATATATTTATTAAAGGTAATTCAGAATATATTTCTATCGAAATAGAAAAATTAAAAGAGCTAGAAGAGATAGATCCTGACTATGCTAGTTTTTTTTATTCCTTTTTATTATATGAATCAATTAACTTGATCTGGTCATCTCGTAACTTAGAAAAACCCGTAAAGCAAAAAAATATTAATTTAGCGGAAGGTGTTAAAACTGGTGGAGATATTGTAAACACTAAAAGAATAAAGAATTCAGCATTTTTAGCTTTTCTAGATGATGGTGATTTAGATGAACTGATAAATTATGCAAATATTAGGTTATTTTCTGCCGGTGAATATATAACTTTAGAAGGTTCAAAATCTGACGGAATAAATATTTTGTTAAAAGGTAAGATTGAAGCCTCTTTTACAAATTTAAAAGATGACCAATTAGAAAACAATTCAAGATCAATAGCTAGACCAGGAGTAGCATTGTCCTTATCTTCAGGATTACATGAAATTGAATCACCCTACTCCTTAAAAGCAACAAGAGATACAACGATATTAAAATTCTCAAATGAATTTATTGATAATTTAATCAAAACCAATCCAGAATTGGCAATCAAATTTTTTAAAAGACAATTATGGCAATTAAGTCGTTATATTCAAAGTTCAACTGGTTTGACAACATATCCTGCTAAAAACGAAAAAGAGTTTTTTAAATATTTACTAGAAGATAATTCTTCAAAAATACCAAGCAATTCAAAACTTTACACAATTCCTCATTTGTTAGAAAATCATTTAACACATTCTTTAGCATTTGATACGATTTATGATTTAATTGTTACAGGTAATGATGATGAAAAATCTATAGCAAGTCTCATGATAGATGCATTGAGTGGTTTAGAGAGAAAAAATAGATTTTTTAAACAACTAAATAAAATATACAACAGAGTAGCAACTTTATATGATTCAATAAATAAACAAGCATTACAAAAATTAACAAATTCAGATTTTACGAAAGCTTTTGACCAAGTTCCTTATGTTATCAAAGGTATGGAGAATTTACCAGATGAACCTACAAACATATTTTTTTATAATCATTTAGCAAGCATTGAAGAAAATGGTTTAGCTAATGGACATCAATTTAGTATAGATAGTCATTTCATAAGTGCAAAAATTTTATTTCCAAAATATGGTGATGGTGGTCAAAGAATTGCTCGATATTCTAGAAATACAGAATTTTGGAGATATAATTATTATGAGAATTTAGATTACATTTTTGTTCATACGCCGGAGTCAGACTATTTAAATGAAACTCAAGACCAAAAAAAGAAGAGAAAAAGTAAATTATTTGTCGAAACTCAAAATATTTTTGATCAAAACAGACCTTTAGTTATTGCGCCAGAAGGCACATCTGAAACTGAAGATAATTTAACTCCAAATTCTCCTGGTCCTTTAAAGCCAGGGGCATTTTTATTAGCAGATCAATTAAAACCAGAACCATTTCTTGTTCCAATTGCATTAGCCAATTTTGATTATTCAATTTCTGATACAATTTATTCTGCAGTTATTAAAGAACCAATTAAAATAAAAGATTTTGTAAATGATATGAAAAATAAAAAAGAGTTAGAAAATTTTTTATCTAAATATAGAAAAACTTTTAAAACTTATGTTGAGGAAGCCGTTGAGTTAGCAAAATCTGTGTCAAAAAATAAAATTAATAATGAAGATGTAGTAAGTAATTTAAATTTAGTTAGCCCTATTGAAGAAGAATTTGAAGCAGATGTTAGAGAATTAGAAATTAAATTACATTCAGATCAATATAAAAATAACCAAATAGTCTTATTTGGAAGTTCAACATTTAGAGATTGGGAAAAGGCAAAAACAGATTTATCATTTGATCGTTTATTAAATTTAGGATTTGGTGGATCCACTTTAGTATCATGCCGCACCTATTTTAATAGAATAGTAGTTCCAAATAATCCTGATAAGATGATTTTTTATGCTGGTGATAATGATATAGGCAGTGGAATGAGTGCTGAAGATTTAGAAAATGAATTTTTATTATTTGCTTCTGAAGTTAATGAAAAATTACCTCATACGTTATGTTTTTTTGTATCAATAAAACCAAGTATATTCAGGAATAATTATTTAAATACAATTTTAGATGCAAACAAACGAATTAAAAACAAAATTGAGAATTTTAGTCAGTGGCGCTATATTGATCTTTGCTCTCCTATGCTTGATGCTGGATTTGAAAAATTTTATTCAGAAGATCCATTACACATGAATGTACTTGGTTACAGTCTCTTAAGCAAATTAATTAGAGATGAAATCTCGAAATTTACTATTTAAACTTTAATAAATAACTAAATTTTAATTTCTTTTCTTAGTTTATTAGATTTATATGAATTGAAGACTAATGATAAACTCTTTATGTTATCTTCACCACTTGTGTCGTGTTCAATATTATTTATTAGTGAATCAATGAAATGTTTGTGCGTATTGATTACACTTTCTTGAATTTGATCCCAAGGCTTTGAAATCCATTTATATTTCTTTGGTTTTCCATCATAAATCTTCTTCTTATTATTTTTGTGAAGAGTAATTTTGTAATTATAGTCCAAATCAATTGAGCCGTTAGAGAATTCTAAATTGACTAGTGTTTGAGCAAATCTATCTGGTTTTTTTATTGAAGAAATAGATGCATCAACAATAGTAATACTGTTATTTCTATTTCTTATCAGGGATGTAAAATCGGTTTCACCTATAAATTTATTATTTGTATTTTGATTTACTGTATAAATACTTTTTGCTTCCCCCATAAAAAATCTACTTAAATCAAATAAATGGATTCCTACGTCTAGAGTTAAATACTCTTTTAAATCGTATAAATATGTTTGATTGGTATATCCAACAGGATTTGAATGTCTAAAAGATATCTTGGCATAATGTGGTTTCGTTAACTGCTCTTTATTTATAATTTCTTTTAATTTTAATAGAGGGCTTTGCCATCTAAAATTCTCATGAACCATAAGTGGTGTTTTATTTTTTTTATATAAAGAAACAATTTTTTTTGCATTTAATAAATTTTCAGCAAATGGTTTTTGTATAGAAGTTGGAATTTTATATTTCGATAAAATTTTGCCAATATTTAAGTGTGTCTCCATTGTTGTTACAACATCAACAAAGTCAATTTTATGTTTTTTTAACATTAATTCTATAGATGAATAAGAATGCAAAATGTTAAATTTATATTTAAATTTATTAGCTTTTTTTATATCTAAATCACAAACACATATTATTTCTATATTTCTTAATTCTTTCCAAGCTAAAATATGATTTTCAGCAAAGAAACCACAACCGATTAATGCTCCTTTTAATTTTTTCATTTATCTTCTATAAATTTGATTTCTAATGGCTCAAATACATAAGGATTTGAATCTTTTTTAAAGTAAAAAAAAGAAAAATCATTATCAAAAATATCAGTATAATTTTTTAAATTTAACTTATATTGATGGCTAAAATCTATTTCAGGAATAATAATTTCCTTTTTTTGTTTTGAAGAATTGACAAATAAATAATAATTTTTATCATTTAGTATGATTTTTAATCCATACACTTCGTTAACTGGATTAAATTTAAAAATTTCAGAATTTGTTAATGAAATAAGAAAATTATTTAAATGATACAATGGTCTTTTGGCATTATCTTTATTTAAAATTCCGTGATTCCCATAAATAGAATTAAAAGTAAAAAATTTTGATTCTTTATTTATTGATTGAATAAAAATTGCCAGTGTCCAAGTTAGTGAAAATAATTGATCATGCCTTGGATCGCTATCAGCCATTTCTAATCGTATTTTTTTTTTATTACTTACAAGACTTTCACCATAAGGATTGAAATGCATACCAATAGAAATTGGACCAATATGAACATCAGTACTTTTAGAAAAATTTTTTAAAGTTTTAAGAATATAAGGTATAGTTTCAGGTGTATTTAACACACCAAAATCACTAGAATCATGAACAATTGGAGTGAAGGAAAAACTAACCAAATCATAAAACATTTTTGGTCTCTTTCTATTTAATTCTGTAAAATTAGTGACCATTCCAGAAACAATTTGACTATTAGAAAATATCTTTTTCGCTATTTTATAGTATTCATTTAATTCTGGAACTTTAGGCCATTCACCAGCTGGTTGAAAACTATTCAAATATATTTTTGGACAAATTAAAATTTTATCTAAATTAATAGTATTTTCAGCTATAAAATTATAGATTTTTGTTAACTCTTCTTCTGGATCATTAACATGATCAACTAAAGCTACAAGAAACACCTTTTTTTCAGATCTTGAAGTTACACTCTTAAATTCTTCAGTAAAATCAATAAGATAGTAATAATAATCAAAGTTTTTTATTAAATTATCATCAGGAAGAATTGGAGAATCAATTTTTATACCAATTTTAGGGAATTTATAGGAAGTAGTATGATCAATTTTTACAATATTCTTAGATGGAAATGATCTTTGTTTTTTATTTTCTACATCTATTTTAACAGTTTGAGAGAAATTAGACCCCCCTTTTTCTAAATATGGAAAAGGATTTAATAAAGAACCACTATATATTTTATAAGAAGCATCACCCCAGTTTCTTTGATCTTCCATTTCAAATAAAATACCTGCAAAATTAATATTAACCAACAAACTATCATCTAAAGTATAAGCAAGGTTTTTAAATTTGAAAAATGGTTGGTCAGGTTTTATATTTTCTGGAAATTTTTTTTTCTCTTTTAAATCGTTCTCTTTTGTTACAATAATGTTTGAACCAACATGATTTTGTAACGGAATTAATAAATTAAAACCTATTCTGTTAGTCCAAAAATCAGTTAAAAATTCTCCCTCAGAAGATAAAGTTATAGAATTTTCAGAAAATAATATAGCGTTTCTTGTTTTAAGAATTTCATTTATACCATATTCTAAATCAAATATATATTCTAAGGATGAATCAAAGTTCTCTTCATAGGTTAGAATTTTAGGATCATAGTTATTCCAATTTTTATCTCTTACCAAGAACGATATCATCTTTAAAATTTGAAAATTTTGAAAAGATATATTTCGAAAAAAAAGATTATCTTTTAATAAGGTAAAATTATTATTTGAATTTTTTATAAATTTTTCTTCTAATAATTTAGAGTTATACATATAATTTTGAAACTGATTTATAATCATTATATTCTGATATTAAATCTGATTTATTTTTTTCATATTTTGTATTTTGGATTAAACTTAAAAAAATAAGTTCTCTTTGAGCAAAACTACCTCCAAGGTATTTAAATTGTGATTTAATTATATTTTCGTTTAATAATTCATTTGTTTTCATACTGTGAATGATTGGCTTTAAGTAATTAATATAATTTTCTTTAAAAGTATTTTCTAAATAATTTTCTTCCATTCTCTCTTCAAGTTGCTGAAAATAATCTTGATCATTATAGTATAAGTAATAAAAAATAAGATGATAATCAATGAATGGAAGTATGTGTTGTTTTTTAAAATATTCAGCAAAATCTTTTAATTTATCCATTCTTTCTTTAACATCCACTCCTTTGTAATGAAGTCTTAATAAAAAAGAACAAGCATTACAAAAATCTAGATAAAAAATTTCTGAAGAAGAGAAATAATTATCAAATAGTTTTAAACTTTTCTCATATTTTTGATTGTAGAATAATATTAATGATTGGTGCCACCATATATGTCTTTTTATTGGCCCGTAAATTGACCAATTAATTTTATTGAAATTATGATTGTTGTTAATTGAGTCGTTATTCTCATTATCGTGTACATGCAAAAGGGCGTGCCAACTCCACAAATCATTTGATGATTGTTTTAGTGAATTTAAGGCTAAAAGCTTAGCTTTATCAATTATATTATTTTCTTCAAAAGCATAGCTAGTCATCCCTAATAATAAATTATAATGCTGATCATTTTCAGACCACTTACTTAGTATTTCCTCATGTTTATTTAAAAATTTACTATCAATACCCACGAAAATATTATTAAAATGAAATAATCTGATTGCAAAAATATCTTTGGGATTATCTTTTATAATTAATTCCAATTTAATTAATAAATTTTTTAAATCATTTTTAATCCAGAGATTGACTATCTCTAAATATTGATAAAAATAATCATTTACTTCATCAGTGGAAATTGATTTTAATGTTTCTCTAGCTAATGAAATTTTTTGTACATCTCTAGAAAAAAGCAATAAAACTATTTTTAATAATTTTGGAGCATTAAATTCTGGTTTTTTTTTAATTAATTTGTTAGTTTTATAAAAAGCATCTTTCTTAAAATAAATATATGAATCGATACATTCTTTGAAACTATTTATTTCATCATCTTTATTACTATCTATCCATTTATAAAAATAATTATTTTGCATTTACTAATAATACACATAATCTAACGATGTTAAATATTAATATTATGAATTAATATTTAATCTCTTTCTTGTAATTTCTTTATTTAATTGAAGTTCTCTGTAAGAAATTAGAAGCACACCACAAAAAATTACAGAGGCACCTAACCAGGTATAAAAATCAGGTTTATCACTAAAGACAAAAAATCCAATTATTGATGAAACTACTAAGCCTAAAAATGAATAGGGTTGAGTCATAGTTACATCAACTAATTTATACGCATGATTTAATGCAATATGTAAGATCGTTCCTGACATTGCAGCACATAATATAAGAATAATTGTTTTTAAGCTTGGTTGATCCCAGAAATATATAACTAATGGAAATGAAAATAGACTCATATAAACATACTGGTGTGATAATATTGTTATAGCACTATCATCCTTAGATACTTTTTTAGTTAAAATTATAACTACTGACCAAATTAGCGATGAGATAAGCGCCATATATATTCCAATAGAAATATCTATAATACCAGGCCTCAATATTATTAACATTCCTAAAAAACCCATCACTAATGCAATTGATCTATATAAATAGATTTTTTCTTTTAAAAATATAACAGCTAAGATTGTAACAATTATAGGAACTATAAAATGAATGGCTGTCATTTTCTCTAATGGAAGCATAGCTAAAGCTGCAAAACCAAGTAGCATTGCAGGTAAGTTTAGAGCTGACCGTAAAATATGAATTTTTAAATTTTTTGTACTAAATACTTCAAATTTTGTTTTGAGAATGTAAGGGGTAATGATTAAAAAACCAAAGAAAAATCGTAAAAAACCAGTTGTAAATACATTTAATTCTTCTTGAGCTAATTTTATAAATGTACCCATTAGAGTACCAAAAATAATTGATATAATAATTAAAAAAATTGCGAATTGATTATTGTTTAACAAATAATATTCCTAGCTAAAAAGAATAAGGTTAATCATAACACAATTTTTCCTTATTTATATCTCTATTAAAACAAAATTTGATTATATTTAAAGATTGTGGCACTTATCAAGAGAATAGTTCTTTTTTTCATAACATTAATTTTCATTATAATTCTCCTTGTAGGTGCCACGACTTCATTTTAAGATTAGTAAATGTTAAATTTACAAGATGAATTGATAATTTCTAATAATGGGCAAGGAATGTATGAAATTACAAATAATGTTCATGATTGGATTGTAAAAAATAATATTTATAAAGGTCAGTTAAATTTATTTATACAACACACTTCTGCTTCATTAACAATAATGGAAAATGCTAGCCCTGATGTATTAAATGATATTAATTCTTTTTTTCAAAGAATAGTTCCTGAAGATTCTTCATTATATAAACACGGTTATGAAGGAGATGATGATATGCCTGCTCACATAAAATCTATGCTTACTCAAACCTCATTAACAATTCCTATAAACAATAAAGAAATGCTATTAGGGATGTGGCAAGGAATATATCTAATTGAACACAGGTATAGTAAATACAAAAGAAAAATAATTCTTAATTATATAGGTGAGTAAATTATGCTCTTACTTTTTTAAAATTACTTTCATCTAAAATAATCTTTGATAAATTATTAGGTAAAAAAAATGAAGCGATTAAAGATAGTAGAGCAAACAAAGAACCAATTAAAAAAACTATTGAATGAGAATTAATCCAAACAAATCCTAAAATTACTGGGATAAATACTGCAGCTATATGATTGATAGTAAATGAAACACCTGCAGTGCTTGCAATATCTTTTGGATCAGCAATTTTTTGAAAATATGTATTAATTGCAATAGCTAATGCAAAAAACATATGATCAATAATATATAAACCTGCTGCAACATAAGCATTAGTCACGAATGCATAAGATGTAAAAACAATTACGAGTCCAATATATTCAAATATAAGACATTTTTTCTCGCCAAATATATTTATTAACTTTCCAATACGTTCTGCAAAAAACCAATTAAAAATATAATTAACCAAAAATAGTAAAGTAACTTGCGATGCCGAATATCCAAATTTTTCTACCATTAAAAAAGCTGCAAAAACTACAAAAATTTGTCTTCTAGCACCTGATAAAAAAATTAAGATATAGTAAAGAGAATATTCTTTTTTTAGAATTATTTTTTTATGTTGTTTATTTTTGATTTCAAAAAAAGGAAAGGATATAAAAAGGTGTATGGAAATAAGAATACAAATTAATCCTGCAATTAAAAATATATACTTATAATCTAAATTAAAGATTTCTAATAAACTCCAAATTATACAATACAAAAATAAAGACGTAATTGAGCTAATAGCTATTAATTTTCCTAGAACTGGTGGAGCTTCTTCTTTTGAAAGCCATTGTAAACTCAAAGAATTTTTGGCCGTTTCACAATAATGAAAGCCAGTACTCATAATAATTGTTGTAAAATACAAACCATAAACAGTTGGTAAGAAACCTGTAATTGCAACACCAAAACCAGTTAAGGCTAAAGAAAAAATAGCAAAATATTGCTCTTTAAAATAGAACAATAAAAAAATAATAGTAAATGCTAGGAAGCCAGGTATCTCTCTGATACTTTGAAGTATTCCAATTTCAACTCCAGTAAAACTTGCTCTTTCAACTGAGAAATTATTTAATAAAACCATCCAAGTACTAAAAGCGATAGGCATTGCAATGGAAGATAATATAAGGATTGTAATTGGAGTTTTATTTAAGAATATTTTCATTAATAAATATCAGATTTTAATAATAAAATTAAAGTTATCTATTCTTACACTATTATTTTAATAATTATTTAATAATAAAATGTAATTTTTAAAAAAAGGAGGCGATTATGTATAGAATCAACTGGAAATTTAGATCTGAGAGTGAAGTTGCTATAGATCTTTTTAACAAAGGATCAAAAATATTAATTGATAATGGAGCTAATTTTGCTGGTCTTGCTATTAATTCAGGATCAGATGATAATAGTTTTTCAATGATTGCAAGTTTTGAAAATTCTGAAATGTATGGAGATTTTGATGATAAATGGGTTTCAAATCCTGATTGGGCAAAACAATTCAAAGCTAATTGGATGGCTCAACAACCTATCGAAAACATTCATGCAAGGACTTTAAAAGATACTACTGAAAATTTATTAGAAAATGAAATGCCAGTTTTTGTAAATTGGAGATTTACTCATCCAGATATTAATGCTGTTATTGGAAGTTTTGAAATAGGAGAAAAATATTGGAAAGATGCAGGTTCTTCAGGTCAAATCTTAAATCAACTGTCAGGTGATGGTATGGGTCAATTTTTATTTGCTGCTAGATTTCAATCAATGAAAAAACTGGGAAAAGGATTAGATATGATTTCCACAAACGAAAATTTTGGTGATGATTTAAAAGATTATTTTAAAGATATTACATGGCACAAAAATTCTTTCACTCGACTAATAATGAAAAAAATGAAATAATTAATTAACAAAAGGATAAAATGTATGTCTAATATAATGAGAAAATCTTTTTCTGATGGAGAAATTAAAACACCTGATAAAGTTCATTCTTCAACCGTAACTTTAGGTAATGTATCGATGAGTCAGGTTACTTTACAACCAGGATGGAGTTGGAGTTCTTGTATTAAACCACTTGTAGGTACTGAAAGTTGTCAGGCTGGACATGTAGGTGTCGTTATTAAAGGGGAAATGAAAGTGAAGCATGACGATGGAAATGAAGAAACTTTTAAAGCTGGTGATGCATATTATTTAGCCCCAGGTCATGATGGATGGATTGTAGGAGATAAAGAGTTTCAATCATACGAATTTACATCAGATCAAAAAGATTTTGGACCTTGGAAAAAGTAAATTAATAGCTGGAATTTCCAGCTATTATATTAGTGACCTCTATTAAATTGGTCACGAAATCTTGAATCTTCTTTAATATATGGTCGAACCCCTATTTTTGTTTCTCTAATTATTATATAAATTCCACTCCCAACAATAATTAATGATCCTATAATTTCATAAATATCTGGAATATCAGCAAAAAATAAATAACCTAAAATTGCTCCAGATATTAATTGTGTATATTGAATAGGTGCAAAAACACTAGACTCTAAAAATTTTGAAGCGATTGTTAAACAATTACCTCCTATTCCACAAATAATACCACAAAAAACAAGTATCATTAAATCATTAAAAGATAATGCGATGTGATTATTAAAACTAAGTAATCCATTTAAAATAGTTGCAGATAAAAAAGCATAAAAAGTAAATGCTATTGATGATTGATTATTTGAAAACTTTCTTACTAAAGTAATATTTATCGCCATTAGTAATGCAGAAAAAAACAAACCAAATAGACTTAATGAAAAATGAATAGTGCCAGGTCTACTAACTATTAATACGCCAATAAATCCAACTGTTACCGCTGACCATCTTCTAATACCAACTTTTTCACCTAAAAAAAAATGGGATAACATTGTTATCATTAATGGCGCACTAAATAATATTGGGTAAATTTCACTAAATGCATGTTCTCTAAATGAATAAACTACTAAAGCCCCTGAGATTAATCCGAATAATCCTCTAAGTAGCTGTATATGAATAATATCATTTTTTAGTGAGCTCCATTTGTTTAAAAAATAAAGAGTTAATAATGTTGGTATAAAACTAAAAAGACAAATATAAAAATTTATTTGAAAAACAGAATATTCATTAACTAGGTATTTTTTAATTATTGTATCTAAAATTACAAATATCGTGTAACCAATAAATCCGATACTAATTCCAGATAAAACATTCATATGATTTGATTAAATAGAAGTTAATTTTTAGATCTCTTATTTCAGATTCTAATAAATAAATATTAATTTTTTCTTATTGTTTCATTATAATGGTTATTCAGTTCAAGCAGATGTTGATAAGCTTCATGGTCAAAATCATCTTTTGCTACTATATCTGTTTTAAAATTATTGTAGGTATCTTCCCCTCTTACACAAATAGCACTATCATTTTTGCTTTTTAGTTGTTTCATATCAGTGGAAATAAATTGAAAATTTAAACCTATTCTTCTGTCATTACTAAAATTAGGTTGAGATGCGTGCAATGTTAAACCATGATGAAAAGAAACTTCACCAGGTTCTAACGGACATGATATTGCTTTATTTGTATCAATATCTTTTACTGTTTGACCTCTAGATAAAACATTATTTTTATCTTCAGTTGAATGATGTTCAAAAAATCCTTTTTTATGGGAACCTGGAATCATTTGCATGCAACCACTTTGATCATTAGCTTTGGATAAAGCTAACCATGCGCTTACTTGTTTTTCATTATTATCAAAACCCCAATACGTTAGATCTTGATGCCAACTTACGTGTGTTTTTGTATTTGGTTCTTTTATTATAAAAGTTGCATTATATAATAATATATTTTTACCAATTATTTCTTCGACAAAATCAAGCAATATTTTATTAGTTGCTATTTCATACACCCATTTCATTATTGTATAAGTTTTCACAATATAATGAAGTTTACCTAGTTTTTTTTCTGACTCTTCTAATTTACTTCTAAAAAAATTTGCATCATTTAAATTGTAAATTTTTAATGGTGAAAAATAACCATTTCGATCATAAAAATCTTTCATTCTTAAAATATTATTTAAATTGATTATTAATTCAATAAAAATTGACAATAAAAAAACCAATTAAACAAATAATTAATAAATCAAATATTAAAACAAATTCCATATTGGTTGTGACACTAATTCTTTATGGATAGAATACATTTACTCACTAAATATATATTGGTAGATTAGTGCCACATAATCTATGTACAAATTAATTTAGGCATAAATTGAGTTAAAAAGAGGCAAATTTATGAAAAAAATCAGTTGGGTAACACACGAAGATTATGACATTCCTCTGCCTGAAAATCATAAATTTACTGCCAGTAAGTTTTCAGATTTATATAATGAATTAAAAACTTCAGATTTTTATCATCGTGCAAAAATTCTAAGTCCTCAAAAAGCAAGTGTTGATGAGGTTTCTATATGCCATGATTTAGATTACGTATTAAAAATTAAAAATGGTACTTTATCCGATAAAGAAATAAGAAGATTAGGTTTTAAATGGTCAGAAACACTTTCTAATCGTTCCTTTTTAGCAGTTAATGGAACTCTATTAACATGCAAAGAAGCAATTAAGAATGGTATAGCAAATCATTTAGCAGGTGGCACGCACCATAGTCATAGAGATTTTGGTTCAGGATACTGTGTTTTTAACGATTTGGCTTATGCTTCATTACATTTAATAAGAACCCATCAAGTAAAAAAAATATTAATTTTTGACACTGATGTGCATCAAGGAGATGGTACAGCCTCAATCCTTAAAGATAATGATAAAATTTTTACATGTTCTATTCATTGTAAAAATAATTTTCCATTTAGAAAATCAATAAGTGACATTGATGTTGAATTAGATGATAATTTAGAAGATAATGAATATTTAGAAATATTATATCAAACTCTTAATAGTTGTATAAAAAATTTTAATCCTGATTTAGTAATTTTTGATACTGGCGTTGATATCCATGAGAATGATAAATTAGGAAATTTAAAAATAACAACTGAAGGATTATTAAAAAGAGATATTACAGTGTTAGAATTTTTTAAAATTAAATCAATTCCTATTGCGACAGTAATAGGTGGTGGATATTCAAATGATAAATTAGAATTAGCTAAAAGACATAGTTTAATTTTTAAAGCTACATCAATGGTTTTTAATTAATTACATTTAGTAACAACTACTCGTATAGTCTTGTCATTATAGAGATATTCAAAACAAAAATTTTTAAACGAATTAAAATGATTATTTATAATTTTTAAATTTTTTTTATTGTGATCTAAAAAATTATATTCAAATATAATTTTTTCAACAATATCCTTAGAAAAAATTGGCATTGTAATTATTTCGCCATCATTAAATATTGATTTTAAATAAAATACATCTGAGTCATTATCTACTTTAGAAAATGAATTTTTTTTTATGAGAAAAAGAACATTTTCGTTCCAATTATTCTTTTGAAAATCAAAAAGTATTTTTAAATCATCAAGATTTATTAATTTATTTGAATCTAAGGCGTGAGTATTTAGTGATAAAAAAATAAAACATAAAAAAAGTAATTTTTTCATAAAAACAAGTGTGAATTAAAGAACGATACTGATAGATATATTATTAATCTATTTATTTTCAAATATTTATGAAAACAAGAAATAAGGGGCTTATACTATCATTTGTTGGGGTTTTAATACTTAGTCCTGATAGTTTATTTATTAGATTAGTAAATTTAGATGATTTTAGTTTAATATTTTATAGAAGCGCTCTACCAATTGTTACGATATTAATTTTTCTAATTTATACTTACAAAAGATCTTTTCTTAAATCATTTTATCTAATTGGTGTACCAGGGATAATCTATGCTATTCTCTATGCTATAACTCATATTTGTTTTGTATATTCAATTCAAAATACTGCTGTAGCTAATACATTAGTTCTAATTGCATCAGCTCCTATTTTTGCTGCATTATTTTCAGTTTTTATACTTAAAGAAATACCTAGTCTTTTTACATGGATAGTGATTTTAATTGCTATGCTTGCAATGATAATAATTGGAATAGGAAGCTTTACATCTACAGGATTGTACGGCGATATTATGGCTTTAATTGTAGCAATAGGAATGGGTTTTAGTATGGTTCTTGTTAGATTATTTAAAAATAAAGATTTGGTACCTGCATGTTTATTAGGATGTTTAATATCAGCTCTTTACGCTCTACCATTTGGAATTAATTTTGATTTAAATAATGATCAAATTTTTTTTCTTTTCATAATGTGCTTATTAATACTACCTATTCCATTTATGATTTTAACAATTTCTCCTAAATTTGCTCCAGCACACGAAGTAGCTCTAATATTTTTATTAGAAAGTGTTTTAGGTACTGCTTGGGTTTGGTTTGTTATCAATGAAATACCTCCTCTAAATACAATTATAGGAGGAGCCCTACTGCTTGGATCTGTTACAATATTTATTTATCAAACAACTAGAAATACTAATTAGTTTTTTTAATCTCTTTTCTTTCTCTAATAAAAATATAAATACCGCAAAAAACAATCAAAGATAAACCTAAATAAATCCAAATATCAGGCAAATCACCGAAGAAGGCATATCCAACAAGTATATTTGTGGTGATCTCAAAATAACCCAAAGGAGCTAGTTTAGAAGCTTCTCCAAGTCTTAAAGAAAGAATTATTAAAAAATGTCCTAAAGTTCCAATTGAAGCTAATGAGATAAGTAATAATAATTGTCTTAAATCTAAATTTATCCAGTAAAAAGGAACAATGAGAGATATAAAAATACAACCTACGATACCTGTAAAAAGCAAAGTAACAACAGCACTATCTGTAAAAGATAATTTACGAGTATAAATGATATAAAAAGCGTATGAAATTCCTGCTGCAATGGCTGAGAAAGATGCAAAATTAATTTCGATAAAACCTGGTCTTATAATGATCATAACACCAAAAAACCCAATCAAAACTGCAGTCCATCGATGAATTCCAACTTTTTCTTTTAAATAAAAAATTGATAATATTGTCACTATTATTGGAGAGATAAATGCAAGCGTTAAAGCTTCTGCTAAAGTTATAACTGAAATTGCATAAAAGAAAAAAACGGTAGATAAAAACAAAAAAAAACTTCTAGATAGCTGTACTGAAATTGTTTTAGGAAAATTAATTTCTTTTCTAAAAAATATAAATGCTAATGGAAAACTAACTAAAAGCATAAAAAAATATCTACCCCAAACAACTTGTATGAAATGTATTTCTGAAGATAGATACTTTGCAATACCATCCATGAAAGGTAATAGCAGCCAACCTGATATATTAAGAATATATGCTAACATTAATTTGATTTAAATGATGAGGGATCACAAATTTTACAAATTAAATCTCCAATTGATTTCATAGGATTGTAAGTTTGATAGAAAATATCTTTTGTAGAAATGTTATTTTCAAATAAATATTTTTCTATTTCCCAATAATACCTAAAACATTTTGAACATTGTGCAGCATTTTCTTTATGTGATGGTTTATATATTTCATTCCAAAGTTTGGACATTTCATTTTGCTTATCAGGAGAAATATTTTCTGAAATAATTGACGGAATATCCATAAAACACTTAGCGCATTGTATTTCAGATGTTACATTTTTATATGGTTCATCTTTATAGTTTTTTCCTATAGTAGTTTTACCAATATATTTATCTGAACTACAATTTGGACAAAAAAAATTGATTTTATTGCTATGCATTTTATTCTATGAATAAATTTTCATAACATTTATAAATAAAGAATAGAATTATTATTTATAATGAACCTATATCTTTCATATCTATTTATCTTTTTTTGGAGTAGTGCTTTTATAAGTGGTCAATTTATTGTGCAATCAGCAAGTCCTTTTGCAGCACTATGTTTTAGGTTTTGTATTGTAAGTGCATTTTTTTTAATTTTTTCTATTATTTTTAGGGAAAGAATAAGAATAAATCGAAATTTAATCTTTCAAGCTATGATTACTGGAATTCTTTTTCATGGATTTTATTTAGGTGGAGTATTTTTTTCTTATTCTATGGGGCTTACTGCAACATTATCTGCGTTAATTGTATGCCTTCAACCTATTTTAACAAATATTCTAAGTGGACCCATTTTAAAAGAAAAAGTTACTGTTACGCAATGGATAGGAATATTTTTTGGTTTTTTAGGCACTATATTAGTTATAGGTTATGATATTGGAACAGAAATCCCAACAATAGGTGTTATTGCTTCTATTGTTGCGCTTTTAGGAGCAACTTCAGCTACTATTTGGCAAAAAAAATTTACTCATGAAATCAATCTTTCAGTTAATAATTTTTATCAAGCATTAAGTGCTGGAATATTTTTATTTATAATTTCACTTTTTTTTGAAATATCATTTATTAATTTTGATACACGTTTTATTTTATCAATTTCTTGGCAAATCATTATGGTATCCTTTGGAGCTTACGCAATTCTAATGTACTTGATAAAAAATGGAACAGCTTCTAAAACATCAAGTCTCTTCTTTCTAGTACCTCCAACTACAGCTGTAATGGCTTGGTTTGTATTAGGTGAAAAATTATTATTAATAGAAATTATAGGGTTGTTAATTTGTACTTTTGGTGTTTATATAGCAACTCGAACCAATGTGAGTAAAAATGTACATAATTCTTAAAACACTAATCAGTGCAATTATAATTGTTGCTGTTTCAGAAATAGCTAAAAAATATACTTGGACTGCCGCAATTATTGTTTCTTTACCATTGACTTCACTATTGGCATTTGTTTGGTTGTATTGGGATACAAAAGACTATCAAAAAGTTATAGATCTCTCTTATAGCACAATTGTTATGACTGTACCTTCAATAGTATTTTTTATTGTTTTACCAATACTTTTAAAATTTAAACAAAACTTTGTTTTCTCTCTGATAGTTTCAATAATTAGCACTGCAATAGCTTATGCTATTTTTATGTTTATAATTAAAAAATTGAATTTTAATTTTTAATTATATTATCTTTATTCATTAAAATTGGCCTTCCATCATGTGCAGTATTTAATGGATAATAATCACCATTATATTTAACACATAATGTTAAACCATTTCTTTTTTCTTTACCTAAATTTACCTCTAAATCTACTATTACTAGTTCAGTTTTTTCTAAAACTTTAATAATTTTCATAACTATCCTTTCAAAATATATAAATATATTTAGTAAGTACTATAAGATGTATCAAGTTTTATGATTAGAGTTTTACTTATATTTATTTTAATATTCTTGATTAAGAATGCTCTAGCTAATGATAAACATATAACCATAGCAAGCACAACTTCTACACACGATACGGGTTTATTAGAATTTATTAACAAAGAATTTGAAAAAAAATATAAAATAAAAGTCAGAGCATTATCTCTTGGAACAGGTCAGGCAATTAAAGTTGCAATGGATGGAAATGTTGAAATTTTATTAGTTCATCATAAAAAATCAGAGCTAGAATTTATGAATAAGGGGTATGGCACTCTAAGATATGATTTGATGTATAATGATTTTGTCTTGATAGGACCAAAAAAAGATAACAAAACATGTTCTTCAATTGAAAATAAAATGATTGAAATTAAAAAATCGAAATTATCATTTGTATCAAGAGGCGATGAGAGTGGAACACACAAAAAGGAAAAAGAGCTTTGGGAACTATCAAATATAAAAATACCATTTAAAGAAAATTGGTATCTCAGTGTTGGTCAAGGAATGGGCTCAACATTATTAATAGCTGATCAAAAGAATGCGTACACTCTTAGTGATCGTAGCACTTGGATAGCTTTCAATAAAAAAGAAAATCTACAAATTGTCTGTGAAAATTTACCACCATTATTTAATCAATATGGGATAATTTTAGTAAGCAATAAGATAAACAATAATTTAAATATTGAAGAGGCTAAAAAATATATTGATTGGATTACTTCAGAAGAAGCAAAAAAATTGATTAATAATTATCAAGTAAATGGAAAACAATTATTTTTCTTTAATCATAATTAGTTAATTCTACCAAAAAATGTTAATCTTGCATTTTCTGAGAGCATTGTGCCCTCTTCTTCATTATAATTAAGTGTTACTAATATTCTTGGTTTTTCAGATTCTACTGGTGTTACACGATGCAAATAATTTCTACCATAAAATAATATAAGAGTACCGGCATCAACATCTGCTTTTTGCGGTAAAATTTTTCTATCTAAAATATCTTTAATATATGATTTATCGATATAGTTTTCAGAAAAATTTCTACCTTTGCTAACATATTCAAATTCACCACCTTTATCTGATGATTGTATCATTAAAGTAATAGCAAATGATGCATTATCAAAATGCCATCCTAGCTGTTGTGATTTTTGATAATAATTATAATTTATGGAAGATAAGGAATCAATGTATGGATAAATATCTTTTAAATTTAAGACACCTTTTAAAAAATTTTTAAAAATATTTGATTGATATAAAATATTTAATTTTGATTGCTGATTTAACAGGTCATGAGGGACACAACCTTTATCACTAACGACCTCTCTATTTAAAGGATCATTCAAGTCACTTAATTTATCTTGTTTATCAAGTAAGATAGTATGATTTTGAGAACAATAGAAAGCTTGATCTTGTAATCCATGTGCTTCAGCAATTAATTCACTTAAGCAGTCATATGTTAAAAAATCATTTAATATTAGTATAGAATTTTTTTTAATTTCATCATTGCAATATTGTATATATTCATTGCTATCTATTGGATGTTTTGACTGATTAAATATATCAATTATGGTATTCATTGCTGACTTAGTACTTATATACTAAAGTTGTAGATCTTAAATTTAAAAAATTTATATATATTTATTTAATATGGTTTGGAATTTTCATGATAGTTATACGAATTTACCTAGTATTTTTTATAGTAAAGTTAATCCTGAAAATTTTAGTAATAAAAAATTAGTTTTGTTTAATAGTGATCTTGCAAGGCAGTTAAATTTAGATTTTAGTAAATATGATGATAATGAAAAGTGTAATATTCTTTTGGGAAAAAATAAATTAGATAAAACTTACTTTTCACAAGCTTATGCTGGACATCAATTTGGAAATTTTACAATTTTAGGTGATGGTAGAGCTGTAATTATTGGTGAACATATTACTAATAATAAACAAAGGGTAGATATACAGTTAAAAGGATCAGGGCAGACACCCTACTCTAGAAATGGAGATGGAAAAGCTGCATTAGGTCCAATGATAAGGGAATATATATTGAGTGAAGCTATGCATAATCTTGGCATATCATCAACCAGAGCACTAGCTGTTATTACTACAGGTGAAAATGTGTTGCGTGATAGATTAGAGCCTGGTGCAATTTTAATTAGAGTTGCAAATTCGCATATTAGAGTGGGAACTTTTCAATTTGGAAGCCTTTTAAAAAATAGAGAGGAATTTCAAAACTTTATATCTTATACAATTTCAAGGCTTTATCCTGATATAGATAATAATAATGATAAATATTTAAAATTTTATGAGACAATCTGTGATTTACAAATTAAGTTAGTCATAGATTGGATGAGAGTTGGTTTTATTCATGGTGTTATGAATACCGATAATATGTCCTTATCTGGTGAAACTATAGATTATGGTCCAGCAGCATATTTGGATGAATATAATCCAAAAAAAGTTTTTAGCTCAATTGATAAAATGGGAAGATATTCTTTTGAAAATCAATCAAAAATAACGTTGTGGAATTTAGCAAGATTTGCTGAAACTTTTCTTCATTTAATTGATTCAAATGAAAAAACAGCAATTAAAAAAATCGAAGATATTTTAAATAAATATAAAAAATTGTTTGATCAATCTTGGTTAGTAATGATGTCTATGAAATTAAATTTAGATACTAATAATAATAACGAAGAAATTGTTAAAGAATTTTTAGATTTGATGTATATTTATAAACTTGATTATACAAATACATTTTTAGATTTAGAAAATAATACTCTTGATAAAAAGATTTTTAAAAATTGGGAACAAAAATATAAAAATAATAAATTAAGAAAATTTAAAAATGTTAATCCTCAAATTATACCTAGGAATCATATTATTGAAGAAATAATTAATGAAGTGTACAACAATAATTACAGTCAATTATATGAATTCGAAAAATTACTAAAAAATCCTTATGAGAAAATAGAAAATAAAAAATATATTACCCCACCTCTTGAAAGTGAAAAAGTATTTGAAACTTTTTGTGGTACTTAATTAAATATCTATATTGTATCTAAAATTTTTTTGAAAAGGATAAATTGGTTTTTTCCTAAATAAATTTTTAATTCTTTTAAAATCTTGGGTAACAAATCCATCTGTTAAAATCATAAAATTATCTGCTTTAAGTTTTTTAAGTTCTGGCGAAAGATATCCTGATTTTACAATCAATATTTTATATTTTTTTAAATTTATATTTAATTCCCTAAAATCATTCAGATAATGAAAAGGTTTTCTGTATTTAGTAAATATTACTGTATTATTATTTGAGTTTACAATCGCATTATCATTTTTTAGATAAAATTTATCAATTGAAATAGAAATTTTCTTTTTTGAGATAGTATCTTTTATGACAATTTTGTTTTTTTTATTTTTTAACTCTCTAAAAATTTCTTCATTATAAATTCCTGCAAATAGAGTGCCCTCTATCTTGTTTTTAAATACGTGTTCTAATACATCAATTCTACTACCTACTCCTCCAGCTGTTGGATTGTCTCCGCTATCGGCTAAAATTGTAAATCTTTTTTTATTAACTACATGAAAAATCTTATTTAACTTATAAGATTTCATATCATATACTAAATTAAACCTTTTATTCCAATAACTTAGTGCTATTTTCTTACAAATTCTTTTACCAATATTAACATCTGTACAATTTACAATTGCAGAAGCTGTCGCCCTTTTTGTATCAGCCCAAACATATCCTATAAGTAAATTACAATCATTAATCCCTTTCAATTTATTAAAAATATTAAGATTTTTATAAATTTTTTTACATGGCTCAACTATTGTAGATGACATTTCACCTGAAACTAAAACTGGTATTTTTTTCCAAATAATATGATTTTTTTTATTTTTTAATATTCCATCTATTAACATTTTCAATGATCTTGAATAAGTTTGCTTAACGTCGATATGTGGAGCTGTTTTATATGCTGCAAAATAATCAATATTTTTTATAATTGAATCAGTCATCTGCCCGTGAAGATCATAAGATAATGATATTTTACAGTTTTTAGATACTTTAGAGCGAATTTTTGTAATAAAAAAACCTTCGGGATCACTAATACCTTTGACATACATAGCACCATGCATGATTAGTAAAATACCATCAATAGGTTTTGATTTAATTAAATCATTTGTGATATTGTTAATTGTTTTTATAAAAAAATTTTTATCTACAGGCCCGCCAGGTAAACTTCTATAAAATTTATTTGGTATAAATGTTACAGTATTATGTTTGGAATATGGAAAATTTATATATTTTAAAAGTTTTTTTCCACTTAAAACTTCAAAATCTTTTTTATTTTGTATTAATGTTGAATAAGAGCAGCATTCAGTACTAATACCGCAAATAAAAATTTTTTTTTTCATTAAATTAACTTTTAATTAAATCAATTTTGGAAGCTAATATAAAATCATTAACTGATAATCCTTCTATTGCGTGAGTATGAACCATTACTAAACAATAACCCCATCCTATTGATATATCAGGATGATGACCTTCTTTTTCTGCTACTTCTCCTACTTCATTTGCAAAAGTTATAGCTTTTTTAAAATTGCTAAATTTAAATTTTTTGAAAATCATTTCTTGATTGTCATTGACTGACCATTCATTAAGTTCAGATAAAAATTTACTAATTTCTTGATAATCTAATTTTGGAGTGTTCCCATTGCATGGCTCACACTTTCCTGAAGATAATGGTTTATTCATAAAATCTTGCACCTTGTTGATTTAATTCAATTGAATATAAACTAGTCGTAGCTGTAACGTATAAAATATTTCCATTTTTTCCTCCAAATTCTAAATTTGATACTAATTCTGGAACTATAAGTTGACCAATTAATTTGTTTTGAGGATTAAAACATTTAATTGCTTTTCCTGCACTTGTCCAAACATTACCATCTTTGTCACATCTAAAACCATCTGAGAAAAAAGGTTTAAAATCATAAACTAATTTTCTATTCTTCGGTAAACCATCAACGATGTCGTAGACATATAAATGTTTGATATTTTCTCCTGTATCGGCAACATATAATTTATTTTCATCTGGAGAAATAGTTATTCCATTAGGTCTAACAAGATCATTAATCATAACATTTAACTTTTTTGAGTTAGGATCATAGGAAAATACATAACAACCTCCGTATTCCTGTTCTCCAGGATATCCTTCATAATCTGATAAAATACCATAAGGTGGATCTGTAAACCAAATTGAACCATCAGATTTAACAAATAAATCATTAGGCGAATTAAGTTTTTTACCATTAAAGTTATCAACTAATGTTTGAACTTCTAAATTATCATTTGTTTTGTAGATACATCTACCACCATGAGAACATGAAATTACATTACCCGAATTATCAGTGGTATTACCATTAGTATAATTTGATGGATCTTTATAAACATCAACTTTTCCATTTGATAACTTTAGCATCCTGTTATTTGGTATATCGCTCCAGACTAATGTATCTAAATGAGGAATATAAGCAGGTCCTTCTCCCCATAACATTCCCGAAAAAATTTTTTTAACTTCAGCAGACTTTAAATAATTATTGAATTGATCAGTATTTTCTACTTTTTCATTATATTTATTTTTGTAAGCATAACTTGGATTTCTTGGATCTGACTCAGCAGGTAGTAATTTTTTTTTTGACATATTATACTTCTACACCTTTTTGTTTTTTTTGTTTATCAATTAATTGTTTTGGGAAATTTTTTGCTCTTAATCTAATTTTAGCATCTTTTTCAATTAATTTAATAATACTAGTACTAAATGATCTTTCTCCTAAAATTTTCATACCAAGTTTAAATTTTTTACTTAGATAATTACCTAGTTCTAATTTTATATTTTTTCCAAGTTTATTAAAAAGATTTATATCTTTATTGACTAAATCCATTGTAAAACCAACGTCATAACTACCTCCAAGTATCACCTTTGTTTCAGTTTCATTAACAAAACTATTTCCAGAACTTATTTTTATAGCTTTATACGTTAAACCTAAGTCAATTTTATTTTTTTTTGCAACACTCAAAGCTTCACCTATACCTACTAAATGTAATGATGCTAAATAATTTGTAATTACTTTTAATATTGAAGCATTTCCAATATTTCCACAATATAAAATTTCATGACCAAGCAATGATAAAATTGGAAAACATTTTTTGAAAGTTGATTTTTTGCCTGCAGCTAGAATAGATATATTTCCTGATTTAGCTCTATGTTCTCCTCCAGTAATTGGACATTCTAATACTTTCCCACCTTTAGAAATTACTTTTTTGGATAAACAAATCATATCATTTTTATCTGTAGTACTCATCTCTATCCAGATATGTTTTTTAGTTAAATATTTTAATATAGTTTTTAAAACTTTGCTTACCGCTTTTGGTGAAGGTAGACACGTTATTATGATATCACTCTTTTCAGTTAATTCTTTTAAAGTTTTACAAGGCTCGTTTCTTAAATTTTTTAATCTTGAATAAGATTTATAATTATTATCATACACAAATACGTTGTTATTTGTTTTTAATAAATTATTTGTAAGATTTGATCCAACATTTCCAATTCCTATACAACCAATTGATTTTGGCTTCATAAGTCAATAATCATACCATCATATCCAGGTTTAACATTTGGTGGGCACTTTGTTATTAATTCTTTTTCATCTAGTAAAGCTGTCATATGAGTAAAAATAGTTTGTTTTGGTTTAATATATGAAATGAAATCCATTATTTGATCAAATCCAGCATGAGCAGGATGAGTATCTTGTCTTAATAAACCAACTATCCATAAGTCTAGATTTTTTAATTTATCAATATCTTGATTATAAAATTTTTTTAAATCTGTAGAATAAGCAAAATTTCCAATCTTGTATGTTTGAACATCGATTGACCCGTGATTATGTTTAAATGTTTCAATATTTACGTTCTTAAAATTTATACTAGAATCTAATTCTTTAATTTCCATAAATGGTAAATAATCTTTTTCTCCTCTAAAAATATATTTATAACTTGTCTCCATCTCAGGAATCATTTCTTTTGGCATATATGCAGGTATAATTTTTTTATTTATTAAAGACATAGCTCTCATATCAGGCACTCCTGATGTGTGATCGGAATGAATATGAGTATAAAGTACAGCATCAATATTTGTACATTTAGCATTATAAAGTTGCTGTCTAAGGTCTGGACTAGTATCAATTAGAATATTTGTATTTTTATATTCAATAAGTACAGATGATCTTGTTCGAAAATTTCTTTTATTATTAAGATCAATATTACCATGTCTATTCCATGCTAAAGGCGATCCGAAAGATCCTCCACAGCCTAAAATTGTTATTTTCATTATAGATAATTATCTCTTTTAGCTTTTGTAAACAAATTAAAAAAATTATTATCA
>CACNLM010000002.1 GCA_902621305.1 uncultured Alphaproteobacteria bacterium | reverse complement strand
TGTCATCGAGATACAACCACAAAACAATTGAAAATAAATGGCAGGAAATATGGTCAGAGAAGGAAGTTTTTAAAACAACACAAGATAAGAGCAAAGAAAAATACTACGTTCTAGAAATGTTTCCCTACCCTTCAGGTAAGATTCACATGGGGCATGTAAGAAATTATACATTAGGTGACGTGGTAGCTAGATACAAAAGAATGAAGGGTTATAATGTACTTCATCCAATGGGGTGGGACGCATTTGGTCTTCCAGCCGAAAATGCTGCATTAACAGAAAAAAAACATCCAGAAAGCTGGACATACCAAAATATAAAAACAATGAAAAGTCAACTTCTGCAAATGGGCTTGTCTTTAGATTGGGATAAAGAAATTGCTACTTGCCATCCTGAATATTACAAACATGAACAAAAGTTTTTCATTGATATGTTTAATGCTGGCCTAGCTTATAAAAAAGAGGCTGAAGTAAACTGGGATCCTATAGACAAGACAGTTCTTGCAAACGAACAGGTTATTGATGGAAGAGGTTGGAGATCAGGAGCTGTTGTAGAAAAGAAAAAACTTTCTCAGTGGTTTTTGAAAATTAGTAAATATTCAGAAGAATTATTAAACGATCTAGATAAGCTTATTAACTGGCCAAATAAAGTAAAGATAATGCAATCAAATTGGATAGGTAAGTCAATTGGTGCAGAAATTGATTTTAAATCCCCAGAATTTGATTCTACAATTACTATTTTCACAACTAGACCTGACACAATATTTGGAGCAACTTTTATAGCTCTTTCAAGTGAGCATGAATTAGCCATAAAAATTTCAAAAAATAATAAAGACTTAAAAAATTTTATTAAAGAATGTGAAAGTTTAAACCCTGATAAAAACAAAAGGGGTTATGACACTGGATTATTTGTAGAACATCCATTTATAAAGGGGAAAAAACTCCCAATATATATAGCTAATTTTGTTTTAAAAGAATATGGGCTTGGAGCAATATTTGGATGTCCAGCTCATGATCAAAGAGATTTAGATTTTGCTCATCAATATGGTATTGATGTTATTCCGGTTGTCAAGCCTAGTAATATTAAAGAAAATAATTTTAAAATAGGAAGTGAAGCCTTCACAGATGATGGCATTATTATAAATTCAAGTTTTTTAAACGGATTGAGTGTTGAAGAAGCAAAATTAAAAATAATTACTGAAATTGAAAAAAAAAGTATTGGAAGAAAAAAAACTAATTACAAGTTGAGAGATTGGGGAATTTCAAGACAAAGATTTTGGGGTTGTCCTATACCTATTATTTATAGAGAAGATGGCGAAATTTTAGCAGTTAAAGAAGAAGAGCTTCCAGTAAAGCTTCCGGATATTAAAAATTTTGGTGAGACGTCCACCACCTTAAATGATATTCCTAACTGGAAAGAGACTGTTTGCTCTAAAACTGGAATGAAAGCTTATAGAGAAACAGATACATTTGATACTTTTTTTGAGTCATCCTGGTACTACTTCCGATATTGCAATGCAAGACTAGATAAGGCCTTTGAAAAAGAAGATATTAATTATTGGTTACCTGTAGATCAATATATTGGTGGTATTGAGCATGCAATATTACACCTTTTGTATTCAAGATTTTTTACAAAAGCTTTGCGGGATCTTGGTTATTTCAGTTTAAATGAACCTTTTGAGGGATTATTTACTCAAGGAATGGTTACACACATTACTTTCAAAAATAAAAATGGTGAGTGGATAGAGCCAAAAGATGTAGAGAATATTAATGGAAATTTGGTTGATAAAAAAGGTTTGGCTATTGAAACTGGCAAAGTTGAAAAAATGAGTAAATCAAAAAAAAATGTTGTTGATCCAAATGATATTATTAATTCATTTGGGGCAGATACAGCAAGGTGGTTTATGTTGTCCGACAGCCCTCCAGAAAGAGATCTGCAATGGACTGATACCGGTATAGCTGCATCATTTAAGTTTATTAGTAAATTGTATGAATTTATTGATAAATTTAAAAATTTTAAATCTGAAAATCCTAATAAGGAGGATACTACTGTTATTGAAGATTTAAAGGAGATAGTCAATCAAGTATCAGAGAATATAGAGTCTTTTCAGTTTAACAAATCTGTTGCTAAAATTTATGAGTTTGTAAATATCCTGAGCGATGCCCTGTCTAAAAATAAATTATCTCTTAGTAATTTTGAGTGGTCACTGAAAAGATTGTCAATTATTTTACAACCATTTGTTCCACACATAAGTGAAGAAATATGGTCAAATTTAGAAGTTAATAATTTATGTATAAATGAAAGTTGGATAAAGGAAGATGTAAAAAAGAGAAATATTTTAAAATTAGCAATACAAATAAATGGTAAAACAAAAAGTATAATTGAAATTGATGAAAATCTTTCAAAAGATATGGTTTTAGAAGTCGTTAAAAATAACAATAAAATAAAAAATATTATTGTGGGTAAAAATATTATTAGAGAAATTTATGTGCCTAGAAAAATTGTAAATCTAGTTGTGCAATGAAAAATTTTTTATTTACTGTTTTATTTCTTTTTACATCATCCTGTAGCAATTTAGAATTTGTATATAAAAATAATGAAAATCTTACAAATCCTCTTTATGAAAAAACTAATGTTAGCACAACAGGTGTAAATTTTATTTATATGAAGTCTTTTATACCAATGTTTTTTGGAGAGAATAAAACAAATGAATATGATTTATTAATTGAGATTGAAGAGGTTAAAACAAATAGATCTGTAGAAACTAATCAAGCTTCATCAAACCTAAGATATGAATTAAGATTCAGTTACAAACTAACTTCAAAAAATCAAAATTGTGTTAGCTACATTAAAGAAATATTATCTTATTTTATGATTATGCCAAAATCTGAGGGTTACAATTATGGAACTGATGCATCTTTGGAAAAAAAATATGAAATAGCAATCAGTCAAAATTTATCTAGGTTTATATCTGGTTTATCAAATACAAATATAGATAGTTGTCAATGAAGATAGAGCCACTTGCTATATTATTAAGCAAAAGCTTTAATCTAAATAAAAAATTTTATTTTATAAGTGGAAACGAAATTACGCTTATTGAAAGAATAAGTGATAAAATAATTAAAAGTTTTAGAGAACAAACAAATGTATCGATAAAAAATATAGGTTCGATTGATGAGTATATTGATGAGGTAGGATTATTTGAAGAGAAAAAAGTGATTATAATCAAAAGCTGCAAAGGAATTAATGATGACGTTTTAAATAATCTAAAAGTGAGTGATGATATATTTATATTTATTGAAGTTAATTCTCCAAAAATTAAAAAAATTAAGAATGTGTTTATTAAAAACAAAGACTCATATTTAATCGATTGTTACGAGTTAGATAAAGATTCAAAAGTTAAAATATTGAATCATTATTTAGAGTCATCGGGGTTAAGTATAGAAAAAAACCTATATTGGTTATTGGTAGAAAAACTAGATAACAAATATGCTTTTTTTGAAGATGGTTTAGAAAAAATTTTGTCATTAAGTTATGAAGAAATAACAACTAATAACGTAAAAAAACTTTTAACAATAAGCGAGACCGGTAAAGAGAAAGTTTTTTTTTACTTATTGAGAAAGAACAAAGAAATTATAGAGGTTTATAGAGAGAAAATTATTACTTCTTCAGATGTTAATGAGTTTTATTACTATTGTAAATTTTTTTGCCAATTGATTATCGACTCAAAAGATGAGGGACATTACACAAGACAAATACCGGTATATTTATTTAGAGAAAAAAATTTTTTAATTGATATTTATAGGAGGTATGGACCACAAAAAAAGAGGGTGCTCTTAAAATTATTATTATCAACAGAAAAGGTTTTAAGAAAGAATGTTGGATTATCAAAAATTTTTGGTCTCAGGTTTTTTCTAAACATAAAAAAGATTACTGTTTCTTAAGTCTTTTCATCAAATCATCTAATTGATTTAAGTCTGAATAATAAAGTGTCAGAGATCCAGATGAGCCATTCTCATTAAATTGTATTGATGTTTTAAGTCCTATTTTATCAGAAAGTTCTTTTTCAAGATCTAATATATTTGGGTCTTTAGAAATTTTCTTTGTTTTATTTTTTTTAAATTCAGATGTTATTTTCTCAACCTGTCTTACACTAAGTTTTTTTTCAATTATTTCATTTGCTTTTTTAATTGCATCTGGCACACCAATGAGTGCGCGTGCATGACCCATAGACAGGTCGCCACTTATAACTTGTTTTTGTATTTTTTTATCAAGCTCAAGAAGGCGTAAAATATTTGAAATATGACTTGGGCTTTTTCCAATTAATTTAGCAAGGTTTTCATTGTTTATACCTTTAATATCAATTAAGCCTTTATAAGCATTGGCTTCTTCAATAACATTTAAATCTTCTCTTTGAATATTTTCTATTAATGCAGCTTCTAAAACATTAATATCATCAATATTTTTAATTACACAATCAACCTCATGCATTCCATTTAGCTGACACGCTCTCCACCTTCTTTCTCCAGCGATTATTTGAAACTGATTACCTTCTATAGGTTTAATAATTATTGGTTGTATTAAGCCTTGGTTTTTAATTGATGATGAAAGTTCTTTTAAATCATCTTCTTTAAAGTTTTTTCTTGGTTGTAATGGATTAGGTATTATTTGTGAAATATTAATCTTTTGAACACTGTTATTGTCTTCGTTTTTATTATTGTTTGTGGATAAAAGAGCTCCTAGGCCCATTCCTAGTTTATTTTCTTTATTCATAGTTTTTATTTTGATTTAAAATTACTTCTTTTGCAAGCTCTATATAAGCCAAAGAGCCTGCGGCTTGTGTATCGTATACTAATGCTGGTTTACCATGGCTTGGGGCCTCTGATATTTTAACATTTCTGGGAATGGTTGTTTTGTATACTTGGTTTCCAAAATGTTGTCTTACATCTTTCTCAACTAAAGAGCTTAGTGAATTTCTTTTGTCTAACATAGTTAATAGTATTCCTTCAATCTTTAGATTATTATTGAAGTTTTGTTGAATTAGTTTGATTGTTTGCATTAATGCTGAAAGGCCTTCAAGAGCAAAAAACTCAGACTGAAGTGGAATTAGTGTGGTATCTGATGCTACTAGTGAATTAATTGTAAGTAAACCAAGTGCTGGTGGACAATCTATAAAAATAAAATCAAAATTATTAATTTCTGCAAATATTGATCTAAAGACGTACTCTCTGTTTTCAAAATTTGTAAGTTCTACTTCCGCTGCAGCTAAATCTGTGTTTGCGCCAATTATTTTGAGACCAGGAATTAATGTTTCTTTTATACCTTCACTTAAAAGTTTCTTTTCATGAATCATTTCATAAATTGATGGTTTTCTTTCATCATAAGAAAGTCCTAGTCCTGTGCTCGCATTACCTTGTGGGTCAGCATCGACAATTAAAACGTTTTTTTTGACTGCAGCTAATGATGTTGCTAGATTTATTGTGGTTGTTGTTTTGCCAACACCCCCTTTTTGGTTGGATATAGAGATGATTTTTTTCACAGCTTTTTATATTTGTTTATTTTTAAAACATACCCGTCACCCTTACTTTGACTTGGATAAATATCGTATTCAAACTTAAAGGATTTTTTTGCATCATGTATTTCTTTCTTAACACTTCTTCCTTTTAGAAAAAGCAATGATGTATTTTTTTTATTAAAAAAACGTGAATAATCTAATAATTTTAATAGTGGTGCAAAAGCTCGGCAGATAATAAAGTCAAATTTTTGATTTTTGATATTCTCCACCCTTGTGCAAATAGTTTTAATTTCTAAGTTCTGTTCGTGTGCGAATTCTTTAATAAAGTTTACTTTTTTCATCTTTGAGTCGATCAATAATATATTTGAATACCCAAAAATATGTAAGATCACTCCTGGTAACCCAGCGCCGGTACCCAGGTCTATTATTGAAGCATTTTTTTTCAAAATAAATTTAGACAACTGTAATGAATCATTAATGTGTCTATCCCAAGCAACATCAAGTGTGGAGGGGCCTACTAAATTGTGTATTTGGTTGCTTTTTGTTAACTTTTGTATGTAGCTATTGATTAAATCAATTTGCTTTCTGTTAAGATTATATTTTTTTATTACAGCGCTTTTATCCAAATTATGCTGCTTTTTTATTTTTATTTTTTTTAATATATCTAAGAAGTGCTATGGTAGCTGCTGGTGTTACGCCTGATATTCTTGAGGCTGCTCCAAGAGTTGGTGGTTGAATTTTTGATAATTTTTCTACTATCTCATTGGATAAGCTGCCAACTAGTTTGTAATTAGTTGATTTTGGAATTATTAAACTTTCTTCTTTTTCAAAATCTTGAATATCCATTCTTTGCCTATCAAGATAACCTGCGTACTTAGCTTCAATTTCTATTTGTTCTATTACATCGTCTTCTAAATCACTTAATTCAGGAAGTATTTTTTTGAGTTTGGTGGTAGTAATACTAGAAAACGACAAAAGGTCTATGATATTTCTTTTCTTTCCATCTTTGTTTATTTTTATCCCCTTTTTCAAAAGGGCGTCTGGAGAGAATTTGTGATTTTTTACAAACTTAAACCCTTCTTTTATCCTTGTGGATTTTTTTTCAAATTCTCTTTGCCTATCTATATCAACACAACCTATATCAATTCCAAGAGGTGTAAGTCTTAAATCTGCATTATCAGCCCGAAGTAAAAGTCTATATTCGGACCTTGAAGTGAACATTCTATATGGTTCTTTAGTTCCTTTTGTAACCAAATCGTCTATCAAAACACCTATATATCCGGAGGACCTAGGTATTATAAATTCTTTATTAGATGTTGTTTTAAGTGATGCATTTATCCCTGCCATTATACCTTGTGCAGCTGCTTCTTCATATCCAGTTGTTCCATTTATCTGCCCTGCAAAAAATAAATTTTTAATTTTTTTTGTTTCAAGTGTGTGAGTTAGTTCTTGTGGGTCAACAAAATCATATTCAATTGCATAAGCAGGTTGTGTAATTGTAACATTCTCTAAACCTTTAATTGTTTTAACAAATTGCTCTTGAATTTCAGTTGGAAGTGAGGAGGATATTCCGTTTGGATATATTAAATCACTATCTAATCCTTCTGGCTCAAGAAATATCTGGTGTGATGACTTATTTTTGAATTTATTAATTTTATCTTCAATAGATGGGCAATACCTAGCTCCCATTGATTGTATTTCTCCCGAATACATTGGTGATAGGTTAAGGTTCTTAGCGATTATTTCATGGGTATTTTTATTTGTATGAGTAATAAAACAAGATATTTGAGGAATGTGGATATCTCTGTTGATAAAAGAAAATGGAACAGGCTTTTTATCTGGGTGTTGTTCATCTAAGTCATTGAAATTTATAGTTTTTTTTAGTAATCTTGGGGGTGTTCCTGTTTTCAATCTGCCTATTGAAAACTTTAGCGCCTTAAGCCTTTTTGCAAGCTTTATTGAGGGTTTATCACCAACTCTGCCAGCTTCTTGCTTCTCAGAGCCTATTCTTATTAATCCTTGTAAGAAAGTACCCGTAGTTAAAACCACAGATTTAGATGTTATTTTTTTGTTATCACCTAAAACAACTCCATTTACCTGATTATTTAAAACAATTAAATCTTCCACTGAACCCTCAATAATTTTGAGATTTTTTTGCTCAGATACAAGCTTATTTATGGCATTTTTATATAAAATACGGTCTGTTTGTGCCCTTGGACCTCTTACAGCAGCACCTCTGCTGGAATTCAACATTCTAAATTGTATACAGGATCTGTCTGTAGCTTTTGCCATAATTCCATCTAACGCATCTATTTCCTTTACAAGATGTCCTTTTCCAAGACCTCCAATTGCAGGATTGCATGACATTTCTCCTATTTTATTAACTTTATGAGTAATTAAAGCTGTTTTTGATCCAGTTCTTGCTGATGAGCATGCTGCTTCTATGCCTGCATGCCCCCCACCAATTACAATTACATCAAATTTATTGTCCATTTCTCTTTTCACGTGAAATTACTTACCTATACAAAAATCACTAAATATTATATCTAAAATTTTCTCAATATCAAATTTTTGATTAATTCCATCAATATACATAATTGATCTTCTAACATTTTCAGCAGCAATATCTATTTCTTTTAAATCTAAACTTTTTAGTATTACAAGGGATTTCTTTAGGCTTTCCATATGTCTTTCACGTGAAAAGACTGGTCCAGAAATTGGTTTTTTCTTTAATTTTAAAGATATGATTTTAATAAGAGGCTCAATTCCATAACCAGATACTGATGAAATACTATGCACCCCACTAATTTTCTTTTTATTTGTATCATATTTTGATTTAACAAATATTTTTGATTTTATTTTACTGTAGTTTTTCTTTTCATTGTTTTTGAGAAAAACTATATTTAAATCAGACTTTTCAGCACTCTCTAAGGATCTTTGGATACCTATTTTTTCAATTACATTCTTATATTTTCTTATTCCAGCTGTATCAATAAATGTGTATTTGTCTCCTTTTATATCTAGCGTGGAGCTTACTAAATCTGTTGTAGTTCCTGGTATATTAGTAACTATAGAAACCTCCTTGTTATTAATATAATTAATAAAAGAAGATTTTCCCGTGTTTGGCTTTCCAATAATAGTTATTTTAAAACCGTTATGAATTTGTTTAGATAAAGTTGATCTTTTAATAATATTTTCAATTTGTTTATATATGTTCTTATTTTGTTCTCTTATGTTTTGATATATTTCTTTAGGAAGGTCTTCATCGGCAAAATCAATTATGGCCTCAATATCTGCTAGAAGTTTTTTTTGTTTATTTGATATTTCATTAACTAATTTATCTAAATTTCCACTTAAATTACCAATGGCTGTCTTTCTTTGATTTTCAGTTTCTGCATTAACTAAATCATTGATTGTTTCAGCTTCTAAAACACTAAACTTATCATTAATTAGAGCTCTCTTGGTAAACTCTCCGGGCTCAGCAAGTCTGATCTGGTTTTTTAATAGGGTTTTAGTTATTTTGTTGATTACAGAAATACTTCCATGACAAGATATTTCCACCATATCCTCCCCTGTATAGCTTTTTGGTGATTTAAAAAAAGTTGTTAGGGTCTGGTCTACAACGCTCTTTCCGTCTAATAAATTGTTTAATGTAGCAAAGTTTGTTTTAAATTTTTTTTTTGAAGATATTGATTTAATTATTGTATGAGAGCCTTTTCCCGAAACCCTAAAAACAGCTATACCTGATTTACCTCTTTGCGTAGCAAGAGCAAAAATAATCTCTTTAGAAGCTTTCATTTTTTGGGGATTAAACCCAAGATGATATTAAGTAAATAAGTAAATAAGAAAGATTATAAAAAAATTATATTTATTTAGTTCCCATGCTTTGGAAGAATTCACTGTTAGTTTTTGTATTTTTCATTTTATCTAACAAGAACTCCATAGCTTCGGTACTTCCCATTGGGGCAAGTATTTTTCTCAAAATAAAGATTTTTCCAAGCTCATCTTTATCAAGCAATAATTCTTCTTTTCTTGTTCCCGACTTACCAATATCAAAAGCTGGATAGGTTCTTTTTTGGCTAAGTTTTCTATCTAGGACCATTTCACTGTTACCAGTACCTTTAAATTCTTCAAATATGACCTCGTCCATTCTGCTTCCTGTATCTATTAAAGCAGTCGCAATAATTGTAAGTGATCCACCTTTTTCTACATTCCTTGCAGCTCCAAAAAATCTTTTTGGTCTTTGTAAGGCATTGGCATCAACACCACCTGTTAATACCTTTCCACTAGAAGGTACAACAGTGTTATATGCTCTTCCAAGTCTGGTGATTGAATCAAGAAGGATTACAACATCATGTTTATATTCAACCAGTCTCTTAGCTTTTTCAATTACCATTTCAGCGACCTGAACATGGCGTGAAGCAGGTTCATCAAAGGTTGAGCTAATTACCTCACCTTTAACTGATCTTTGCATATCTGTAACTTCTTCTGGTCTTTCATCAATTAGCAGAACAATCAGTTTAGCGTCTGGACTATTAGCAGTTATAGCATTAGCAATTTTTTGCATAATTATTGTTTTACCTGTGAAAGGTTGCGCAACAATTAATTGTCTTTGTCCTTTTCCAAGAGGAGCAATAATATCAATTATTCTTTCTGTATTATCCGGCATAGGTTTTTCTTGTTCAAGTTTGAACCTTGCTTCAGGATACAATGGTGTTAAATCTTCAAAGTTAACCCTGTTCTTAACTAAATCAGTTTCTTGACCGTTTATTTTGTTAATTTTAGTTATAGCAAAATATCTTTCTCCTTGCTTTGGAGATCTAATTTCACCTTCAACACTATCACCCGTTCTTAAGCTAAATTTTTTAATTTGAGATGGAGAAATATAGATATCATCTGGTCCTGGAAGATAATTTGACTCTGAAGACCTTAAAAAACCAAAACCATCTTGCATAATTTCAATAACCCCTAAACCAGTAATAATCTCACCCTCTTCAGCAATTGTTTTTAGAATTGCAAACATCAAATCTTGCTTTCTTAGAGACGAAGGGTTTTCTATACCAAGCTTGTCTGCCTGTTTTAAAAGCTCTTGCGGTTCTTTTCCTTTTAATTCTTGTAAATTCATAATGTTGTTGGGGTAGTCTAGAAATGAAATATTTTAATAATCAAAATTGAAGTTAATGTCAAAATAATAATAAATATATAATTTATATATTTAATTGTAGTATTAGTTGTAAGGTTAAAAAGCTTAATTACTGCTTTATTATCGCATCATTCTTTATTTACCAACATATGAATAACAACCCTAACAAATATGTTAATCTAAAGAATATTGAAAAAAATTATTATTTTTAAATAATTTGCAATGCAATAAATTTCTAATAACTTGTTATTAATTTTGTATAATAAATATATTAACAACTACCCTATAATATTTAGATAAGTTATTAAGTTGTTGACAACATATTTTTAAAACAAAAGAACTATTTCTTAAATTCAAATTATATTTAATAGTGTTTATAACTATAATTTTTATTAACATACTTATGCACCAAAAATTTATATTAGCTAGCTCAAGTAAATCTAGATATAAAATATTGAAAAACGCAGGATTAAATTTCACACAAAAAAAACCAAACTGCAACGAAGAAGATATTAAAAAAACCATCAACAGAAAAACAAAGCCTGAGATTTTTGCAAAAAAACTTTCTTATGAAAAAGCAAGAAGTCTAAGTAGACAAAAACTGTATGCCAACAAAATTGTTTTAGGCTGTGATACTGTCATTTATCATAATGGAAAAATTTTAGATAAAGTAAACTCTATTGAGAAAGCCCAAAAAAAAATCAGATCTCTATCAGGAAAGACACACCTAATAGTATCAGGCCTAACTATTTGTTTAAATGGTTCTAAGATTTGGGAAAATTATGAAAAAACCCATGTTAAAATAAGAAAGCTTAATAACAGTGAAATAAAAATTTACTTAGAAAAAACAGGTAAACAAATACTAAGCTCTGTTGGATGTTATCAAATAGAGAGCTTGGGACCCAATATTATTGAGAGCATTAAAGGAGATTATTTTAATGTTATGGGATTGCCTTTATTTAATTTGCTAGATTATTTATATTCAAAAAAATGAAAAAACTTTACGTAGTTGGGAACAAGGTATCTAAAAGTCTTTCACCAACAATATTTAACTATTGGTTTAAAAAATATAACATTAAAGCAAGTTATGGATATTTAGAGCTTACAGAAAAAAACTTTCATAGAAAAATAAAAGAGGTTTTGGAAAAAAAAGATACGCTTGGTCTAAATATAACCATCCCATTTAAAAACAAAATTATCAAACACCTTGGTAAAATAGACGCTCATGCAAAAAAAATTGGTGCTGTGAACTGTGTAACAAATAAAAAAACTATAAATGGAACCAATACTGATTGGACAGGATATTACAAAACTCTACCAAATATAAAAAAAAACAAAAACAGAAAAGTTATTATTTTGGGTTATGGAGGCGCATCACACGCAATTCACTATGTTTTAAAGAAGAGGGGGTTTAAGGATATTTTAATTTTCAATAGATCTAAGAAAAAAATTAAGTATTCAAAAAAAACTGAGTATACAAAAAAATATAGTGATCTTGAAACACATCTTGAAGGAGTTTTTTTAATAATTAATACTACACCAATAAACCCTATGTTGAAAAAACACTTAAAACTTTTCACCAAATCCACAATTGTAAGCGACATTGTTTACAGTCCAAAAAACACCCCATTTCTCAAACAGTTTCCAAAGAATAAAAAGATTTATGGAATATCAATGTTGATAGAACAGGCCAAACCCTGTTTTAAAATGTGGTTTGGTAAAAACCCATCTGTTGATGGAAAAATGCTTAACGCTATTTACAAAAAAATTTAATGACAAAAACTATAGCAATAACAGGCGGCATAGGATCGGGTAAATCCACTTTTTGTAGCAAATTAAAAGAAAAAGGTTTTAAAATTCACAGCTCAGACGAGCAGGTGGCCAAAATATATAAAAACCCTGAAAAAAAATTTGTTACTTATTTACACACCATAGGTTTGTCTAAGTCCATTTCAAAAAAAAACATAGATAAAAAAATTATATCAAAGATTATTTTTGAAAATAAACAGATAAGAAAAAAGCTCGAGTTATATATATTTAAAATAGTTAGAAAAAAGAGGTTTGATTTTATAAAAAAAGAAAAACAAAAAAAAACAAAATTAATATTTATTGATATACCATTATTGTTTGAAAACAATTTAGAAAAACAGTTCAACACAGTAATATCGATAATAGCTTCCAAACGAGTAAGATTAAAAAGATTAAAAAAAACGAGAAAAATGACTGAAAATCAATTTAAGAATATAACTCGATCTCAAACATCAGATGTTATAAGAAAAAAGAAATCTGATTATGTTATTTATAACAACTCGACATTAAAGGATTATAAAATTAAAATTAATAAGCTAATAAGTAAACTTTAGTTAAAACAATGAGAGAAATAGTAATTGATACAGAAACCACAGGCCTTGATTATAAGACCGGTGACAGAATAATAGAAGTTGGTTGTGTGGAACTCAAAAACTATGTTCCTACAGGAAACACGCTCCAATTTTATTGCAAACCAGACAGAAGTATCAGCGAAGGGGCAAAAAACATTGTGGGTCTTTCAGACGATTTTCTTAATCAACAAAAACCATTTGAAGAAAACCATAAGGAGCTTTTAAATTTTTTGAAAAACGACACATTGATAATTCACAATGCGTCATTTGATTTAGGTTTTATAAATAATGAGTTGTCAATCTTAGGATTACCTAATTTAGACAATCCTGTAGTTGATACAGTTTCTCTTGCAAGAGAAGTTCTAAATACAAGAATAGCTAACCTCGACTATTTGTGTAGAAGATTTAACATTGATTTATCAGATAGATCATTTCACGGAGCCTTACTTGACTCCCAGCTTCTAGCCGCAGTTTATTTAGAGTTAAGAGGGGGCAAGCAATTTTCTATGGAGCTGAATTCAAGCATTAACGAAAAAAACACACAAATTAACAACAAAAACGAAACAAAAATCAAAATAATAGAAGTTAATAAAGAAGATTATCTTGCCCATAAAGAAATGTTAAAAAAACTAAAAAACCCCCTTTGGAAAAAATTTAACTATTAATATTTAAAAAAGTTATTATATTAAAATCAAATGATTTACGGCGACCTTCAATTTTTTGATATTCTAATTTTTGCAGCTATTGCTGGATTTATTATTTATAGACTTAGGAGTGTTCTAGGGAAAAGAACAGGATTTCAAAAAAATATTTCAGAGCCAAAACCTCAAGAAACCAAAAAACAAGAAGATGTTCAAAAAATACCATCACTTATGGATAATGAGACAAAGCTTGAGGTTGTATATAAAAAAGTAAATAATTTTAATCACAGAGAGTTTCTTGATGGTGCCAAGAAAGCTTTTGAAATTATAATTTCATCTTTCAACAATGGTGATAAAAAAACACTGAAAAACCTTGTGTCTAAAGATGTTTATTCTGCTTTTGAAAAAGCGATTGATGAAAAAACAAACAATCCTGAATCACAATTTTATTCGCTTATTGTAGAGGGCATCGCAGATGCAAAAGTAGAAAATGACACAATATCAATATCGGTCAATTTTATTAGTGAACAGATGTTAAATAATGATGAGAGTTCTATTGTCAAAAATAAAGACACTTGGACTTTTGAAAAACCAGTAAATTCTAATAGTCCAATATGGATATTAACTCAAACTTAATATTTGTCCTTTAAAGAACTCAAAGACCGAATTAAAAAAAACGAGGGTTATTCTGACAAGCCTTATCAAGATCAATTAGGGTTTTATACTATTGGTTATGGTCATCTTATTAGAGAAAAAGAAAATAAATATTACATTAAAAAATTTAAAAAAAAATATTTTGAAGAATTGTTTGAGATAGACTTTAAAAAAGCACACGAACAATATAAAAAAAAATTTTTAAAAAAAAACCACACAACTTCAGAGAAGGAATTATTAATAGAAATGATTTTTCAACTTGGAGCAAAAGGTGTCTCTAAATTTAAGAAAATGCTTTATTTTCTAAACAAAAAACAAAAATTCATGGCATCACTAGAGATGTTAGACAGTTTGTGGTATTTGCAAACACCTGAAAGAGTAAAGAATTTAATTAAAAACTATACAAAAAAATAATGGAAGAAGATTTTTTTCTAAAAAATATGAAAGGTGTAAAACCTTTTAAAAAAGATACCTCTGTAGTTAAAACGAAAACAACTAATAAAAAAAATGTAAAATTAGATAAAAAAACTAATACTAAAAATACCAGCAAACAAACAATAACTGAACACAAAGTTAATAGCTCAGAGTTTAAATTATCATTTGGTGAGGTTAATAAGGAGCTTAAGCGGGGAAAAATTAATATAGATAGAAGAATTGATCTTCACGGGTACGGTTTGGTCGAAGCTCGTGAAAAATTTATAGGTGAGGTGAAAAAAAATTATAACAAGAACAAAAGATGTTTGCTTATAATTACCGGTAAGGGTGTTCATAAAAAGATTGAAAATGAGCAAGACACAAATCTTAAACTTTTCTATGGAAAGATTAAAAACTCAATAATAGACTGGATAAACGAAGAAGATCTTAAGAAATATATCTTAACACATCAAGACGCAGGTTTTGAACACGGGGGCGACGGGGCTCTTTTTGTCTATTTAAGAAAAAAAAAGTTTTAAATTCTTTCTAACCTAAAAACCCTTTTTTTAAAATGAATATGAATTTCATATGGAAGAAAATCATCTTCAACAAAAAATTCTATTTTTTTTAAATCATTTCTTTTATGATCGGCCCAAATATTTACATAGTCTTCAATTTCTAAAATTATATTTCCATACTCACTTTCGTTTTGTTTAAGTGTGTAAATTCTTCTCCCATCAATTGTTTTTGCTTCATTTTCTCCATTTAAAATATTTATAAAAGAGGTAATTGGGTCAAAATATAAATATAAGTCTTCTAGGTCTACTCTAGCTATTTCTTCTTCTAAAGGCTCTTGTTTTAATTCAATTAAATAATCATCAAAAGACATTTTAACTATTTTTGTTTTCTTATTAGTTTTCCAAAACTGTTTATAATTCTGGGTCTTAAATATGTTGTTTTCAATAACCCCAGTTGAAAGATAGCTTCCTTCAAATTTATATAAAGGTGAAAAAATGCCAGAATTTTTCAAATTAATTTCTGTTTGATAAATATTATCATTAATATTTAATGACCAACTAAAATTACCAATTTTTATTCCTGTCGTGCTGACTTTATATTCTGCACTAAAATTATTTGCATAGGATGTGTTAATTACAAATATAATAAAAAATACTAGAAATTTATTCAAACACAACCTCGTAAACATCAAGTTTTCTTTTTGTAAATTTCTGATCAGGTGAATTTATTTTTAACACCTTATATTCATTCTCTAAATAATTTATATCTGAGGGACTCCCAATTAAAGTAAAGTTTTCGTTTATATTTTTATTAAGAGGAGACACTATTTTAAAGTGGTTTGTTATTTCGTCTCCTTCTTTATGCGGCATATAGAAATTAATATTCTTATCTCTTAATTCAAAATTAAGGCTTGAAAATAAAAGCCGATCTGAAACTACTATATTTTTTACGACACCATCTGAAGAATCACTGTAAATTTTTAGAGCATAATCATTTATACCACTTATTCGATCAAAAATTTTAGACGGATAGCTCATTCCAATCATTACAAAAAGAATTAAGCAGACAATAAAATTAAACATGTAATTAGCTATCTTTAAAAAAGAATTATTAATTCTAATATATAAAAGAGCAAATAAAGAAATTAAAGCTGGAGCAGACCAATTTGCATTAGCTCTGACAATAATAGCTTCTACTAAAACAATTAAAATTATAGGCATAGAAAATATTAGAAAAATTTTTTGAATATAGTTCCATTTATTAAATCCAAATATCCCACCCAAAACCATAAACGGGCCTAACATTAAAACTTGAATTAACAAAAATTCTAAACCCCTAATGAGATCTATTTCAATATTTCCAAAATTTGCATTATCCGAAGTATGCTGAAGTGTTATCCAGTCATTATTAAAGTTCCAAATAATATTTGGTACGATAATTACAAATACACATAAAAAGGTAAGGCAAAAACCAAATAAATTATCCAAAAAAATTTTTCTAAATTTTTTATCAAATAAAATTAAAACAAATAAACAAATCACAAAATATATAGCTGCGTATTTTGATAAAAAACCTAACCCTAGAAAAATACCTAATAATATAAAATTTTTTAAACCTTGTTCACTATTGATCTTAATTAATTCATTAAGTGAAAGTGTCCAAAATAATAATAAAAAAAGATCAGTACTAATTATAAAAGATGAAAAAGAAACAGCGGGTATAAATAAAAAAATTAAACAACCTGCAAATGAATCTTTTTTATTTAGTCCAGAGTTGAGTAAAAGATTATAAATACTCCAGGAAATCAATAAATAAACAAACGATGGGAGAAGCTTTAATGAAACAAAACTATTTCCTAATATTTCTGTATAAACTCTTATTATCCAGGACAAAAAAGGGGGTTTTGAAAAATAACCAAAGTCAATATCTTTTGACCATAACCAATACTGTGCTTCATCGCCAAACAAATTAAAGGTAGTAAAATTTAAGGCACCAATTTTTAATAAAAGTAAAAAAATAAATGATGGCAATAAAATTTTATTTAACATAATATTTTTTATACAATTCAAATAAAATTATATTTAAAATTACAATAAAAAAGCCAGCAAAAAAAATGTCACTTAAAAAATGACCGCCAGCCATTATTCTAATCAAGCCAAATACAAAACCAGCAACAAAGCTTGCATAGAGGAAAATTATATTTTTTGTGATTAAATATAGAATTATAATTGAAAACCCCACAGATGCATCGCCTGAAACAAAGGAGCAGTTTGTTTCACAAGCATTGGTTATTTCAAACCATGGGGAAAAGGACTCATTTCCACCCAACTCCATTACATCGTTTGGTCTTGCCCTACCCCAAAAATTTTTTAGTATAAAATTTACAAATATTAAAACACCAATAATTTGAGTAAACCATAACAAAACTATTTCCTTAATAGAAAATTCATAATTAAAAAAAATTTTATCAATTTTAAACAAACACCCAACTATTGGTAAAATTAAAATATAAATAAGGATTAGTGGTAATAAAATATCTCGAAACAATATTGAAGTTAAATCAAAACTTTGTAATTCAAATTGTGATGCCCCCTTATAAAACCAAGATGACACATATAAATCTAAGGATGGACCGGCAGTTACAAACACACAGCTAAAAAACAAAATTAGAACGTAATAAAAAATCTCAGAATTTTTTTCAGGAATTAAATTTGAAAATTTGTATTTATTATATTTTTTTTCTATTAATTTATTTAAAACCTTAAATAATATTGAAGCTAAAATTGCCCCAGCAACAATATCTGTAAAAAAATGTGCGCCTACAATAACTCGACTAAAAGCAACAACAGAAGCTAAAAAATAAAAAAAATATCTTAATTTTGGAGCAACTGAAACCAAAATAAAGCAAACTATAAATATTGTAGAAGAGTGTCCAGAGGGGAAAGAATGAAAATTTGACTCCATTGTAAAATATTTAAAACTAAAAATGTCTTCAAAATCAGTGTGATTTGGTCTGGGCCTTCCCACCACATGTTTTATAATTTGAGTAATTATCCCAACTGTCAAAATATAAACAAAAGAAGAAATAAAAAAATTAGAAAGGTTTTTTGCTGATTTAGTTTTTATGATTTGAAGTTTGTTGTTTATATAAAAAAAAACAAAACCCATTATTGTAATAGAAAAATACCAAGACGAACTACCAAGTTTTGTTATTTCTGAAAAAAATTCTTTTAGAAAAACTCCATTTACCCACTCATTTAAGTTTATAAAATAATTATAAAAAAAAAGATCTAAATTAAAAGAAGCAAAGATACTTAATGTGATAAATGCTAAAATAAGTAATTCAAATTTGATGTTGCTAAAAATACTCATTTTACAATTATTAAAAAATTAAATGAGCTTTACAATATAAACTTTGATAAGTCCTGACTTTTAATAAGTTCTCCTAAGCTATTTTCAACGTATTCCTTATTAATTATTATTTCTGTAGGTCCTATATCTGAGGCTGTATAACTAACTTCTTCAAGTAGTTTTTCCATTACAGTATGGAGCCTTCTGGCACCTATATTTTCTACGTTCTGATTTATCTCTGTAGATAGAGAAGCGATGGTATCAATTCCATCTTCTTCAAACTTCAAATCAACCTTCTCTGTTCCAAGAAGTCCTTGATACTGCTTAATCAAGCTATTTTGTGTTTCAGTAAGAATAAGTTTAAAATCTTTTTTACTAAGACTATCAAGTTCGACTCTAATTGGTAATCTACCTTGAAGTTCAGGCAGCATGTCTGATGGTTTTGATAAGTGAAATGCACCTGAAGCAATGAATAAAATATAATCTGTTTTTACAACACCATATTTTGTAGTTACGGCAGTTCCTTCAATAAGTGGTAATAAATCTCTTTGGACACCCTCTCTTGAGACATCCGCGCCACTTCTATCGGCTCTAGAAGTAATTTTATCTATTTCATCTATAAAAACGATACCGTTTTGCTCTACATCATCCAATGCTCTTGAGTTTATTTTATCTTTATCTAAAAGTTTATCGGTTTCCTCATTTAATAAATACGCATGAGAATCTTTGACACTCATTTTTTTCATTTTTTTTTGATTGCCAAAACCTTTTCCAAATACATCACCTAAATTAATCATACCCATTTGAGAACCAGGCATACCAGGTATGTCCATAGTTGGTAAATTTAAATTTGCATTAGCTGAAACTGGAATTTCAACTTCATTATCATTAAGTTCACCTGATCTTAGTTTTTTCCTAAAATTATCTCGAGTAGCTGGCGTTGAGCTTTTAGAAACTAAAACATCCAAGATTCTTTCTTCTGCATTTTTTTCTGCTTTTGCCTTCACTTCTTGACCCATTTGTATTTTTGTTTTTGTAATACTTATTTCAACAAGATCTCTTATTATTTGTTCTACATCTCTTCCGACATATCCAACTTCTGTAAACTTAGTCGCCTCAACCTTAACAAAGGGTGCGTTTGCTAACTTAGCGAGTCTTCTTGATATTTCTGTTTTACCACACCCTGTTGGACCAACCATTAAAATATTTTTTGGTACAATTTCTTCTTTTAAAGACTCATCAAGTTGTTTTCTTCTCCATCTATTTCTTAAAGCAACTGCAACTGCTTTTTTTGCTTTGTTTTGTCCAATGATAAATTTATCTAATTCAGAAACAATCTCTCTTGGGCTGAAGCTAGATTCCATTCTACAACTCAATAGTTTCTGAAATAATATTATGGTTTGTATAAATACAAATATCAGCTGCTATATTGAGTGATTCTAAAGCAATTTCTTTTGCATTCATTTTTGTATTTTTCATCAACGCCTTAGCAGCACTATTTGCGTATGGACCTCCAGAACCTATTGCAAGTATTCCATCATCAGATTCAATTACATCACCTGTACCAGACAGCAACAAACTTACATCCTTATCAGCTACGATCATCATTGCTTCTAATCTTCTTAGATATCTATCTGTTCTCCAATCTTTAGCTAATTCTACACAAGCTCTTTTAAGTTGATTTTTATATTGATCTAACTTTCCCTCTAATCTTTCAAATAAAGCGAATGCATCTGCAGTAGATCCTGCAAAACCAGATATAACAGTTTCATCAACACCAAGTCTTCTAATTTTTTTAACATTGGATTTCATTACCGTATTACCAAGACTAGCCTGACCATCACCAGCAATAACTACGAGATTATCTTTTCTAATTCCTACAATAGTTGTTGATTTGATAATGTTTTTTTCCATTCATTCATAAGATGGCTATTTAATTATTTTTATCAAGTAATTTACCTAGAATAAATCATATTTCACTGATATTAGGCAAAAATGCGAAAAGGTAAAGTTGAGAGAAATACTAAAGAAACCAAGATAAGTTGTAAAGTTAACTTAGATGGCACTGGCCAATCTAAAATTTCAACACAAATTGGTTTTTTTGATCATATGCTGGAATTATTATCTCATCACAGCTTGATAGATATAGATTTAAAATGTGAAGGAGACACCAATGTTGATCTTCACCACTCAGTTGAAGATACCGCTTATGCTGTTGCTTTAGCTATAAATAAAGGATTAGATGATAAAAAAGGAATCAATAGATATGGCTTTTCATATGTTCCAATGGATGAATGCCTATCAAGATGTGTTATTGATTTAAGCGGAAGACCAGAGCTTGTCTGGAATGTTAACCTTGGTCTAAAAAAAATTGGTGAAATGGATACAGAGTTATTCCATGAATTTTTTAAAGCCTTTTCAAATGAATCAAAATGTAATTTACATATTGAAAATCTGTATGGAAAAAACAATCATCATATAATTGAATCATGCTTTAAAGCCTTTGCTAAAAGTTTAAGATTTGCAGTTGAAATAGACAATAGAAGAAAAGATAATATACCATCTTCAAAAGGCACTCTTTAATTTTTAATGAAAAAGATTACTATTGTTGATTACGGTTCGGGAAATGTTTTGTCTGCTCAAAAATCTTTTATTAAAATAGCAAAAGATAATAATATTGAAGCTGAGGTTTTAATTTCAAAAAATCTAAAAGATGTTAAAAACTCTACTCATATTGTTTTACCTGGTCAGGGGGCCTTTTCTACATGCATGAATGGTTTAAAAAATACCGATGGTTTGATTGATGAACTTTGTGAATTTGCTTTAATAAACAAGAAACCTTTTTTAGGGATATGTGTTGGCATGCAAATGTTAGCTAAGACGAGTGAAGAAAATGGAACTCATATGGGATTAGGCTGGATAGACGGTAAAATTAAATTATTACCTAAAGATAGTTTAAAACTTCCACATATGGGTTGGAACTTGGTAATACCCACAAATTCAAAATACAATAACTTAATCTCAACTAAAAATGATTATTACTTTGTTCATTCTTACTATTTCGATTGTGCCAATAAAGACAATATTTTGGCAGAAACTAAGTATAGTACAAATTTTGCTTCAATTGTTGGAAAAGAAAATATATATGGCGTTCAGTTTCATCCTGAAAAAAGCTCCTCCCAAGGATTAAACTTATTAAAAGAATTTATAAAAGTATGAACATGTCTACACAACTTAAAGAGAAAATTAATATTTCAGTCGATAACATTGAAACCTTATCAGAGGTGGATTTGGCAGATCTTTGTAATATTACTGAACAAGCAATAAAAGCTGGAGGAGGCTTTGGTTGGTTAAGAGTTCCTACACGAGAAATTTTAACTGAATATTGGACTAAAAGAACTAATGATAAATATATCAAACTTATTGTTGGTAGACTGAATGGTGTTATAGCCGGAACCCTACAACTTGCCTACGAGGCTCCCAATATTGAGTCTAGGAAGAATATAGCACGTGTAAGAAGACAATTTGTTGCTCCATGGGCAAGAGGTTATGGTTTGGCTAAAACAATGATTGATCACACTGAACAAATTGCAAAAGAAGATAATATTAAATCTTTACAATTAGCTGTTAGAGAAACACAAGATGCAGCAATAAAACTTTTTACAGGTAAAAATTATATTAAGTGGGGTGAAAACCCATATTATGCTTATATTAACGGAAGCTTTATCAAAGGTTATTATTACTATAAAAATCTGTAGTGCAAATTATACCAGCCATTGATTTAAAAGATAATAAATGTGTTAGATTGTCTAAGGGTAAAGATAGCTCAAGCATTGTTTATAATGAAGATCCAGAAAAACAAGCAATCTACTTTGAACAAATCGGTTGCAAAAAATTGCACCTGATTGACTTAGATGCTGCATTTGGTAGATCAAATGTTAATTTTGAAACAATAAAGAAAATAAGAAAATCAATTTCAATACCAATACAGTTAGGAGGCGGGGTTAGAAATTTAGATTTAGCTAAAAAATATTTTGAAGTTGGAATAGATAATTTAATTATTGGATCCATGTCAGTTGAAAAACCAAGTGAAGTTATAATTTTATCAGATCAGTATGCAGATAAAATATATATATCATTAGATATTCTTGAAGATAACATAATGATAAAGGGGTGGGACGAAAATTCAGGCAAAAAAATACAAGATATTCTTGATATTTATACTACCTCAAAAATAAAAGGATATGTAATTACAGACATTCAAAATGATGGAATGTTAAAAGGTTTAAATTTAGATTTTGTTAGTAATTTTCTAAAAAAAATAAATCTAACTAAAGAATTTAATAAAAAAATTATTGTTGCAGGTGGTTTAACCAATTACTCTGATCTAACAGACCTAAAAAAACTTAAATTTAAAAATATTGAAGGAATAATTTCAGGTAAATCTTTCTATGAAGGTAAGATTGATTTAGTTGAAGCGCAAAAAATTTTAAACTAAAATGGTAAAAATAAGAATTATCCCATGCCTAGACGTTAAAGACGGGAGGGTAGTAAAAGGAATTAATTTTTTAAATCTAGTCGATGCTGGTGATCCAGTTGAGCAAGCAAAACATTATTCTGATAATGGAGCTGATGAAATTTGTTTCTTGGATATTAGCGCATCATTAGAAAATAGAGATACGATGGTAAATGTAGTTAAAAAGACTGCAAACGAGGTTTTTATTCCTCTTACAGTTGGTGGTGGAATTTCATCAATAGGAAATATACAAGCCTTACTTAAAGCCGGCGCTGACAAAGTGTCTATAAATTCTGCTGCAATTAAAAATCCTAATATTATTAAAGAAGCTTCTGAATATTTTGGAAACCAATGCATCGTTGTAGCAGTTGATGCAAAAAAACATAATAATGATTGGTTTGTTTATTCTCATGGGGGTACTAAGAAAACTGATTTGTATGCTTTAAGCTGGATAGAAAAAGTTCAAAAACTTGGAGCTGGGGAAATTCTTTTAACATCAATGGACAAAGATGGTACAAAATCTGGTTTTGATAATGAACTTCTGAGTAAAGTATCAGAATTTTTAAAGATACCAGTAATAGCGAGTGGTGGAGTTGGAACCCTAGATCATTTTTATGATGGTGTTGTTAAAGGTAAGGCCGATGCATTATTAGCTGCCTCAGTCTTTCATTTTAATGAAATTAGCATTAAAGAAGTAAAGGAATACTTAAAAGATAAAAATATAAGCATTAGAGATTAAATTTTATGAAAATTGAAGACTTAAATGAAATTATAAACAATAGAGTACAAACAAGAAAAAAAAATTCGTATACCAATAAGTTATTAAAGTTAGGGCCAAAAAAAATAGCTCAAAAATTTGGAGAAGAATCTTCTGAGTTAATTATAGATTTTTTAAAAGGATCAAAAAAAAGAACAATAGAAGAGGCAGTTGATGTAATTTATCACCTTCTTGTTTTGTTAAAATCAAAAAAAATTACAATTAATGAAATTTACAAAGAGCTTGATAAAAGAAAGTAGAACAAAATGTATGATGAAAACAATATTTTTGCAAAAATATTAAAGAAAGAAATACCTTGTGATAAAGTTCATGAAGATGAGTTTAGCTTATTTTTTAATGATATTAATCCACAAGCTAAGATACATGTTTTAGGTATACCAAAATTTCCTTGTAGAACCTTTTCTGATTTTTTAAAAAATGCAGATGATGAAAATATCACATCCTTTTTTAAGAGTGTTCAACTTGTAATAAATAATATTAACATTGAAAATTCTGGTTATAGATTGATAACAAATTCAGGAGCGGATGGTGGACAAGAAGTACCACATTTTCATATTCATATTTTAGCAGGAGAAAAAATCGGAAGCTTAAGATAAATTATAGTTTTTCTCTTATAATTACATAGTTAACAATTTCTTTAACACCCTTTATGTTTTTAAGAGCAAGAGTCATTTCATTCAACAGATCTGGTCGAGTTGTAATACCGGCTATATAAATTTTACCTTGGATAGTTTCAAAATTAAAAGTAATTGCTTTTATCCCAACTGTTTTAGCAGCTACAGCTCTTGCTTGTGTATTAATCCATAAATCACTAGCATAATCTTTAATAGTTGTTCTATTTCCAATTTCTATTTCATTAATAATTTCTTTAACCCCCTCAACTTCCCAAACTAATCTTACTGCATCAATTCTAATCTCTTGATTATCAACAAGACCAGTTAATAAAATTCTACCCTCTAAAACACTTGTATTTATATTTACAAAAAGGTTGTTCCCTGCATTTAAAAATTTAGCTGCAATATTGACCTTAATAGTGGCGTCATCTACTACTGTACCAAGAGATCTTTCTCCTTCAGCAACTACCATTGCACTACCCCCACCCGTAGCAAGAACACTTGCAGGTGAGCATCCATAATTAAAAGATGCAAAGATTAAAAATATAGGAATAAATAAAATATTAATTATTTTCTTAATTTTAGCAACCATTTGTAAATTTTGTTTTTATTAATTTTTGTAAATTTATGTACTATTTCTGCGATGTCGGTCAAAGAAAATTTCGTAGCCATCTTTTTTAATTCTTTGCTATACAAATCAATATTGTCAAAATCTTGGTTTTTTGTTGTTTGTCTATCAATAACAGCAACAAACTCACCTTTAATATTGTCCTTATCTGCGAGTATTTTATTTTTCACATTATTTGGAGTTCCTCTAAAAACAAATTCATTTACCTTCGTAAGTTCTTTACATATTGAAACTGATCTATTAGCCATAATATTTTCTAGGCAGTCTAGAAAAACAATCAATTTATGACTAGAGACAAAAAATACACAAGTCCTTTTTTCTTGAGAAATATTCTTAACAAGGCCCTCTATCTTTTTTTTAGATTTTGGAACAAAGCCAAAAAAAGCAAATTCTGATATTGGCAAACCAGATAACTGTAAACTCGATACAATTGAAGATGGGCCAGGCACAGATGTTACTCTAATATTATTTGCAATACAATATTGTACTAAATTATACCCAGGATCTGAAATAAGTGGTGACCCTGCATCAGAAATTAGAACACAATTTTTATTTTTTAATAAAACTTTAATCTGATCTATAATTTTATGCTCATTATAATCGTGTAGAGCAATTAATTTCTTTTTAATGCCTAATTTATTTAGTAATTTAAGTGAATGTTTAGGATTTTCACAAATAACGATATCACATTCTCCAAGTACCTTTACAGCTCTGTAAGTTATGTCATCTAAATTGCCAATAGGTGTTGCTACAATTGAGAGACCATTAATAAAATTATCCATTATTTATATATTTATATTTATAATTTCATGTACTCCAGTAAATTTATCTAAACAAGAAACAAAAATTACTGAAGAAACAACCATTTCTGAAAAATCAATTGATATTAAAGGTGAAAAATATGTAATTGATAAAACAGAAAACAAACAAGATAAGAAAAATAAAATTTTGGATGATGTTATTTTAGATAAAACAATTATTGCCTTATTTGCAAAAGATGATGAAAAAAAAACTACAAAACAATTTTTGAACACCTATGAATTAGGGCTTTATAACCTTGGTGTAAATGATGTTGTTATACAAATAGAATTTTTTGACAATGAAAATGATCTAAAAAAAATTATAGAAGACAATCTATTACCTGGAAAAATTTTTCTAGGCCCAATCCAATCTAAGTATTCAAGGTTTTTAAATAATTATTGTGCGGATGGAGTAATTTTTTTTTCATACTCGTCACAATCCTCACTTGCAAAAGATTGTGTTTATTTAGTAAATTTTTTCCCACAAAACGAACTTTCACAACTTATGTTATATTTAAACGATGACGCAAAAGTAGCACTACTTTATCCTGAAAATGAATATGGATATTTAATAAATAGTTTAATCGATGACATAATTTTTGATAGCCCAGCAATCTTAGTTAACAGATCTTCATATAAAGACGAACTATCAAATGTAAGAGAATCAATAAAAGAATTGGGAAAATATGAATTGAGGAAATATGAATTGAATAGACAAAAACAAATTTTATCTTCTAAAAAAGATGAAAAATCAAAACAAAGATTAAAAAAGTTAGAAAGATTTAAAACTACAAGTGACTATGATTTTACACATATTCTGATTGCTGATTATGGTTTAAATTTATTACAGGTTGCACCGCTTCTACCTTACTACGATATAGATCCTAATATTGTACAGTTTATGGGAACTGGAGTAATAGACGATAAAACTTTTTTCTTTGAACCTTCTCTACAGGGAACCATATTTCCAGGTGTTCCTGAAACCAGAAGAATAAATATAATTAATAATTATACTGAAATATATAATGATGAGTTTTTAAGAATTTCAACACTTCCATATGATTTAATTGGTTTAATAAATTTCATTTATTCAAAAAAATATAAATTTGGAGATGTAGTAAAACTGCTTAATAACCCAAATAAAAAATTTAATGGTATTGATGGTAACTTTTATTTTAAAAAAAATATTATCGAAAGAGATCTTAAAATATTAAAGATAAACAACGGAAATACTTTTGTAATTAATTAGTTAAAAAGTTAATCAATTTTGTTACTGCTATAGACCTATGGCTAATTTCATTTTTTTCTTTGGTATTTAATTCAGCCAATGTTTTGTTATAATTTTTTGGAATGAATATTGGGTCATAACCAAAACCAAATCTACCCTTAGCTCGTTCAGAAATTTTTCCATCAATTTTACCATTAAATACTATATTTTGCTCATCTTTAATTGTTAGGCTGATTGAAGTTTTAAAGTAAGCATTTTGTTTACAATTTTTTTTTGTACTTTTAATAATACTTTCAAAACAAGCCTCATTACTTTTGAAATTATTTAAAAATCTTTTTGAAAGAACACCCGGTTTCCAATTTAAGCTTTCAATACATATTCCTGAGTCATCGGCAAAACAAGGAATGCCAGTTTTATTAAATCCATAGTCTGATTTAATTTTTGCATTTTCTTCAAAAGTTTGACCTTTTTCTTCTGGCTCTTCACTTATCTTTAAATCATTTAATGAAATTAGTTCTATATTGAATTTGTTAAAAATTTTTTTAATTTCAATTATCTTATTTTTATTATTTGAAAAAAATAATAATCGACTCAATTTATTTCAATGCCTCTTTTTGTTTAGAAATTATCTCTTTAACTCCAATTTTTGCCAGAGAAAACATTTCTGTAAACTGAACATCATTAAAAAAAAATTCTTCACCAGTAACTTGTATTTCAGATATTTCATCTGAATCACAAATTACAAAATTTGCATCTACTTGAGCATCTGAGTCTTCTTTATAATCTAAGTCTAATATTGCTTTATTTTCCACTATGCCAGTTGATACTGCCCCTATAAAGTTTTTGATAATTGGTTTTTGGAGATTATAATTATTTTTTAATTTTTCTATTGCTAGATATAAAGAAATAAAACCACCACTGATAGAAGCAGTTCTTGTTCCACCATCTGCTTGAATAACATCACAGTCTATTTTTATTTGACGCTCTCCTAGGTTTGAAAGATCAACAATTGATCTTAAGCTACGCCCAATTAACCTTTGTATTTCTTGCGTTCTACCTGACTGTTTTCCTTTTGCCGCCTCTCTGTCCATTCTTGTATTTGTAGACCTTGGTAGCATGCCATATTCTGCTGTAACCCAACCCTTTCCAGTATTCTTTAACCAATGAGGAACTTTTTCATCAATTGTTGCAAGACAAAGGACATGTGTATTTCCAAATTTTACTAAGCATGAACCATCAGCATGAATATTTACGTTTTTCTCAAATGAAATTTCACGCATTTGATTGAAGGATCTATCTTTTCTCATATAAATTTAATAATAGTAGATAATTATTATTTTTAAATAAAATTCTTATGTCTGATAATGTATATGCACAAATTAATGATAGATCGAAATTAATTTTTAAAAAATTAGTTGAGTCATATCTTAAAACCGGGTCTCCAGCAGGATCAGAAACAATTATGAAGATGGGAGGCCTAAATCTTTCCTCGGCATCAATTAGATCAATTTTATCAAATTTACAAAAAGAAGGCCTTCTATATGCCCCGCATAGATCAGCTGGAAGAATGCCTACCGAGAAAGGTATGAGGTTTTTTGTCGATGGACTTTTAGAATTTGGAAGAATTTCAAAAATAGATAAAGAAAACATTAAACAACAATGTTTAACAAAAGGCAAATCGTATGAGGAGGTCCTCGATGTTGCTTCTAAAGCTATTTCAGGATTATCTAGTTATGCAGGAATAGTTATTGCGCCAAAATTTCAAAAAAACTTAAAGCACGTTGAGTTTATAAGATTAAATACTAGTCAGTTAATGCTTATTCTTGCTTATGAGAACGGAGAAGTAGAAAATCGCATCATTGAAGATAATGGTAAATATAATAGTTCATTATTGATACAGGCTTCCAATTATCTTACATCAAAGTTTACCAATAAAAACATTTCACAAATTAAAAGACTAATTCAATCTGAAATAAAAAATTCACAAAATGAGTTAGAGTCAATTTCTTCTAAATTAATTCAACAAGGTATTATAGAAACTCAGCCTAATAGTAAAAATCCTTATATTTTTCTACATGGTCAATCAAATTTATTAAAAGATGAAATAGTTTCGAAAGATTTAGATCAAATCAGAAATCTTTTTGATGACATTGAGAAAAAATCTAGTTTTGTAGATATATTAGAAACGGCAGGAAAAGCAAAAGGGGTTCAGATTTTTATTGGATCTAAAAATTTTTTGTTTAAACACTCTGGTCTTTCTATGGTAATGGCCCCATATAAAAATAATGATCAAGAGATTATAGGAGCTATAGGTGTTGTTGGTCCAACAAGATTAAACTACTCCAAAATAGTTCCTCTTGTTGATTATACATCTAAAATTATTGGAAAGGTGATTGATTAATGGTTGAGAAAAAAGAAGAAGATAACCAACAAGAAGAAATAAAAGAACCTGATTCTGAGAATATTGACAACGAAGAAGATAATAATGATACTCAAGAAAACACAGATACAGAAGAGACAAGCGAAAATGAAAATACAGAAGAAGACAGCTTAGAAAAGGAAATAGAAACACTAAAAGAAGAGAAAATTCGATTACTTGCTGAAATGGAAAATCTTAGAAAAAGATTTGAACGAGAAAAAGTTGAAACAATAAAGTTTGGCAGTATAAATTTAGCAAGAGATATTCTATCGCCAGGAGATAATTTAGAAAGAGCGCTGGATGCTTTACCAGAAGATGAAAATCATCCAGAAAGTATAAAAAACCTTATCGACGGTTTAAAAATGGTGCTTAAAGAATACAAAAGCACTCTTGAAAAACACGGAGTTAAAAAAATTGAAACGTTAAATCAAAAATTTGACCATAATTTTCATCAGGCAATGATGGAAGTTGAAAATAATGAAGTTGAAGAAGGAACGGTAGTTCAGGAAGTCCAATCTGGGTATACAATGCATGACCGATTACTAAGAGCAGCAATGGTTGGAGTATCCAAAAAACCAGTCGCTAAAAAAGAAGAACCTGCAAAAGAAAAAGAAGAAGACAATTCTGAAAATGAGAGTAAAGAAAAGTCATAAAAAGCCCTAAATTACTTGTTTTTTTAATATAAATCATGAAGATCCTTGTATTTTAAAACTTTTTTCCCATATCTAATGTAGCCGATGTTGATTGGTAAATAATTAAGTAAAGAGGATAAAAAATATGGCAAAAGTAATTGGTATTGATTTAGGTACTACAAACTCCTGCGTTGCAGTAATGGACGGTAAGGAAGCAAAAGTAATTGAAAACTCTGAAGGTGGAAGAACAACACCATCAATGGTAGCATTCACTGATACAAAAGAAAAACTTGTTGGACAATCAGCTAAAAGACAAGCAGTAACTAATTCTGAAAATACTTTATTTGCCATAAAAAGATTAATCGGAAGAACATTTGAGGATGAAGCTGTTAAGTCTGACAGTGGATTAGTACCTTATAAAATCGTAAAAGGTGATAACGGTGATGCTTGGGTAGAAGCACGTGGAGATAAATATAGTCCAAGTCAAATTAGTGCATTCATTTTACAAAAAATGAAAGAGACAGCAGAGTCTTATTTAGGAGATACTGTTACACAAGCAGTTATAACAGTTCCTGCATATTTTAATGATGCTCAAAGACAAGCAACAAAAGATGCTGGAAAAATTGCTGGACTAGAAGTTTTAAGAATTATTAATGAGCCTACTGCTGCAGCGTTAGCATATGGTTTAGATAAAAAGAAAACAGGTACAGTTGCTGTTTACGATCTTGGTGGAGGAACATTTGATATTTCTATTTTAGAAATAGGCGATGGTGTTTTTGAAGTTAAATCTACCAATGGCGATACGCACCTTGGCGGTGAAGATTTTGATCTTAAAATTATTGATTATCTCGCTGACGAATTTAAAAAAGATAATGGTATTGATTTACGTTCAGATAAACTTGCTCTTCAACGTTTGAAAGAGGCAGCTGAAAAAGCAAAAATTGAATTATCAAGCTCTACTGAAACAGAAGTTAACTTACCATTCATAACAGCTGATCAATCTGGCCCTAAACATTTAACGATTAAGTTATCGAGAGCAAAACTTGAAGCTATCGTAGGTGAACTTTTAAATCAAAGTTTAAAACCTTGTGAAATGGCACTTAAAGATGCCGGATTACAAGCCGCAGAAATCGATGATGTTATTTTAGTTGGTGGTATGACAAGAATGCCTAAAGTAACGGAGATAGTAAAAAACTTTTTTGGTAAAGAGCCTAATAAAGGTGTTAACCCAGATGAAGTTGTTGCTTCCGGTGCAGCTATTCAAGCAGGTGTGTTACAAGGTGATGTCAAAGATGTATTATTACTTGATGTTACACCTTTATCACTTGGTATTGAAACACTTGGCGGCGTATTCACAAAACTGATTGATAAAAATACAACTATCCCAACAAAGAAGAGCCAGGTATTTTCTACAGCTGAAGATAATCAGAGTGCAGTAACTATTAGAGTGTTTCAAGGTGAAAGAGAAATGGCTGCTGATAACAAATTACTAGGTCAGTTTGATCTAGTGGGTATTCCACCTGCCGCAAGAGGAATGCCTCAAATTGAAGTAACTTTTGATATCGATGCAAATGGTATTGTAAACGTTTCGGCTAAAGACAAATCAACTGGTAAAGAACAACAAATCAAGATCCAGGCTTCTGGCGGATTATCAGATGAAGAGATTGAAAAAATGGTCAAAGAGGCAGAAGAAAATGCTGAAGCTGACAAAAAGAAAAGAGAAGCTGTTGATACTAGAAACCATGCTGATAGTTTAATTAATGAAACTGAAAAGAATTTAAAAGAGCATGGAGATAAAATTCCTGAAGCAGATAGAAATAAAATCACAGAGGATATTGAAGAGCTTAAGAAAGTTAAAGACGGTGAGGATTTAGAAGCTATAAAATCTAAAACTGAAGCACTTGTTCAGTCATCTCTTAAAATGGGTGAAGCAATTTATAAACAAAACCCTCAAGGTGCTGGACCTCAACCTGATCCATCTGGTGCTGAACCATCAGCTGATAATACAAAAGATGAAAAAGTTGTAGATGCTGAATTTGAAGAAGTAGACGAAGATAAAAAAGATTAACGCTCCATAATTTTTATAAGGAGGAGATGTGGCTGATAAAGATTTCTATGAGATACTAGGTGTTCAACGAAATGCCAGTGAAGATGAAATAAAAAAAGCTTATAGAAAACAAGCCATGAAATATCATCCTGATCGTAACAAGGATGATAAAACTGCTGAAAGAAAATTCAAAGAAGCAGCTGCTGCTTACGAAGTTCTAAAAGACTCAGAAAAAAGATCAGCTTATGATCAATATGGACATGACGCTTTCAAACAAGGTGGAATGGGCGGAGCTCAAGGCTTTGGAGATTTTGCTGGTGGTTTTTCTGATATCTTTGAAGAGTTCTTTGGTGGGGGTTTTGGAGGACAATCATCAAGAAGACGAGGACCTCAAAGAGGAAGTGATCTTCGTTATAATATGTCCGTTTCACTATTCGAAGCTTTCACTGGAAAGAAACCACAAATAAGAATTCCAACTTATGTTGGTTGTGATGCTTGTGCAGCAACTGGAAGTGCAGATAAATCTGGACCAAGTACCTGTTCTACTTGTGGTGGTGCAGGAAAAGTTCGATCACAGCAAGGTTTCTTTTCTATTGAAAGACCATGCCCTACATGTGGTGGAGAAGGTTCAAGTATAAAAAATCCGTGTCTTAAATGTTCTGGAACTGGAAATATAAAAAAACAAAAAACAATTTCTGTTACTATTCCTGCTGGTGTTGATACAGGCACAAGAATTCGTATAGCTGGTGAGGGAGAGCCAGGTGAAAGAGGTGCAGGAAATGGGGATCTATATATTTTTGTTGAAGTTCAAAAGGACAAACTCTTTGAAAGAGAAGAAGAAAATTTATTTTGTGAAATACCAATCTCCATAACAACGGCTATTCTAGGAGGTGAAATAGAAGTGCCAACAATAGAGGGAAAAAAAGCTAGACTTAATATTCCAGCAGGAACTCAATCTGAGACACAATTTAGACTTCGCGGCAAAGGAATGAGTATACTTCGACAAAGTAGAAGGGGTGACATGTATGTGCAAGCAAACGTTGAAATACCAGTTAATCTAAATAGCAAACAAAAAGATATTTTGAGAGAGTTCGAAAATGAAGGGGGAACCTCAAAAAAACACAGTCCAAAATCACAAGGTTTTTTCTCAAAATTAAAAGAAGTCTGGGAAGATTTAACTTAATTTCTTTTCAACTTACAATCACCAAAGTATAAGAAGTTTTTATGGCAAAAATTAAAATAGCAGTTGCAGGTTGTCTTGGCCGAATGGGTCAGGAAATATCGAAACAAATTTTACAAAATAAAAAATTAGAATTTGTCGGTGGTTTTGAACACAAAAAACATAAAGATATAAACAAACCTTTAAACAAAGTTTCAAGTATACACTCTGTAAAATTAGTTACAGCTAATGCAGCTCAGCTAATCAAAGAAGCAAAAGTCATCATTGATTTTACAACACCTGAGTCTACTTTAGATAATCTTAAGATCGCCTCTGCAAATAAAACAGCAGTTGTTATTGGCACAACCGGAATGACGGATGCACAAAAAAAGAAAGTAAAAAGTTATTCTAAAAAAATACCTATACTCATGTCTTCTAACATGAGTTTGGGCGTTAACTTATTATTTAACTTAGTAAAACAAACAGCATCAGCTTTAAAAGATACTGATTATGATATTGAGATTGCTGAGACTCATCATAAACATAAAAAAGATGCTCCTTCTGGAACCGCATTATCTCTGGGTGAATATGCAGCTGAGGGAAGAAAAACTAAATTAAATAAATCAAAGGTTTTAGATCGTACAAAAAAACTATCATCTAGAAAAAAAGGTGACATTGGCTTTTCTGTTACAAGAGGTGGTGAAATTGCAGGTGAACATACTGTTAGTTTTATTGGTGTTAATGATAGAGTAGATTTAATACATAAAGCAAACAACAGATCTATTTTTGTTATGGGAGCTATTCAGGCTGCAATATTCCTATCTAAGAAAAAACAAGGCCTATTTTCAATGAATGATTTATTTATTTAGAATTATTTAAATTATTAATTCTGTTGATATTTAAATAATTATTTAATATTGTTTTTGTATGCAAGAACGAAGCACTATAGGCATTATTTTATCATTATTATTTCTATATAATTGTGGTGGTGGTGGTATAGCGGGTATAGGTGGCGGCTCATCTTCATCAACAACTTTTTTGGAAAAAGGAACTTCATTAACTTACAACTCATCAACTGCAAGTACTTGGCAATCTAGAGCTGAATTTGATAATATTAATGCTCACGGTAGTTCGACAGTTACCCCATACGAATCTATAAACTTGCATAAGGCTTATGGCTATGGATTATCTGGTGATGGAAAGACTATTGCGATTTTAGATCATGCTTTTGCAACAGCTCATACTGAATTTGCAAAAAAAACAATTTCTACTTATGGTACTTTAACTACAGCAGAAGGTGATTCTGGTGAGGGTTATCATGGAAACTTTGTTGCAGGCATAGCAGCAGCAGATTACAACGATAATTCAGATCCAAGTGAGTTGACGGTAGTAAGTTATAGCAATCCTTCTGGGGATATTGATACAATGATGGGTGTTGCATATAATGCAGATTTACACTTTGCTGATTATGAGCAAAAAGGATCAAATACATATTATGCAGATCACTGGGCTTCGGCAACTACTGATGCTAAGAACTCGTCAGCTATAGTTCAAAATAATAGCTGGGGTTTTACAAATGAGGCTTATAATTCATCTACAAACTATACATCGGCATCAATAGCAACACTTGCTACCAATTCAGGCCTTACATCTAATGCTACATCAATTAATAATTTTGTAAGGGCCTTAAATCAATTTCAAGATAAAGGCGTAATTGTATATGCATTATCTAATGTTTCAGGCTTAGGTGATGCAGATGTAGCTGCTGCACTTCCAGAAATCTACACTTCATTAAATGAAGCATGGATAACTGTTGGAAATGTTGAAATTACAGGCTCTAGTGGTAGTGAAACATATACTAGAAAGTCTGCAATTTGTGGAAGTACCGCAGCCTATTGTTTGGTTGCTGATGGCTTTGAAGTTTTCAGTGTGTCCAATATAATTGGTTCAAATGACTATGTCCAAGGTGTTAGTGATGTAGATATGACTACAAAGAAAAGCGGCACCTCATTTGCAGCTCCACAAATATCTGGTTTAATAGCAATTCTGTCAGAAGCTTTTCCAACGCAAACACCATCACAATTGACAGATAGACTTCTCGCTTCAGCAGACAATTCTTTTTTCACGGCAACATCCTCAACAACTTTTGCAAATGGTATTACTCACGGTTACAACACTACATATGGTCATGGAGTTCCTGATATTTATGCTGCCCTTCAACCAATTACATCTTCTAGAATGTCGGAGTCAATTTTAATTGGTGATACAATTGAGAATGCTACAGTCCATAATTTAAAAAAATCGAATTTTAGTAATGGAATAGTTTTCGGAGATTCAATTTCAAATTCTTTTAAAGGCAAAAAAAGTTACTTTTATGACGCTTTATACGGTGCATTTGAATACAATTTTGATAATCATTTAGTAAATGATAAACCTAAAAGAATTACTAATTTAGAGAATTCCTTTGATGAGAATAGATTTGAATCTTTTTCTGCCACAGATAAAAATTATGGAAAAAACTTTAATTATTCTTTTGTAGTGGATGAAAATAATTATTTGGTACCTGAAAAAGGAATTTCATATTCAGTAAGTAACCATAATTATAATCTAAATACTTCATACAACTATCCCTTGGATATTAACTTAGGTTACATTTCTTCAGAGGATATCAAAACATTTAATAACAAAGAAAACATATTATTACCTTACTTAACTAGTAAAGATAACTCATATAATATGAGTTCAAACATTTTTAAAAATAAAGATACAAATATAAGTCTTGGCTACATGCAAACAGAGGATAGATTTTCCTTGGATAAAAAAGGCTATGTATTGTCTTATAGTAACCTTAAAAAAGATAATGCCATTCTTGCAGGTATTACCACTGAAAATGGGGGCTTTTTAGATAATAAGTTTAACGGCGCATTTTCACTAGATGAAAATGATAATCCTACAAATTTTATTGCTTTTAGACAAAATGCTAAATTAGGAAAAAATGAACTTATGTTTGTTACTTCTTATGGGTCTTCAAAAGTTTCAACGTCACCAAACTCACTCATTACAAAAATTGACAATGTAAATACAACAAGTTTTTCAGCAAATTTAAGTAGAAAAGAATTATTTAATAAAAAGGATAGGATTATTTTTTCTATTTCACAACCACAAAGAGTTGAAAATGGAATAATGACATACTTGGTACCAAAATTAAATGATAAAGATGGAACGCTTAATTATAATCAACATGAAACAAAACTTGAGCCTTCAGGCAGACAGATTGATTTTGCTTTATACTATATTCTTAATTTAAGTGAAAACACAAACCTTTCTTTTCAAGGAAAAGTAATAGATGATTACTTTCATGTAGCTAAAGATCGTTTCGATGCTTCTTTAATGACATCATTTAGATATAAATTTTAGTGATTAATAAATTACTATTAATACTTTCATTTATATTAATTTTTTCATGCTCTTCCAAATTAAATGAAATAAATTATAAAGAACAAAATAATAGGTTTGATTATACATCAATAGATGGTTTTAAAAACTCATTGGTTGAGCATTTCAATGATGATTTAAATAGATTTGATAAGTCAAAACTTCAGGAAATTACAAAAAAATTTGACACCAATACTGCTTACGATGATATTATTAAAAATAATTCTCATGAAAAATTTATTACTAATAACCCTAATAAAATTTATGTATTTATAAATTTTCTTTTATTAAACGAAAATGCAGATCAAGTAATATTTGAATCAATGCAAGCCTATTTGCGCTATTTAACTAAAGATAAAGTTTTAAGATAATTTTTTTCAATTGTAAGATGAAATTTTTTCTTTTATCCTAAAATATAATTTTTCCTTTAGCTCAGAATGTAAAAAGGTAGCCACTTCTGTTTCTTTATTAGATTCTTTAATTGATAATTTAGATTTATTTTTTAACTTAGTAAAAAAAACTTTTGACCAATAAGTGCTGAATTTAGAAGAGTATAAAATTTTATCACCTTTATATTTTCTTATAGATATTTCTTTTTGATTAATGTTAATTTCATCCTTAATATTTTTTTCTTTGAAATATAAACGGATTAAATAAAAAATTATCAAGTATTCAAGTCCAAGAAATATAGATACAGGCCATGCACCTTGTACAATAAGAAAAATAGAGAATAATGAAATCCAACTTATAAAAATAATTCCTAAAACTAAGAAGACTGATTTAGAACAGCTTTGATAAGGTCTTATATTTTCATTTAATGAATTCATAATTCGACATTAATATAAAATAACCTTTCTGATAAAGAGACATATGTGCACAGATATTAGATTGATAATTCGCAGTTTATTATCAATTTATAATTGCTTCCAAATCCTAAAAAATGGCTAAATTCCTTTGATCTCTTGCTAATTCAGTAAGGAACATATAGATGCATCCCCGAAAAAATATTAAGTAATAATCCTTATTTAATGGTGGCTTGATGAAAAAGATTGGTAAAATTTTAGCAGCAAACAGAAGTGAAATTGCTATTCGAATTTTTAGAGCTGCTGAAGAGTCTGGTATTAAAACAGCTGCTATTTATTCTAAAGAAGATCGTTTTGCTATTCACCGATTTAAAACGGATGAAAGTTATTTAGTTGGTGAAGGCAAAGGCCCAATACAAGCATATTTGGACATAGATTCCATTATTAAAATCGCTAAAGATGCAAAGGTTGATGCTATCCATCCAGGTTATGGATTTTTATCTGAGAGTCCTGAACTAGCTGAGCAGTGTGAAAAAAATGACATAACATTTATTGGACCTAGTAAAGAAATACTAAAAAGATTTGGAAATAAAACTGAAGCTAAAAAAGTTGCGGAAGAAGCAAAGGTAGGCACCGTTCCGTCTGTTCTTGTGACAAAAGAAAATTTAAAAAGTGTTGAAAAAGAAGTTGAGAAAATTGGTTACCCAGTAATTGTTAAAGCTAGTTGGGGTGGTGGCGGTCGAGGAATGCGTGTTGTTAGATCAAGTAACGAATTAATAGACCAAATTACAACTGCTCAAAGTGAGTCACTTAAAGCTTTTGGAAAAGATGAAGTATTTATAGAAAAATTTTTAGAAGATGCTGCGCACATTGAAGTGCAAATTTTAGGTGACAAACATGGAAATATTATACATCTTTTTGAAAGAGATTGTTCTCTTCAAAGAAGGCATCAAAAGATCATTGAAAGAGCGCCTGCACATTTTCTTGAAAACAAAACTCGAGAAGAAATTTGTAACGCTGCTATTAAAATTGCAAAACAAGTTAAATACTTTGGTGCAGGAACTGTTGAATTTTTGTTTGATAAAAAATCAGGCGAATTTTATTTCATTGAAGTTAACCCAAGAATTCAAGTTGAACATACAGTAACAGAAGAAGTAACTGGTATTGATATTGTAAAAGCTCAAATTAAAATTGCAGAAGGTGAAAAAATTGGCAATCATCCAGCTCTTCCTAAACAAGAAGACATTCATCTAAATGGATTTGCTATTCAATGTAGAGTTACTACCGAAGATCCGCTTAATAATTTTATGCCAGATTATGGGAAGATAATGACTTACCGATCGGCCGCTGGTTTTGGAGTGAGGTTAGATGCAGCAAATGCTTCTTCAGGTTCGATCATCACACCCTATTATGATTCTTTACTTGTAAAAGTAACAACTTGGGCAAAGCATCAAGACGACTGTATTAAAAGAATGGATAGGGCTTTACGAGAATTTAGAATTAGAGGTGTTAAAACAAATTTAGTATTTCTTGAGTCTCTTATAAACAATAAAGATTTCCTTGAAGGAAATTACAATACCAATTTTGTGGATACTAAAAAAGAGCTCTATGCTTATAACCCGCAAAAAGATCGAGCATCTAAAATTGTATCTTATCTTGGAAATATAATTGTGAATGGACACAATGATATATCTGGAAGAGTTAGTAGTAATAAGGCTGTAGAAGTTCAAATTCCTATCTCAAACACTAAAAGTGAAAAAAATAATTATGTAAAGGATTTACAAACTTTAGGTCCAGAAAAATTTGCAAAAAAAATAAAAGAAACACCCTACTCCCTAATTACTGACACTACGATGCGTGATGCACACCAATCGCTTCTTGCTACAAGAATGAGAACAGATGATCTTATTAACATTGCTGAATATTATAGTGAAAATCTAAGCAACTTGTTCTCATTAGAATGTTGGGGTGGTGCAACGTTTGATACATCGATGCGTTTTTTAAAAGAGGATCCTTGGGATAGATTAGCAAGATTAAACAAAAGGGCGCCTAACCTTCTTAAACAAATGCTCTTTAGAGGATCTAATGCTGTTGGATATAAAAATTATCCAGATAACGTTGTTAAACATTTCATTCAACAATCAGCAGAAGCTGGAATTGATGTATTCCGAGTGTTTGACTCATTAAATCTAATTGATAACATGCGTGTTGCAATTGATGAAGTCCGCAATCAAAGTAAAATTTGTGAAGGAACTATCTGTTACACTAATGATGTAACTGATCCAAATGAGAAAAAATATACATTAAAATATTATATTGATCTTGTTAAAGATTTAGAGAAAGCAGGAGCACATATTATTGCTATTAAAGATATGGCGGGATTAGCAAAACCTAATGCTATAAAAAAATTAGTTAATGAAATCAAACAAACAACTGATCTTCCAATTCATTTTCATACTCACGATACATCTGGCACTTCATCAGCTTCAGTTCTAGCTGCTATAGAAGAAAAGGTAGATATCGTGGATCTTGCAATTGACTCGATGAGTGGATTAACATCACAGCCTGCACTTGGATCAATCGTATCTATAATGAAACAAAATCATCAAGACCCAAAACTTGATGAAGAGGCTATAAGAACACTATCTTTATATTGGGAACAAGTCCGTCAAAATTATCATGCATTTGAAACCGATTTTAAAGGTGGTAGTTCTGATGTTTATCTTCACCAAATGCCTGGTGGTCAGTTTACAAATTTAAAAGAACAAGCGAGATCATTGGGAATTACAACCGATAAGTGGGGAATGGTTGCTAATAAATATGCAGAGGTAAACCAACTTTTTGGTGATATTGTTAAAGTTACACCTTCTTCTAAAATTGTAGGTGATATGGCGCTCTATATGATCGCTAATGATTTATCCAAAGAAGATGTGTTAGACCCAAAAAAAGAAATTTCTTTTCCTGCTTCAGTCATCGAATTTTTTAAAGGGGAGATTGGTATACCTCAAGGAGGCTTTCCAAAAGAACTACAAAAGAAAGTTCTTGGTGATACTAAACCTTTAACAAAAAGACCTGGGGAAATTTTAGAATCAATTGATTTAGATAAAGAAGCCAAAAATTTAGAAGATGAAATAGGGATGAAAATTAATCAAACACATCTAGCGTCTTACTTAATGTATCCAAAAGTTTTTAAAGATTATGTTGATCACTTCAAGGAGTTTAGTGATACATCAATTCTTTCAACAGAATTATTTTTTTATGGTCCTCAACAAGATAAAGAATATACGATAGAAATTGATAAAGGTAAAAATCTTATTTTACGATACTTAGCTAAAAGTGAAGTTAATAGTAATGGAAAGTGCTCCGTGTTTTTTGAAATTAACGGACAACCAAGAACAATAGATATAGAAAATAAAGAATTTTCAAAAAACATAACACAAAGAGCTAAAGCAGATGATAATAATTCAGATCACGTTGGATCACCTTTACCGGGTCAGGTTGCAAAAATATTTGTTCAATCAGGTAGTAAAGTTATTAAGGGTGATAAGTTACTAGTGATCGAGGCTATGAAAATGGAAACTACAATAAACGCTGATAAAAGTGGAACAATCAAATCAATTAATGTTGCATCTGGTGATAATGTGGAAACCAAAGATTTGCTTGTTGAAATTAGCTAGTAAAGTCGTATTCTTTATAACATTCTTCTATCGAGTTCTTTGTATTTATAAGCTCTCCTAAAGAGTCTCGAAATTCAAAATATTCTACTCTTTTAATATTTGAGTTTATATTAAAAAAGATAAACAACCTACATGAACTACTATCATATCGCATCATATGCACCGAGCCATCAGATCGTGCTAAATTAGGCTGTCCCAGTTTTTGTTTTATCTCAGCAAGTTGTTTTCCCATGAAATTTATTTCTGCGATTTTTTGCTGCTCCTTAACTATAGTTTTTTCCTCTTCTTTTTCTTCAGTGATAATTTGTTGTTCTTCAACAATAGTTTTATCTTCAATAATTTCTGGTTCTTTTTTTATAATAGTTTCTTCAACTTTATCTTTTACTACCGCCCCAACTTTAACAACTTCTCTCCCAACTTCAATAGTGGTACAGCTAGATAAAAACATTAATGTTAAAAAATAAATTGATAACCGCATTGCTCTTAGTGGGATTTCTATATATGTAATCGCATATGATTACAGTAATTAAATCACCATTCGTTCAATACAAATTAACAATTTTACGAAATAAAAAAACATCAAATACTGTTTTTAGACAAACTATGAATGAAATAAGCTACCTCATTGCTTCTGATGTTCTTCAATACGTTCCATTTAAAAAACAAACAATTGAAACACCTCTAAAAAAAATGAGTGGTACAGCCTTGGGTCAACCCATAATTTTGGTTCCAATTTTACGTGCTGGTTTAGGGTTACTTGAGGGGTTTGCAAAATTTTTACCGGAAGCTGAAAAAGGTCATATAGGTTTATACCGTGACGAACAAACTTATGAACCTGTAGAATACCTCTTTAAGCTTCCAAGAGTTAAAAATAAAAAGGTGTTAATCCTAGACCCAATGTTAGCAACAGGCAATTCATCAATTGCAGCTATCAACCTTATTAAAAACAAAGGTGTTAATATCAAAGATATATTTTTGGTGTCTTTGCTAGCTGCTCCTGAAGGTATAAAAAATATCCAAAAAGAGCAAAAAGGCATTCATATATTTACATGTAATATCGATGCGAAGTTGAATAAAAATAAGTTCATTGTACCGGGCTTAGGTGACGCAGGCGATAGGTACATGGGTACTTGAAGTTATCCATAAAAAATCCTATTATTTACCCATAATCTCATTTTTTAATGCATTTTTTTATCAAGAAAATGTTATCAATGAGATATCTATAATTCATATTTAAGGGGGATTTTTGGTATGAAGAAAATTTTAAGTATATTTACAGTTTCTTTCGCTCTTGTCTTCTCTTCAAGTGCGTTTGCAAACAAAATTGGAGTTGTATATGACTCTGGAGGAAAGTTCGATAAATCATTTAACGAACTAGCTTACGAAAGCGCATTAAGAGTTCAAAATGAACTTGGTTGGGACATGGTTGAATTTGAAGCTTCAAATAACACTCAAATTGAACAAGGTATGCGTAAGATAGCAGATAGAGGCGCATCACTAATCGTAGCAATGGGATTTGCACAAGCAGATGCAGTTGCAGCAGTTGCTCCAGATTATCCGGATACAAACTTTGTTGCAGTTGATGTTTGTTGGGTGGATGATCCAGCTAGCAACATTTATCAAGCTTGTTATAAGGAACACGAAGGTTCATTCCTAGTTGGTATGATTGCGGCTATGGCGTCTGAAAGTGGAACAATTGGATTTGTTGGAGGAATGGATATTCCTTTAATTAGAAAGTTCCAAGGAGGCTATGAGCAAGGTGCTCAATATGTTAATCCTAACATCACAGTTTTAGCTAATATGACTGGAACAACACCAGAAGCATGGAACAATCCAACTAAAGGTGCTGAATTAACAAAAGCACAAATTGATGGTGGTGCAGATGTTGTTTATCAAGCAGCGGGTGGAACAGGTATTGGTGTTCTTCAAGCAGCAGCTGATGCAGGTATTATGGGTATCGGCGTTGATACAAATCAAAACTGGATGCACCCAGGTAACATGCTTACTTCTATGTTAAAGCGTTTGGACTTAACAATTTTTGAACAAGCTCAAAAGACTGATGCAGGTACTTTCGAGTCAGGAATTCATATTCTTGGTTTAGCAGAAGGGATGGTTGGTTATGCTACTAAAGATGGCATGGTATCTTCTGAAATGGAATCAGCTGTAGAAGCAGCAGCAGCAGAAATTGTGAGCGGCTCTATGGAAGTAGCTGACTGGTCACAAGAGTAATAGAACTATTTTAAATAATCAGGTGAGACCTAAGATCTAAACAATTTTATGGTCTCACCCATCCTAGAACTAACAAACATAAATAAATCTTTTGGCCACGTTCACGCCAACAAGAATATAAATCTTACAATTAACAAAGGGACAATCCATGGAATAATTGGAGAAAACGGTGCAGGTAAGTCGACTTTAATGAGTATCGTTTTCGGTCTTTATCAAGCTAATTCAGGAACAATAAAAGTTAATGGAAAGGAAATAAATCTTAGATCACCAAAAGATTCAATTATTAATGGCATTGGTATGGTGCACCAACATTTTATGTTGGTAGAAAATTTTACAGTTTTAGAAAATATTATTCTAGGATTTGAAGGCGAACTCGTATTTGGAAAAAATTTAGAAAAAGCAAAAAAAGATTTAAAAGATTTATGTGACACATACAAATTAAACATTGATCTTAACTCCACCATTTCTGATTTATCAGTTGGGTTCCGTCAAAGAGTTGAAATTTTAAAGTCACTATATAGAGGTGCGGAAATTCTTATACTTGATGAACCAACAGGTGTTTTAACACCTCAAGAAGTTGATGAGCTTTTCAAAATATTACGATCCTTGAAAGAAGAAGGCAAAACAATAGTTTTGATTACACACAAATTAATTGAGATAATGGATTTAACAAGTGAAGTTTCTGTGATGCGCCAGGGTGAAATGGTGGGTCACACTAAAACAGAAAATACAAATAAAGAACAATTGGCTGAAATGATGGTTGGAAGAAGTGTATTACTAAGACTTGATAAATCTGAAGTAAAAGCAGGAGAAGTTTTATTTAAGGTTAAGAATCTTACAGTTAAAGATGATCTTGACGTAACAAGAGTAAAGAATGTAGACTTGGAAATTCGTTCAGGAGAAATATTAGGCTTAGCGGGTGTTACTGGAAACGGACAAACAGAATTATTAGAAGCGCTTTCTGGTATAAGAAAAGTTGAGTCTGGAGAAATATATTTAGAAGGAAAAAAAGTATCAGATAGTCAAAATTTCTTGGACCCAAGAGAGTTAAAAGATAAGGGGCTAGCACATGTTCCTGAGGATAGACAGAGGATGGGTCTAGTTACAGATTTTAAAGCCTATGAAAATTTAATTTTTGGTTACCACGATCAGCAACCTTTTTCAAAGTCATCTGTCTTAAATCATAGAGATATAATTTCTCATTCTAAGAAAATAATGGAAGAGTATGATGTAAGGCCTCAATCACCAAATTTAATTACATCCAATTTTTCTGGAGGTAACCAACAAAAGATAATTTTAAGTAGAGAACTAAATGAAAATCCAAAAGTATTATTAGTTGGTCAGCCAACTAGAGGTGTAGACATTGGTGCAATTGAATTTATTCATCAAAGATTGATAGACATGAGAGATAGAGGGGCAGCGATACTTTTGGTATCTGTTGAATTAGATGAAGTGCTTTCATTGTCGGATAGAATTGTTGTAATGTTTGATGGAAAGATTGTAGGTGAAAAAGATAATAAAAATGTAACTGACCGTGAGTTAGGTTTATTGATGGCAGGTGTAGTGTAATGGCGCCAGTAGATAAATCCAAAGTACCTTGGTGGGTTTCAAATCTTATTGTTCCACTTGTAAACTTAACTTTAGCATTACTTGTTTCGGGCCTGTTTATATTCATCGCAGGAGAAAATCCTTATGAAGCAGTAAGATTAATCATTTATGGTTCTTTTGGTTATATTGAAGGTTTTGCGTACACACTTTACTACACTACAAATTTTGTATTTACTGGTTTAGCATTTGCTGTCGCATTTCATTGTAGGCTTTTCAATATAGGTGGAGAAGGTCAAGCATATATTGGTGGACTTGGTGTTTTCTTAGTTGCGATAAATTTTAGTTTTTTACCTGTGCCAATAGTGTGGTTATTATCTATCGCCGGCGCTGTTGTTTTTGGTGCAGCTTGGGCATTTATACCTGCATACCTCCAGGCAACTAGAGGTAGTCACGTAGTAATTACCACCATCATGTTTAATTTTATAGCAGCATCATTAATGGTATTCTTACTAGTCGATGTAATAAGAGACACGGCACAAATGGGACCACATACTGTTGCTTTACCAAAAGAACAATGGTTTCCAAGTTTTAAAGATTTTGCTGGTCTGTTTGGAATTAAGATAAGGTACTCTCCATTAAACATTTCTTTTTTACTAGCAATTGCAGCTTCAGTTTTTGTATGGTTCTTAGTTTGGAAAACAAGATGGGGTTATGAAATGAGGGCTGTAGGGCACAATACGCAAGCAGCAATTTATGCAGGCATTTCTCCATATAAAAATATAATCATAGCAATGTGTATTTCTGGAGGCTTGGCGGGTTTACTAGGTGTTAATGAAATATTAGGGGTTCACCATAAAATAGTAGCAGGATTTCCTGCTGGTTATGGATTCACTGGGATTGCAGTTGCATTAATGGGAAGAAATCATCCAATAGGAATTTTCCCAGCTGCATTTTTATTTGGTATTTTATACCAAGGAGGTTCTGAAGTTACTTTTGATATGCCAAACATAACTAGATATATGTTTGTTGCTGTCCAGGGAGTAATCATTTTATTCAGTGGAGCTTTAGAAAATCTATTTAGACCACAAATTGAAAGCTTTTTTGTCAATAGACTAAACATAAAGGCGAGTGCATAATGGAATTTTTATCTGACATTGCTTCTTTGATTAATTCTACTTTAAGAATTTCAACACCTTTAGTTTTTGCAGCCATGGCAGGAATATTTGCAGAAAGATCTGGTGTTATTGATTTTAGTTTAGAGGGAAAAATGCTTATGGCTGCTTTCGTTGCAGCAGTAGGTTCTTATTTTTTAGGCAATCCTTGGTTAGGTTTATTACTAGCAATTATAGCATGTGTAAGTTTATCTATGTTACATGGTTTTGCATCTGTTACATATAAAGGTGATCAAGTCGTATCCTGTGTTGCAATCAATATTTTAATAATTGGTTTAACCACAGCATTAGCAGCGGCTTGGTTTGGACAAGCAGGTCTAACACCAACACTTAATGAAGATCAGCGTTTTTTAGAAGTTAACCTTCCTTTTGCCGAGAGTTTAAGAGATGTAACAATAATAGGAACAATTTATAGTGATATATTAAGTGGACATTATATTTTTGTATATCTAGCTTATCTTTCAGTCCCATTAGTTTTTTGGGTTGTTTTTAAAACTAGTTTTGGACTAAGACTAAGAGCAGTAGGAGAAAATCCAAGTGCTGTTGATACAGCTGGTATTAATGTTTTTGCCATGAGATATAAAGCGCTAGCAATCAATGGTGTTTTAATTGCTTTTGCGGGAGCTCATCTATCAACAGCAGTTAATGCAAATTTCTTCAGAGAAATGTCAGCGGGAAGAGGATACTTAGCATTAGCAGCAATGATCTTTGGAAAGTGGCACCCTAAAACAGCTTTAATTGCTTGCTTACTCTTTGGATTTACAGATGCTCTTCAAATAAGACTTCAAGGTGTTGAGCTACCAGCAATTGGTGAGATACCTGTTCAATTAATACAAGCACTTCCATACATACTAACAGTAGTATTGCTTGCTGGTTTTGTTGGAAAAGCAATTGCGCCTAATGCTATTGGACAACCTTACATTAAAGAAAGATAATTATTATTTCATTTTAATAATTTTTAAACTTTTTAACCCTATATGTATAATAAAATAAAAGGAGGTAATATGTTAGTTAAATTAACTCAAGATTTAAAAAATGGTTTCGGGCCTTGGAAAGAAATGCTTCTTGCAAATGGTCATAAACTTAAAGAACATGGAATGACTTGTATATTTGCAGCAACAGAAAAAGATAATGACAACAAGTTAACTGTTATTTTAGATTTCGCTACACCCGAGGGTATGATGGGTTTTAAAAATGATGAAGAATTAACACAAAGAAGAATTGAAGCTGGCGCTATGGTGGAAACTACAGTAATGACGCCGATGACTTCTGAAGCAGTCACGAATTTTTCAGGTTAGTTAAGAAAGGAAAAAGATATGAGTTTAATGGAAAGATACCAAAAAGCCATGAATGATAAAAATGAAGATGAAATGAATGATATCTTGCATGATGATTTTAAATTCACAATGCATGCATCTGGAAATGTTTTATCAAAAGCTGATGTAGTTAGTTGGGCTATGTCAGATGATATTAATTCTGATAAAGATAGAATTATATATGAGAATGACGAAATAGCCGTTCTTCATGCTTTTGTTACGTTTAATGATGGCAACACTCAGGCAGTAATGTCTGTTTTTAAAATTGAAAATGGTAAAATTGTTTCTTTAGAAACAGGTGCAACAAATATGCCAAAATAAAAAAAGTGGAACTTAAAGTTCCACTTTTAAACTAAATAAAACTAATTTTATTGCTCTAGATCGAAACGATCGGCATTCATTACTTTGTTCCAAGCTTTAATGAAGTCTTTTTTCATTTTTTCTTCACTATCATCACTTGCATAAAGTTCTGCTATTGCTCTTAATTGAGAATTCGATCCAAAAACAAGATCTACCCTGGATGCAGTTCTTACTTTTTCACCTGTAATTTTATCAGTTGCTTCATAGGAATTACTTCCTGTAGGTTTCCAGCTTACACTCATATCTAAAAGCTTATCAAAGAAATCGTTAGTAAGTTTACCACCAGTTTCTGTAAATAAACCTCGCTGATCTGAACTGATACCCATAGATCTCATGCCACCAACAAGTACTGTCATTTCAGGAGCTGTTAGCCCAAGAAGTTGAGCTTTATCTAACATTAGTTCTTCAGCTGTTACATCGTAGTTCATTTTTAAATAATTACGAAATGCATCTGCTTCAGGTTCAAGAACACCAAAAGAATCAATATCAGTTTTGTCCTGAGTGGTATCACCTCTACCAGGTGTGAAAGGAACTTCCATTCCTGAAGCTTGTTCGACTCCCACATTACCTGCAAGCACAATCACATCAGCTATTGAAGCTCCTGTCTCTTTTGCAATAGGCTCAAGAATACCAAGAACTTTTTTTAATTGCTCAGGCTTGTTTACTTCCCAATCTTTTTGAGGAGCAAGTCTAATTCTTGCACCATTTGCTCCACCTCTCATGTCTGATCCTCTAAATGTAGAAGCACTCGCCCAAGCAGTTTCAACCATTTCTTGAGTTGTTAAACCACTTTTTAAAATTTTAGCTTTAACAGCTTCAACATCATAATTTGAGTGACCTTTTGGAACTGGGTCTTGCCAAATTAATTCTTCTTCTGGAACTTCAGGCCCTATGTATCTTGTCTTTGGCCCCATATCTCTATGAAGAAGTTTAAACCAAGCTCTTGCAAATTGATCAGCAAAATATTCTGGGTCTTTATGAAACTTTTCAGAAACTTTTCTATATTCTGGATCTTCACGCATTGCCATATCAGCAGTCGTCATCATAGTTGGAACTTTTATTGATGGATCATCAACTTGTGGTGCCATATGTTCTTCTTTTTGATCAATGGCATGCCAGATTTGAGCTCCAGCAGGACTTTTTACTAACTTCCATTCATAGCCAAGAAGTAAATCAAAATATCCATTATCCCACTGTGTAGGATTTGCTGTCCAAGGACCTTCAATACCACTTGTTGTTGCATCTCTTCCAACACCAGAACCGTGTAAGTTATTCCATCCTAAACCCATTTGTTCTAACGGAGCACCTTCCGGTTCAGCTCCAACTAAAGCTGGATCACCTGCACCATGTGCTTTTCCAAAAGTATGTCCTCCTGCAGTTAAGGCCACAGTTTCAGTATCGTTCATTGCCATTCTTGCAAAAGTTTCTCTAATGTCTTTTGCACTTGCAAGCGGATCTGCTTTTCCATCTGGTCCTTCAGGGTTAACATAGATTAATCCCATTTGTACTGCTGCAAGTGGGTTGTCTAAAATTCTATCACCTGTGTATCTTTTGTTTTGAAGCCATTCTTCTTCTACTCCCCAATAAATATCTTCTTCTGGAGCCCAGATATCTGGTCTTCCTCCACTAAATCCAAAAGTTTTTCCACCCATAGATTCAATAGCAACATTTCCGGTTAGTATAAATAGATCAGCCCAACTAATTTTGTTTCCATACTTTTTCTTTATAGGCCAAAGTAATCTTCTTGCCTTATCTAAGTTTCCATTATCAGGCCAACTATTTAAAGGAGCAAAACGCTGAGCACCTGTTCCACCACCACCACGACCATCTCCAGTTCTATAAGTCCCTGCAGCATGCCATGTCATACGAATAAAGAAACCACCATAGTGTCCATAATCAGCAGGCCACCAATCTTGTGAATCAGTCATTAAATCATTGAGGTCTTTTTTTAATGCAGCATAGTCTATTTTTTTAAATTCTTCACGGTAGTTAAATCCTACTTCCATTGGATCAGACTTACGATCATGTTGATGAAGTATGTTTAAGTTAAGTTGATTAGGCCACCATTCGCGGTTTGATGTACCTTCTCCCATATTTTTTGTAATTGCTCCATGCATTACTGGGCATTTACTCTCTGCATCCATTTAGAACCTCCGTTTTATATTACTAATATATAAAGAATTTAAATTAAAGAAAAGTGAAAATTATAAGTCAATTCTGAATTTTTCAGGTCGCCACGTCGCAGGGGCAAGCTCAAAATCATTAAATTCGAAAGCAGGTGCGACAGTGCATCCAATTAAACTGAAAGCACCAGAAGATCTCATAGCGAACCATGTGTTCGCTGTTACGGTGTAAATATAATTATTATCTGACCCTAAAGAAAAGACTTCATAATTAATTCCATCATTTGATGTGAAAACTTCTAGAGGATCTCCAGAATAAAAATGTAATATTTCATTTTTAGTTAATCGATGCCAGTGCGATTTTTCGTTCCTCTTTAATAAGTAATAAATTTGACTAACATTTTCGTTCTTAAAATTTTCAACATAATGTCCTCCTTCAGGGTGACTAATCATATGGAGTTTTTTTATTAAATTATCTGCTTCCACTTAGATTAAATGACCAAGTTTACTTTTCTTAGTTGAGATATATTTTTCATTATACTTATTGGTGTCTGAGAAAATAGGAATTCTTTGATTTACTTTGATACCCATATCTTCAAGCGCTTTTATTTTTTTTGGATTATTGGTCATCAAATCTAATTCTTTGATTGCTAAATATTTTACCATTCCAGCAATATTTTCATATGTTCTCTCATCATCTTTAAAACCCAATTGATGATTAGCTTCAACGGTATCTAGTCCCTTATCTTGTAAACTATATGCTTTAATTTTGTTTGAAAGACCAATGCCTCTTCCTTCTTGTTGAAGATAAAAAATGACACCTCTTCCATTTTGAGCAATTTGTTTTAATGATTCAGTTAGTTGGAATCTACAATCACATCTCATACTAAAAAAAGATTCTCCTGTAATACATTGCGAATGAATTCTTGATAAAACTGGCTCATTAGTAAGCAAGTCACCCATACATATTGCTAAATGATCTTTAGATTCATTTTCATCTGTAAAGGCATGTACAGTGAACTCTCCAATATCTGTTGGAAGTTTACTAGTTTCAATAAACTTTAATTTATCTGACATTATAGTTTAGTAGGATTTGGGGCACCTTTGTATACTTCATCAGGATCAAAAACTTTTTCTTTTTCTTCAAATTTAAGAACAACTTTAGAGCTAGAATTATCCAAAGGTATACTTCTGTAAAAACATGATCTATATCCTACATGACAGCTAGCACCACCTTTGACATCAACCCTTAACCAAACACAATCTTGATCATCATCAATTCTTATTTCTTTTATCTTCTGCGTTAATCCACTTGTTTTACCTTTATGCCAAAGCGTATTTCTACTTCTAGAAAAATAAACAGCTTCGCCCAAACTTATAGTTTTTTTAAAAGCTTCTTCATTCATATAACCTTGCATAAGTAGTTCACCAGATGAAAAATCTGTAGTTACAACGGGTATTAGACCATTTGAATCAAATTTTGGAGCCAGCTCATTTGACTCCTCAACTTGTTCTATAGATTTTCTTTTTTCAAATTGAATGTTATTCATTTTTTAATTTTTCAGCAGCTTCTAATGCGAAGTAAGTTAGTATACCATTTGCCCCAGCTCTTTTAAAAGATAAAAGAGATTCCATTATAACTTTTTCATTGAGCCAACCTTTATTAATTGATTCTTTTATCATCGAATATTCACCAGATACTTGGTAGGCAAAAGTTGGAACTTTAAATTCTGATTTTATTCTAGAAATAATATCAAGATAAGGCATACCAGGCTTAACCATTACCATATCTGCTCCTTCACTTATATCTAATCCAACTTCTCTAATCGCTTCCTCACTGTTTGATGGATCCATTTGATATGTTAATTTACCATCTTTACCTAAACTAGAACCAGAACCTATAGCATCTCTAAAAGGTCCATAAAAACCTGAAGCATATTTTGTAGCATAAGAAAGTATTAGGGTATCTGTTAAATTATTTGAATCTAATGCAGTTCTTATTCTTCCAACTCTTCCATCCATCATATCCGACGGGGCGATTATATCACAACCAGCATTCGCTTGGACTAGAGCCTGTTGTTCCAAAACCTCCAAAGTTTTATCATTATCAATTTTATCATTTATAACTAAACCATCATGCCCGTGATCAGTAAATGGATCTAATGCAACATCACACACAATACCTATATTTGGAAAATCTTTTTTGATACTTTTAATTGATCTGCACACCAAATTGTTTTCATCTATAGCTAAACTTCCCTCGGAATTTTTAAGACCACTTTCTATTTGCGGAAAAATTGCAATAGCAGGAATATTAAATTTAACCGCTTTTTCTACTTCACTTAAAAGTTTATCAATAGAGTATCTGCTTATACCAGGCATCGAACTAATAGGATTATCAACCTTGTTTCCCTCGCATACAAATAGAGGCAAGATTAAATCATTAACACTAAGTGTATTTTCAGCAACTAAACGGCGAGAGAATTCTTTCATTCTATTACGTCTAAGTCTTGTACTTGGAAACTTACCTTGCATGTTATTCATTTTTTATTCTATTGGCGATTTTGCTTCTTTTGATAAGCTAGTAACAATATCTTCTAATTTAAAGGTCTTTGTTTCAGAAGATCCAATTCTTCTAACCGACACTGTTTTATCTTGAGCTTCTTTTTTTCCAACAGCGATAATTGCTGGAACTTTACTATTACTGTGTTCACGTATTTTATAACCTATTTTTTCATTACGCGTATCTATTTCGGCCCTAATTCCTTTTGATACTAATGCCTTTTGTACTTCATATGCATACTCATTAGTATCAGATGTAATTGTAGCAACTACAGCTTGCAATGGTGAAAGCCAAAACGGAAGATGGCCTGCATAATGTTCAATTAGAATGCCGGTGAATCTCTCTAAGGAACCGAATAGAGCTCTATGCAACATGACTGGTATTTTTTTATTACCATCTTCTCCAATATAAGTAGCTCCCAATCTTCCAGGTAAATTTAAATCTACTTGCAGTGTTCCGCATTGCCAGTCTCTGCCAATTGCATCACGTAAAACAAACTCTAATTTTGGACCGTAAAATGCACCTTCTCCTGGGTTGAGTGTATATTCAAGACCTGTTGCTTCCATGGCTTGCATTAATGCAGCCTCAGCTTTATCCCAAATAGCATCATCCCCTACACGTTTTTCAGGACGGTCAGAAAATTTAATTCTAACATTATCGAAACCAAAATCCTTATAGATACTAAGTATCAAATCACATACCGTTTTACTCTCTTGTGTAATTTGATCTTCTGTACAAAATATATGTGCATCATCTTGTGTGAATGCTCTAACCCTCATTAATCCATGAAGAGCACCCGATGGTTCATAACGATGTACTTTTCCAAATTCAGATAATAGAAATGGTAAGTCTCTATAACTTTTTAATCCTTGTTTAAAAATTTCTACAGCACCAGGGCAATTCATTGGTTTGATAGCATAAATTTTATCGTCTTTTGCTTCAGTTCTAAACATCATGTCACTAAATTTGTCCCAGTGACCTGACGTTTCCCATAGAGACTTATCCATCATGTCTGGCGTATTAGTTTCTACGTAACCTGCCTTGTCTTGTCTATTTCGCATATAATTTATTAGAGACTGGAATAATGTCCAACCCTTAGGATGCCAAAACACCGCTCCAGGAGCCTCTTCCTGAAAATGAAATAAATCCATTTCTCTTCCTAGTTTTCGGTGATCTCTTTTTTCTGCTTCTTCAATTTGTAAAAGGTGTTGTTCAAGATCCTTTTCTGTTGCCCATGCTGTTCCATAAATTCTTGTTAACATTGTATTAGATGAATCACCTCGCCAGTAAGCGCCAGCAACTTTCATTAATTTAAATGCTTTACCAATTTGTTTTGTTGAAACCATATGAGGGCCTCGGCACAAGTCTAACCATTCACCTTGTTTGTAAATACTAATTTCCTCATTATCAGGCAGATCATTAATTAGTTCAACTTTATAGTCTTCACCTTTGTCTTTAAAATATTTTATTGATTTCTCTTTAGACCATACTTCTCTTATGAAATTTTTATTTCTTTGAATGATATCGTGCATCTTTTTTTCAATTTTTGGAAGATCTGCAAGAGTAAAAGGTTCATCTCTTGCAAAATCATAATAAAAACCATTTTCAATTGCTGGACCAATTGTAACTTGTGTTTCAGGGAATAATTCCTGGACAGCTTCTGCCATTACATGAGCACAATCATGTCGTATTAATTCAAGTGATTCCTCGCTATCTCTTTTTAAAATCGCTACAGATGCATCACCATTAATAGGTAAACTAATATCTTTTATCTCATTATTAATTTTTATAGCAATTGATTCTTTGGCAAGAGATTTAGAAATTTGAGATGCCAATTCAAGACCATTGATGCCTTTATCAACTTCTTTTTTATTTCCATCTGGAAACGTAATTATTATCTTTTCACTCATCTAGATTTCCGCCAAATCGTTCCTTTATCAGTATCTTCTATTTCTATGCCTTTATCTTTTAATGTGTCCCTAATAGTATCTGCCAAATTAAAATTTTTACTGCGTCTAGCTTCATTACGTTCATTTATCAACCTTTCAATTTCTTCAGCATTTTCAGTATCTTTTTGATTATAGCCTAACCAATTTCCTGGATCATCTTCAAGAATACCTAATATTTTACCGGCAGAAAGAAGATTTTTTTTGATTTCTTTTTTTCTTTCATCAGATGCAGACGAAGTATTATTTGCCTCTTCATTAAGTTTTGCAATGACTTTAGGTGTATTCAAATCATCTAAAAATGATTCCATTATAGAATCAGAAGGTAATTTGGAATCTGCTTCAACTTCTGATAGCTCCAATAGAACTCTATAAAGTCGATCGATCATTTTGCTATTTTGTTCAATGATTTCTTCTGTCCAGTTCAATGGTTGTTTGTAATGAGCTGATAACAAGGTCAATCTCAAAACCTCTCCCTTGTATTTTTTGTTGAGATCATGAACGAGTTTAATATTGCCAATTGACTTTGACATTTTTTCTCCCTCAACATTAACAAATCCATTATGAAACCAATAAGCTGCAAAATCTTTAGGATCTTTATTTTCTGATATGGAACAAGTTTGTGCTATTTCATTTTCATGATGAGGAAACACCAAGTCAATACCACCGCTATGGATATCAAAAGGAAGACCTAATGATTTTTCTGACATAACAGAGCATTCTAAATGCCATCCCGGTCTTCCAAATCCCCATGGTGAATCCCAACCCGGCAGTGGAGAAGGGGAAGGTTTCCACAAAATAAAATCAGCTGGATCTTTTTTAAAAGGAGCAACCTCAACACGACTTCCAGCTATTTGTTCATCTCTATTTCTTTTTGAAAGAATTCCATAATTTTCAAAAGCTGGCACATGAAATAAAACATGCCCTTCTTTTTCATAAGCTTTCTCTTCCTCAATTAATTTTTTTATTAACTCAATCATTTCTTTTATATGATCAGTTGCTCTTGGTTGAATATCGGGAAGGTTTACACCAAGGGCACTCATATCATTATTGTATATCTCAGTATATTTTGATGTAATAACACTGATGTCCTCACCAGTTTCTTTAGATGCATCTATAATTTTATCATCAATATCAGTAATGTTAGATACATATGTTACTTTCTTATATTGGGTTTTTAAAACACGAACTAATAGATCGTTTACCACTGCCATTCTTGCATTTCCAATATGTGCAAAATTATAAACAGTTGGGCCACATGCATAAATTCTTACATGATCAGGATTAACTGGTTTAAAAAATTCTTTTTTACCACTTAGTGTGTTCTGTAATTGTAATGACATCAATATTTTTTTAATAATTAAGTTCTATTACCACGGGTTCGCCGTGAACTAAAATAATTGCCGCTTTTTCAAAAGATGGAGGGCCTTTAGGCTGATAATTATTGCTAAAAGCAAAACCTTCTTTTGGCCGCCAGAACAAACCTGTCTTTAATTCTCCATTAGAATCTTCATCATGATAAGCAACTATTGCAATTTTTCCTTCATGTATTTTACTTAAGGGGACCACAACCTCACCTTTTTGAACTCTTTTTCTCACACTCTCAATAGCTAATTCCTCATCTAAAAAACTCTCTTTGGAGTCATATATTTTAACATCTATATATCCCTCTCCATGTTCAATGTTGGAAAAAATTATTGTTCCATGACCATAAAGATAAGATGACCATGTGACGGTTAAGCAAAAAAAGAATATTTTAGTTAAAATATTTTTCATATAAGTATCCTAATTATAATAGAATCCAGTGCTGAACAATAACGAATATTTAGATAAATTATATCAATCTGATAAGCCTATCATTATTTATAAAAATGATAATGGCTTTGACGTATATACTGATTTTTCTAAAAAAATAATTGTAGATAAAAAAAATATAAAAAATTTTTTAAATATACAAACCCAAGAAAAGAGCTCAAGTATTGACGGTTTAAATTGTTACATAGGTTTTTTTGGATACAAACTACTTTGTGACAATATTGGAATAAAACTTCCAAAACAAAAAACTACGAATTTTTATAGTGGACTTTTTTATAAACCTAAAACAAAAATTAGTATTGGTAAAAAAATTTTAATTCAAAGTACCAAAACCAATTTTAGAAATATTAAAACTAATTCAAAAAAATACTCGAAATTAAATAAGAATTTTAATTTAAATTTAACTCTAAAACAGTATTCTAAACTGTTTGATGATTTCTCAAAAAATATTAGACAAGGGAAAACTTATCAAATAAAAATTGCTCAGACTTACTCAAAAAGAGGCAATATAAACGCGATAGATCTTTTCTGGAAATTAATGCAAATTAATGAGTCTCCAGAAAGTTTTCTAATTAGAGATAAAGGTTATAGTATCATTAGTTGCTCACCTGAAACACTGCTATTAAAAAAAGGAGATCTGATAAAAACTAAACCTATCGCAGGTACTTTAAGAAAAACTAAAAAAATAAATCACAATAAAGCATTAACTTTTTTTAGAAGAAATGAAAAAGAAACTAAAGAACACAATATGATAGTGGACATGGAAAGAAACGATCTTTCAAAAATTTGTAAAACTGGTTCAGTAAAAATAGATAAATTAAAAACAGTTGAAGAATATAGAGATCTCTTCCATTACGTTACAACAATCAAAGGTGTTTTGAAAAACAAAATAACCAATCATGAAATAATCTCATCGTTAATGCCTGGTGGATCAGTAATTGGTTGTCCAAAAATAAGCACTATTCAACTTTTAAATCAAAAAGAGAAATCTGATAGAAATATTTATACTGGCAGTTTTGGTATCATACATTCGAATGGAGATATGCGTTTTAATATAATGATAAGGACACTACTTAATTTTAAAAATACTATTGAATTATCTGTCGCTAGTGGAGTAATATTGGGAAGCACTGCAAAAAAAGAATATAATGAAAACTATATAAAGGCCAAATCTCTATTAGATTTGTTTATTTAATGATTTATCTAATCGATCACGAAGACTCATTTACATACAATCTTGCTCACTTATTAGATAGTATAGAGCCAACTATCGTATCTAATTACTATGAAATTAATTATAAAAAACTTCGTAAAGCTTCAACAATAGTTCTTTCACCCGGCCCCGGTGAGCCAAAAGATTATCCCTTAACTTCAGAGATTTATAGAAAATATAAGGGAAAGAAAAAAATTCTTGGAATCTGCCTAGGTTTCCAACACATAGTGCACTCTGAAGGAGGTAAAATAATTCAACAAAAAAATATCTTACATGGTTATCAAAGTCGTATAAAAATTATAAGTGACAAATCAATTTTTAAAAAAAATACTGATCTCCTCGGAGGCAGATATCATTCACTTAAATTAGAAGAGCCATTTATTTCAAAATCAATGACAATTACAATGCGTTGTGCAAAAACAAACGTGGCAATGGCAATTGAAGATGATATGAACCAAGTATATGGATTTCAGTTTCACCCAGACTCTTTTTTAACTCCAAATGGAAAATATCTTATTAAAAAAATCATATCACGTTAAAGATTTAAAAACTGTAAAGTTTAATTCTCTTTGGGGGTATAACGGTGTTTTTACAACTATAAGGATTTCAGGAAATAAACCAAACTTGGTTTTAATAGATCAACATTTAAAAAAACTTAACAAAGATTCAAATTTCTTTGGTATTAGTTTTAAAGTTTCAGAACAATTTCTTATTAATTTTATACATACTAATTCTAAAATTAAAAAATATGATCACTTATTAAGAGTGGCAGTTACAAAAAAATTAATTTCTTTATCTTTACGAAAAAGAAATAAAGAAGAAAAAAATTTTACTGCTCATATCTATAGATACCAAAGAACCTTGCCTTCTTTTAAAAACTTACAATATAAAAAAATACTTTCTTTACAAAAAAAAATTAATTTACAAAAAGAAGAAATTCTTTTTTATAATAAAAGTAAGATTTTAGAGGGGTCGACCACAAACTTAATTTTTGTAAAAAATAATCAATTATTTATTCCGAAGAATTCATATTATTTTGGAATAACCTTATCATATTTAATAAAAACAATTCCATACAAGATTAAAAAAATAGATATTCTAATATCTAAATTATATGAATACAGTGAAATACTTTTGGTTGGATCTGGCAAGGGAGTTGTAAGTATTTCTTCTATTGATCAATTAAATTGGTACAGATCTTCTCTTAAGATGTACAAGTCTATATTAAAAGAATATTCAAAAGTTTTATAAAATGAAATTGGGCAAACATAATTTTAAATTTAATAAACCAACAGTTATGGGCATATGCAATGTAACGCCCGACTCTTTTAGTGATGGTGGAAAAAGTTTTAAGACAAAGGATGCTCTAAATAATATCAAGAAAATGACAGAAAATGGAGCAGATATCATTGATATTGGAGCTGAAAGTACGAGGCCTGGTTCTGAACCTCTTACCTATAAGGAAGAAGTTAAAAGGCTAGATCCTATATTAAAAAAATTACCAAAAAACAAATTTGTTATCTCTGTTGATACTAATAAAATTGAGACACAAGAATATGCATTAAGCATGGGTGCTCATATAATTAATGATGTGTTTGGTGGTTCTGAGGATTTATTTTATTTATCTAAAAAATTCAAAACAGGTTTAATCTTAATGCACACACCTGCTCCACCTAAGACAATGCAATCTAAAATTAATTCTTATAAAAATGTAGTACAGGATATTAAGAAAATTTTTTTAAAAAAAATTAAACAATTAGAAAAATTAAGAATACCTTCAACTAAAGTATGGTTTGATCCTGGAATAGGTTTTGGCAAAAATTTAAATCAAAATATTGAGATCATGCAAAAAATTGAACAGTTTAAGTTTAAAGGTTATGGATTGTTGCTGGGCTCTTCAAGAAAAAGCTGGATAAATCTAATTGATCAAAGTAATGCTGACGAAAGATTAGGAGGCTCTATTGCTTCGGCTTTATATTGTTATCAAAAGGGTGTTGATATATTTAGGGTTCATGATGTTAAAGAAACTTCACAGTCATTAAAAATTTTTCAAAAGTTATGTTTAAAGTAGAAATAAAAAACTTATCCATTAGTGCAAATTTAGGTATCACAGAACTTGAAAGAAAGAAAAAGCAACTTCTCAAAGTTACTCTATCCTTTGACTATAAAGTAAAAGACTCTTTAAATTTGAATAGTATCAATAATGTTAAAGATTATTCTGCCATTACAAAATTTCTTAAGACTTATATTACAGAATCAAAGTCACACACTCTTGAACATTTAATTTCTAAAACATCGAAGGCGCTTGAAAAAAAATTTAAAATCAAAAATATAAAAATAAAGATAAATAAAACAGCTGTTGCCAAAAAATATGGAGCAGAGTCAGTAAGTGTTTCAAACTGAAACTATCATAGCCCTTGGGTCAAATGTAGGTAATTCAATACTTAATTTACGTAGTGCAGTAAAAGAGTTAAATAAAATTGGTCACATAAGTAAGTTTGCTAATATTTATATATCTGCGCCATATGGATATAAATATCAGTCAAACTTTTACAATAGTGCAATTATCTTAAAAACAAATCAACAGCCTCTTCAATTAATCAATTCTATTCAAAAAATTGAAAGAAAATTAAAAAAAAATAAAAGAATAGTTAACGGACCAAGAAGTATCGATATTGATATAATTTTTTTTGGAATTAGTAAGTATTATTACAACAATCTAATTATTCCGCATCCAAGAGCCAAAGAAAGAGATTTTGTTTTATATCCTATATTAGATATTAAACCCTTTCTTCTCCATCCAGTTGAAAAAAAATCTATCAATCAATTATCTAAAGAATTAACAAATAAATATATTATTAAAAAATTATCCTATAGAAATTTGATTTAATAAATCTTTAAGCTTTTCTTGAGATATTAAATTACGGTTATTCTTTAAACCTCTTGAAATATCCAAACCAAAAGGTGAAGTTTGTTTCAGAATATTCGAAACATTTTTCTTATCTATACCACCACCAATATAAACAGGAATATTTTTATTTTTAATAAATTCTATTTGTTTAATACTTTTTTTCAATGAGTATTTTTTAATGCTTTTTTTTCTATAAACATTCATATCAAAATAAACTACATCAACAATTTTTTTAATTGACTCAATATAATTTTTATTAAAATTTTCAGGATTAATAGCAATCCCAATTTTTAATCTTTTAAATATATTTTTTATTTTTAATAAGTCTTTTTTGGAAAAATGATACGAACATGAAATTGTCTTTGGTTTTGTGAAATCTATTTGTTCAATTATCTTATCTAATGATACATACCGAGTCAAAAGAACTGATTCTATTTTATAATTTTTACACTCTTTAATTAATGATTGAATTTTCTTATCACTAGCTGTGTTTGGTCCATTTAAACTTTTACTCGCAAAACCTAATGATTTTATTTTATTTTTATGTGCAACTTCAACTGATTTTACATTTGTTATGCCACAAATTTTTAAGGGTATTTTTTTCATTAAATTTTATTTTTAAATATTATAAATATATGTAAACTATTTTTTTTTAAATATGTCATTAAAATTTTATAGACGAGTAGCGTTTGGTTTATCACCAAATGATAAACCAGATAAAGATCCTCTTAATTGGGCATTAAATCAACTAGATACTATACCCAATCTCTTATGGCCTGGAATAATTCCAACAGAAAAAGAATTAAGAAAAAAATATGGAGAGTGGGTATACGGAGATAGAGAAGTTTTAAGAAAAAAATTTAAAAATGACAAACATGCCTATAAAAAAGCAAAAGATGAATTAAGAATAAAAACTGGTGAAAAGTATTTTGAATTAAACGAACATGCTATTCGTCATTATCAAACTAAGTATTCCAAACAGCCTGTTTTTGAGCGTTTTTGGCTTTTTTGGGGAAATCATTTTGCAATAAGTGAAAAAGATTTTTTAGCAGAGTTTAGCACTGGGCCTTATCAACGTGAGATTATAAGACCTAATATGGTTAAAACTTTTGAAGAGATGGTTCAGTCAGTTACTACTTCATGGTGTATGATTCACCATCTTGATAACTCAGAATCTTTTGGTCCCAATTCTAAAAAAGGAATGGAGTGGGGGGAAACTATAAACGAAAATCATGCAAGAGAATTATTAGAATTACATACAGTATCTCCAAATGCTGGATACACTCAGGAAGATGTGATTCAGTTAGCCTATATCATGACAGGTTGGGCACACAAATGGGATAGAAAAAATTTAGAGACTGGGGATATATGGTTTGATCAAGAAATGCATCAAAAAGGAGACAAAATAGTTTTAGGAGTTAAATATAAAAATGATGCAAAAAGAGAACTTGCAAAAGTAATTCATGATTTGGCAACACACCCAATCTGTATCAAATTTGTTTCAACAAAATTATGTAGGCATTTTATTACAGATGAACCAACTGAAGATATGATTTACCCAGTAATAGAAGCATGGAACAAGTCCAATGGAAGTCTAATTGAAATTCACAAAGCAGTTATTACTCAAGCTTACAAACATAATGAGAATACACATAAATTTCATCCACCAGAAATATGGTTGATGCAATTATCTAAAATGTTTGATTTAAATATTCCTCTTTCTTCTGAAAAAATGAATTATTCTTTCAGTTCAAAGCCAAATAGAAGACAAAGACAACTATCATGGATACTTAGAGAAATTGGTCATTCACCTTATCGTGCAAAACAACCAAATGGTTGGAGTGATTTTGAGGTAGATTGGGTATCACCAGAATTATTATTACGTCGCTTTTGGTTCTCTTCTGTTGAGCTTCCAATACTTGTTAAATCTGGAAACAGATCCCATGATTTTATTTTAGCTTGTCTTAAAAATAATTTTGAAGATCATGAAAATATGGCATCACTTATTGAAAATTTTAGGTTCGGCACATTAGATTTTGATTTAGGCCAAAAGTATGGAGTCATTTGTAATTTACCTGGAGTATTAAAAGTATGAATTGCACAAGAAGAAATTTTTTAATTGGAGGATCAACAACACTATTTCTTTCAGGATATTTTCCAAAAATTAGTTTTGCTTCAATGCAGAAAAAAAATCTAATTATTATATCACTTCGCGGAGGGATGGATGGTTTAACAGCTGTTCCTGTTATTGGAGATAAACGTCTAAAAAAATTAAGAAAAAAACTTATTTTGGAAGATGTTCTTAATTTGAATAGTGATTTTGGTCTTCACCCTAAATTAGAAATTTTTCATAAGCTCTGGCAAACTAATCAAGCGGCATTTGTTCATGCCACAAACATTCCTTACACAGGCAGATCACATTTTGATGGGCAAAATTTAATGGAAACTGGAGCACACATTCCATACAAAGAAAAAACAGGATGGCTTGGTAGGGGATTACTAGCTTCTAATATTATAGGAAAAGGTTTGGCAATATCTTTACCAATGCCACTTTTATTAAGAGGTGTGCCACAGAATAATAATTTCTTCCCATCACCAGATTTTGTTGAAACAAAGTTAATAGATCAAATTTATAATGAATTTAAAGGTGAACATAACGAGCTAATTAAATCTACACTTGATACAATTAGACAAAGACCATTGTCTATGCAAATAGCTACTGACTCTGATGATAGAAAAAAACTTGCTCTTGAAGCTGCTAAACAATTAAAAGATAAAAGTGGTCCTAGAGTTGCTGTATTTGATTTAGATGGTTTTGATACCCATGCTGCTCAAGGAGGTGTTGATGGAGCGCATGCTGATGAACTAGAAGAAGTAAATAAGATTGTTACTATTCTTCATGAAAATCTTGGCCAAGCATTTGATAATACACTAATTCTTACTCTCACTGAATTTGGCCGAACTATAAAACAAAATGGAGGCTATGGAACTGAGCACGGATATGGAAGTGCAATACTAATGGCTGGAGGTTTGTTAAAAAAATCTCAAGTTTATACAGATTGGCCTGGACTAAAAAAGAAAGAATTGTTTGAGGGAAGAGATCTAAATTCGACTATTGACTCAAGGGCTGTTTATAATTCTGCAATGTCTGTTTGTTTTAACCAAGATCCAGAATTTTTACGTAAAGAAGTTTTTTGGGGAGATGAACTTCCTGATTTGTCTCAAGATTTGTTTAAGATTTAGAAATAAATAATTTTTTTAGTAATTTCATGTTAAACAAGAATATGGTTTCAGAAAATTTTGATAGTTTATTCAAGGCTGCAAAAAAAGTTAGAGAGCAAGCTCATGTGCCATATTCAAATTTTAAAGTAGGAGCAGCTTTTCTAACAGAAGATAGTAAAATTATTACTGGTTGTAATGTTGAAAATGCAGCCTATCCTCAATCCCAGTGTGCCGAAGCAACAGCAATTGGAAATATGATATCTAATGGAAACAAAAAAATTTTAGAAGTTGTGGTTATAGGTTCAGGTGAATTATTATGCTCACCTTGTGGCGGTTGTAGACAGAGGTTAAGAGAATTTGCTACTTTAGATACTAAGATTCATATGTGTAACGAAAATGGTCATATGAAAACATCTACGCTCGAAGAATTACTTCCAGATTCTTTTGGCCCAGAGAATCTTTAATGCTACCTTCGGCCAAAAAATTTTTAGACATAACAAATAATACTTCACCTGATATTGCCGTAATTTTAGGAAGTGGACTAACTAATTTTTTTGAAGAAAAAGATATTCAAGAATCAATTTCATATGAACAGTTAACTGATTTTCCACAGCCAACTGTCAAAGGTCACGCAGGTAAATTAGTTTTAGGAAAAATAAATACTTTAAATGTTGTTTGTATGTATGGAAGATCCCATATTTATGAAGGACACAATCCTCAAAGCTTAGCTTCACCCATAAGAGTATTAAAGGACATTGGGTGCAAGTTATTAGTTGTTACAAATGCAGCAGGTAGTTTAGATGAAGCTATGCCGGCTGGCAGTCTAATGGCAATTAAAGATCATATTAACTGGAGTGGTTTCAATCCACTTATTGGACCCAATGCTGAAGAGTATGGCCCTCGCTTTCATGATATGAGTGATGGGTATCATAAGTTTTATAGAGATCAGTTAATGCAAGTCGCTAAAAAAATAGATCAAAAAATTTATGAAGGTATTTATTGTATGTACTCAGGACCAAACTTTGAAACACCTGCTGAAATCAATGCCTTAAAAGTAATAGGCGGAAATGCAGTTGGAATGTCTACAGTACCAGAAGTTTTAGTTGCTAATCATTGCGGACTTCCTGTTATTGGTATCAGTGTAATCACCAACTTAGCTGCTGGTATGAATAAAACAAAATTAAGTCATCAAGAAACTTTAGAGAATGCAAGTTTAGCAGAGAACAATGTTTTAAATTTAATTAAACAATTTATACAAGAAGTTCAATTCGATGATACCTCAAGAGATAATTAGAAAGAAAAGAGATAACCAAGATCTATCAAAAGAAGATATCAACTTTTTTGTAGACGGTTTAACAAATGGATCTTTTTCAGACGCGCAAATTGCAGCAATGAGCATGGCAATATTTTCAAATGGAATGACTCCTGAAGAAACTGTTTGTTTAACTGAAGCGATGACGAACTCAGGCGATACAATAAATTGGTCTGAGATTGTAGATTCTGAGTTGGTTTGTGATAAGCACTCAACTGGTGGTGTTGGAGACAAGACGAGCATTATTTTAGCACCAATTCTTGCAGCTTGTGGACTGTATGTACCTATGATTTCAGGTAGAGGTTTGGGTCATACCGGTGGTACTCTAGATAAATTTGATTCAATACCTGGGTACAATACAAAGCCTGATTTAGAAACTTTTAAAAAAGTTGTAAAAGACGTTGGTTGTGCAATTATTGGTCAAACCTCTAATTTAGCACCAGCTGATAAAAAATTATATTCTATAAGGGATATTGTAGGTACAGTAGAATCTTTACCTTTAATAACATCATCTATTCTTTCAAAAAAAATTGCAAGTGGTCTTTCATCTTTAGTACTTGATGTAAAAGTTGGTAATGGATCTTTTAATAGCACTATTGATATAGCAAGAGATTTATCCAACTCCTTAGTAAAAGTCGCTAAAGGAGCAGGTTTACATTGCGAAGCTATATTAACGGATATGAATCAGGTCCTAGGTAAAAGTGCTGGTCATACACTGGAGATATTAGAATGCATAAAATATATTAAAAATGATTTTAAAGATCACCGATTAGAAAAGATCACTAATGAATTAATATCTTCGCTATTAGTAAACATTTATAAAATTTCGAAAGAAGAGGCTTATAATAAAATTAATACGGTTATTAATAATGGACTAGCTGCAGAAAAATTTGAAATGATGGTTGCGGCCTTAGGTGGACCAAAAAATATTTTATCATCTTATGAAAAGGATTTAATAAATACTTCAGTTCGAAAAGATGTATTTTCTAGTGAACAAGGCTGGATAGAAAAAATTCATACCAGAGAATTAGGCCTTATACTTATTGAACTAGGAGGTGGAAGAAAACAGGTTACCGATAAAATAGATTACGGAGTTGGATATGATAATGTACTCAATATTAGTGATGAAGTGAATTCATCAACTCCTTTATTAAGTTTATACTCAAATAAAAATATAGATGATAATTTAATAAATAAAATACAAAGTTGTTTCATCATTTCAGATAAAAAAACTCACAAACTATCTGAAATATTTGAAACCATAAACTAATGAGTACCCAAACTGAAATTAATGAAGCACTTGTTCAATATTTACAAACCGTAGGTTACAGAGAAGATAAAATAATTAGTGAACTAGAAAATGAAACTTTAAAACTTGGCAGTGTTTCACAAATGCAGATTGCAAAAGAACAAGGTCAGTTTTTAGAAATGATAACTAAAATTTCTAATGCTAAAAATTGTTTAGAAATTGGAAGATTTACAGGGATGAGTACTTTGTTTTTGGCAAGAGGTCTACCTGAATCAGGAAAAATTGTAACTGTTGATAATTCAGATGAATTTTTACCCTTAGCAAAAAAATATTGGGAATTAGATAATATAAGTTCAAAAATTGAATCGATTATTGGAGATGGTGTTGAGGTAATGCAAAGCATGATAGATCGTCAACAAAGTTATGATTTAATTTTTATAGATGCTGATAAGAATAATTATCCAAATTATTACGAACTGTCGTTAAACCTATTAGTTTCTAATGGAATAATAGTTATTGATAATATGCTTTGGCATGGTGATGTTGCTGACGAAACTATACAAGACTCTCAAACACAAACTATCCGTGATTTAAATTTAAAAATTCAAAATGACACAAGAGTGGAATTCTCTCTTCTCCCATTATCTGATGGATTATCGTTTATAAGAAAAAAATAATAAAGACTTGAATTTAACACAATCATCCCCACATCATAATTGTCTGTATGCCATTGTGGGTGCAGAAAAAATAAACTTGCTTAATAAAGGAGTTATTATGACTAGAAACCTATCCGTTTGGAATTCTCTAAGACCATTCTCTGTTGGATTTGACTCAATTTTTGATGAATTTGATAGAATGTTGGAGTCTACGGAACGATACAATACAAATTATCCACCTTACAATATTCATAGAGTTGATGAGCATAACTATAAAATTGAAGTTGCTCTTGCTGGATATAGTAAAGAAGATATTGAGATTGAATTAAAAGAAAACAACCTAACTGTTAGAAATAAACCTAAAGAAAAAGTGGTTAATGAAAATGGCAATGGTGTAATCCATAAAGGAATCTCAACAAGACAGTTTGAAAGATCGTTCACAATTTCAGAAGACATCAAAGTCAAAGATGCTGAATTGAAGAATGGACTTTTAGCGATTGATTTGGAGAGAATTATTCCAGAAGAAAAAAAAGCTAGACTTATTTCAATAAAATAGTTTTGATAGGGGCCCAAAGTGGCCCCAACATTTTTAACTTTAAATTTAGAATAAATCTAATTTTATGAATTTTAACAACACTGATATTAAAAAAAAATTCATATAGATCTACATTCGTATTCTGATAATTTTTAATAAGATTCTTAATCATAGAACGTGGAGATATTTATTATCTCCACAAAAAAAAGAAGGTTATATGAAAATTATTTTTAGATTACTATTGATACTAATTGCATCTATGATTTCACTAAACTTGTTTGCCAAAGAGGTTAATGTTTATTCTTACAGGCAGCCAATTTTAATAGATCCTTTCTTTGAGGAATTTACAAAATTGACTGGCATAAAGGTAAATGTTTTACATGCAAAAAAAGGATTGCTAGAAAGAGTTTTAGCTGAAGGTGTAGATACACCTGCTGACTTGGTATTAACAGTTGATATAGCAAGATTAAACCAATTTGTTGAAAAGGATATTTTGCAACCAATTAATTCAGATATTTTGAATATGAATATTCCAAATCATTTAAGAGACAGTAATAATAAATGGTTTGCACTTTCAAAGAGAGCTAGAATTGTTGCAATATCAAAAGAAAGAGTATCTACAGACTCAATTAAAAGAATAGAAGATTTATCTGATCCAAAATGGAAAGGTAAAATTTGTACAAGACCTGGCAGCCATGACTACAATAGATCACTTTTAGCTTCAATAATTGCTGCAAATGGAGAAGCTATAGCTGAAGAATGGGCAGCAGGCATCGTTGCAAATTTAGCACGAAAACCTGAAGGTAATGATAGAGCTCAAGCAAAAGCAATTTATGAAGGTGTTTGTGATATTGCTGTAATGAATACCTATTATTTTGGAAAAATGAAATTTAATGAAAAGAATCCAGAACAAAAAGAATGGGCTAACTCAATAGAGTTAGTTTTTACTAACCAAGAAGACAGAGGTAATCACATAAATGTTGCTGGTGGAGGTGTAATTAAGTACTCTAAAAATAAAGACAACGCGATTGCACTACTTGAATTTTTGACTCAACCAAAAGCCCAAGTCCTCTACAGTTCTATAAACTATGAATATCCGGTTAATCCAGATATGAAATTAACTGATGAGTTAAAATCATGGGGTGAATTTAAAGAAGATAAACTGCCTGTTGAAAAACTAGCAGAACTTGTTCCCATAGCTCAGAAAATCATTGATAGAGTAGGCTGGTAAATTATAGGTTAACTGTTTTGATAAATTTTAATTTATGGTCTAATTCTGTGGCGATAATTGCTTTAGTAATTATCGCCCCTATTTTTTCAATATTTTATTACGCAATCTTAGGTGATACATCACTATGGCCACATCTTTTTTCTACTGTTTTGCCCAGATATCTTACCAATACAATAATTCTAATGTTTGGTGTTGGAGGATTAAGTTTAGTCTTTGGTTTGACTACTGCTTGGATAGTGACAAGATATAATTTTTTTGGGAAAAAATTTTTTGAATGGATGTTATTATTACCAGCTGCTGTCCCAGCTTATATTATTGCCTATACTTATACTGATTTTTTTGAATATGCTGGTCCTCTTCAATCATTGCTAAGAGACATATTTGGTTGGACGAGCTCAAAAGATTACTGGTTTCCAAATGTGCGATCAATGGGAGGTGCAATTTTGGTAATGTCTTCTGTATTGTATCCATACGTATATTTAATGACTAGAGCATCATTTATAACGACACCTATATCTTTTTTTCAAACTAGTTCTATTTATGGAAGGAATTCCTTCTTCAATGTTGCTATTCCATTTGGTCGTCCTGGTATAATTGCTGGCTTGGCCTTAGTACTAATGGAAACAATTTCTGATTTTGGGACAGTTGATTATTTTGCAATTGAAACATTAACCTTAGGCGTATTTAATGTTTGGTTAGGAATGAATAGTCTATCTGGCGCATCACAGATTTCTAGTATTTTATTTATGATTGTTATAGTACTTTTAACTTTAGAGTATTTGGGTAGGCGTAGCAGAAAATTTCATGAAAAATATAGTGGTGCATCTTATACACCAACCCAAACAGTTTCTGGTATCAAAAATTCTTTATTGTTTTTAATTTGCTTAATACCTTTAAGTCTTGGTTTTATAATACCTGTTTCAATTTTATTGAATTTTGTAATTAAAGGTTATTCTGTAATAAATTTTTTTGAAATTTTTCAAATAACACTATCAAGTATATCTTTAGCATTTATTTCTTCATCATTCATAATGTTGCTATCCTTATTAATGATTATAGTTGGAGCATATAAATCAAATAATTTCCAAAAAATTTTAATATTTTTTGCTTCTTCTGGTTATGCTTTTCCAGGAACAATTCTTGCTGTTGGAATAGTCGTATTTGTTGGGTGGCTTAATGATTTAATTTATTTTCGTATGAGTTATGCCGTTGGCGGATTTATAATTTTATTATTTGCGTATAGTATAAGATTTTTAGCTGTTGGTAATGGAGCAATTACATCAGGTATTTCAAGAATTCATCCAAACTTATTAGACGCATCAAGAACAATGGGTGTTAGCTTTTTCAAAAGTATAAGAAAAATTATATTACCCTTGCTGTATACAAATTTATTAGTTGGAGGAATATTAGTTTTCGTAGACATCTTAAAAGAACTTCCAATAACACTTTTATTAAGACCATTTAATTTTGAGACACTAGCAACCTATGTTTATCAATATGCCTCTGATGAAATGTTGGAGGAGTCAGCATTTGCAGCTCTAATTATAGTTATTGCTGGATTAGGACCGGTAATTTTTCTTAACAGAACAATTACTAAATCAATAAAAAACTAAAACTTAATTCTTAAAAATATAAGCCTGATCATTATCAATTTCTATCTCGACTGCAGATGATTGTTTTGGATTAAAGTCAGCAGGCATGTGGCTATGAACATGAACAACTTCATTATTATTATCTAACACAGATAAATGGATAAAACTAAATGACCCCATTAATTTTGACGCCATAACGGTCCCCTTAATTCCATTAACTGGTGTTGGTTGTTTGTTGAGTTTTATACCTTGAGGTCTTATGTGTACTACAACTTTCTCACCTTCTAAATTTCCAGGTGTTTTAATTTTCCCAACCGGTGTGTAAATGTGAGATTCTTTAACAACACCTTCAAATTTATTTGTTTCACCAAAAAAACCTGTAACATATGAATTTTTTGGATTGTTATAGAGATCATTCGGAGTTCCTGACTGTACAATCGAACCTGATTTATCAAAAATATTTATATGATTTGAGATAAACATTGCTTCGAAAGGATCATGAGTGACTATAATTACAGACACATTTGATTTTTGTAATAGATGCAGCGTATCATCTCTCACCTCTTCTCGAAGGCTTAAATCTAAACTTGAAAAAGGCTCATCTAATAAAAGTAAATCGGGTTGTGAAATTATAGATCGTGCAAGTGCAACTCTTTGTTGTTCACCACCACTTAACTCGTGTGGGTATTTATCTAGTGAATTAGGTAATTTTATTAGTTCAATAATTTCATCAACATTATTAGTTGAATTCTTAGTATTAGTTGGAAATCTCAAATTTTCTTTTACTGTCAAATGTGGGAATAAAGCGTAATCTTGAAATAAAAAACCAATCTTTCTTTTTTCTGTAGGTAAGTGTTTTGCAGTACTACTTACTTCTTCACCATTAATAATAATTTTACCTGACTGTACTTTTTCAAGACCTGCTATGAGCTTTAATAAAGTAGTTTTTCCACTACCTGACGGTCCCAAAATACAAGAGATACTATCTTTATTGAGATTAAAATTAATATTATTTAAAATTTTTTTATTATTAATCGAATGAGTAAGATCTTTAACTTCAACAGCAATCATAAAATACCTATTACACTAAAATTAAACTTGGGGAAATTTATCTAAAATTTCACTTTCCCATTCAAGAAACTTTTTTGATCTATTATCAGGACTTGGATGTGATCCCATAAATTCAGGCACTCTTCCTTCTTGACCTGCCATCATTCTTTGCCATAATTTAGCAGGTTCTTTAATATTAAATCCAGCAAGATTCATAAATCCCATACCTAAATAATCAGCTTCACTTTCCATTTTTCTACTAAATGGAAGAAAAATACCATACTTAACCACTGAGTTATAAACATTACCACCTACGTTACCAACTCTAAAAGATTTATTTAAAAGTTCAGCGTATTTACTTCGCGATATTCCAATTGTTGCCATTTGCATCATAGATGCTTGGGTTAATTTTTCAACAGTGTGTCTAGCAAATGCATGCGCAATTTCATGGCCCATGACTGCTGCAATACCATCATCATTTTTACATATAGGAAGTATACCTGTATAAAAAGCAATTTTTCCACCAGGCATACACCATGCATTTTTTGTTTCAGACTCAATTAAAGCAAATTGCCAATTAAAATTTTCTACAGGATTTTTTTCACGCTTATTAAGATAATATGTATCTAGAGAGGTATAAATTTCTTTTCCTATTTCTTCAATTTTTTTTGATTCATCGGTGTTATCTAAAAGAATTTTATCTTCTTTAGCTTTAGATAAAAATCTTGAATATGTTTTTTCAACTTCTTGATTAAGAGATCGTTCATTGGGATAAATCTTTGGTGTGCCAAGGATACCTCCGCCCATTAAAATTATGGGAAGGTTGCTATCATATAAATTTAACTGACTCCTATTTGTTAGTGGAACTTGTGTACAAGATGGTAAAATCATCGAACCACATAAAGAGCAACTTGCGCCAAAAACAAAGCTTCTTCTGTTTAATCTTGCTTCCATATTATTATTATATAGGTAATTTTATTTATATGAATATTTTTAATTCAGTTAAAAAAGCAGAAATTCATGTTCATTTAGAAGCTACTATTACACCAGATCTTTGTAAAAAATTTGCTATGCGCAATAATCATGAAATACCAGAAGAAATGTTTGGCTCAAAGTACGCATACCAGTGGGATGATTTTTATGATTTTATAAAAAAGTACGACATTGTCACTTCTGTTATTCATACACCAGAAGACTATTTTGAATTAACGTATGAATATTTAAAAGAATGTGCTGCTAACAATGTCCTCTATGTTGAAGCGATGATTTCATCAACTCATGCCAAAGCAAAGGGCATGACATATCATTCGTTTATTGAAGGGGTATACGAAGCTTCTAAAAAAGCCGAAGATGATTTTGGTATTGTGTCTCGATATATAATGAATGGAATTAGACATCTTGGACCAGAGTCTGTTCAAAATACAGCTAAAGAAGTCCTTGATAACCCTCATCCATTTTTAGTTGGTTTTGGTTTAGCTGGTGATGAGTTACATTTTCCTCCAAATCTATTTGTAAAAACATTTGATATGCTGAAAGAGATGAATTTCCCCATTTCTGTTCATGCTGGTGAGTGGGATGGTCCAGAAAATATTCGTAATGCTATCAATTTATTACACCCGACTAGATTAGGTCACGGTGTAAGATCAATTGAGGATCCTGATCTTGTAAAAGAGATTATTGAAAAAGATATTATTCTTGAAACTTGTCCAACAAGTAATATCGCAACAAAAATTTATGAAGATTATGAAAGTCATCCAGTTAAATCGTTATTTGATCAAGGTGTTAAAGTTACAGTTAATTCAGATGACCCTCCATTTTTCAATGCCACTATTCAAGGTGAATACAAAGTTATGGAAGAATTAGGTTTGAATGAAAAAGAACTTACGTCACTAACTCATAATGCCATTAAGTATTCTTTTTGTGATGATGAAAATAAAAATAAATTATTATCTAAATTAAGCTAGATAGTTTTACTAAAGGTCTTGCTCCGTAGTGCGAAATAATTTCTGCTGCAGCAATCGATGCATAGTTTCCGCATTCTTCCATGCTCTTATCTTTTGAATAACCAAACAAAAAGCCAGCTGCAAATAAATCTCCTGCACCAGTAGTATCAATAACCTTTTCTACTTTTTTTGCCGAAACTTCAGTTACTTCACTTCCCGATACAATTACTGATCCACTACTTCCTTTAGTAATAGCTGCAACAATATTTAATGATTTTGCATATTCTAAACCTTCATCAAAACTATCTGTTTCTGCCATAGCTTTGATTTCATCTTCATTGGCAAATAAAATATCAACATTCTCTGTTATTAATTCTTTAAAAGAGTCACGGTGTCTATCAACACAAAAAAGATCTGAAAGAGTAAAAGCAATTTTTTGGTTATCGGCTTTACAAATATCCACCATTTTTTTCATAGCTTTTTTTGCATTTTCATTATCCCACAAATATCCTTCTAAATAAGCAATCTTATGATTTTTAATATCATCCTCTTTGATATCTTCAGGGCCAATCAATGTTCCCGCACCCAAAAAGGTACACATTGTTCTTGTTCCATCTTCTTCTACAAATATTGTACAACATCCTGTTGAAATATCAGGTGATGTAAAACCTAAAGGAAATTTTAATCCTTCACGAACCATATCTTTTTGAAGATAAATACCAATTTCATCATTTTTTATTTTTCCAATAAAGCTTCCATTGCCACCGAATGATGTAATTCCAAACATAGAATTACCAAGTGATCCGCCACCTGCCATTTCTCTGATTGAATAACTATCATGTAAATTATTTTTCAAACCTTCATCAATAAGATTCATAGAATCTCTATTTATTTCATGTTTTTCAATTTCGCTTTGATCGGATGGAATAATCGCATCAACCATTGCGTTTCCAATTCCTACTACGTCTAATTTTTCACTCATTTTTGTTTAATTATTATTGGTACAAGTTGTACTATAATCACTCCAATAAATATTGCAAGGCATCCCAGTATTTTTTGTGTGTCTAAGATTTGATTTAAAAGTATCCATCCTGCAATTGCTGCAAATACAGATTCCATCGATAATATAATTGCGGCTGGCGCAGGATTAGCTTTTTGTTGAGCTATTATTTGTAATGTATAACCAATTCCCGCAGAGAAAATTCCTGTATACAAAATTTCAAACCATTCAATTTGCATATTTGATAATTTTGGTTCTTCCCACCAGAATGCTAAAATCATAGATAATATAAAAACTATAAAGTATTGAATGCTACCAAACAAAAAAGGACTATTGAGTTCCTTCATAAAAATATCAATACAAATAATATGCAAAGCAAAAAACAAGGCTGCTATAAATAAAAGACTATCAGATTGTTGTATCTCAACTGATTGATTTGAAGATAAGAGGTAAGACCCATACAAACAGAGTAATATCGCAACCCATATAATCCAGTGAACTTGTTTTTTAATTATAAATCTTGAAATGATTCCAACAAATGGAACATAAAGTGTGCTTAGAAAAGCAGCATTTGATATTAACGATTTTTGGAGAGCATATTGTTGTAGGCCCATACCACCAAACAGAAAAATTCCTGTTGCAATACAAAGATAAATTTTTTTCCTATCATGCAAAATTTTTGAAACATTTTTTTGTTCAAGGTAAATAGCAAAGGGAATCACAGTTAAAAAAGCAAAGAAAAATCTTCCAAAACTAAAAGTAAATGGTCCAATGGCACCCATACCTGTAGTCTGACTAACAAATGCTGTTCCCCATATAAGTGATGCAATAAGCATCATTATATTTGCTCTTGTATGACTCATAGAAAATGTATGTAAATTTATTGTTTATCTTTATTAATCCACCAAGATTCAATTACTATCCCGTAAAGTGGAATTTCATCGGGATACTCAAAAAAATCCCAATAAGCAATTCGATCTTTGTTACTATGATAGAGTGGAACAACATAGTGACCCCACAATAAAACTCTATCAAGAGCGTGAATTGCAGTAGTTAGCTCCTGTCTATTTGAGGCATTTATTAGTTTTTCAATTAATGCATCAACTGCGGGACTATCAATTCCAGGATAATTTCTACTCCCATCTTTTTTTCCTACTTCAGAGCCCCAATAAAATTGTTGTTCATTTCCAGGGCTTAGACTCACTCCCCAATATCTCTTAATCATATCAAAATCATAACTTAAAAGACGTTCTTGATATTGTGAGGAATCAACTGTTCTAACATCCATAGTAATGCCAAGTTTTTTTAAGTTACTTTGATATGCTAAAGCTATTTTTTCATCTGAAGGACTGACAATTAAAAATTCAAATTTAAATTCTTGCCCATCTTTGAATAGCTTTCCATTTTCAACTATCCATCCTTCTTTTTCTAGTATCTCTTTTGCTTTCAATAAATTTTTACGATCATTTCCACTTCCATCCGTAAGAGGTGGGGTAAATGTTTCCGTAAATACTTCTGCTGGAATCTCATCTTTCCATACATTCAATAATTCTAGCTCATTTTTTGACGGTAAACCTGAAGAAGCTAATGGTGAGTTATCAAAATAACTATCTGTTCTGACATATGCATTTTGATATATTGTTTTATTAATCCATTCATGATCATAGGCATAACTTAAAGCAAGTCTTACATTTCTGTTATTAAATATGTCACGTCTTGTATTCATCACAAGACCATTCATTCCAACAGGTCTATCATTATTCATTTCTGTAAGTATTACTTCGCCATTCTGGACAGCTTTGAAATCATATTCTGATAACCAACGTTTAACGTTGTACTCTCTTCTAAAGTCGTATTCACCAACCTTAAAAGCCTCAACTAAGACATTTGAGTCTTTATAATAATCATAAATAATTGTATCAAAGTTATAGAGACCTTTATTCACTGGTAAATCTTTTGCCCAGTAATTTTCAACGCGTTTGTATTTTATTTGACGCCCAGGATCGAGACTATCAATCTGGTAGGGCCCACTGCCTAGAGGGATATCTAAAAATGTTTTTGTAACATCAAGATTTTCATAAAACTTTTTTGGAATGATAGGAAGAAAGCCTGCAATAATTAGAGGCAATTCTTTATCTTCATTATTTTCAAAAATCATTTTTATTCCATCATTTCCAATCAATTCAGTTTTAATAACTTTGCCATAAGTTTTTTTCTGATTTGGCGTACCTTTTGTTTGAAACGTTTCTAGACTAAATAATACGTCATCACGTGTTATTGGCGAGCCATCATGAAAGGTTGCATTTGAATTTAAATAAAAAGTTATAGACGATCTATCTTTAGGTAATTCAACCTTCTCAGCTATCAATCCATAGAGAGAGAATGCTTCATCCCAAACTCTTCTCATTAATGTATCATTGACGTACCCAAGGCCAGCAGCTTTAGAACCTTTAAATGCTACCCTATTAAGATTATCAAAAGATCCATATGATCCAAATTTCACACTACCACCCTTAGGTGCATTTGGGTTTACATAATCTAGATTTTCAAAATCACTGGCATACTTTGGTATTCCATGCATTGCAATACCGTGAACCTTTTCACTGTATGCATGATTATTAAATGAAATTACTGAAGTTAAAACGACAAAAAAAATGAAAATTTTTTTCATTAATTTATTCTATCAAAAAAAAGACAGATTTGTAATGAAATATGAATCTAAAAAATTATATAAATATAATGCAGTGTCTTAAATTAATTTCACTAATTACAATATTATGTATTGGGTCAAGTATTCATGCGGAAGAAATTGATATTTCTAAAGGTATGAAATTATATGCCGAAAATTGTGCTGGCTGTCATATGGGTAATTTAGCTGGTCATGAAGAGTGGAATAAATCTTTAGATGAAGACGGTCATCGAAGAGCGCCGCCACTTAATGGCACAGGCCATACCTGGCATCACTCCCCTAAATATTTATTTCAGGTTACTAAATATGGTTTTAAAAAAATAATTCCTGATTATGAAGGAAAAATGCTTGGTAATGAAACGTTATCAGATGATGATGTTTGGTCTATTATCGAATTTATCAAAAGTACATGGCCAGAAAAATTACTAAAAAAATATAATTCCCATTTTAAGAGTTAGAATTATTGAAGCAAAACTTCAATTTTAATATTTAAGATATATATTATTAGTATGAAAATTTTAGGATCTGAAATTACACCCTACAAGACATATTTAAATAGACGAAAGTTTATAAAGGGATCTTTGGCTAGTGCTATGCTAGCTACTGTTACATCATCAGCACTTGCAAATCATGAAAACGATCCTTCAATTTATAGTAAAAATTTAAATGAAAACGATAAACTCAATTCTTACGAAGAAATCACAACGTATAATAATTTTTATGAATTTGGAACTCACAAAAAACATCCGCATTTAAACTCTGGAAATTTTAAGCCTAGGCCATGGACAATAAAAATAGATGGTCTGGTGAAAAAACCTCAAACATTTGACTTAGAAAAAATTTTATCAAATGTAACAATAGAAGATAGGGTTTATCGATTACGATGTGTTGAAGCATGGTCCATGGTTATTCCTTGGCAAGGCTTTCAACTATCTGAACTTATAAAAATGGCTGAACCTTTAAGTTCAGCAAAGTATGTCCAATTTGTAACTGTGTTCAGACCAGAAGAAATGCCAGGTCAGCAAAAAAGAACAATTATTTGGCCATATAGAGAAGGGCTTCGAATGGATGAAGCAATGAATCCTTTAACAATATTAGCAACTGGATTGTATGGTCATGAAATGCCTAATCAAAATGGTGCACCCATAAGATTAGTTGTTCCATGGAAGTATGGTTTCAAATCAATTAAATCAATTGTGGAAATTAGATTTTTAGATACTCAACCTGAAACATCTTGGGAAACTTTAGCTCCTTGGGAATATGGTTTTTATGCTAATGTTAATCCTAATGTTAATCATCCAAGATGGAGTCAAGGAACAGAGAGACGAATTGGAGAGTTTAAAAGAAGAGAGACACTTATGTTTAATGGCTATGAAGAAGAAGTAGCACATCTCTACAAAGATTTAGATTTGACTAAATTTTATTAAATGAATGTTTTCAACAAGAAATTTTAACCGCAGTAAACCTGTCTTATTTATTTTAATTCTATTTCCTAGTCTACTCTGGGCGTACCAATTTGTTACTGGAAATCTAGGTGTAAATCCAATCGAAAAATTAATGGATGAATTGGGTCTGATGGCGCTTAGATTAATAATCATAACTCTTATGATTACTACTCTATCAAATATTAAAAATTTAAAATCAATAGTTGTCTTACGAAGAATGATTGGTCTTTTTGCTTTCTATTATGTTTGTTTGCATTTCTCCACTTACATAGTTTTAGATCATTTTTTAGATATGCAATTTATTATACAAGATATTATAAAAAGACCTTTTATAACTTTTGGTTTTATAAGTTTTCTCTTTTTAATTCCACTTGCTAGCACTTCAACAAACAATATGATTAAACGACTAGGTTTTAAATTATGGAAGAAAATTCATTATTTAATTTACCCAGTAGCCATTCTGGCTAGTATGCATTTTTATGTTCTAGTTCGCGCTGATAAAACTGAACCAGTTATTTATATGGGAATAATTATTCTCTTATTACTTCACAGAATATTTAAAAGACTTACTCGTCCTCATTTGGTTCAGTAACGGGGTTCATTTCCATACCGGCAGGGCTAATATTTCGTGGTAAAGGATTGTATTGTGATTCAAGATCACGTGGTTTAGTTCTTTGTGTCATTCTATACAAACCAAACAGTCCTAGTAGTCCATGTATTAAAAATAAATAGATGTAAAAACCTACCGCTCCCAAAATTTCCATAAATCCAGAAACAAACAAAGGTCCGATAATTGATCCAATACCAATAAGTATGCCAAAGGTTGCACTTGCTGATACTATCTCATTAGGTTGTAAGAAGTCATTTGTATGAGCAACCGTAAGTGAATACATTGGTAAACATGCAACTGAAAAAAGACCAGTAAAAATTAAGAACAATGTTAGCGGCATAAAGTTTGCAAAAACAAAAAATAAACTCAAACCTGAAGCCATAAAAGAAACACCAATAAGAATAACACGTCTATCAATCCTATCTGACAAATATCCAATAGGCCACTGCGATAGAGCGCCAGCTGACGTTATAATCATCATATACAGAGAAATTTCAAATAAGCTTAAATTAATAGATGATGCATAAATTGCACCGTATCCAAAAACCGCACTATGCGATAAACCAGTTGCTAACGCACCAACAAAACCTAAAGGTGATAAAGCATAAAATTCGCTTAAAGAAAAAAATTTAGGACTTTCTGTATTAGGTTGTTCTGTTGAAGATAAAAGAATAGGAAGAAGGGCGAATGATAATAAGATTGATACTAAAATAAATAAATCAACTTTAGCTGGATCACCTAAATTTAATAAAAATTGTCCTGCCCCAACAAATACAAAAGTAATAATCATGTAAACGGAAAGTAATTGACCACGAGTTTGATTAGTTGATTTTTCATTCAACCAACTCTCCATGATTACATAAATTCCAGCAAGACTTAAACCAGTTAATATTCGTATAAACATCCATGAATAAGGATGAACAAATACTGAGTGTAATAATATAGCGATAGAAGCAAGCGATGCTAAAGCGGCAAAAACTCTTATGTGACCAACACGTTGTAAAAAAATTGGAATTGTTAACGCGCCAGTTAAGTATCCAACGTAATAACCAGCTATAATAAGCCCTGATGCAAAAAAACTAAAACCTTCTAAAACAGAACGAACACCGATTAGCGTTCCTTGCAAACCATGACCAAGACTAATTAAAGCAAAGCCAAAAAAAAGGGCCCAAGTGTTTTGTAGTACCTTAAACATCTTCTAAATTTTATTGAAATTTTAGTATTCTTCTTCGCCGTCTTCTTTAGGTTTAATACCTTCGGCTATTGGATCAATTTCTGTTTCGTCTTCTAATAAAACAGTATCATCCTCAAGATTATCTTCGTTGTTATCCAAATCCAAATTATCGATATCAAGATCATCATCTTTTTCTTTTGGTTTTGCAGGAATAGGATTCGTTAGAGGAGCAGCATTAGTACTACCAGGTTTTCTGCCACGTCTTGGTCTAGTCATGGTAGTAACTTCAATTAGTTTACCACATTCTGGACATTCAAGCTCTGTTCTTCCTAGGTCGTAGTATTGTTTACTACACATTGGACAAATTCTTTTTTGACCCCAAGATTCTTTATACATTTCTACTCTTCTTTTTTTATAAATATTTTACCACAATAACCACAGACAATTTTGTTCTCATTATTGAAGGTATAATAAACTGCGGGATGTCCTAAACCATCTTCACCACCATCGCAAGAGATAGTTTCGGTTTTTGGATCTACTTCCACAATATTCTCAGTCATAAAAGTCATATAAAATTTTCGTATAAAAAGTCTATATTTTTTCCTTAAAGAATCTGAAAATAAACAACCGAAATACCACTCACTATTAAAATAGAAGGTATTATTCGAGATTTTGCATTCTTCTCAAATAAGAAAAGCATTCCAATAATTGCAGCAAACACAATGCTTATTTCTCTAATACTAGAGACATAAGCTATTTCTATAAATTGCATACTCCAAACAACAATTGCGTAACTACTTGTTGCAAAGACACCAGCAGCAATCCCCGATCTAAATGTGTATGTTTCTCTTTTTCGTAAACCATCTTTCGAGATCAAACCAATAATTAGCAAAGGTATTCCATTAAGTGTGAAGAGCCAGTAAATATAAGAAAAACCATTTTCAGAAAGTCTAACCCCGACTCCGTCAACTAAAGTGTAAGCAGTAATTAGAATAGCTGTTGATATTGCGAGAGCAAAACCTCTGAAGTTAAAAGATAAATTTTTAGAATAAGAAATTAAAAATAATCCAATACAAACAATTAATATTCCAACAAAACCAGCAACACTAATATCGGAACTTAAAAATAAAATACTAATGATTGCTACAAACAAACATGAACTTGCTCTAGAAATTGGATATATGTAAGAGAGATCACCGTACCTATATGAGTAGATAACATTTAGTCTGTAGAAGACATGAATGATTACGGTTGCTATTAAAAAATACCAAACCTCTAAAGTTGGAAATGGAACAGTAAATGTTAAAGGTAAAAAAATAGTAACTTCCAAGACAGATGTTATACCCATTAACGATAAAGGGTTCTTGCTTGATTTTATTATAGCACTCCAAACTGCATGACATAGAGCAGAAACAAGAATTAAGATAAAAATAAAATTTACTGACAATGTCATCAGTAGATAAGAATTTACTTCATGCCTGTCAAAGTAATTCCTTCAATAAATCGTTTTTGTGCGATTATAAAAGCAACAATGAGAGGAACAGTTACAGTAACTATTGAAGCCATCATAGGACCAAATTCGTCACTATCAATCCCACCTCTAAATTCTCTTATACCAAGTGGTGGAGTAAAGAGATCTCTATTTCCTGTTATTACCATGCGAGGCCAGAAATAATCATTCCAGTGCGCAACAACTGAGAATATTGCAAAAGCAAGTAACGCTGGTATTGCAGTTGGAAGCATTACTTTCCATACGATTGCGTACTCTCCCATGCCATCCATCCTGGCGGCATCAATTAATTCATCTGGAACAGTCATAAAGAATTGCCGCATTAAAAAGATTCCAAACACCGATATGGTCCAGGGGAGTATTAAGGCGGAATAGGTGTCAACCAGTCCTGCCTGGGCCAACATAACATATAATGGAAGTGCAATTCCGTGAACTGGAATGAGCAAGCAAAATAAAACCATCGAGAAAACAAATTCTCGTCCGTAAAACCGTAACTTGGCGAGTGCATACGCGCACGGTAAGGCGACTAGAACCTGAATGATGAAGATTGATAAAGTAACAATGACACCATTCATTAAGTATCTAGGAATAGGAGCTTTTTCAAAAGCGAACCAATAGTTGTATTGATATGGCTTCATTGTACATGTTTCTTCTGAATAACCAGTTTTAACACATACAGGAAACGTTTGAGTTTCTTGCGCACCAATAAGACCACCAGAAATTGATTGGATTTCTTGCTGAGATTTTAATGACATAGAAACCATCATATAAAAAGGGAGCATCACTACGATAGCACCAATAATTAAGATTGCATGTTTCCAACCTTCTCCAATATATTGTTTAGCTTCCATTAATAATGAACCCTCTTCTCAATGACATATCTTTGGAAAAACGTTAACACAAGAATAAATCCAATAAAGACAACAGTGATTGCTGCACCGATACTTGTTAAGTTTTGTTGAATAGCTTTTTCAAAGATTGCATACATCATGACATACGTTGTTTTTGATGGACCACCCTTGGTGAGTATTTCGATGGTATCAAATACTTGAAACGTTCTAATGGTAGTAATAGTGACAACAAACAACGTTGTTGGACCAAGCATTGGCCATGTAACAAGCTTAAATTGTTCCCAAGTAGATTTAGCCCCATCCATTTCTGCAGCTTGGTATAACTCTCTTGGTATGCTTGTTAAACCAGCTAAATATAAAACCATGTTAAAACCAAAAGCCTGCCAAATTCCTATGAAACATACTGTCCAAATCGCAGTATTTTTTTGTTTTAACCAATAAGGAAAATCCATGTTGTTTGCACATGCTACAGCGTACCAGCTTTCTTGTGAGTCTACCCATGGCAACCAATGAAAACCAAGAATGAATTCCCTAACTCCTCCACACCCATTTGCTAAAAAACTATTTACAATTCCTAATGTTGGATGAAGAGTAAATTCCCATGCAATTGCCATTGCAAGAAGAGTTGCCATAACTGGAAGAAAGAAAATTGTTTTATATATATCAGCGCCAAACCTTAGTGAATTTAAGAGCATAGCAGCACATAATCCAAGTACAACAGAAATTGGAACAACAACAATAACATACGTCGCTGTGGCCCAAATCATTTTGACATATGTTTTTCGATTGAACATCTTGTCATAATTTTCTAGTCCAACCCACTCGAATGTTTTGTTTCCTAAATTATAGTCAGTAAAAGAAATTCCTCCTGCAAGAAAAAGAGGAAAAATTAAAATAATTATCATCAGTATGATTGCTGGTGCAATAAACCATATGTGAGCTTTTGAATTATGCATTAGTAAATTGAACCCTCATTCCTGCTTGATTAAATAGTAATGCTTTATCTGAAACTCTTTTTATATTTACACTAGAACCATTTGAAATTTGGTGTGTAAATTGTGGTAAGCCTCTTACAATTATTTTATTTGAACCGTCTTCAATATTTACATGAAAGAAAATATCTGAACCTAAATTTTCTCTATATGCAACTGTTCCACTAAATGTATTTTCATTTCTTTCATTTGTAATTTCTAAATGTTCTGGTCGAATACCAATATGTAAATCTGTATTACTTTCAGAACTTTTTCTTTTTAGATTAACGTTGAGAAAACTTATCGTCCCACTAGAGTCCGCAGTTCCTTTAAATATATTTATTTTTGGACTTCCAACAAATTGAGCTACACTTAATGAGGAAGGATTGTCATATACTTCTTGAGGTGTATCTAGTTGTAATAAATTTCCATCAATCATCACAGCCATTCTAGAAGACATAGTTAACGCTTCTGCTTGATCATGTGTTACGTACACAAAAGTAGTTTTAAGTGAATTATGAAGTTCAGATAATTCAGATCGCATGTGAACTCTCAGAGCCGCATCTAAATTTGAAAGAGGTTCATCCATTAAAAAGGCAACAGGCTCCCTAACCATGGCACGACCAAGAGCAACTCTTTGTCTTTGACCACCTGACAATTGTCCTGGTTTTCTATCTAATAGTTCTGAAATTTTTAGAGTTTCAGAAGTTTTATTTACTAATTGATTAATAGATTCTGTTTTCTCTTTTTTGCTTGGAGAAAAATTACCAATCAAGGGTAGTCTTTCAAATCCATTATAATCTCTAAGTCTTAATGGAGTTTCTAAATTTCTTCTTACTGTGAGATGAGGATAAAGAGCATATGATTGGAAGACCATTGCCAAATCTCTTTCACTGGCTCTAACTCTATTTACATTTTTATTATCTATTAATACATCACCTGAAGTCTGCTGTTCCAATCCTGCAATTATTCTAAGTAATGTAGATTTACCACAACCAGATGGACCAACTAACGTTAAGAATTCTCCATCGTTTATATCAACATTCAAATTATTAAGTACTTGTGTAGACCCAAATGACTTTGAAATATTTTTAAGTGATATTGTCCCCACTCATTCCCCCTGTATCTTAACTTTAATCTACAAAATTTTATTAAATTTGAGAATATTTTAAATCTATTTATTTCAGTTTTATTTCAATTTTATTAACAAATATTCAAATTATGATTGAGTTTAACTAGCAGATAACTATAAATTCGTATTTTTAATAATATATATTAGTTGAATTCGTGTCCGATAATTTAGAAATTAATAAAAGAGAATATCCAAGCTCTTTCTCAAAAACTGCTATTGTTATATGCCTTGATGGTAGTCAAAAAGAGTATCTCGAAGAAGCATCAAAATCTAATCTTACACCAAATCTTGATAAATTAATTGCAAGTGGTGAAAACCTACTTGTTCACAGCGCTATTCCAAGTTTTACAAATCCAAATAACATTTCGATTGTAACAGGCCAACCAAGTTCTGTACACGGTATATGCGGAAACTTCTTTTATACACCTGAGACGGGTGAAGAAGTAATGATGAATGACCCAAAATATATGCGAGCACCAACTATTTTTGAAAAATTTTACAATTCTGGTTCTAAAATTGCTCTTGTTACTGCAAAAGACAAGTTGAGAACACTTTTAGGAAACGGATTAAGTTTTGATGATGAGAGAGCTATTTGTTTTTCTGCTGAAAAATCTGATCAAGCAACAAAAGATCTCAATGGTATAGATAATGTAAACGATTGGTTGGGGATGCCAGTGCCAGAAGTATATTCTGAAGGACTTTCTGAATTTGTAATGGCTGCAGGTGTAAAACTTCTTGAGGAGTTTAAACCAAATATTATGTATTTATCGACTACGGATTATATTCAACACAAATATGCACCGGGAAATGAAACAGCAAATAAATTTTATGCAATGTTTGATAAATATATTGGACTTTTAAATAAGGAGAATGTTTCTATAATCATCACAGCAGATCACGGAATGAAACCAAAATCAAAAGAAGATGGTTCACCTAATGCAATATTTTTACAAGATTATTTAGATAAAAAATTTGAACCAAACATGGCTAAAGTCATCCTACCAATTACAGATCCATATGTTGTTCATCATGGTTCACTTGGTTCTTTTGCAACAATTTATTTAGAAGACAAGAGCAAGGTAGATTCAGTTGTAAATGCTATTAAAGAAATAAAAGATATAGAAGTTGTTTTAACAAAAGATGAAGGATGTTCTACTTACAATTTACCTCCTGATAGAATGGGAGATATTATATGTATGTCTTCAGAATTTATGACTATTGGTTCATCGGAAGATAAACACAATCTTTCTGGATTAAATGAACCTTTACGTTCTCATGGAGGACTCCATGAAAGAGAAGTGCCATTCATATCAAATTTAAAATTACAAAACTTAGATACTAGCAAACAATTATATAACTATGATGCATTTTATTATGCAATAAATGGAGCCCTATGATGCACAAAAAAATGATTAATGAAGCAATGCGTATTGCTGGAGAAAAAGTTACTTCAGATAAAACAATAAATGTTGAGTACCCTTTTACAGGTGAAGTAATCGGAACGGTTCCAGCCGGTACCGCAGAGCATGCAAGAAAGGCTCTAGATATTGCTGCAAATTACCAACCTAAACTTACAAGATATGAGAGACAAAAAATTCTTCAAACTGCTGCAGAAGTACTTGTTAAAAGAAAAGAAGAAATTTCTGATATTATTACTTTAGAACTTGGTATCTCAAAACAAGATTCTTTATACGAAGTAGGAAGAGCTTTCGATGTATTTTCATTAACGGCTCAACTTTGTATTCATGATGATGGAGAAATATTTTCTTGTGATTTAACTCCACATGGAAAAGCCAGAAAAATATTTACCATAAGAGAACCTTTAACGGCAATCTCAGCAATCACCCCATTTAATCATCCTTTGAATATGGTAGCGCATAAAATTGCACCTTCAATTGCAACTAATAATTGTACTGTATGTAAACAAACAGAATTAACACCTTTAACAGCAATGGTACTCGCCGATGTTTTATATGAAGCAGGCCTGCCACCCGAAATGTTTTCAGTTGTAACTGGATGGCCTCAAGACATTGGATCAGAAATGATCAAAAATCCAAACATTGATCTAATTACTTTTACAGGCAGTGTGGGTGTAGGAAAATTAATTGCTGAACAAGCTGGATACAAAAGAACTGTTCTTGAGCTTGGTGGTAATGATCCATTAATTGTTTTAAATGACTTAGATGGTGATGATCTTAAAAAAGCTGTTGAACTAGCTGTTACGGGAGCAACGAAAAATTCTGGTCAACGTTGTACAGCTGTTAAAAGAATATTGGTTCAAGAATCCATTGCAGATCAATTTGTTGAAATGGCTCTTGAGCGTGCAAAGAAAATTAAATTTGGTGATCCTATGAATATGGAAACAGACTTAGGTACAGTTGTTAATGCTCAAGCTGCAGAACTTTTTGATAAAAGAGTTTCTATGGCTGAAGAAGACGGCGCAAAAATTTTATATCACCCTGGAAGAAAGGGTGCTTTGTTACCTCCAATAGTTGTAGATCATGTTGATCCTAAAAGTGAATTAGTTTTAGAAGAAACATTTGGTCCAGTTATCCCAATCATTCGTGTGCCTAATGACGATGAAGCTGTAATGAAAATATCTAATTCAACCGCATTCGGATTATCATCTGGTGTATGTACAAATAACTTCATGCGAGCAAAAAAATATATTCAAGGTTTAAATGTTGGTACGGTAAATATTTGGGAGGTTCCAGGTTATAGAATTGAAATGTCTCCTTTTGGAGGAATTAAAGATTCAGGTCTTGGTTACAAAGAGGGTGTTATTGAAGCAATGAAAAGTTTTACTAATGTAAAAACCTTTTCGCTACCTTGGTAAATAAACCAGTTTTTCTCTAATTTTTCTTAATGCTGTGGAAAAATAAGCTTATTTTAGTAATATTTTCGTAATAAAATTGTAACCCTTTGAGGCTACGTGTTAGATTAATACTATATTTGAATCGGAGGGATTAAATGAAAAAATTAATTACAGGATTTGCAGCCGTATTAGCTTTTGGTTTTTATGGTTCTGTTAATTCAGCTAAGTCTATTGAAATAGAAGTTGCTTATCCTTATTCAGGATTATTCGATGTAACTTTCCAAGCTATTATGCCAGAGTTTGAAAAAGCACATCCAGATATTCAAGTTAAATTTAGAGCAACTTATGAAAACTATGAGGATGCAACTGCAACAATCTTCAGAGAGTCTACTTCAGGTAATTTACCAGATGTAACAATGCAAGGTCTTAACAGACAAGCACCTCTAGTTGACAAAGGTATTGCTAAGTCTTTAGAGCCATTTATTGCAAAAGAAGCTGCTTTTGAAAAAGATGGTTACCATTCTGCTATGTTAAGTCTTTCAACATTTGGTGGTGAAGTTTATGGATTACCATTTTCTGTATCAACGCCAGTTGGATATTATAACATGGATTTATTAGCTGAAGCAGGTGTAAATAGTATTCCAACTAACTGGGACGAAGTTATTGCAGCATGTAATAAATTGGAAGCAGCAGGTAAAGGAACTCTATACTTTGGTTGGAACATCACAGGTAACTGGTTCCACCAAGCATTAATGCACACTCAGAATGTTCCAATGGTTAAAGATGGAGCTGTAAATATGGGTGGTGATGCAGGACTTGCAACGTTAGAGCAAATGAAAGCAATCATGAGCGGATGTAATATGCCAAACTATTCAATTGCTGATGGTCAAGCTGCGTTTAACGCAGGTACAATTGGTATGATGTTCTGGTCTACTTCAAGCTTGGGTTCAGTTAATGCTGCAAAGGCAGACTTTGTTTTAAAGACTGCACCATTCCCTGGAATGGCTGGAGTTAACAATGGAACACCTGCAAGATTACCAGCAGGTGGAAACGCTGCAATGTTAGTGTCTACATCTGATGATCCAGCAAGAGTTGATGCTGCATGGACTTTCTTAAAGTTCATTACATCAGGTATCGGTGCTGCATTAGTTGCTGAAACAACTGGATATGTTCCACCAAACAAAGCAGCGAATGAATTATTAGGTGATTTCTATAGTAAAAACCCTAATAAACTTACTGCAGTTGAACAACTTCCACTTCTTGCAGATTGGTTTGCATATCCTGGAGAAAATGGATTAGCTGTTACGCAGGTAATCTATGATTACACAGAAGAAATTGCTACAGGCGACGCTGATGATATGGGTGATCTCCAAGAAGAAATGATGGAAGAAATAAACGATCTTATGTAATTTGAGATTATTTATTATTAACTTTTTATTACAGCGGCTTTATAAAAGCCGCTGTTTTATTTTAAATTTAAATGGGAGTAAAAATAGATGCCTCTTAAAACAACTACAATAGGTGCTTATCCAAAACCGAAACAAACACCTATTCAAGATTGGTTTTTAGGGACAAAATCAGAAGAAGAGAGAAAAGCGTCAAAAGGATTATTATCAAATTGGTCACCTGGCGCATATGAAAAAGCATTAGAGTCTGCAGGTGCAGATGCTGAAAAATTATTTTTAGCAGCAATTAAAGAAGTTATAACTGATCAAGTAAATGCGGGTATTGATGTTCCAACAGATGGAGAAGTCAGACGTGAGAGTTACGTATTATATCAATGTCGATTTTTAAATGGAGTAAGTTTTAAAGAAGTTACACATAAGTCAGTAAGACAAGGCGCGTTCGAAGCTGATCTTCCAACTATTGTTGCACCGATTTCAAGTAAAGAAATACGTATGCATCTAGACTGGAAGAGTGCACAACAATTTACAAAAAATCCAGTTAAAATTACCCTACCTGGACCAATGACAATAACAGATTCAATTGCTAACAACTACTATGATGACATGAAAAAACTTGGTTTTGATTTAGCATTAGCCCTTAATAAAGAAGTTAAAGCACTTGTAGATGCAGGTTGTCAGTATATTCAAATTGATGAACCAGTATTTGCTAGAAAGCCCGATGAAGCTCATTCATATGGTATGGAAAATTTAGAAAGAATGATGCATGGTATACCTAAAGAAGTGCAACGTGTTTGCCATATTTGTTGTGGTTATCCTAATTCATTAGATTCAGAAGGTTATAAAAAGGCTGATTTAGATGCTTATGATAGAATTGCATCACTTGTAGATGATTCAACTATTGATGAAGTATCTTTAGAAGATTCACATAGGCATAATGATTTAAATCTTTTAGAAAAATTTACTAAAACAAAAGTAATTTTTGGATTTATTGATATTGCAAAAAGCAGAATGGAATCTGTTGAAGAAGTAAGAGTTCGTATCAAAGATTCACTTGAACATATTGATGAACACCGCTTAATAGCTGCACCAGATTGTGGTTTAGGTTTCTTTACTCGAGAACAAGCAATTGAGAAAATGACAATTTTAACTAAAGCGGCAAAATCAATTTAATGTAATGTGGAATTATTTTAATCCTGTTGAAATTATCTTTGGAGAAAATAGATTTAAAGAAGTACATGATGCTCTTAAAAATAAGAACTACATCATAATCACTCATCCAGAAGAAATTTTTAAAAAATATAGCGATGAATTAAAATCTTCTTCAAATCCACCACTATCCATTATGACGGATGTTCAACCTAATCCAGATTATAAGGATATTTTAGAGCTACAAAAAAAATTTTCTTCAATCAATGAATCGGTAGATTATATTTTAGCTATAGGTGGTGGCTCTGTTACAGACACAGCTAAAGCAATTGCTGCTTTTAAAGATAAACAAGAATATCTAACAGATTTCGTTCGCAATAAGAAAAGTCCAAGAGTCGAAAATCCAATCAAGATTATTGCAATACCTACAACTTCAGGAACATCAAGTGAGCTTACGTGTTGGGCCACAATTTGGGATAAAGAAAAAAACAATAAATTATCTTTGGCGCATAAATCTCTTTATGCAGAAAAAGCAATTATCGATCCATCAATTATGGTTGATAAGCCTTTAGGCTTGACCATTTCAACAGGTTTAGATGCTCTCTCTCATTCAATGGAAAGTATTTGGAATATTAATGCAAACCCAATTTCTGCTTCTCATGCAATACAAGCATCAAAATTAGTATTAGAAAATTTACCACTTCTCGCTAAAGATTTAAGAAGCGTTGAATTACGTTCAAACATTGCACTGGCATGCGTTCATGCTGGCTTAGCGTTTTCCAATACAAAAACTGCTATTGCGCACAATCTATCATACCCTGTGACGCTCAATTACGGCATTCAACATGGTATTGCTTGCTCATTTACATTACCCATGATTACTAAAAGTATGGTTGGAATTGATAGTGTAGCTGAAGAAAGACTAAAACTAATTTTTAACGATAACCTAGAGAATGCCGCAAATCATCTGAGTGAATTTATGCGTTCTTTAGAGGTTCCTCTTAACTTAAATGAAATAAAAGTTCCTGTTCAAGAATGGAATAATATAGTAGATGATGCGTTTTTAGGAGAACGAGGTAAAAACTTTATTGGCAATAAAGAAGCCTTCATCTCTTCTGCTAAATCAATGGGACTTTATTAGTAATGAAAAAAAATTTCAGGTTTTATGATAACAGACAAAAATACTTATTATTTGTCACAACAACAAATGAAAAAAATCAAATTGCTGATGCGATACGCCCTCACGTAAATAAAATTAAACCGCAAAAACCTGGTATAAAAATATTTGATGCTGGTATGGGTGATGGTTCCTTACTTATGAATGTTATGCGTCAGTGCCACGAGGCCAGGCCTAACGTACCTCTATTAGTTTGCACAAAAGAAATAAGTATTGAAGATGTAAGATTAGGTTTGGAAAAATTACCCGATAGGTTTGTTGAGCATAAGAATACTGTTTTTGTAATTTCAAATTTACACTACGCTGAAGCCGCAAACCTAAAATCAAAAAATGACGTTAAACAGAAAAAAATTAATTGGAATATTATTAAATTAAAAGGTGACACCTCTCTTGAATTTGCCCAACAATTAAGAAAACAAAATGAATTTTTAGAAAAAAAATGGAATATAGAAATTAATAAAAAGTCAGGTAACCATACTTATAAGGAGCCTTCAGTCATGGTTATTTACCGTGAAGATCAAGAATTTAATGTTAATGAATTAATACCAACCAAAAAAAAATCAGATAATAAATTTGATCTTATTATTGCTTCACAGCCTTATCGTTCAAGAATTTCAGCAGAAAAGAAATCAAAATATGTCATCGAACCAATGATTCGAGCGTTAAAATCAAAAGGGAAATTATTAACTATTCATGCTTCAGGAAAAGATCCTGCTAATGAAATAATTCGTAAAATTTGGCCAAAAGAGGACCCTTTTCCTTCTCTTGGAAATAGTATCATTTCTTATCTTAAGAAAAATTTAGATAAAGATTTATTAAGTAGTTTATCTTTTGGAGAAAAAAAAATTATTAAATGTAAATTGAGAGCTCTACCAACAGAAATCAGTGGAGGTATAGCGACATCATTAGTTTTTTCTGCTTGGAATGCCTCCATATATGTCAATCAAATGGATGATGATAAAGTAATTAAGGTAGAAAAAACAAAAAATTACGAAAAAGTAGTTCAAAATATTGTTGCTAAAAATAAAGGCCTTTATTTTAACAATGAAATATTTGTAATTGAAAAAAAATAATTTTTTATTTAAACCAATTAACTTCTGTTTTTAAAAAATCCTCTGTATGAATAATTAAGGCGTCAGATCGAATTATTGCAACATTATAATTTGTATCTGTATTAGCCGTTCCTAAACGATATTCATTTGAAAAGTTAGGTATTAGAGGAGACCAAGTACTTCTTGGGGAGGAAAAAGTAATACCACAATAAGAACCAGAACTTGTAATGTGTTGATGACCAAAAAAAATATGTTTTATTATCTTATTATTTTTAGTTAAAATTTGTTGAAACTCTTTTTTTTGTTGTAATCCTATTCCATCACTTTCCTCTTTTACTAATGCCAGTGGATTATGATGCATAAAGATGTACGTATCTGTATTAGTTTTACCTAAAATATTATTTAACCATTCTTGCCTCTCTTCACAGTAATGTCCTTGGTGAGTATTAATCAGATTAGTATCTATAAAAATTAAACGTTTATTATCTATATCCTTAAAGTATTGAATAAAGCCATTTGGATCGGTTTCAATATTAGGAAAGTTTATTTTAAACTCATCTCTGTTATCATGATTACCTATAATGAGTTGAGGATTTAAATTCTTTGGCAGCTCTGCTTCATCAATGATTTTTATAAATAACTGATAAGAATCTTTATCACCTAAGTCTGTAATATCGCCAGTGATGGCAAATAAATCTGCATCACCATGATTATTTTTTATATGACTTAATGCTTTTTTAAATTTACTGACAGGATCTATGCCATGAATCTTATCTATATAAATATGAGGGTCTGAAAGATGAATAATTTTCATTATTTTATACAAATTTATAATTAGATCGCAGTTTTAAAATAAACATACTTATTAAATTCCTCTTTTAAGTCGATGCTAACTCTTGCATGTACTTTACCTTGTTTTCCATGAAATGATTGTTTTTCTTTAACTGGAAACACCCCTTCATGCCAAATGTTTGGATGAATATACAAACCTTTTGATCCATCACAATAAAATGCTTTGAAATGTTCTGGTTCGATGTCGTCTGTTGGTAAAGCTAAAGGACAAATAAATGGTTTATTTTCTGCAGGAAAAAAAAGCTGACCTCCATCAGGATGATAATTTGCATGCCATAGAAATATTTTTGTTGGATCTGAATATTTATCTTTTTGCAATTCTTGATCGGGGTTATTGGCATAACCCAGTATATATTTTCCATCTACTTCATAATCGCTCTTATGTTGGACAGCATTATTTTGTCCATAAAGCACATCACCTTGCCACCAGGTATCAAAAGAACCTTCGGTAGTTCCACCTTCATTACCAGTTCCCTCTTCTATGTCGCGCCATCCTTGTTTTGGCCAAGTAACAATTTCAATATCACTATTTTCAAAACTATCGATTAAATATCCGTATCCTTTAAGATTTTCATTTGTTGCTTTAACTAATGGTATTTCAATTTCTTTTGTCATTATTTTGTTAGTTTAATGTTAATCCCAATTCAGTAACGACTTCTTTTACAGCTTTTATTGTATCCATCATGTCTTGTTCATCTAAATTACCAATACACCCAATTCTAAAAGTTTCTGCCACTGTTAGTTTTCCTGGATAAATTAAAAAATCTTTTTCACTAAGAGCATTATAAAATTTCTCAAAGTTAAATTTAGGATCATTAGGTTGTTTAAACGTAATAATAATTGGTGCTTGTAAATTATCAGGAAGTAGTTGCTCAAATCCCAACTCTTTCATTCCATTACAAATAATTTCACAATTTTTTTTATATCTTTTACCTCTTCCTTTTACACCGCCTTGTTCTTTATGTTCTTCAATAGCTTGGTTGAATGCAGCTAATACGTGTGTTGGAGGTGTAAATCGCCATTGTTTATTTTTTTCCATTGCTTGCCATTGATCATACAAGTCTAGACTTAGTGAGTGACTATTGCCTTTTGCATTTTGAATAACTTCATTTTTAACAAGAATGAAACCAACACCTGGCACACCTTCTAAGCATTTGTTTGATGAAGCGGCTACAGCATCAAAAGTAATTGTTTTAGAACTTAAGGGTAATGCACCAAAGGCACTCATTGCATCGATGAATAACGATAAATTTTTCCCCTCAACCAATTTTGCAATGTCTTCAATAGGATTTAAAATACCCGATGTTGTTTCACAATATACAGCAAAGACGTGTGTTAAGTTGTTGCTATCAATTAAGTCTTCAATTTTATTGATGTCATGTATTTCATGTTCAGCAACTTCATATTCAATAAAATCTCTCCCTAAATATGTGCACATTTTTTTCATTCTTTGTCCGTAAGCACCATTGATCAGAATCAGAATTTTAGAATCTTTTTGAGTAAGAGAGCTTACCATCGACTCTACGGCAAAAGTTCCACTTCCCTGCATTGGAACACATTGATATTTATCTTCACCGTCTATTAATTTAACAAGGGAATCTCTAATTGATGCATTGAGATCAATAAATTTTGTATCCCTCGAACCCCAATCATGAAGCATAGCCTCTTTTGTTGACATCGATGTCGTGAGAGGACCAGGGGTTAATAATTTTTTATCCATTAAATATTTACTTAATAAATATTATTATAAATTTGATCAATCTTATTAAAGTTGGAATTGAATTTATTTTCTAATAAGTTAATTATAAATGAAAATGGAAGAAAATATTGTAGACTATCTCTTACATCTTTTGAAAACAAAAGGTGCTGATATTCAATATGGTAATGAGGACGTGACCCAGCTTGAGCACGCACTCCAATGTGCTGAACTTGCTGAAAAACATAAATTACCAGGACCAACAATTGCTGCAGCATTACTGCATGATGTTGGCCACCTTATCTATGAGGACGGCGATCCCATTCATGAAGGGAAAGATGGTCATCATGAAAATTTAGGTGCTGATTTTTTAAAAAAATATTTTAGTGAGGATGTTATTCTACCAATTAGAGCACATGTTGACTCAAAAAGATATTTATCAAGTGTTGAAGAAGGTTATTATGATAGTCTATCAGAAGCATCGAAACTTTCGTTAAAAGTTCAAGGTGGTCCTTTCACAAAAGAAGAAGCAGATGCGTTTATAAGCAAACCTTTTATGGATGAAGCAGTAGAGCTTAGAAGATTTGATGATTTAGCAAAAATTCTAGATAAAAAAACTCCCGATGTTGAACATTTCCGCCCCTATTTAGAAGAAGCAAGACAGTCTTTTTTAGCTAAACAAGCGTAAATGCAATTTAGCAATTATGATTTTATTGACTCTAAGTCATTTGCAGGCAAAATTATATTAACTTCTTTCCCAGGTCTTAACTCTAATGGTTTATTTGAAGAAACAATTTTAGCAAACGAATTAGAAATATTTAAAAATAATAATTGTAGTTCTATTACTTCTTTTGTTGAAGATAGCGAATTTGAAAAATTGTGTGATAAAACTTCGTTTGTCAAAAATATTTATGAACATAAATTACATTGGTACCATTTACCCATTTATGACATGGGAGCACCAAATAAAGATTTTAAATATAAATGGGAAACAACAAAAGTTTTATTAAAGAACGAATTGATAGATGGTAAAAACATAGTTTTACATTGCCGTGGAGGAAAAGGAAGAGCTGGCACTATAGCTGCTATTTTACTTGTTGAATTTAATTATGAAAAACAAGAAGCTATTGATCTAGTACGATCAAGAAGAAAAGGAGCTATTGAGTCAAAAATCCAAGAAGATTTTATTTTTTCTTATCGAGCAGTTAATTAAAAAGAGACCGTTAAATTAAAAATATTTTCTAGAATAAATAAAACAATTAAAGAAATTAAAGCTGCAATTATAGGTAGCGTCATCCAACCCAAAGAAATTCTACCTGCAATTGACCATTGAACCTCTTTTCCTCCTTTTAAAAGACCAATTCCAATTACGCCGCCGACAACAGCTTGGGAACTTGATACTGGTACCAAAGGTATAGAGGGAAGATTTATAGATTGTAAAAAAGCACTTATACCCTGGGATGCAAATAAAAATAAAACAATAGAATGCGATATAACAACAATAAATGCTGCCACTGGTGTCATTTTTAAGAGATCATTACCCACGGTAAACATAACACTTTTCGAGTAAGTAAAAACACCAACAGCTATTGCTAAACCACCCAGCAGAAATAATTGTTCTTTTGAGGAAAAGACAAATAAATTTCCAATAGTAACATCAGTAAACGGTGATATAGGTACGAAGACACCCATTACATTGGCAATATTGTTTGCACCTAAACTATAAGCACCAAAAGCACCCGCTAAAAGTAAAGCTGTTCTTGTATAGGCATCAAGTCTGAGAATATGTAACTTTCTATTGAGTATAACTCTTTTTGTAAAAGTAAATAAACCCATTGCAATAACTCCTGCAATAATAGGACAGAGTATCCATGTTCCTAAAATAGTAATTAAAACTTGAAGATTAGTTGAAGATCCTGTGTATAAATTCCAACCAACAATTGCTCCAACAATCGCTTGCGTTGTTGAAACAGGCAAGCCAACTTTAGTCATTAAATAAACAGATATTCCTGCAGCAACACATGCTGCAAAAGCACCAGGCAATGCATTAATAGCACCTAACTTTCCTAAGGTTTCTGTTGTACCTGCTCCGCTAATAATTGCACCTAGAATAACAAAGACACTACAAATTATTGCTGCACTTGTGAAACTAACCATTCGTGTTCCAACTGCAGTTCCAAAAACATTTGCTGCATCATTGGCACCAAGTGACCAACCTAAAAAAAGACCACCAAATAAAAAAATTAGAATTGTAATTTCCATTGAAAATTAAACGGAACGTTTAATAGCGTAAATTTGAACCTCGTCAGCTATGTCTTCTGCTTGATCACAAATACGATCAATCTTTTCTACAAAATATCGAAGATGCATTTTTTGATCTAGAGGTAATTCAGAATCAAAAATTCTTCTTGCAAGTGAACTAAATTTTATATCAGATTCTTTTTCATAAAAAGTTACTTTATGAGCATTATCTCTAACAGATTTAATATCTCTAAAAAATGATCGGACAGTCAAACAAAGTGACTCAACACAATTTACAACAGTCTCTGTTAACTCAATAAGATCTTCATGAAATTCTTTTGGAAAATTAGGTTTTTGAATAGAGAAGTGATAGCAATTTCCTTGGTACATTCCAATTAATTCGTCGATGTGTTCTAGAAGTCGTAACACATCACTTCTTGCATCTGGGATTAGTGTTTCTTCATAAAGAGTATGCTCAACATCTTTTGTAATTTTGTCGGCTTTACTTTCCATTTCTTTAACTTTTTCAACCATTTCCTCAAATTTACCATTGGCGGAATGATTGAGATAAGTTGGAACTATCGATTTAAATACTAAGCCCACTTCAGAGACAATATCAACAAACTCATCAATTTCTCTTTCAAGCTTTTTGGTATCACCAAATAATGATGCACTTTTTAATCCAAACATGGCGTGCTTATAGAACTTTTCAAAAAAAAAGAAAGAAATGTTAAATTTTTGTTACAATTTGATTAATATCTTTATCTTTAAGTAAAGTGTAATATTCGCAATATATAGAATTTAGGAGAAGATATGACAGATTTATCAATTAATAGAATTAAGTGGTTTAGCACCGCGTTAATTTTATCAGGAATATTATTAACCAATTTAAATGCGTATCCAATTAACATAATTATTCACGGTACAGGTGCTGTTGGTTGGTCAATTGTTGGTTATATGACAAAAGATAGAGCTCTGCTCACAAACTTTGGTTTACAACTCCCACTATTTATTTTTGGATATATTTATTTGCTAACATGAAAAATAAAAATATTCTTTTTATGTGTGTTGCTAATTCAGCAAGAAGTCAAATGGCTGAAGGAATTGCAAAAAAATTATATCCTAATTGCATTATTCAAAGTGCAGGATCAGTGCCCAAAGAAGTTAATCCTAATGCTATCGAGGTTATGGGTGAAATCGATATTGATATATCAAAACATTATTCAAAAGATTTTGAAAGTTTAGACAACAAATTTAGAGATGAATTAAATACCGTTTTTACGCTTTGTAAAGAAGAGGTATGTCCAGTTTTAAATTCCAAAGCTCAGATATTTTCAATACCATTTGATGATCCGGCATCAGATCATTTTAGTTTAAACCAATTAGATAAATTTAGAGAAGTAAGAGATTCAATTTTTGATAAATTGAAAGAACTAAAAAATTTATTTGAGAATTAATGAAGTTAAAAATTAATTAAATTTATAAAAATTTAATATTCCATTAATCTATTTGTAAACAATAAAATTTAAATGTTTCTTACCACTCACAGTATTATTTCCTCCTGCTAATTACCAATAATTGTGAGTGGGATTAATTTTTTATTTCTCCTTTTTCGAGTACTTTAACAATTGTTTAACATTATAAAATTAAGAATTTAAAGTAAATTTTATGAAAATTAATAAACCAGCGCTTACCTTTTCTAACTCCGAAGTTAATCCTGTTGGAAAGATTATTATTCAATTAACCGAATTGGGAACGGGTAAAATTAAGTTACGTAAGTTGTATGAGGATTATTTAAGAGAAAATTTACCTCCAGAGAATTTTTGGCATGATGCAATTGAAAGATTAGGTCTCCGTATTCAGACACATTATCATTCTAAAAGTAATATTCCTAAAAATGGCAAACTTGTAGTAATCGCTAACCATGCATTTGGAATAGCTGATGGTCTTACAATATGCTCTTTAATTAGTAAAATTAGACAAGATTACAAAATTATTACGCATAAAGTTTTACAAGGAGCAGATCTTATTAAGAATAAAATTATTCCTCTTGATTTTTCAAAAAATAGAAATGCTTTAATAAATAATATCGCTGCACGTAAAGAATGCGAAGAACACTTAAGAAATAATGGGGCACTAATCATTTTTCCATCAGGATCAGTTTCAACGAAACCAAAATTAAAAAAAGGAATCAAAGCAATAGATCGTGAATGGAAACAATTTACTTCAAAAATAATAATGAAAACTCAATCACCTGTCCTCCCAATTTTTTTTGAAGGACAAAATAGCGAACTTTTTCATGTTGCTGATAAAATTGGGCAAGTCTTTCGATATTCTTTAATGATATATGAACTTAAAAGAAGAATGGGAAAAAAAATTGATGTTCATATTGGACAAAGAATACCCTTTGAAACCATAAAAGAAATTGGCAATCTTATTGAGATTACAAAATTTTTAAGGAATAGCACTTATAGATTAGATCCAAGTAATAAAAACTCAATATTTAATTAATACTTCTGTAAAAAAAAAATTTAGTTAATGTAATTGAAATAAAATTTTAACAAATTCTTTCTATTATTTATTAATAAAATGAAAGATCAGCAATCAGTTTCATATTATAGAACTATATGGATATCTGATCTTCATCTTGGAACAGAAAATAGCAAGAGTGAAATGCTTCTTGAATTTTTGAGATCAACAGATTCAAAATATTTATTTTTAGTTGGCGATATTATTGATGCATGGAGAATGAAAAAAAAAATTTATTGGCATCAAACTCATAATGACATTATCCAGAAGATTTTGCGTAAAGCAAGAAAAGGTACAAAAGTAATATTTATCCCAGGTAATCATGACGAACTTGTGAAAAGTTACACAAGTTTTTCACTAGGGAATATATCAATAAAAAATAAGTTTACACACAAATTAGCTGATGGAAGAAATGCCCTTGTTTTACATGGTGATGAATTTGATGCAGTTATATTAAACGCTAAATGGCTGGCAAGTATTGGGTCATCTCTATACGAATTTATATTAAAGTTGAATAACTATCTAAATTTTGTCAGAAGAAAACTAGGTCTATCTTATTGGTCATTATCTCAATTTCTCAAACATCAAACAAAAAGAGCCACGAATTTTATTTCTAACTTTGAGTTTGCCGTATCTGATAGCGCTAAAAGAGCAAATGCCGATGTTGTTGTGTGCGGCCATATTCATAAGCCCGTTATAAAAAAATTAAACGGAGTGTTATATTGCAATGATGGTGATTGGGTTGAGAGTTGTTCTGCGCTAGTGGAAAATAAAGAGGGACAATTATCCCTTATTGACTGGTCAATTGAAAGAGAAAAAATTTTTCAACATAAACATAACAAACTAGCAGAAAGTGTATTAGTTTGAAAAAATTAGCGATCATTACCGATGCTTGGCTTCCTCAAGTTAATGGTGTTGTAAATACATACCTACATATTAATCCATTTTTAAAACAAAAGTATCAAATTGAAGTACTCCACCCAATGATGTTTACTAATTTTAGTTATCCTTGGTATAAGGAAATAAAAATAGCAATTAATACAAAAAAAATAACAGAAAAATTTTTTGGTGATTATGATCCTGATGTTATACATATTGCCACTGAAGGACCAGTTGGAATTGCGGGGAAAAAATTCTGTGAGAATAATAAGTTGAGATATACAACCTCTTTTCATACGAGATTTCCAGAATATATAGAGCAAAGAATAATGATACCAAAAATAATTGGGTACTCTTTTTTAAAAAATTTTCATAAAAATGCATGTAATGTATTGGTCCCAACAATATCTATGCGTAACGAATTAACTAAATATCAATTTCAAAATCTTAAAATTTGGTCAAGGGGAGTTAATACTGAATTATTTAATCCTTTAAAAAGAAGAAAAGGACTGAAAAAGTATATTGTTTACATTGGTAGAGTTTCATTAGAAAAAAACATCGAAGCGTTTTTAGAAATAAGAACTAAGATGGATAAAATTGTTGTTGGAGATGGTCCAGAAAAACAACGACTACAAAACAAATATCCATATGTATCTTTCGTTGGGATGAAAAAAGGTCAAGACTTAGCAAATTATTATGCAAATGCTGAAGCGTTGGTATTCCCATCCAAAACAGATACATTTGGAAATGTAATTTTAGAGTCTTTAGCCTCTGGAACACCAGTGGCTGCTTACCCAGTAACAGGTCCTAAAGATATTTTAAAAAACTCATTAATTGACACCCTTGATAACAATATTGAAAAATCACTTAAAAAAGCTTTAAAGATTGATAGAAATGATTGCAGAAAATTTGCAATGCAATTTACTTGGGATAAATGTGCAAATCAATTTCTATCAAATATTGTAAATGCAAAAAATTAATTTTAAAATTATAGTTACTAAAAAGTAAGAGACTTAATTTTTATTAAATTGAAAGAACTAAAAAATTTATTTGAAAACTAATAAATTTAAAAATAAGTTTAATTTATAAAAATTTAATATTCTATTAACACGTCTGTAAAAAATAAAATTTAAGTACTCTTTACCACTCACAATATTATTTCTTCCTGCTATGTCCAATTGTTGTGAGTGGGATTAAATTCTATTTTCAAATTTTTAAATTAGACTTAGCTCTAGATTTGAGTTTTGCTGAACCCCTCCCAGACAAGCTTGGATTTTTGATAAAAAAATTGTGAGAGGAAAATTTTTTTTCTTTGCTTGATATTTCTTTTTTCTGATAATTGCCATTACTCAACATTTGCCAAGAATTTGTATTATCTGCCATACTGGCAATTAAGATCTGATTTAATATTTGTTCATGTACAGTTTCATTTTCAATAGGGATGAATGTTTCAACCCGCCTATCTAGATTTCTTTGCATTAAATCGGCAGAAGAAATAAACAAGATATTTTTTCTATGAGGGAATTTATGACCGTTATAAAAACAATATATTCTCGTATGTTCTAAAAAACGACCAATTATACTTTTAACAACTATATTTTCCGATAGATTTTCTTTACCAGGTATTAGAGAGCAAATTCCTCTTATCAACAATTCAATTTTTACATTTTTTTGAGATGCTTTATAAAATTCATCAATAATTTGTTTATCAACAAGAGAATTACACTTACATACTATTCCAGATGGTTTATTTTTTCCAGCATTTGTAATTTCATTTCTAATTAGTTCATTTAATTTGTTTCTTGCAGTTATTGGAGAATATACTATTTTTTTTATTGTGGTTGGTTCTGAATAACTAGTTAAATAATTAAACATTTTTGCAGCATCATTTGTTAATGTTTTGTCACAGGTGAAGTAAGATAAATCCATATAAATTCTTGCATTTCTTGGGTGATAATTACCTGTTCCATAATGTGCGTAATTTACAACAGAATTCATTTGCTTCCTTGTTACAAGTGTAATTTTTGCATGAGTTTTCATATCAATATTGCCAAAAACAACTTGCGCTCCAGCAAATTCTAATTCTTTTGCCCATTTTAAGTTACGCTCTTCATCAAAACGTGCTTGCAACTCTATAATGACAGTTACTAATTTTCCTTTTTGTGCTGCTCTAACTAAACTTGCTTCTATTGGTGAGTCATCAGTAGTTCGGTATAAAGTATGTTTTATTGATAAGACTTTTGGGTCATCTGCAGCTTGATCAATAAACTGAGTGACTACTTCAAAAGATTCAAAAGGGTGATGAATAACAATATCTTTATTTGCTATAGCTTTAAAATAATCATTTTTAAAATCTTTAATTCTTTCAGGAAATCGTACCTTAAATTTTGGAAAAAATAATTTTTTAAAATCTTTCAAAAAAATTGACTCTATACTCGAAAGATTAACGGGTATTGGCAGTTTATATGTATTTACATCCTTATAGTTAAGTTTTTTATTTATGAATTTAATTAAGTGACTAGATATGTTTTCATCAAAATCAATTCTTATTACCTCTTGTCTTCTTCTCTCAAAAATAGCTTTTTGAAATACTAAAAATAAATCTTCTCCCTCACCCCCTAATTCTAATTCACTATTCCTAATTGGTCTAAAAACACCTTTATCCAAAACCCTATCACACTGGAAAATTTCTTTTAGAGAAATAAGTAGGGCTGTCTCCATAGATACAAAACGTGTTTTTTTACCAGGTAATTTAATAAATTTTTCTAATCCCTCTGGCACTCTCAGTATTCCATAAAAAGTTTTTTTATTATTTATTAAACGACATACTAAGGTTGTTTCTTTATTTGGTATAAAAGGAAATGGGTGAGATGGATCAATAATAATTGGTGTTAAAACTCCCCAATTATTTTCTTCTAAATAATTTTTAATAAATGTTTTATCTTTTGTTTTCAGAGTTTTTTCTACATCTATATGGATTTTGTTTTCTGAAAGCTCTCTTAGTAAATCTATCCATATTGATTTTATATTTGAAATCATCTTCGATGTTTCTTTATCTATCAGCTTGAGTTGTTGTTGTGGTGTTAATCCATCAAAACTTTTATTTCGTGAAAATTTTTGAACATTCAATCCTGCTACTCTAACCATAAAAAATTCATCTAAATTAGAGAATGCTATTGATAAAAATCTAACCCTTTCTAAAAGTGGAATTTTACTATCAGATGTCTGACTTAAGACTCTTTCATTGAATTTTAGCCAAGACAATTCCCTGTTTGCATAGTTATAAGTGGTATTTTTTTTTAACATAATTTTTTTTTATATTTTTTAGGTATAAAAAAAACATGTTCATAAAAAATTCATATTTCTTTAATAATTTTTATTTTTTGGTTTTAAAATTTTATCAATAGTCCAGCTATTTTTAAAGGATATTATAGCAAAAGCACAGGTTGGAAAATGTTCAATATTTGAATTACATAAAATATTAATTGATTCTATCAAACTAGGGTTGTGTCCAATGATAAGAGTATTTTTTTTTAATTTTTTAATTTTTCTTACAAGTATATTTGGTGGGCATTCATAAATATCGTTATCAATTGTAAATTTTACTGAGCGATCAAATGAATTAGAAATTATATCATATGTGCTAGTTGTTCTTTTAGAAGGAGAACATATTATCTGATTAATTTGAAATTTTCTTTTATCTAATATTTTAGAAAATTGTTTTGCGTTTCTCATACCTCTTTTATTCAGCGGCCTATCAATGTCATCAAGTTCTAAATTATCCCAACTAGATTTGGCGTGACGTAATAAATAGACTTGTAGCATTCGAGTTTAATACTTTAGATGTATACATTTCCATGGCTAAAAAGAAAAATAAAAATCCCATAACAGTTATTGATCTAGGCTCTAATACATTTAGACTAGTTATATACGCGCAAGCTATTCATCCTTTTCCAATACTTTATCAAAAAAGAGAATTCTTAAAATTAGGTGAAAGTATTAAAATAGGTAAACTCCCATCGATAAAAATAAAAGAAGCTATAAAATGCTTAGAAGAATATATTAAGATTGCAAAAGATTATGAGTCCTCAGATATTCATATGATTGCAACGGCCGCAATTCGTGAAACAATAAATGGAAAAGAAATTATTGAACCCTTCAAGAAAAAAAAGTCAGTTAGAGTAGAAGTGCTCTCACCAAAAAATGAGGCTAAATGCGGATCCCTAGGTGTAATTAGTTCAATAAAAAATCCAATCGGTTTAGTTGCTGACTTGGGAGGTGGAAGTTTAGAACTTAGTACTATAAAAAATGAAAACATACTTGAAACTAAAAGTTTAAAAATTGGCATCTTAAGAAGTGAATCTGATATGTACAAAACTACTAAAATTAAATTTGATAATTTTTTATTTTCTAAATTTAAAAACCAATCTCTTAAATTTTCTAAAAACGTAGAAAATATTTATGTTATTGGAGGCATGTGGCGCAATCTTGCAAAACTTCATTTGCACCTAAATGGAATCAAGAAAAATAAATTACATGGGTACATGATACCATTTTCAGAGTTAGAAATATTTTATCACAAATTATACTCTATGGAAAAAAAACAAATTCAAAAATTGAATGTTGTCCAACCCAATCGATTAGATAAATTAAAATTATCTACATATATTTTATTTAGCCTTGCTTCATTTTATAACATTAAAAATATTATTTTTGTAAGATATGGAATCCGTGAAGGCTACTTGTACAATATGTTGAACTAATTTTTAAAAAACAATCTAACAATAACTGTAGCAATAAGAGCACCAATAATCTGAGCTAAAATAAAACCTAGAACACTTGATGGACTTATCCCACTAAAGCTATCTGTAAACATTCTTCCTATAGTTACTGCTGGATTTGCAAAACTTGTTGATGAAGTAAACCAATATCCTGCGGTAATAAATAGAGCTACACCAATAGCTATTCTTTCCTTGTTTACCTCTTTTAATATAAAAATAGTTAATAATAATCCAACAGTTGCAATTATTTCTGAAAAGAATTTAAATACCCCAACTCTTTCATTGAGTGACCATTCAATTATAGGATATTCAAAATACCAATTTGCAGTTAAACAACCAAATATAGCAGCAATAATCTGAGTAATAATAAAAATTATTCCGTAATTAATAGGAATATTTTTTTGGATAATATCACTTAATACAACAGCAGGATTAAAGTACGCTCCTGAGATATTAATAAACATAGAAATAATTACATATAAAATGGCACCTGTTGCGATAGTGTTTCCTAGTAATATTATACCAAGGTCATTTGACATTAACTCTCCCATAATTCCACTACCTACAACTGTTAGTACAAGAAAATATGTCCCGATAAATTCTGCTAGTATTTTTTGTCTTAAAGAAAATGTCACTATCAAATTACCCTAAATAACTAAACGTTTACCATGAATTCTAAAAATTCATTCACACATTTGTCCCAAGTTAATTTAAGAGTAAAATTTCTACAATCAACTCTTTTTACTTTAAGTGCCTTCTTAACTGATTGTAACAAGTTATTATCTAAAGTGTTAATCTTTTCATCTGTTAACACATCTATGGGCCCGGTTACTGGATATGCAGCAATTGGTGTTCCACTAGCCAATGCTTCAAGTATTACATTTCCTAAAGTGTCTGTTTTAGAAGGAAAGACAAATACATCTGCGTTTGCATAATATTTTGCTAGTTCATCTCCAGTTTTTACACCGACAAAATTTACTTCAGGATATTTATTAATATATTTTTGTAATTCGGGACCATCACCCACAACAGTTTTATTATAATTTCCTTTAAGTTTTAAAAATTCTTCAATATTTTTTTCAATTGCTACTCTACCAACATAAGTCAGTTGTCTATCTTTACTGTTTGTGTCTCTTTTATTTGGATTAAATAATTCTGTATCAACACCTCTATTCCAAACTACTAAATTTTTAAAATCATATTTTTTTAACTCATTTAGCATTGAAACTGATGGAACAAGAACTCTTTCTGAATCACTATGTAGTCTTCTTAATATGGAGTATGTAAATCTCTTTGGGATAAAAGCTCTTTGCTTCATGTAGTCAGGAAAACGGGTGTGAAAGGAAGAAGTGTATTGTAGTTTATTTTTAAGGCAGTACTTACGACCAGCAAAACCTACTGGACCTTCAGTCATTATATGAACAATATCTGGATTAAATTCTTTAAAAAATTTTTCAGTAACTTTTTTAGTATTGTAAGAAATTTTTATTTCTTTGTACCTAGGATAACTAAAATTATTAAACATCTCAGGATGTAATATTTTAATTTCAAAACCTTTTTTTTCTAGAATAGGTATAACGCTTTGAAATGTCGTAACTACGCCATTTACCTGAGGAACCCACGCATCACTAATTAACGCGATTTTTTTAGGCTGCATCCTCTTTTATTTTTCGTCTTTCTTCTAAAGAAATTAATTTTAATTTTTCTCTTTCTTCGGGCCAATTAAGAATTGATAAATTGCCAATTTCATCTTCAACGAGTGCTGTGCAACTTTCAATCCAGTCACCATCATTACAATAGAGAACACCATTTAATTCCTTTATTTCTGGTCTATGTATATGCCCGCACACAACAACATCGGCATTTTCTCTTCTAGCTCTGTCAGATACAGCAAACTCAAAGTTACTAATAAAGTTTGTTGCATGCTTAGTTTTCTTTTTTAAATATTGAGACAGTGACCAATAAGACAAGCCCATCTTTCGTCGAATAAAATTGAATACATTATTTAACTTTAGTAAATATTCATAAAGTGCTGATCCCACTTTGGCTAACCACCTCGCATTAATTATCACAGCATCAAATTCATCTCCGTGTGTAATCAGTACTTTCCTTCCATCAGCTAATTGATGCGTATCTTCATTTTTTATTGAAATTTCTCCAAAGGAAAAATTTGTAAAATCTTTTAATACTTCATCATGATTTCCTGGGATAAGCACTACCCTAGCTCCATTTTTCGCTTTCTTTAAAACTTTTTGAACCACGTCGTTATGTTCTTGTGGCCAATACATTTTCTTACGCATGCGCCATCCATCAACAATGTCGCCTACTAAAAATAAATATTCCGAATCTGTTTCTTCTAAGAATTCTAAAAGCATTTTGCTTTTACAACCACTGGTTCCTAGGTGGGTATCCGAAATCCAAATTGTGCGGTAAAATTTTTTATTACTTTCAAATTTCATTAATTAAAGATTTGTTCTTATACATAAAAGTATCATTTTATAATACAATTTATTATTATATGTGTGTATTGTATAAAAATAACAGTATGACGCAGAAAATTTGGTTTAAAAAAAAATCACCCCTTCACGGTTCTGGATTATTTGCAAAAACTAATATTAAAAAAGGCCAGAAAGTAATCCAATATATTGGTGATAAAGTTACTAAAAGAGAGGGTGACAAAAGAGCAGATAAACAAATCCGCAAAGCAAAAAAAGATAAAAATAACGGCATGGTCTATGTTTTTGAACTAAACAAGCGATACGACATAGACGGTGATGTTGATTATAACTTTGCAAAATTTATTAATCACTCATGTAATCCGAATTGTGAAGTAGACATCATAGATAATGAGATTTGGATTTCTTCTATTAAACGAATAAAAAAAGGAGACGAACTTTTCTATAACTATGGTTATCCTTTTGATACAGATTTTGTGGATCACATTTGTAAGTGTGGTTCTAGAAATTGTGTAGGTTATATTTTAAGTGACAATGATTGGCCAAAATTAAAGAAATATGAAAAAAAAACTAAGACTAAGTCTAAGTAAGATACCTTCGATTATTATTGCAATTGATACAAATAAGGAAATAATTTTTTACAATAATGCAGCTAAACAAAAATTTTTATTTATAGATGAAGGAAGAGATCTCAATAATATTATTAGATCAACAGAGTTAAATACTTTTATTGATAAAGCCTTTAGGGAGAAAGAAGATTTTAGGTTTGAATTCACCCCATCTAATTTTAGTGATATGTATTTTATTGCTGACTTAATATTTGTTGAAAAAGATTATGAAGAATTATTAATATCACTAAACGATCAAAGTCTTCTTAAAAACTACGAACAAATGCGAACAGATTTTGTGGCTAATGTAAGTCATGAATTGAGAACTCCTCTTTCCTCAATTCTAGGCTATGTTGAAACAATTAAAAATTCACTCAATGAAGATAAGAACAAAGACAAAACGGTTGGTAAATTTTTAGACACAATGGAAGATCAGGCTTGGCGTATGACTAGATTAGTCGAAGATTTATTATTACTAAGTAAATATGAGACTGAAGATAAGCCGATAGAATTTCAAGAAGCGAATATAAGGCAATTAATTGATGGCGTAGTAGATAATTTACAAAACAAGTTAATGGCAAAAAAAATTGAAGTTCAAATCAAGGATGATTTTGATAAGTCTACAATATCAGCAAACAAAGATGCTTTGATTCAAGTTTTTTTAAATCTAACTGATAATGCAATCAAATATAGCAAAGAAAATTCTACTATTGAAATTGAGCTTGAGAGTGTAATTGATGACAATACCACCTTTTGCCAAATAAGTTTTATAGATAAGGGAGAAGGCATATCGAAAGAGCATTTAACTAGACTTACTGAAAGATTTTATAGAGTAGATAAAAATAGATCTCGAAATCAAGGCGGTACGGGTTTGGGTTTATCTATTGTTAAACATATAACTAATAGGCATAATGGTAAATTATCGATAAAAAGCAAGGTAGATAAGGGTTCAACATTTACTATTTCTTTACCAGTATTTCAGCAAACTGTAATAAATCCTTAATATATATTCTGTAGGACAACCTTATTTTAAATGAGGCTTAATATGAAAAATGTAATCAAATTAATTGCTGTCCTTGCTTTATTTGGAACTACTTCAGTTTCAGCAAGAGACTATATTTCAATTGTAGGATCTTCCACAGTTTATCCTTTCGCTACTTTAGTTGCTGAAAAAATGGCATCTCAAGGAATGAAAGCACCCGTAATTGAATCAACTGGTTCTGGTGGAGGACACAAATTATTTTGTGCAGGTGTTGGAGTTGAACATCCAGATATCACTAACTCTTCAAGAGCACAAAAAGATAAAGAATTCAAACTTTGTCAAGATGGTGGTGTAACCGATATCATCGAAGTTAGAGTTGGTAATGATGGTATAGCTTTTGCATACGCTGCAGATTATGAATGGAAATATACTAACGGTGCTACAATGAAAGGTGGCATTGATTTAACTAAAGAAGAAATCTGGCAGGCAATGGCTAGAGATAATGCAAATGCTCCAACAACTTGGTATGAAATAGATAAAAGATTACCAAAAGTTGAAATTTCTATCATGGCACCTCCTCCAACTTCTGGAACAAGAGATGCATTTGACTCACTTGTAATGAAAAAGGGTTGTGTTAAAGATATGTTAGTTGCTGACGGTGATTGTCAAGCGTATCGTGAAGATGGCCATGTTATTGAAGGTGGTGAAAATGATGAACTGTATGTTGAGCATATAACTAAAGAACAAGGTGCATTCGGTATCTTTGGTTATAGTTTTGTATCTAATAATTCTGATAAAGTTAAAGCGTCAATGATTAACGGTGTTGAAATCTCTATGGAAGGTATCCAAGATTATTCATATCCAATAGCAAGACCTTTATTCTTCTACATTAAAAAAGCACACATTGGTGTTATTCCTGGTTTAATGGATTATGTTAATGAGTTTGTAAGTGAAGAAGCAACAGAAGGTTACTTACTAGATGCTGGACTTGTTCAACTAAGTCCTGCGGATAGAGCAGCTGTTCTTGATGCTATTTCTAATCAAACAAATTATAAATAAAAATCTTAAATTTTTATAAAATGGGGGCATACAAGCCCCCTTTTTTTTAATACTAAGTTATAAATGTTTTTTTGGTCTTTAGTTTTAATTGCAGTCGGAATTTTCTCATCCTTTATATACGGAAGATCAAGAATTAAATTAAACTCTAAAAAACAAGGTACGAAAAGCAAATCTCTTCCCAATTATTACGCACAATACGTTTTAATGTGGTGTTTGTTTCCTGCACTAATTGTTTATTTTTCATGGGCTATTTTTCAAGAACAGATTATTCAAAACATAGTTATTAGTAACTTTGAATATATTGAGGGCGCAGTTTACAACGAAGGATTATTGTTAGCAGAGATTAGAAATGTTGCTAATAACCCTTCTTTTGCTGATGGTAAATCTATAGAAATAATTAATGCTGCAGCTCATTATTCTTCCTTAAGACAAATAAGTCAAATATCTTTTTATACCTCAATAATCATTATAATGTTACTTGGAGCCTTATACGCTTCACAAAAATTAAAACCAGAATTTCATGCTCAACATACAATTGAAAAATATATTCAATATATACTTATATTTTGTTCATCTGTTGCTATTTTCACTACAATAGGAATAGTTTTTTCACTAATATTTGAAAGCCTTCGCTTTTTTGCAGAAGTATCAATCTTCGAATTTTTATTTAGTACTGAGTGGTATCCTTTTATTCCAATTAGAGAAGGTCAAACAGCTGCAGAGGGATCCTTTGGTGCAGTACCAATATTTGCTGGAACATTTTTAGTAATGGTAGTAGCCATGTGTGTTGCGGCACCTCTTGGATTATTAACAGCAATTTATTTAGCAGAATACGCAAGTCAAAGAGTTAGAAAAATAGTTAAACCTCTTCTCGAAATTTTGGCAGGGATACCAACAATAGTTTACGGGTTCTTTGCTTTTGTTAGTGTTGCACCTTTCGTTAAAGCATTTGGACAATCAATTGGAATTGATGCTTCACCAACAAGCGCTCTTGCAGCCGGCATGGTAATGGGGGTTATGATTATTCCTTTTATTTCTTCTTTATCTGATGATGTAATAAACTCTGTCCCACAAAGTCTAAGGGAAGCATCTCTTGGTATTGGCGCTAATAAAGCAGAAACTATTAAAAAAGTAATTTTACCAGCAGCTTTACCTGGAATTGTAGGAGCATTTTTATTAGCAATATCCAGAGCGATAGGGGAGACTATGATTGTTGTAGTTGCAGCAGGCACAGCCCCCAATCTTACGGGCAATCCTTTTGAAAACGTAACAACAGTTACAGTTCAAATTGTTGTGGCCTTAATAGGTGATCAAGAATTTGATAACCCAAGAACATTATCAGCATTTGCTTTAGGATTAGTTTTATTTGTTATTACATTATTTCTTAACATTATAGCTCTACAAATAGTAAAGAGATACAGGGAGCGTTATGAATAATTCTATTGCTAAAGAAAAAATTGTTTCTTTGAGAAAAAAGAGAAGCCTAGAAGATATGCGATTTAAGTATTACGGCTTTACAGCTATGTGTTTATCTTTAGCAGTTTTAGTTTTTCTTTTGTATACAATATTTTCTAAAGGATACACTGCTTTTCAAAAAACAATTGTTCTCCTAGAAGTTGATTATAATCAAAAGGTTTTAAAACTAACACCTGACTCTTCAGATGAAGATATGGAAAAAGGAAAATTTTTTAGAGTTAAAAAACAGGCTATTGAAAATTTTTTCCCTGATCTCTCAAAATCAGATATTAAATTAGTAAAAAAATTATTTTCTATAAATGTAGATAAGGAAATTAAAGACTACTTCTTAGATAATCCTGAAGTTATTAATACTAAGCAACAAATTTGGGTAACCGCCCATAGTGATGTGGATCAACTATTAAAAGGTAATTCAAGAAGGGATGTGCCAGAAGATAGAAGAAAATTAAATGATATTCAATTAAGTTATGTTGATCAATTAGTTGAAGAAAATAGAGTTAAACAAGTTTTTAATAATTTCTTTTTTACTAAAGCAGATTCAAGGCATCCTGAAATTGCTGGTGTAGCTGGTTCATTTATGGGATCATTATTTACTCTTTTTACTGTTTTTATTTTATCTTTTCCAATTGCTATAGGAGCGTCTGTTTATCTTGAGGAATTTGCTCCAAAAAATAGAATAACTGAATTAATAGAAGTAAATATTTCAAATCTAGCAGCAGTCCCATCAATAGTTTTTGGACTACTTGGGTTGGGGGTATTGCTTAATGTTTTTGGTCTTCCAAGGAGTACACCGTTAGTTGGAGGGTCCGTATTAGCCTTAATGACGTTACCAACCATTATCATTGCCTGTCGAGCTTCATTGAAAGCTGTTCCTCCTTCAATTAAAGAAGGAGCACTTGCAGTTGGAGCAACAAAAACACAAGCGGTATTTCATCATGTCGTACCCCTTGCACTACCAGGGACTTTAACAGGGACTATTATTGGATTAGCACAAGCATTAGGAGAAACAGCACCACTAATAATGATTGGCATGATTGCATTTATTCCTAATATTCCAACTGGTTTAACAGAACCTTCAGCAGCACTACCTGTTCAAATATATCTTTGGGTGGAAAGTGCAGAAAGAGGTTTTCAAGAAAAATCAGCCGCAGCAATAATGGTAATTTTAATATTTTTGTTTATGATGAATGCCATTGCAGTGTTCTTAAGAAATAGATTTGAAAGGAAGTGGTAAAACATGAGTAACTCTAAAATATTGGCAAATGGTGTAGATGTATATTATGGATCCAAACAAGCTCTTTTTGGAATCTCAATGGATATCAAGGAGAAAGAAGTTACGGCATTAATCGGTCCTTCAGGATGTGGTAAATCAACTTTCTTAAGATGTATAAACAGAATGAATGATTTAATTGAAATATGTAAAGTATCGGGATCAATAAAAGTAGATAACGAAGAAATTATTAGTGAAAAAACCGATGTTGTAAGTCTAAGATCTAAAATTGGAATGGTATTTCAAAAACCAAATCCTTTTCCTAAATCTATTTTTGATAATGTTGCTTATGGCCCAACTATACATGGTTTAGTTGACTCAAAAAATGAATTAGAAGAAATTGTACATTCATCATTAAAAAAGGCAGGTCTATTTGATGAAGTAAAAGATCGATTAAATGAACCTGGAACAAGTTTATCAGGCGGTCAACAACAACGATTATGTATTGCAAGAGCAATTGCTGTTAATCCTGAAATAATCCTAATGGATGAACCTTGCTCTGCTTTAGATCCAATAGCAACTGCTATTATAGAAGAATTAATTGATGAGTTAAGATTAAACTATACAATTATTATAGTAACTCATTCTATGCAACAGGCAGCCAGGGTTTCGCAGAAAACATGTTTCTTCCATTTAGGAGAATTAATAGAAACGGGTGAGACAAACAAAATTTTTACAAATCCTGATAATACAAAAACACAGGATTACATTACAGGGAGATTTGGTTAATGAAACAAGAAGGACATATTGTAAAATCATATGATGAAGAAATTAGAGACATTAAAAATAATATTGTTGATATGGGCAGTTTAGTTGAAAATCAACTAAAAGACTCACTTCAATGTTTAAAGGATAAAGATACAGAATTTGCCGAAAAAATTATAGAAAACGATGATGTAATTGATAAAGCATATAATACTCTTGATCAAAGCTTAGTTGAAATACTTGGCAAAAGACAACCGATGGCTGCAGACTTACGAACAATTTTTTCAGCAATTAAAATCAATAAAGATCTAGAAAGAATAGGAGATCATGCAACAAATATTGCCAAAAGAGTAGCAGTAGCAGAAATAGTTTTGCCAGAAAAACCTTCGAGAGATATTATTAATATGGGTGCACAAGTTAATATTATGATCAGTGAAGTAATAAAAGCTTTTTTAGAATTTTCAGATCAAGCCGCAAAAAAAGTTTGGTTAATGGATAGACAAATTGATGAAGAATATCTTGGAATATTAAGACAACTATTAACCTACATGATGGAAGAACCAAAAAGAATCACAGCATGTACAAGTCTTTTATATATGGTTAAAGACCTAGAGCGAATAGGTGACTATGTTCAAAATATTGCAGAAGATATTTATTACGCAGTTTCTGGTGAGCCCCTATTTGATAGTAATCCAGACCCAACCTGGGAAGCAATTCTTCCAAAGAAGAAATAAATTGTAATATTATTGTAACAAAATTTTAATAGTAAAGATTCATGAAACTTAAAATGCTTATCGTTGAAGATGAAGAAGCATTATTAGATCTTTTAAAATTTAATTTTAACAAAGAAGGATATAAAATAGATACTGCAACGGATGGTGAAACTGCTTTAGAAAAAATATTATATAAACCACCTGACATAATTATTCTTGATTGGATGTTACCAGAGTTATCAGGAATTGAACTTTGTAGAAGAATTAGAAAACATAAAGAACATAAGAATATTCCTATAATAATGTTAACAGCAAAAGGTGAAGAACAAGATAAACTTCGCGGCTTAGAAACTGGAGCAGATGATTACATAACAAAACCTTTTTCGGTTAACGAATTAGTGGCAAGAGTAAAAGCTGTTCTTCGACGAATTAGACCAATGTTCGTTGATGAAGTTTTAACTTATAAAGGAATAGTAATTGACCTTGTATCTCACTCAGCATCACGAGATGGAGAAACTCTTCATCTTGGTCCAACAGAATTTAATTTATTAGCTTTCTTCATGGAAAATATTGGTCGTGTCTTTAGCCGTGAACAATTACTAAATCATGTTTGGAAAAACGATGCTTATGTAGAACCTCGAACAGTTGATGTTCATATAAGAAGACTGCGAAAGGCTATTAATAATGACGTAAAAGAAGATTTTATAAGAACCGTGAGATCAGCAGGATATTGTTTTGGCTCGTAATTAAGCCATAAATTTCACTTATACAAATCACTTCCCAAACTATAAAACCACCATATGAAGAGTCTTTTTAGATCATTCTTTACTGTCAGCTTCTATACATTTTTAAGTCGAGTATTAGGTTTTATTCGTGACATATTAATAGCAAGATATCTTGGATCGACAGTCATTGCTGACGCATTCTTCGTAGCATTTCGTATTCCTAATTTTTTTCGTCGTGTCCTAGCAGAAGGAGCATACAGTGCTGCATTAATCCCTGTTTTCTCTGGTGTTGTTCTCAATCCAAAAGATGAACGCGAGGCTTCTGATTTTGTTGAAAACACAACCTCAATGTTACTTTTTGCTACGGTAGTATTAACGATCCTTTTTTTCTTTGGGATGCCTTATATCATTCAAGTTTTAGCACCAGGTTTTACTGATAATAAAGAAGCCTATGAACTTGCTGTGCATTTTGGAAAAATAATTTTTCCCTATATTATTTTTATTTCCTTAGCTGCTCACTTTGCTTCAATTAATAATGTTCATGAACGTTTTGCTGCTGGTGCATTTGCTCCTGCGATTTTGAATATAAGTTTTATTTTGTCATTATTTTTTTTAACACCTTTTGTAACTACTGCAGGTCACGCATTATCGTATGGTGTATTAATAGGAGGAGTTTTACAATTTTTATATTTATACAGAGCAGTTTTAAATTTTTACCGACCACGTATTATCCTTCCAGTTTTAAATGAAAAATTAAAAAAGTTTTTCAAATTATTTTTACCAGGTGTTGTTGGCTCAGGTGTTATTCAATTAAATATTGTCATTGGAACTATCATTGCTTCTTTTTTACCTGTTGGTGCAATCAGTCATATTTATTACGCGGATCGTCTTAACCAATTGCCACTTGCGATATTTGGAATAGCACTTGGTATTGTTCTTTTACCAAGTTTATCAAAAGCTATAAAACAATCAGATCAAGAAACAACAAATAATATTCAAAATAGATCTATTGAATTTTCCTTATTAATTTCTTTACCATCAGCCATAGGATTATTTATTTTAGCTGAACCTATTATCCATATTTTATTTGAACGAGGCGCATTTGTAAAAGAAGATACTTTTTATACTGCCAAAGTGCTAAGTTACTTTGCTTTAGGTCTACCTGCATACATTATAATTAAAGTTTTAGTTTCCTGTATCTTTGCAAGAGAAGATACTAAAACACCACTATACATATCTATTGTCAGTGTGATTACTAATGTTGTGTTATCGCTACTTTTAATTGGATCAATGAGAGAAATGGGAATTGCTGTTGCAACAGCAATTAGTGCATGGGTAAATGCATTATTACTGTACTTCTTTTTAGCTATTAGGAATCATATGAAATTTGATGATCTATTAGTAAGGAATTCTATTAAAATTTTACTAAGTTCATCCCTATTATTTGTAGGAATATACGTATTAAATGGACTATTCTTTACAAATATTAGTGGTAATTCAGAGTTATTAAATTCAACACTTTTACTTCTGATAATCTTTTTAGCTATAATTATTTATTTTGGATTAGTAATTATGTTAAAAGTCCTTTCGGTAAATCAGTTAAGAGAATATTTAAAAAAATAAAATGGAAAAACCAACAAAAAGAATTCTATCTGGTGTGCAACCATCTGGTGATTTGCATTTAGGAAATTATCTTGGTGCGATAAAAAATTTTGTTTCTCTTCAAAAAGAATACGAATGTTTTTTTTGTGTAGTCGATTTGCATGCCATTACCGTTTGGCAAGATCCAAAAGTGTTAGCAAATAAAACACGAGAAGTAACTGCAGCTTTTATCGCCTCTGGCATTGATCCAAAAAAAAATAATATTTTTGTTCAATCACAAGTTCCTCAACATGCACAGCTTGGATGGCTGTTCAATTGTGTTGCCCGAATGGGATGGTTAAACCGGATGACACAATTTAAAGATAAAGCTGGTAAAAATAGTGAGAACGTTTCTGTTGGTTTATTTTCTTACCCAACATTAATGGCAGCAGATATATTAATTTATTTAGCAACGCACGTCCCAGTAGGCGATGATCAAAAACAACATTTGGAATTAACAAGAGATATTGCACAAAAATTCAATAATGATTTTAAGACAGATTTTTTTCCAATTCCTGAACCATTAATTTTAGGAGAAGCCACAAGAGTGATGAGTCTCCGCGATGGTTCAAAAAAAATGAGTAAATCAGATCCTTCTGATTATTCGAGAATAATGTTAACTGATACAGCAGAAAATATTACACAAAAAATTAAAAAGGCAAAAACAGACCCTGAACCATTACCGCAAGATAAAACTAGTTTAGAAAAGAGACCGGAGGCAGAAAACCTAATCTCGATATTTGCTTCTTTGCAAGATACATCAATTGAAAGTGTTATTAAAGATTATGCAGGTAAAGAATTCTCCATCTTTAAAAAAGATTTAGCAGATTTATCCGTATCTAAATTAGAACCAATTACCAGTGAAATGAATAAACTTATGAGTGATGTTTCTTACATCGATTCTATTTTAAATCAGGGAAAAGAGAACGCTATAGCAGTAGCAGAACCTGTTTTGCAAAAAACTAAAGAAATTATTGGTTTTTTATCCTAAAAAATTCCCCAAATTTTAAATTTTTTTTTAGAAAATTCATACTAAAGACATATTAATAACTATATATAGTTCATATGTTTATACAAACTGAACAAACTCCCAATCCACAAACATTAAAATTTCTTCCAGGAAAGGTTGTAATGGATGATGGAACTGCTTTTTTCCAAAATGTTGGTGAAGCTGCTGACTCACCATTTGCAAAACGCTTATTTGATGTCGATGGAGTTGAAGGAGTGTTTTTTGGAAGTGATTTTATTACTATTACTAAAAACCAATCTTTAGATTGGCAAGTGATGAAACCCTTGATCTTAGGTTCAATAATGGATCATTATAATTCTGGAGATACAACAATAAATAAAAGTAAAAAGGCAGAAGATAAATCCCTTGAAATTGATGAAAACGATACTGATATTGTAAAACAAATTAAAGAATTACTGGATACACGAGTAAGACCAGCTGTTGCTATGGATGGTGGTGATATCATTTACGATAGTTTTAAGGATGGTGTCGTATATCTACATATGCAAGGAGCATGTTCCGGATGTCCAAGCTCAACTGCTACGTTAAAAATGGGTATTGAAAATATGCTAAAACACTATGTTCCAGAAGTACAAGAAGTAAGGCCTATCGATGGATAGACTGTATAATTTTTTTTGCTTCCCTTTATTACTACTCGGATTAATATTTATAAGTAACGGCTTTGTTGGGTTTGTTGAAAATAACGCTATCGAAACTAAGAATAACATACAAACTGCAAATCAAATAAACAATTTATATTCTGAAAAAGAAATTACACCATCCGAAAAAGAAATTACCCTTAAAGGTCCGCCTATTACAGAAATAGTGAATGAAAAATTAATTGTTAAAGTAAGAATAAAGCCTATTAATCCTATAATCACGTCAAAGATTAAAGAGCAAATTAATCCTAGTATGCAGGTAACATTATCAGATAAAGATTTTGATTACCTTGATTCAAATAAAAAAGAATTTGTAAAAAAAGTTTTACCAATAATTATTAATGAAAATCAAAATATTTTGATGATTAGAAGCTTCGTTAGTGAACTTAAGGGTAAGTTAGAAACCTTTAGAACTCTGAACAATAATGAAATAAGAAAACTTAATGAAATTGCTAAAAAATATAACATTAAACATAATAACAAACATAAATTAGACCTGGTTGATGAGATTCTTTCAAATGTTGATATAATACCAAATTCAATAGCATTAGCCCAAGCAGCAATCGAAAGTGGTTGGGGTAAATCTAGATTTGCAAAAGAATATAATGCACTTTTTGGTGAGTATACATATGATAATTCCAAAGGTGTTATTCCACTTGAAAGAGAAAATGGTGATACACATTTAATTAAAGCATTTAGTTCTTATAGTAACAGTGTTGAATCATATTTCAATAATATTAACTCTCATAATGCCTATGAAGATTTTCGTGATATCCGAAATATAATGAGAGAGCGAAATAATTTTTCAAACGTTAACTTACTAGTTAATAAACTAAGTACTTATGCAGAAGACAAAAATTATATTAATACAATAAGACAGGTTATTAAAACAAATAACTTTATTATCTTTGATCAAAAAACTATTTCTTATTAATTAAAAATAAAATTGGTGACCAAACCATCTCCAATTTCCTTCACTATCTTTAACAGTACAATTCATTCTAGATCTTCCAGGTGACAATTCTCTTGAAAGCCTTATTTCAATTCTTTCATTAAATTTATAAATTTCTCTATCAACTTGCCCTTTGCTATCAAATATAAAACAATCTAGAGATTGGGCTTTCTTATCATCAAGAAGAGAGAAACCTATAAATGGTGGGTTTTGTTTAATAGTTGGGTTTTGAGGTATGAAGTCATAAACTCCTAATCCTTTAGACGAAGCAGCAAACTTTACTCTATCTATTTCACCATATCTTTCATTTAATGAAAATCTCGGTAGATAGTACATGTTAGAAGTTTCATTAATTATTCCTGAATGTTGTCCAAAAGCAACTTTAAATTTAAATTCTTTTACTAGTTCGATTATTTCATCTGTTGTCTCACCATATGGAAATGCAAATAAAGTTGGTATTTCTCCAAGTTCTTTTAAAAAAATTTTATTAGATGTCTCTATTTCATTTCTTACTTCTTCAATACTGATATCTGGCATGTGAGCATGTGTATGAGAGTGTGCACCGATTACCACACCCTCTTCTTTGAGTTTTCTTATTTGATCCCAACTAATATATTTTTTATTATTTGAAATTGTTCCCGTTGTTACAAATAAGGTAACAGGAATATTATTTTTTTTAAATAAAGGCCACCCAACCTCTAAAAAAGATTTATCTGCATCATCTACACTTATACCAATAGTATTTTCTGGAAGATCGCCATCATTAATAATTGTATCAATAATAAAATCTAATGATTTTATCGTATATTTTTCTTTAGTTAGCTCTTCAATGTGACTGTTAAGTTGATCAATAGTAACACTTGTTGAAGGATATTTTGAAACTCCAAATTTATGATACATAAATACAGTAGCTGAATTTTTAATTTCATTTGCGAAAGTTCCATTTACTAAAAAAAAAGTTAAAGAAATACTTTTTAAAAATAGTAATAGAATGTAATTATGTAATTTCATATGTTGTTATTTTTAGATATTATATCATCAATACCAGAGTTTTGCGTAATTGATGACAACAAAATAATATTACGACAGAAAATTACTCAATCTGAGACAGACAAGTTGAGTGACAATATAATACAATCCTATATTGAAGTAGATAAGCATTTAAATTTAACAAAAAATCTCAAAAGAATTTCTACAACAATTGGTCCTGGATCGTATACGAGTTTAAGAGTTGGTTCGGCATTTATATCTGGTCTAGTGATTTCCCGTAAAATTCCCTATTACCCATTATCTATTGAAGATATCATAAACTTTAACTCATTAAAACATTCCAAAAAAAACTTGGGAGTCTTTGTAACCTCATCTAACAATCAGGAATTTTTATGTTATAAAATTAAAGATAACAAAATGAAATACTATAAAATTGAAAATAATAAATATTCAATTCCAAAAAATATCGATTTAATTCTTTTTAATAAAAGTAAAATTAATGAAAACAATAAATTAGAACAAATGAAGTTCTCTTTTTTTGAAGAATTTTTCAATAATTATAAAAATTTACCCTTTAAAAATAATATTATTATTAAACCAATTTATATATCAAATAATCAACTACTAAATTGAATAGAATTCGCTTAATAAATAAAGATCAACTATTATTAATTACTAATTTTATAGATGATAATAGTGATGAATTTAACTATTTCAAAAGGATAGGATGGAATATCAAAAATATTGAAAGCCAATTCAGTAAAGTTAATAATTACTCTCTTGGTTATTATAAGGCTAACAACTTAGTAGGACTTTTAATTGGTGATAAAATTAAAAATTACCAAGATTATGACTTAGAATTACACATTTTATTTATATCAAAAGACCTAAGAAGAAAAAAAATTGCTACAAAGTTATTGAATTATGTTGAAACAAACACAATTAAATTTTCAAATATTTTCATTGAAGTTGCTGAAAATAATGTAGATGCAATAAGTTTTTATAAAAAAAACAATTTTGTTTTTTTAAATTTTAGACATAATTATTATAAATATAATGATAAAAATATTCATGCCAAATGTTTAATAAAAAAAATAAATCATGAGAGATAAATATATTTATATAAAATCATATGGTTGTCAGATGAATATATACGATAGTAATCGTATTAAAGATTTGTTTTCAAATAAAGGATATAAATTAACTGACGATATTTCAAAGGCAGATTTAATTGTTTTGAACACATGTCATATTAGAGAAAAGGCAGTTGAGAAAGTTTACTCTGATATTGGTAGAGTGAAAAAAATTAAAGATAAAAAACAAAACATGAAATTAGTGGTTGCTGGCTGTGTTGCTCAGGCCGAAGGTCTAGAAATAAAAAAAAGATCACCATCAGTTGATTATGTTGTAGGACCACAGTCTTATCACAAATTGCCTGATATGATTGATAAAGTAAATGAAATTGAAAATAGTGAGTTTTTACAAAATGAAAAATTTAAAAATTTGATTTTCAATTCTTCTAATTCATCATCTGAATTTTTATCTATTCAAGAAGGATGTGATAAATTTTGTTCTTTCTGTGTAGTTCCGTATACTAGAGGTCCTGAATTTTCCAGACCAGTTAATGATATAGTGGAAGAGACAAAAAAATATGTTTCAAACGGAATTAAAGAAATAATTTTGCTAGGTCAAAATGTTAATGCTTATCACGGTCTAGCTTCAGATGGAAAATCAAAAGATCTAGCCTATTTGATTAACAAGATAAGTGAAATTGAAGAAATTAAGAGGATTAGATATATGACATCCCATCCTATAGATATGAAAGATTCTCTTATTAATGCCCATGCTGATAATTCAAAACTAATGCCATTCCTTCATCTACCAATTCAATCTGGCTCAGATAAAATTTTAAAAAAAATGAATAGAAAACATACAGTTGATGATTATTTAAAAATTGTAGAAAAAATAAGAAATGTTCGCCCTGATATTGCTCTTTCATCAGATTTTATTGTTGGGTTTCCAGAAGAAACAGACAAAGATTTTGAAGATACAATGAAATTTATCGAAACAGTGAATTTTGTTATTGCTTATTCATTTATTTATAGCCCAAGACCGGGAACGCCAGCTCAAAATAAAGATAATATAAGTATATCAGATAAAAAAGCCCGCTTAAGTGCACTGCAATCTTTACTTACACAACAACAAATAAATTTTAATAAATCATTTGTTAATAAAGGTATGGAAGTATTATTTGAAAAGATCGGCAGGCACAAAGACCAATTTATTGGTCGCACAATCTATAATCAGAGTACATTTATTAATTCGAAAAAAAATTTACTAAATCAAATTATGAATGTGAAAATTATAAACTCAACTAATTTTGCTCTAGAATGTCAGATATAATAAATAAAATTGAAAATTTAGAATTGGAATTAGACGATAATACAATTTTAAGTAATTTATTTGGAGTTAATGATAGAAACTTATCTCTCATAGAACAAATTAATCAAGTCAAAATACAGTATCGTGGTAATAAAATCAAAATATCAGGTAATAAAAAATCGATATTTGAAACTAAAAAAACTATTCTTAATTTATTTAAAGAAGCACAAAATGGTGCTGAAATAGATGAGGATAGAATTAGAGATAATAAAAGTTTAATATCTATGAATATAAAGACTGACAAACAGATGGATTTATTTATTCAAACTAAAAAAAGAAAAATTATACCAAGAACTGAAATACAAAATAAATATCTTCAATCACTAAATAGTAAAAATATTACATTTGCTATTGGTCCTGCTGGAACGGGAAAAACTTATCTAGCTGTTGCTAAGGCAGTATCAGCTCTTCAAGATGGCAAAGTAAATAAAATTATTTTATCGAGACCAGCTGTTGAAGCTGGTGAAAAACTGGGTTTTCTTCCAGGAGATTTAAAAGAAAAAGTAGATCCTTTTTTAAGGCCTATTTATGATGCTCTATATTCAATGTTACCCTATGAACAAGTAGAAAAAAAACTGCTTAACAATATAATTGAAATAGCACCAATTGCATTTATGCGAGGAAGAACACTTGAAGATTGCTTTATAATTTTAGATGAAGCTCAAAATACAACAAAAACTCAAATGAAAATGTTTTTAACAAGACTTGGTAAAAATAGTCAAATGGTTGTTGTAGGAGACATTACACAAATTGATCTAGTAAGTGAAAAAGACTCTGGACTTAAAGATGCATTAAAAAAATTACACAAAGTTAATGATATAGGTTTTATTGAGTTATCGGAAAAGGACGTCGTACGACATGATTTAGTCAAAAAAATTATTAATGCATATGAAAAACATAAAAGTTGATTTTTTTTCTGAATCAAAAAAATGGCCAAGGCGAATACCTAAAATTAAAACTATTACAAAAAAGACTTTAAATAAGATGAGATCTTATTTTAATAATGATCAAAAATACGAATTAAACATAATTTTAACAAATAAGTCACGAATGATAAAACTAAATAAAATCTATAAAAATAAACAGTCAGACACAGATGTTCTTACTTTTATTACAAAGAATTCAAATAAAAATGTTGGAAAAATTTTATATTGTGATATTTTTTTTTCTATAGATACTATTGAAAAATTTATACACAAAAATAAGACTAGCATATATGATCATTTTAACCATTTATTAATACATAGTTTTTTGCATATTAACGGATATAATCATAAAAAAAATTTAGATTTTAAAAAAATGAAAAAAGAGGAGATAAAAATTTTAGGATCATTTGGTATTACAGATCCCTATACAATTTAATGAATACAAATAATTCTGATAAATCATCAAGCTGGAAAAACTGGATAATTAAAAAATTATTATCTAATAATTCAACAAAAGAAGACATCTTAAATTTTATAGCTAATGATGAAGATAACAACAATATTGAAGATCTTAATGATAATAATGAAAAAAATCTAATTAAGAATATTGTAAATTTGAATGATAAAAGTGTTGAAGATCTAATGATACCTAGGAGTGAAATTGTAGCTTTAGATCATGATAGATCTTATAATGAAATTTTAGAAGTGATCAAAGAAGAGGGGCATTCTAGAATTCCGGTATTTAAAAAAAATATTGATAATGTAATCGGTTTCTTTCACATTAAAGATTTTATTAAGTCATCACAGGATACATTTCAGATGAGTGAAATATTAAGAGACGTATTATATGTTGCTCCAAAATCACCCATTTTAGATTTACTAAAAACTATGAGGTCATCTAGAATCCATATAGGTCTTGTTGTGGATGGTGTAGGAGGTGTGGATGGATTGGTTACGATTGAAGACTTAGTTGAAGAAATTGTTGGCGAGATAGAAGATGAGCATGATGCTGAAGATGATGAAGAATTAGTTTATAAAAAATCAGATAATTCAATAACTGTAGATGCTAGTTATAGAGTGGAAGATTTAGAACAATTTTTTGCAATTAATATTCCAAGAAATGAAGAGGATGAAACATCTTCTGTAGGTGGTCTAGTATATGAAAAAATAAATAGAATACCAAAAAATAATGAGGTAATAAATTTTAATGATGATCTAAGGATCAAGATTATTAAATCAAACAATAGAAAAATTGAAATAGTTGAAGTAAATAAAAATAATTGAGTATTTTAATTTATTTAATCCTAGGACTTTTAACCTCACTTCTATTTCCTCCATATTTCTTTCTACCACTAGGTTTTATTATTTTTCCATGTCTGTGTTTGTTACTAGATTTAAATAAAGAAGATTATAGTACTTTAAATATTTTTAAAAAATTTACAATTTTTGGGTTTGGTTTTTTTATTAGTTTTTTATTTTGGGTTAAAAACCCTTTTTTTGTTTTTGAAGAAACTAAAAATTTCTTTTTAGTTTTTTTGTTATTAATAATATTGCTATCTATAATTTTAGGATTAATCTTTACAATAATTTTTAAATTGGGAAAAAATATTCCAATAATTTTTCTTATTCCATTTATGTTCACATCATGTGAATATGTAATATCAATATTTTTTTATGGATTTCCTTGGTTTACATTTTCATTATTACTTTCTAGTGATGAATATTTATTACTTCCAATAAAATTTTTTGGAACATTTTTTTCAAGTTACTTAGTTATTCAGATATTGTGTATACCTTTTATTTTTTTAACTAAAAAAAACTTTAAAAAAGAATTGAGATATTTTTCGGCATTTATTATTTTGCCAATAATTTTTTTATTGATCTCAAATTTTAATTTGGAAAAAAATAATTTAAATATTAAAAAAATTAATTTGGAAATTTTTCAATTAAATTTTAAAAATAATGATAAATTTTTAACAGCTGAAAAAAAACTTCAAAGAATAATTAAACATATTGATGAAAGTAATGCAGATTTGTTAATCTTTGGAGAAAATAATTATCCTTACCTTTTAGATGATCTTGAATTAAAAAAAATACAAGATTTTTTAAAAGAAAATCAAACATTAATTATTGGAGCTACAAGATACGAAAATAATCAATACTATAATAGCTTGATAAATATTAGTTCATTAAATGTAACTTATTTTGATAAAAAAATACTTGTTCCTTTTGGAGAATTTCTTCCACTAAGAGATACACTGACTTTTTTAGAAAGTATTGTTGGTCCAAATAATTATTCAAAGGGTAATGTCAAAAGAATAATTAATTTATCTAACAATGTAAATTTTATTCCTATAATTTGTTATGAAATTGTTTTTTACTGGAAACTTATAAATAAATTCAATTACAAAGGTAATTTCATTGTCAATATTACTAATGATTTTTGGTTTGGTGATTATCTCGGTCCTTATCAACATTTCTATCTTACTAAAATCAGAGCCGCAGAGTTTAATAAACCAATTATTCGTGTTTCAAATAATGGAATATCTGCAGTGATAGACAATAATGGTGTTGTACTAAATAAAACCCAATTTAACAAAACTGAGAAATTTAAACACAAACTATTATTTAAAGAAAATCATAATTTTGTTAATTTTCATTTAATATTTAAAATATATTTCTTTATTATTTTTATATTAAGTATTTTCTATTATTTTAAAAAAAATGCTTAATAAAAATTATAGCAATCGTTTATTTGGAAGAACAAGAGGAAGAAGCAAGAAAAAAATTGATTTAAAAAAATATCATCAAACACTTAGCGAATATCAGTTTCAAAATTGTGATGAGAAAATAAATTATATTTTAGATATTGGAACTGGCTATGGTGAAACTAGTATATTTCTTGCAAATAAGTTTATAGATAAAGTGGTAATATCTTGTGAAAAATACATTGATGGAAATATAGCTTTACTTAAAAATATTGAAAAGAATAAAATAAAAAATATTAGATTATATAATGGAAACGTTTATGATGTTTTACAAGGCACAGATAGAGAATGTTTTGATCTCGTATGGATATTTTTCCCTGATCCGTGGCCAAAAAATAGACATGCAAAGCGAAGATTAGTTACTAGTAATTTTTTGATAAAACTTTATAAAAATCTAAAAGAGAATAGTGAAATACATATAGCTACAGATTCAGTAATTTATGTAAGATTTATTTTAGATTCAATTTATAAATCCAAAGACTATTTTCTCTGGGTAAATCAATCTGAAATGAATTTACTTATAAAAGATTATTTCGATATTGAGACAAAATATTATAAAAAAGCAATTAATTCTCAAAGAAAACCATCTTTATTCATTTTGAGAAAATTATAAGCTTGAAATTTTGTAAAATATTAATATACGCAGTATTATTAAGGTGGGATATCCCACCTTTTTTTTATAATTATGGCAAAAAAAAAATACAATGTAATTAGGGAAGAAATGCTTCAAGTTGCATCTAATGTAGCGCAAGAAAAAAACATTGATCAAGACTCAGTCTTTTCAGCAATGGAACTAGCATTAGAAAAAGCTGCTAGAGTTAAATACGGACAAGAAATTGATATAAGAATTTCTATAGATAGAGCTACTGGTGATATTAAGCTAAATTCATACCTTGAAGTAGTTGAAAATATTGAAGAAGAAATTCAATCTAGACAAATTCTTTTAGAAGACGCAAAAAAAATAAATCCAGATATAAATTTAGGAGAATTCTTAATTAAAGAACTACCACCTATAGAATTAGGTAGAGTTGCTGCACAAAATGCAAAAGGTGTCATTATTCAAAAAGTAAGAGAGGCTGACAAATCTAATCAATATGAAGAATATAAAGATAAAGTTGGTGAAATAGCTATTGGTATAGTGAAAAGAACTGAATTTGGAAATCTAATTATAGATTTAGGTAAGAGTGAAGCAATCATAAAAAGAGAAGAACTTATTCCAAGGGAAACATTTAAGAATGGAGACAGAGTAAGAGCATACATATATGAAGTAAAAAATGATGTTAAAGGTTATCAAGTTTTTTTATCAAGAACTCATCCTCAATTTTTATCTAAACTATTTTTTCAAGAGGTACCTGAGATATACGAAGGAGTTATTACTGTAAAAAGTGTTGCGAGAGATCCTGGTTCAAGAGCTAAGATTAGTGTTTTTACTGAAGATTCAACAATAGATCCAGTAGGAGCTTGTGTTGGGATGAGAGGTTCAAGAGTACAAGCTGTTGTAAATGAACTACAAGGAGAAAAAATAGATATTGTTACATGGTCTGATAATCAAGCTACTTTCTTGGCAAATGCACTTGCTCCGGCAGAGGTAAGTAAAATATTTCTTTACGAAGAAAAAAATAAAGTTGAGGTTGTAATACCCGATGATCAATTAAGTTTGGCAATTGGAAGAAAAGGACAAAATGTAAAACTTGCTTCTAACTTAACTAGCTTAGAAATAGATATCTTAACTGAAGATGAAGAATCAGAGAGAAGACAGCAAGAATTTAAAGAAAAAAGTATTTTGTTAGCAGAAACTCTCGATGTTGAAGATGTTATAGCACAGTTACTTGTTACAGATGGTTATACAACTGTTGAATCTATAGCTTCTGAAACTTTAGAAAACTTAGAAAAAATAGAGGGTTTTGATTCAACCTTAGCACAAGAAATAATTCAAAGGTCAAAAAGTTTTATAAAAGATAAAGAGGAGTCTGATAAAAAACTTATAGAAGAAAATATTAAAGATGAAAAACTTAAAAATTTGAAAGGTATGAATAATAGTATTCTCGCAATACTTGCAAAATCAAGTATTCTAAATGTTAGTGATTTTGCTGATTTAGCTACATTTGAACTTATAGATAAAGAAGAAGGTATTTTAAAAGAATTAGACCTTGATGAGGAAATAGCTAATAATATGATAATGGAAGCAAGAGGTTTCTGGTCTGAAGAACAGAATAAGGATTAAAATTGGATAAAGATAAAGGTAATAAAAAAAAGCCACTCAAACTATCCTCATCAGGTAGATTACAAATAAGAAAAAATCTTGGTCCAGCAGGTGATAAAGCTAGAAATAGTGGGAACAAAAAAACAATTCAAATTGTTTTTAAAAATAAAAATAATCAGCAGAAAAGCTCATCTACCACCCAATCGAATTTTAGAGGATCATCCAGCTTAAGAACTCCTAGACCAGGAATTAATTCTTCACCACAACCAAATTTTACTACCCTAAATAAAAATAGAAATTTTGAAAATAAAAATAAAAAAAATGTAGATAAAAAAACTCAACAAAAAAAATCAACACTCAGACCGCTTGAAGATGATTTTAGCAAATTAGATGCAAAAAAAATATTAGAACAAGAAGAGCAAGAATTTGATAAATTTCCAAGTCTAGCAAAAATAAAAAGAGCTAGAGAAAAAGAAAGATTAAAATCAGCAAGTGATGAAGATGAGAGTAAAATTTCTAGAGAAATTTCTATTCCTGATTTTATTACCGTCCAAGATTTAGCAAACAGAATGGCAGAAAAAACTGCCGACGTAGTTAAGGTTCTAATGAAAATGGGTGTGATGGCAAATGCTACTCAATCTTTAGAGTCTGATACGGCTCAACTAGTTGCAGAAGAATTAGGTCATAGAGTAACTGTAGTTAAAGATGAAGATGTTTTAAATGATATTAAAGATTTTGAAGATCATGAAGATAGTCTGATTAAAAGAGCTCCAGTAGTAACAATAATGGGACATGTTGATCATGGAAAAACTTCCTTACTTGATGCGTTTAGAAAAAGTAACGTAGTTTCTGGTGAGGCAGGAGGTATTACACAGCATATTGGTGCTTATCAAATAAATAATAATAATAAAAAAATTACATTTATTGATACACCAGGTCATGCTGCTTTTTCAAATATGAGATCAAGAGGTTCAAAAACTACTGATATAATAATACTTGTTGTAGCTGCAGATGATGGAATTAAACCTCAGACCATTGAGTCGATTGCTCACGCCAAATCTGCAGAAGTGCCAATAATAGTTGCAATAAACAAAATTGATCTTCCAGGTGCTGATCCTGATAAAGTTAGAAATGAATTGCTTAGTCATGAAGTGATTGTTGAAAAATTAAGTGGAGAAGTATTAGATATAGAAGTATCAGCGATTAAAGGAACAAATTTAGATAAATTAGAAGAAGCAATACATTTACAAGCAGACCTTCTAAATCTCAAAGCTAATCCAGAAAGGAAGGCTCGAGGATCAGTAATTGAATCAAAACTTGAAAAAGGCAGAGGATCAGTTGCAACAGTACTTGTGCAAAAAGGAACATTAAAAGTAAGTGATATTTTTGTGTCAGGCTCTGAATGGGGAAAAGTTAAAGCTTTAATTGATGACAAAGGTAAAAATATAAAACAAGCTGAACCATCAGTACCAGTCGAAGTTCTAGGCTTTGATTCTAATCCATTAGCCGGTGATGATTTTATTGTTGTTGAAAATGAGGGTATAGCTCGTAAAATTGCAGAATTTAGATCAAGTAAACTACAAATTCAAAAAAACACAGTTGTAAAATCTAATGTTGAAGAAATGTTTGCTCAAATTAATAAAGGAGAAGCAACAAGTCTTCCAGTCGTAATTAAAACTGATGTACAAGGCTCGGCTGAGGCAATTGAAAATTCAATAACCAAACTCTCAACTGATGAAGTAAAAGTAAATGTTATTTATAAAGGTGTAGGTGCAATTACTGAAAGTGATGTTACTTTAGCTGGTTCTGGAAAAGGCTTTATAGTTGGTTTCAACGTTAGAGCATTACCTCATGCAAGAGACATAGCAAAAAGAGATGGTGTAGATATTAAATATTATTCAATTATTTACGAACTCATTGATGATGTTAAAAATCTTTTAACTGGTCTATTAAAACCTGATATTTCTGAAAACATTACAGGGAATGTTGAGATTAGAGAAGTTTTCAATATTTCAAAAGTTGGAAATATTGCAGGCTGCATGGTTAAAGATGGTTTTATTTCTAGAAAATCACAGATTAGAATTTTAAGAGATAATATTGTAATTCATAAAGGACAAATTAGTAGTCTAAAAAGATTTAAGGAAGAAGTATCTGAGGTTAAGTCAGGTTTTGAATGTGGTGTAATGCTAGATAATTACAGTGACATAAAAGTAGGTGATATTATTGAAACATTTGAAGAAGTTACTACAAGTAGAAAGTTATAATGTTTTTTTACAATGGATACGCAGAGGCAAATTAGATTTGGTGAGTTGATAAGATCATTATTAAGTGATTGTTTGCTAAAAGAAGATTTTTTTGACGAAAATATTAATTCTGCATCTATTACTATATCGTTAGTTAGAATGTCTAAGGATTTAAAAATTGCAAACGTATATTTTATGCCTCTTGGTGGTAAAGACAAATCAGAAATTTTAGATATTTTGCAAGATAGGAAATATATTTTTCAGAAGTTTCTTGCAAAAGCAAAAATTAATTCAAAATTCACTCCAAGACTCTCTTTTTATTTAGATGACACTTTTGATGAGGCAGAAAAAATTGAAAATCTATTATTAAACAAAAATGTCCTTAGAGATATTAAGAAATGATTTCAAAACAAGGTTGGATAAATTTATATAAACCCAAAAATATTACATCTTTTAAAGCCATTAATATTATTAAAAAAAAATTTTCAATTAATAAAATTGGTCACGCGGGAACTTTAGACCCTATGGCAGAAGGTGTGTTACCAATTGCTATAGGAAAAGCAACAAAACTAATTCCATATATTAGTAAAATAAATAAAGAATATGAATTTACAGTAACTTGGGGAACTCAAACAACAACAGATGATGCTGATGGTAAAATTTTATTTGAATCTAATTACATTCCCAAAAGAAAAGAAATAGAAAAAAAAATTATTAATTATATTGGTTATATAAATCAGATACCTCCAAAAGTTTCGGCAGTTAAAATTAATGGTAAAAGAGCTTACAAATTATTTAGAGAACATAAAGAATTTACGATTCAACCAAAAAAAGTTTTTATCCAAGATTTGTATATTACTGACCATAGTATAAAAAAAACATCATTTAAAATTTTATGCGGGCAGGGCTTTTATGTCAGAAGTCTAGCTCGTGATTTAGCTATAGATCTTAAAACATATGGCCACATTTCTTCATTGAAAAGATCAAAAGTAGGAAAATTCATTGAAAAAAACTCGATTTTACTGGACGATCTACTAAAAATAGGACAAATGCACGGAGAAATTAATTGTATCTCTACTACAATTTCTATGCTGGACGACATCTTGGCTTATGAAATTGAAGAAAAATTAGATATTGAAAACTTATCTTTCGGGAGATCTATTAAAATTGATGAAAAACAAATTATAAATTTTTCGTCAATGAACTTAGATAAAAAAAATATTTTTTTGTTTAAGAATGGGGACATTGTCTCAATAGGCAAATTAGATGGTAATTTGTTTAAACCAAATAAAATATTAATATAGGAGAACTGATGTCGATAACTAAAGAAAATAAAAAAAATCTTATCAATGAATTTTCTAAAAATGAAAAAGATACTGGATCAGCAAGTGTTCAGATAGCAGTTTTAACAGAAAGAATAAAAAATTTAACTGAACATTTTAAGACTCATAATAAAGATAATCATTCAAAAAGAGGATTAGTATCCTTAGTTAATAAAAGAAAAAAATTACTAAACTACTTATCTAAAAAAAATAAATCTGAATATTCAGATTTAATAAAAAAATTAAATATTAGAGGTTAAAAAAAGAGGATAAATAAAAATTATGTTTGACGTGAAAAATATAGAAATTGAATGGGCAGGAAGAAAACTTAAATTAGAAACAGGAAAAATAGCAAGACAAGCTGACTCTACAGTTATAGCTACTTATGGCGGTACGACAGTTATGTGTAATGTAGTAGCTGCAAAAGAAGCAAATCCAGATATGGATTTTTTCCCCTTAACAGTTAATTACCAAGAAAAATATTATTCTGTAGGAAAAATACCTGGTGGTTTTTTTAAAAGAGAGGCTAGACCAACTGAAAAAGAAACATTAGTTTCTCGATTAATTGATAGGCCAGTTAGACCTCTATTTCATAAAGATTTTAAAAATGAGACCCAAGTTACTTGTACTGTAATGTCACATGATCAGGAAAATGACTCAGATGTTGTAGCGATGATAGCAGCAAGTGCAGCATTAACTCTATCTGGCTTGCCATTTTTAGGCCCTCTTGGAGCAATTAAGATCGGTTTTATAGATGATGAATTTGTTGTTAACCCAAGTAAGAGTCAATTATCAAATTCTAAACTAGAACTAGTATTGGCAGGGACTAAGGAAGGTGTACTAATGATCGAGTCTGAAGCTCACGAGCTTTCAGAGAAACAAATGCTAGATGCAGTAGTTCTTGGTCAAGAAAGTTATAAAACAGTGATTGAAGCAATAATCTCCTTAGCTAAAAAAGCTGCGAAAGAACCTTGGGATCTTAAAGAAAAAGATGAAGAAATTAAAAGTCTACCATTTAAAATTGACAAAGACTTTGGCAAAGAGTTTTTAGATGCATATAAAATAACTGAAAAACAAAAGAGATCAGAAAAATTATCTTCATTAAGAAACGAAATTTCTGAAAAATTTATAAGTGAAACACTTTCACCAGTATTAGTTTCAGATGCAATAAAAAATGTTGAAAAAGATATAGTTAGAGGAGAATTAATTAATACTGGTAATAGAATTGACGGAAGGGATACGAAAACAGTTCGTCCAATTGTGTGCGAAACTGGAGTTTTAGAAAGAACTCACGGTTCTGCATTATTTACAAGAGGAGAAACACAAGCTCTTGTAGTTTCAACTTTAGGAACTGGACAAGATGAGCAAAGAATTGATGCAATTGATGGTGAATACACAGAGAATTTTATGTTACATTACAATTTTCCACCTTACTCTGTTGGTGAGGTAGGTAGAATCGGATCAACTAGTAGAAGAGAAATTGGACATGGAAAATTAGCATGGAGGGCGATTCACCCAATGTTACCTTCTAAAGAAAAATTTCCTTATACTTACAGAGTTGTATCTGAGATTACAGAATCTAATGGTTCTAGCTCAATGGCAACTGTTTGTGGTACCTCTATGTCTTTAATGGACGCAGGAGTACCTTTAGAGAGACCAGTGGCAGGTATTGCAATGGGTTTAATTAAAGAGAATGATAAATATGTAATATTATCAGACATTTTAGGTGATGAAGATCACTTAGGTGATATGGATTTTAAAGTTGCTGGAACTTCTGAGGGAATAACTTCATTACAAATGGACATTAAAATAACCAGTATTACAGCTGAAATTATGGAAGAAGCATTAGCACAAGCAAAGGATGGAAGATTCCATATACTAGGTGAAATGGCTAAAGCAATTGATAAACCTAACCAATCAATTTCCCAATACGCACCAACAATAACTAATCTTCAAATAAATAAAGATAAAATTAGAGAAGTTATTGGTAAAGGAGGAGCAGTTATTAGAGAAATATCTGAAACAACTGGAGCTAAAATTGAAATTAATGATGAAGGTCTGGTGAGTATTGCAGCTGTAGATCAAAAATCTGGAAATGATGCGTTAGAATGGATCAAAGGTATTGTCGAAGAACCAGAGATTGGTAAAATTTATGATGGTAAAGTTATAAAGATAATGGACTTTGGTGCTTTTGTTAATTTCATGGGATCTACAGATGGGCTAGTTCATATTAGTCAATTAAAAAATGAAAGAGTAGAGAAAGTTGAAGATGTTATTAGTGAAGGAGATATTGTTAAAGTAAAAGTACTGGATATCGATTCGAGAGGAAAAATAAAACTTTCTATGAAAGCAGTTGACGCAGAAGAAAACGCTTAAATTACCTAAATTAATTGGGCACAGAGGTGTAAAAGATCTGTGTCCAGAAAACACTTTAGTATCTATTTCCAAGGCATTCGAAATAGGCTTAAATTTTGTAGAGATAGACGTCAAGATTTCTAAAGACAGAGTTCCAATTTTATTACATGATGACACACTTGATAGAACTACAAATGGAAGTGGGCTTGCAATTGATTATGATTATGAGAATATAAAAAAACTTGATGCGGGAAAATTTTTTTATAAAGAAAATACAAATATTTTTGTTCCAAAGTTAGAAGATATTCTTAGTTTATGTACTAATAATGATGGTAATTTAAATATCGAATTAAAACCAAATAAAAATTTTGAAAAAGAAAATGTTTATCAAATATATAAAATTACAAAAAATTTTAATCAAATAGATATTTTTTTCTCCTCATTTGATATGATTTCTATTTTAGAAATTTCAAAACTTTACCCCCAATCTATACGTAGTTTTTTATTAGATGATTTTAAAGAATATAATATTGATGATTTGATTAGCATATCAATTAATCATGATTTAAAAATTTGTGGATTAAATATAGATCTTGTTACGGCTGATATTATAAAAAAAATTAAACAATTCAATATGGCAATAACTGTTTATTCAGATAAAAATATAAATTTATCTAGAGCTAAAGATATTTTCTCCATAGGTGTCGATAGTATTTTTGTTGATAATCCTTTAGATTTATTGGGAAAATTTTAGAATTTATTGGGCATTCCAATAATATTGTAACCACAGTCAACATAATGTACTTCACCAGTAACTGCAGAAGATAAATCACTAACAAAGTATAAAGCAGATTTTCCAATTTCATCTAGTTTTGCATTTCGTTTCAATGCTGAATGTTCTTCTGTAAATTTAAACACCTCTCTAGCATTATTTATTGCTGCACCAGCAATTGTTCTCATAGGTCCTGCTGATATTGCATTAACACGAATATTTTTTATGCCTAAATCCACACTCAAGTATTTTACACTTGTTTCTAAAGCGGCTTTTGCAACTCCCATTAAATTGTAATTTGGTATTACTTTATTTGACCCATAAAAAGTAAGAGTGAGAATACTACCCCCATCATTTATTACAGGTTCAAAATTTCTTGCAAGACTAGTTAAAGAAAAACATGATATTTCCAAACAATTAATAAAATTATCCTTTGTAGTATCTACATATCTACCATTTAACTCTGACTTATCTGCAAATGCAACAGCATGAATTATAAAATCCAGTGTGCCCCATTCTCTTTTAATGATTTCTACAGATTTATTTATTGAGTCATTATTATTAAAATCACATTCTATTAATATTTTTGAATTAATTTCTTCAGAAAGTGGTTTCACCCTCTTCAATAACATTTCATTTTGATAACCAATAGCTATTTCAGCACCATTTTCTGCTAGTTGTTTTGCTATACCCCATGCAATTGAATGGTTATTTGCAATTCCAAATACTAACCCTTTTTTATTTCTAAGCATGATATTTTGAAAATACTAATGTTGCATTTGTACCACCAAAACCAAAACTATTCGACATAACATGCTCAATTTCAACGTTATTTTCTGTTTTTATAAGAATATTACAATCTTTTGCATTATCATCGAGATTTTCAATATTAGCAGAACCACTAATAAAATTATTTTTCATCATCAATAAACTATAAATTGCTTCATGCACACCAGTTGCTCCTAAAGAATGACCAGTCAAAGATTTTGTTGAACTCATTTTAGGAATATTGGAGCCAAAAACATTTTTGATTGCTTCCAATTCTTTTACATCTCCTATTGGAGTACTTGTTCCATGTGTATTTATATAATCAATTTTACCATTAATATCTTTTAGTGCTTGCTTCATACATCTTTCTGCACCTTCTCCAGAAGGTTGTACCATATCGTATCCATCTGAGGTTGCTCCATATCCTGTTATTTCACCATATATTTTAGCACCTCTAGCTTTTGCGTGCCCTAATTCTTCAAGTACTAAAGTTCCCCCTCCTCCAGCAATTACAAAACCATCTCTATCTGCATCATACGCCCTTGAGGATTTGTTTGGAGTAGAATTATATTTTGATGACAAAGCTCCCATTGCATCAAATAAAATTGATAAAGTCCAATGGAGCTCTTCACCTCCTCCAGCAAAAACAATATTTTGTTTTCCCATCTGAATTAGTTCGTACGCATTACCAATACAATGTGAACTTGTAGAACATGCTGAAGTAATTGAATAGTTAACTCCTTTAATTTTAAAAGGAGTCGCAAGAGTTGCAGAATTTGTACTAGACATTGCTCTTGGTACCATAAATGGTCCAATTTTTTTTGAACCTGAACTCTTTCCAATTTCAGAAGACTTAAATAAATTTTGTGTAGATGGACCACCAGAACCAACAATTATACCTGTCATTTCATTTGAAATATCACTATCCTCCAGTCCAGAGTCGGATATAGCATCTTTCATCGCAATATAGTTGTAGGCAGCTCCATCACCCATAAACCTCAGTAATCTTCTATCAATTTCCTTACTAATATCTATATTTGGTTTACCGTGTACAAGACTTCTAAAAGAAAACTCCTGATACTCTTCTGCACTTGTTATACCAGATTTCAAATTTTTAAGACTGTCTATAACATCCGATTGATTATTACCAATACATGATACTATGCCTAAACCTGTTACTACTACTCTATTCATTACTTATTTCTCAGGTGAAAATAAACCGACTTTCATATCTTTAGCTTCATAAATTGTTTCGCCGTCAGCTTTTAAAACACCATCTCCAACCCCTAAAATTAATTTTCTTAGTATAAGTCTTTTAAGAGATATATGGTAAGTTACTTTTTTGACTTTTTGTAATACCTGACCGGTAAACTTAACTTCACCAACTCCTAAAGCTCTACCTTTTCCTGGTTGGCCAAGCCATCCTAAATAAAAACCAAGTAATTGCCACATAGCATCCAAACCTAAACAACCTGGCATTACGGGATCATCTTTAAAATGACATTCAAAAAACCACAAGTCTTCATTAATATCTAACTCTGCAATAACCTCACCTTTAGAAAATTCTCCACCAGTCTCATTTATTGAAGTAATTCTATCAAACATTAACATAGGAGGCATTGGAAGTTGAGCATTCCCTTTTCCGAAAAGGACACCTTTTGCACAATCAATTAGTTGATCATAGGTAAATGAATTTTGTTTCATAATTTTAATTAAACTTTTTTTATGTATTTATCAATTAACTTAAACTGATTTTAAGTAACAATCATGTTTACTTTTAATAACAATATTATCAATGCTTAATTTTTTTCCATCAGAAATTGTCATTATATTAGTTTCATCCTTTAAATTTAAATAAAAATTAATTATTTTTTGAGCAGCAATCAAACCGGCTAACCCTGCAGAAATACCTGAAATACCAACTACACTACACCTAGGAAGATCAACATCATCTTTGTTAGGAAATATACAATTTAAACATAAATGATTATTTTTATTTGAATTATTGAAAAGAATTATTTGTAAATCGTGTCTTAATGCAGAGGAATATAAAAAGTTGATTGAGTTCTTAAGACAATATTCATTTAATAATTTGGAACTGTACCAATCATCAGTTGCATCAACAATTATAGAACATTTTTCTAAATAATTTAAATTTAAAGAATTAATATTTTCATCAATTGTATTAATTTTACATTCAGTATTGATTAATTTTAGTTTGTCTTTTGCCACATTAACCTTTTTTTTTCCAATATCATTTAAATTATACAAAATTTGTCTATTAAGATTACTTTTTTCAACAATGTCTCCATCTACTATTAGCAATTCTTTTATTCCAGAGTTCACTAAATATTGACTTAATGGACATCCTATACCTCCCATACCCACAATACCAATTTTTATATTAGATAATTTTTTTAGATTTACTTCTGAAAATTCTTTCAAAATAAATAACCTGCTGAAAATTTTATATTCTTCCTCAGAGTAATTATTCATAACTCTATATAGTATTATAGATTTGTTTTATAATTTGCTTTGCACAATTTACCTTTGTCATTTTCTTAAACTTTTTTATCTGGTTTTTTGTAATTATCGATATTCGATTATAATCAGAGTCAAAAACTTTGTTTTTACTATCGATTTTATTGTAAACCATCATATCACATTGTTTATCTACTAATTTTTTTTTGGCATTATTAATGCTCCCAGTCTCAGCTGCAAAACCTACTAAAAATTTAGGCCTTTGAGTTTTACTTTTCCCAATTTTTTCTAAAATATCAATATTTTTATAAAGACTAATATTTAATTTTTTATTTTTTTTAATTTTGGATTTATAGATATTTTTATTCTTGAAATCGGATACTGCAGCTGTAAAAATTCCTATATCAATTTTAGAAATTTTTTTAATTTTTTGATACATTTCTTTTGCTGATTTTATTTGAATAAATTTCAAATTTGGGGGTGGATCTAATTTTGTTGGTCCAGAAATCAAGGTTACATCCGCACCATATAAAACAAGTTGTGAAGCAATCTCATAGCCTTGTTTTCCAGAAGATTTATTTGAAATAAACCTCACTGGATCAATCATTTCAATTGTTGGTCCTGCAGTTACAAGGCATTTTTTATCTTTTAATAAATTGATATTTTCTAATCTGCTTAAAATTCCATTTACTATATTTTTTGAGTTATCAATTCTACCTAAACCAATTTCTCCACATTTTAGATTTCCAACTTTTGGTCCAATAAACTCATGACCACTATCTTTTAATAGTTTCACATTTTTTTGATTAATTTTATTATGCCACATAAAGCTATTCATTGCGGGGACAAACAAAATTTTTTTATTTGAAGCAAGCAATGTATTAGAAGCTAAATTATCTCCATATCCATTAGCAAACTTTGCTATAGAATTGGCTGTAGCTGGACACACAACAATTATATCATTATCTCTTGATAAATTAATATGAAGCATCTTATTATTTTTCTCATCTTCATCAGTGAATATCCTGTCTTTAAGTAATTTTTTTATATCTAATATTTTTACATATTTTTTGGCTTCATTACTTATTATGCAGCTAATATTAACTTCTTTATTTTTAAGTAAAGTTATAATTTCTTTACATCTAGACGCGGCTATAGAACCAGTTATTATTAATAAAATTTTATTCATTATAGTTTATAACCAGTATGTATTGCTACAATTCCATTAAATAGATTAATAGTCTCAACTTTCGTAAACCCACAATCACGTAGATTTTTGCTAAGCTCTTCTTGTGATGGAAATAAATCAATACTTTCACTTAAATACTTATAAGCATTTTTATCTTTAGCAATTAAATCTCCTAAAAGAGGTAAAATTTTAGATTTATAAATTTTATATGAACTTGATATTAAAGATGATTTAGGTGTACTAAATTCTAAACAACAATATTTACCACCAGGTTTGAGAACTCTGTAAGCTTCTTTTATAGATAATAAATATTTAGTCACATTTCTCAGGCAAAATGAAATAGTATATTTATCAAAAAAATTATTTTCAAAATTTAACTTTTCAGCATTACCAATAAAATATTTTATGTTTTTTTCTTTTTTTAATCTTTTTTTTCCTTCAAATAACATTTCTTTATTTAGGTCTAAAAGATAAAGATTGGTAGATAAATTTTTTTTTATGATTTCGCTAGCAATATCACCAGAACCCGAGCCAACATCCAAGATAATCTCATTTTTTTTTATGTCCATTATCTCTACAAATCTTTTCTTCCATAATCTATGCATTCCTAAGCTCATTAAGTCATTCATTACATCGTAGCTTGAAGCTACACTTGAAAATACATTTTGAACAAGTTTAGTCTTTTGTTTTGAATTTACTTTTGTATAACCAAAATTATAATCTTTTTTCATTATGCCAGAGTTACCTGAAGTTGAAACTACAGTTAAGGGACTTAGTGTAATATTGAATCAAAAAATATCTAATGTCAAAATTCATACATCAAAACTTCGTTTTAAAATTCCTAATAATATAGTTAATATACTACGTAACTCCAAGATATCCAACCTAAGACGCGTAGCAAAGTTCATTATCATAGATTTAGATTCAGATTATTCTCTAGTAATACATCTAGGAATGTCAGGAAGATTAAAAACTGTCGATAATAACTACAAAAGAATAAAACATGATCACTTTATACTATACTTTATAAGTAAAAAGTTACTAATTTATCATGATCCAAGGAAATTTGGATTTATTGACTTAGTAAAAACAAATGAACTTCAAAAACAAAAGTATATTATGACCTTGGGCACAGATGCTCTGAGCCCAAATCTTACCGCACAAATCATATTTAAAAAAATTTCCAAATCTGAGGTACCTATTAAGCAGATTTTACTTAATCAAAAATTAATCGCTGGGATAGGAAACATTTATGCTTCTGAAATATTATTTGATGCTAAAATTTCACCACTTACTTTAGGTAAGAATTTAAAAATTAGTCTCATTATGAAACTAATTAAGTCTACAAAAAAAATTTTAACGAAGGCAATTAAATATGGGGGTTCAAGTATACGTGATTATAGGTCTACTGACGGAACATTAGGGAATTTTCAGTCTAATTTTAAAGTTTATAATAAAGAAGGAAAAAAAATAGGTGATGACAAGGTCAAAAAGATTGTTCAGTACGGAAGATCTACTTTTTATTGCCCAAAAATTCAAAATAATAAGTAATTCTTTAATAAATAATAATTGACTTAATTTATTTTAAATTTATAGCACCAATATGGCCAATCACGTTTCTGCTAAAAAAAGATCGAGACAGAACAAAACTAGAAATACTGTTAATTCTCAATACTTATCTAAGTTTAGAAACGCTCTAAATAAATTTAATACTTCTCTGGAAGCAAAAAATGAGGAAGAAATTCAAAAATCCTTTAGTAATGTCAACTCAATAATGGCTAGAGCAGCAAAAAAAGGTATTTTCAAAAAAGAATACATATCCAGAAAGTTATCCTCTTTATCAAAACAAATTTCAAAAAAATAATTTTTTTTTTATTTTTTTCACTTTTCTTCTTGCTAAAAATACTTAAAGAGTGTTGATTAAGTAAATTAATTTGGTGATTAAATTTTACGACTTTAGATTTTTTGCGTAAAACTTATTAAGTTATAAAATCGTCATGTTGGGGGAAAATGGATAATTCATCTACTGTTTTTGACGAAAGTAAATGGTTATCTTTTAAAAAAAGTCTTAAAAAAAATGTAGGTGACTCAGCTTTCAATAATTGGTTGAAACATGTAAGTTACGTAAATCTTGTTGATACGACCATCACTTTTTCAGTCCCTACTAAGTTTTTAAGAGATTGGATAGTCAATAATTATGCCGACAAAATCAAAATTGAGGCAAAAAATCTTATTGAAAAAATAGATACAATAAAGTTCGTAGTAAAACCAACTGGTGGCAGAATAGTACCTGGTACTACAAGAACTATCAAAAGCAGTGATAATCACTGGAAGTCCACAATGGACTTAAGATCCAACCAATCTTCAACATACCCAAATGAATTTGGTGCACCGCTTGATCCTAGATTCACTTTTGAAAATTTTGTAGTTGGAAAACCCAATGAACTTGCATTTGCAGCCTCACAGAGAGTTTCTGAAGCAGATAAAATTACTTTCAATCCACTCTTTTTGTGCGGAGGTGTTGGTTTAGGAAAAACACACTTAATGCATGCAATAGGATGGAAAATTAAAGAACAGCAACCTGAAAGAAAAGTGATCTATCTTTCAGCAGAGAAATTCATGTACCAATTTGTTAGAGCATTGAGATATAAAGATACTTCAGCATTTAAAGAACAATTTAGATCAATAGATGTACTAATGATTGATGATGTGCAATTTATTAGTGGGAAAGATAATACTCAAGAAGAATTCTTTCATACTTTTAATGCCTTGATTGAACAAAACAAACAAATAGTTATTTCGGCAGATAAAACCCCAACTGATCTTGATGGAGTCCAGGAGAGATTAAAATCTAGATTGGGATGTGGACTAGTCGCAGATATTCACCCAACAACGTATGAATTAAGACTTGGAATATTAATAGAAAAAGCACAGAAAAGAGGTGTAGAAATACCACCCAAAGTTTTGGAATTTCTTTCACATAGAATTATTTCAAATGTTAGAGAAATGGAAGGTGCACTAAATAGATTAGTTGCACATGCAACTTTAGTTGGTACTTCCATAACTGTTGAAACAGCTCAATTGGTACTTCAGGATTTATTAAAATCTTCAAACAAAAAAATTACAATTGAAGAAATACAAAAAAAAGTTGCTGAACATTTTAATATAAGAATAACTGATATGCATTCACCAAGACGATCTCGTTCGGTTGCAAGACCAAGGCAAATTGCAATGTATTTAGCAAAATCAATTACTTCTAGATCTTTACCCGAGATTGGTAGGAAATTTGGTGGAAGAGACCATACTACGGTTATGCACGCAGTCAAAAAAATTGAAGAACTTAAATTGTCTGATGTTAACTTTAATGAAGATCTAGAATTATTGAAAAGATTAATAGATTCTTAGACATTTTTATCATATGCTAAGATATGAAATTTAAAATAATACGTTCTAATTTTTTTAAATCTCTTTCTCATCTTCAAGGTATTGTTGATAAAAAAAACTCACTACCAATTTTATCAAATATTCTTATTGAAGCTAAAAATGATCAATTAATTTTATCATCAACAGATATGGATATTTCAATAATTGAAAATATTGAATGCACTGTTTTAGAAGAAGGTGCTACAACAATAAATGCACAAATATTATATGATATAGTTAGGAAAGTTGAGGATAATAATGAAATTGAAATTATATCTAATAGTGGAAAATTATTAACTTTACGCGCAAAAGGTTCCAGATTTTCCTTAGCTTGTTTACCAAAAGAAGATTATCCAATAATTGATCAAGAAAATCAAGGCAATGAAATGAAATTAAATGCAAAGATTTTATTTAAATTAATAGAAAAAACAAAATTTGCTATATCTAATGAAGAAACAAGATATTTTTTAAATGGATTATATTTTAATGTAAACAATGAAGAAAATAAAAATATTGTTACATTAGTAGGAACAGATGGTCATCGTTTAGCAAAATTTAGTCATGAAATAGATAATAAAATAAATGAAATTTCTGGAGTAATTGTTCCAAAAAAAACAATATATGAACTATCAAAATTATTATCAGAATTGAATGAAGACATCAAAATCTCAATTAGTTCAAACAAGATAGTGTTCGATATAGGTAACATAATATTTATATCAAAATTAATTGATGGAAGTTTCCCTGATTACAAGCGAGTAATTCCAAGTGAGAACTCAAATATTTTAAAAATTAATAGACACAAATTATTATCTGCTGTTGATAGGGTAAGTACTATAGCAAATGAAAAATCTCCAGTAATTAAATTTAAACTATTAAAGAATGTACTCAACCTAAATACTATAAATAATGAAAATAGTACTGCCTCAGAGGATTTAAATATAAATTATGATGGCGATGAAATAGAAATAGGTTTTAATTCAAAATATATTATGGATATTGTCAATAACTTGGAAGACGAAGAAATTACAATTAATTTGAAAAATAATACTTCACCTATTACTGCGCAAGAAAATTCAAATGTTGATCTTGTTTATGTTCTAATGCCTATGAGAGTTTAGAATTTGGCAATAATTAAATATATCGAATTCAAAAATTTTAGAAATTTTTCATCTTACAAAAATGTATTCGATAATAAACTAAATATCTTATTTGGTGATAATGGTTCTGGTAAAACGAATATTCTTGAAGGTATTTCACTAATTGCCAAAGGTAGAGGAATTAGAAATACAAATATTAGCAGCTTAATAAAAAATAAACAAAATAATTTTTTTATAAAAAGTAATTTGGAAATTAATAAAAACAATCTTGATATTCAAATAACAACAGAAAATAAGAATGACCGTTTTAAAAAAATAACAAAGATTAATAATGACTACTCTAAGGACTCCTTAGATTTTTTGTATCAATCTGTATCTTATCTAACATTTGTTCCTGAAATGGAAAGATTATTTCAATTATCACCTTCTTATAGAAGAAATTTTTTAGATAGATTAGTTTTTTCTAGTGAAAATAATTATAATAAATTAATTAATAAGTATACAAAAGCTCTTCATGAGAGAGTAAAAATACTTCAAAATAAAAATTCTGACAGTGATTGGTTAAAAAATATAGAGAAAGAAATATCAACATTAGGTTTAGAAATATATAAATCTAGATATTTTTTACTAACTTCTATCAATAAAAATATAAATATTCTTAAAAATGAACATAAGTTCAAATTTAATGTAGAATTAAAAATAAAAGATGATTTTTATAATAGTAACATTAGTTATGAAAAATATTTGTCAAATTTATATGACTCTCGTCATTATGATATGCAATATGGAGGAACTAAAATAGGCCCCCATAGATCTGATATTAAAGCTATTATCAATAATGACTTTGATGCTTCTCAATTATCGACAGGACAACAAAAGACCATTGTTTTGATGATATTACTAGCTCAGTGTGATTTTCTAGTAAATCATAAAAATATTAATCCAATATTATTATTTGATGAAATTGGATCACATTTAGACACTGATAACCGACAAATTTTATTGGACATGATAAATAAATTTGAAATTCAATTTTTCTTAACTGGGACAGATAAAAATTTATTTTCTTTTGTATCAACAAATGCACATTTTTATAATATAATTAAACAATGAATTCCGAATATTCTTCTGACTCAATTAAAGTTCTTAAAGGTCTTGAAGCTGTAAGAAAAAGACCTGGAATGTATATTGGTGATACAGATGATGGATCAGGCTTGCATCAAATGATATATGAAGTTCTTGATAATTCAATCGACGAAGCTTTAGCTGGTTTTTGTGATAAAATCGAAGTTATTTTAAATGCTGATGGAACTGCTACAATTACTGATAATGGTAGAGGAATACCTGTAGATTTACACAAAACAGAGAAGATACCTGCAGCTCAATTAATAATGACGGAATTACATGCAGGAGGTAAATTTGATCAAAATAGTTATAAAGTGTCAGGAGGATTGCATGGAGTTGGTGTCTCTGTTGTTAATGCTTTATCTGAAAATCTAGTTTTGGAAATTAATAGAGATGGTAAAATATATAACATAGAATTTGAAAATGGGATAGTCAGCAAACAATTGAATACAATTGGTGATTCGATAAAAATTAATGAAAAATTTTATACAGGAACCAAAATTACATTTCTTCCTACAGCGAAAATTTTTAAAGATATTAATTTTGATTTTAAACTTATAGAGAAGAGGTTAAGAGAGTTAGCATTTTTAAATACAGGTATTAGTATTTTTTTAAATGATAAAAGACAGTCTGAAGCTAAAAAAATTCATTTCAAGTATGATGGAGGTATTAAGGAGTATGTAAAATATTTAAATGATGGTAAGAATCATATTATCTCTGAACCTATTTTTTTTCATGGAGAAAAGAATAATATTTCAATTGAATGTTCATTGCAATGGACTAATTCTTATCATGAAAATACAATATGTTTTACTAATAATATTATACAAAGAGATGGAGGGACCCATCTTGCTGGTTTTAGAGGTGCGCTAACAAGATCAATTGTAAATTACATAAATAAAAATACAAAAAATTCTAATAATATTACAGGTGAGGATGCGAGAGAAGGTCTAACATGTATAATTTCAGTAAAATTACCAGATCCAAAATTCTCTAGCCAAACAAAAGATAAGCTTGTGTCATCTGAAGTTCGACCAGTAATAGAATCAACTAGTTTAAATAAATTAGAACAATGGATAGAGGAAAACCCATCTGAAATTAAAAAAGTTATTGATAAAATAATTGAAGCTTCAAATGCAAGAGAAGCAGCAAGAAAGGCAAGGGAATTAACTAGAAGAAAAACTGGATTAGAAAATACATCCCTGCCTGGAAAACTTGCAGATTGCCAAGAAAAAAATCCTGAATTATCAGAATTATTTATAGTTGAGGGGGATTCTGCAGGCGGCTCAGCAAAACAAGGAAGAGATAGAAAGAATCAAGCAATTTTACCGTTAAGGGGTAAGATATTAAATGTTGAAAGAGCAAATGATAAACAAGTTTTAACAAGTAACGAAATTGGAGCATTAATTACTGCTATAGGAGCAGGTGTTGGAAACCCAACAGAAGATAATGAACAAAATAAAGATGAAGGTAAATTTGATATATCAAAAATGAGATATCATAAAATAATTATTATGACTGATGCAGATGTAGATGGCAGTCACATTAGAACATTATTATTAACTTTTTTTTATAGACATATGAAACCAATCATTGACTCAGGTAGATTATTTATAGCCCAACCCCCACTATATAGATTAAAAAAAGGTAATTCTACGGTTTATAAAAAAGATGATAGTGATTTAGAAGATTACTTAATTCAGGAAGGTATAAAAAATACTATTTTTGAAAATACTCAAAAAACTCAAATTGCGGGAGAAGAATTAAAACAATTAATTCATTTATCTAAAAAAACCAAAAATTTAGTTATGCCTTTACTTAGAAGAGTGGATAATAAAGATATTATTGAACATTCGGCAATTGTTAGGGCATTAGATGTGAGGAATCTTACCGATAAAAAAATTGGGGAAGAAATTGCTAAATATCTTCAACAAAGATTAAATTTAATCTCAAATATTTCTCAGAAGAATTGGAAGGTGACTCATGAAAACAATTCTATTTTTTTTGAAAGAACAATCAGAGGTTTTACAGAGAAATATTTAATTGATGAAAATTTTGTAATTACACCAGAAGCTAAAGCATTAAATGAAATAAAAGATCAATTAATGGAAAATTTTTATCGTCTAAAAGAAACTGGATGTGGTACATTAAATCATAAGAATGAAGATACAAATATTTTTGGTCCTTTAGATTTGATAGATAAAATTTTAGATTTAGGTAAATCTGGTCTTCAAATTAATAGATACAAAGGTTTAGGTGAAATGAATCCTGAACAGTTATGGGAAACAACATTAGATCATAATGAAAGAATATTATTATCAGTAAAAATAAATGAAGTAGATGCAGCAAATAAAGCATTTGAAGATTTAATGGGTGGAGAAACAGATGCAAGAAAGAAATTTATTGCTGAAAATTCATTAAGGGTTGCAAATCTTGATATTTAATTCTTAATGAATACAATACTATTAGGTAATCTTATTAAAATAAGATGGATAGCAATATCTGGTCAATTTATTGCAGTATTTTTCGTATACTATTTAATCCAAATCAAAATACCTCTTTACGAAACATTAATAATCATTCTACTATCTGTATTTGTAAACTTTTATTCTTACTATGAAGAAAGAAAAAATAAAACTATATCTAATATAAAAGCATTTTCTTTTTTAGTTTTTGATACTTTGCAACTAGGTTTTTTATTGTTTTTAACAGGAGGTATAATTAATCCTTTTTCTATATTAATTTTGGCTCCTGTAATAACTTCTGCGAGTTATCTACCCGCTCTTATGACTGTCATCTTATCATTAACTTCTATAATTATTATTATATTATTAAATTTTTATTATTTACCACTTGATCTGGGCACAGAATTCATTTTACCAGAAATTTATAGTTTTGGTTTGGTCACATCTTTAATTATAACTGTAATTTTTATAGCAATATATGCATATCTTTTTGCAAGTTCATCAAGAAAAATATCTAATGCTCTTTCAGTATCTAAACTTCAAATATTAAATCAAAAAAAAATAACTGAAGTTGGTTCATTAAGTGCGGCAGCAGCACATGAGTTAGGCACACCACTAAACACAATATTTTTAATTATTAATGATTTATTGAAAGAAAAAAAACTTATTGCTGATAAAGATATTTCTAAGGACATTGCACTATTGAAATCTCAGGCTGAACGATGTAAAGAAATTCTTCAAAAATTTTCAAAAAATCCACTTAAACTTAAAGATAAATTTCTTGAAAAAGTAAAATTAACAGATTTAATTAAAATTAATTTTGACAAATTTAATAAAAGTAAAAAACTAAATCTTATAATTGAATCTAACAAAGATGAACCTGAAATCATATTCAAAGATGAAATAATGTACTCTCTTGGAAATATTATTCAGAATGCAGTATTTTATTCATATAGCACAGTTACAGTTAATTTATGTTATTATAAAAAAAATTTAAAAATTGTTGTTAGTGATGATGGTCCTGGTTTCTCCAAAGATATAATTGATAGACTCGGAGAGCCATATATTTCCAAAAATAATCAAGGAATGGGTTTAGGAATATTCATTTCTAAAAATTTGATAGAAAATATGGGGGGTAATTTAAAATTATATAACTCAAAAGTTAACAATGCTGTTGTTGAAATAAAGTTTGATAACTCTATCTTAAATATATGAACATGAGGCTTCTTATTGTAGATGATGATTTGCCATTCAGAGAAAGATTGACAAGATCAATGGAAAAAAAAGGGTTTGATGTAGACTCATCCCCTAGTTTTAAAGGCTCTATTGATAAGGTTAATGAGTATTTTTTTGATTACGCCATAGTTGATATGAGACTTGAGGATGGATCAGGTTTAGAATTAGTTAAAGAAATCCAAAAAATAAGCCCTAAAACAAAATCTCTGCTACTCACTGGCTATGGAAACATTGCAACAGCAGTAGCTGCAATCAAATCTGGAGCTATAGACTATTTACCAAAACCAGCAGAAATTGATCAAATTTATGATGCCTTAACTAATTCTAAAGAAATATTACCTCCACCACCTGAAAATCCTATGACTGCTGATAGAATTAGATGGGAACATATTCAAAGAGTGTTTATACAGTGTAATAGAAATGTTTCAGAAACTGCACGAAGACTTAGAATGCACAGACGAACATTGCAAAGAATACTGAATAAGCATGCCCCAAAAGAGTAACAATATCTTATCAATTATAATTCCCGTTTATAATGAAAAAAATTTTCTCTTAAGATTATTTGAACAACTAAAAGAACACTTTAATCAAAATAATATAGAGATAATATTCGTTGATGATGGATCAAATGATGGATCATCAGAAATATTAAAAAATTTAAAAGATAAACAGAACTATAAATTTGCATTTAAATTAATAAAATTAGATATTAATTCTGGAAAAGGAAAAGCTTTACAATCAGGAATAAAAAACTCAGATGGAGATTACATCTTATTACAAGATGCTGATTTAGAATTAGATACTAAAGACGCTAAAGAGATGTTTGAAATGATTATTAGTAATAATGATATTAAATGTATTTTTGGCAGCAGATATCTTTCAGGTAAATTAAAAAAAAATAATTATTTTTTTAATAACTTAGTTGGTAAATTTAATTCTCTAATTTTTAATATTTTCTTTTCACAATCATTAAGTGATGTTCATTGTGGTCTTAAAATTCTGCATAGAAGTGTTATTGATAAAATTAAATTAAGTATCAATGATTTTGGTATAGAAATTGATTTAGCTTCTCAGATTGTAAGAAATAATTTTTTTATTTATGAATTTGGTGTTTCATATTTTTTTAGATCAAAAGCACAAGGAAAAAAAATTACTTGGATAGATGGATTAAAGTCATTTTATTATCTTATAAAAGTGAGATTTTTTGATAATTCAGCTTCTACAAATCTATCCATAATATATTCTTCAATATATATGGCTTTTGTAGGTTCTCATTTTGGTATGGGTATTGGAAATACATTATTTATAATTTTTTTCTTTATATTTGGTTCAGTAATAGGAATTCATTTTAAAATTATTTCATCTACTATAATTTTCTTATTTATTTTTTTAGGTTCATTATTTGGTAAAGGCAATGGCACAACGCTAGCTGTACTCCTTTTCTTTTTGTTAGGCTTATTAGTTGCTCGAAATTCAAAAAAGTATTTTTCGAATACTAAGTATAGTCTTTATTTTTAATTTTGCTCAAGCACATACACATTCCTAATATAAAAAAAGTTGTAACCCCGTACCAATTTTTAATTAAACTACCCGTTGACATAACTGGCCAAAACATTATCAAAATTACAGCTAGTGCAATTATTTTATAATTCTTATCGCCCACATCTTTAATTATAAAATTTATAAGAAAGTACAGATAAACAATAAATATAATAAATACTATTAAACCACCTTCTGTTAGCCACTGAATATATATGTTATGAGGATGAGAGGCACAACTATAATTAGCCATTATATTAGTGTATTCATTGTTTGTGGTACACAAATATTTAAAATTATTTATTCCAATACCTGTAATGGGATTATCTAAAAACATTTTTAGTGATAATGAATAAATTTCACCATAGGCAGAAGTTTTAAAATTTTTAATAACCTCTACAAAACTGGGTTGTAATTCAATTATTTTTGTACAACTTTCATCAGATCCATTATTACATTTAAAAAATTTTTCTATCTTTAATCCTTGATGAAATTGTGTTGATTCAATTATTTTATAATCGTTGTAAAATGGATGAGTTTTAAAGGTTATGAAAATAGCTAGTACTCCAAATAATATTGATAGAAAAATTGACTTTCTGAATTCAGCTAAAAAAATAAATAAAAATAACAGGCTCATTAAAAATGTTGCAAAAGCCATTCTTTCACCTGTTACAAAACTAACTAAAAGAATTGAGGATAGATAAAAAACATGAAGGAATGACTTAGTTCTGATTTTTTTATTCAAAATAAGTAATACATATCCCAATAAACCAAATTTGGAAATGTATGATCCAGGTATTAATTCATCCCCAAAAGGACCTGTTAACCTTCCATACCAGTTTGATTTAAAACCAAACAAATCATTACCAAATCCGTTTTTAGATGTGTAATTCAAAAACTGATAAAAAGTATCGATGCATACAAAAATTACAAGAGCCACAATTAATATCAGTGCAAAGTATATAATTTTTTCACTCTTAAAAAAAATAAAATACATTAAAATTGGTATTAATAAAAATCTTAAAAATATTATTGAATCTTGGAAAGAGTTTATTTTATTATATGAAAATAGACTAATAAATATCAAACTAAACCATAATAATATTGAAATTTTAAAAAAACTTATTTTATTTATTTCTTTGTACTTTTTTAAATAAAATAGATAAGAAATACCAAATAGAACACTTAGTGAAACAATAATATCTGGTAAAGCAGGACCAGTAATAAGAAAAAGCGGAATTAACAAAATTAGAAAAATAAATATATTCTTAACCTGAACTAACATTTTTACTTACTACCTTTAGAAATACATCTTCTAAATCACCTTCAAAAGTATTTATTTCTTTAAAATTTATTTGATTATTATCTAAAATATCAATAATATTTTTTAAGTTAGTTTTATTTTTATCATAACTAAGCTTTAATACATTATGACTAATATACGGCTTATAGGGTTTTAATTCTTCAGGTATTTTTTTGTTATCATCTAACACAAAGGAAACAGATTTAGTTGAAATAATATTTAAAAGTTCTTTCTTTGATCCTTCAATTATTTTTTTTCCATAATTAATTATAGAAATATTATCACAGAGATTCTCAGCTTCTTCCAAGTAATGTGTTGTTAAACAAATTGTTTTTCCTTCTTTACTTATTTTTTTTATATAATTCCAAACTGAGGTTCTTATATCGATATCAACACCTGCAGTTGGCTCATCTAAAATTATAATTTCTGGATCATGGACTAAAGCTTTCCCAATAAGCAATCTTCGTCGCATTCCTCCTGATAAAGTTCTAGCATAGGCATTTCTTTGATCAGTTAATTTTAAATTTTCAAGAATTTCTTCAGTCTTCCTTTTACTCTTTGGAACGCCATATAAGCCTGCTTGAAGTTCTAACAATTCAGCTGGAGTAAAGAAAGGATCAATATTTAATTCTTGCGGAACAATACCTATTTTAAATTTACTTAACTTGATATTTTTATCTATATTTATTCCACAAATATTTACATTACCTGAGTTTTTTTTAACCAAACCGCCAAGAATATTTATAAAAGTTGATTTGCCTGCACCATTTGGACCTAATAATCCATGAATAGTACCTTTTTTTATTTTGATACTAAAATCAATAAGAGCATTAACTTGTTTTAATTTTCTATAAAAAATTTTATTTACATTTTTAGCTTCAATTGAATAATTATAATCTGACATTTATTTAAAATCTTATATATTTAAATTTGCAATGAATACAAAGAGTAGATTAATATTAGTTGATGGTTCTGCCTATATATTTAGGGCTTATTATGGATTACCACCTATGAATCGCGCAGATGGTACTCCAATCAACGCTGTTTTTGGTTTTACCAATATGCTTGTTAAGCTGATAGAAGATTATAGTGATGATAAAATGATAGTTATTTTTGATGCTGCAAGGGAAAATTTCAGAAATCAAATCTATCCAGAATACAAAGCTAACAGAGGAGAAGCTCCTGATGATTTAATACCGCAATTTCCTCTAATTAGGGAGTGTGTAAAGAGTTTTAATATACCACAATTAGAAATAGAGGGATTTGAAGCTGATGATTTAATAGCTACTTATGTAAGTTTAGCAGAAAAAGATAAAATTGAAACTATCATAGTATCCTCAGATAAAGATTTAATGCAGCTTGTTAGTAAACATGTAACAATGCTTGATCCAATGAAAAATAAAAAAATAGAAATTAAAGATGTTGAAGAAAAGTTTGGAGTACAACCAGATAAGGTTATTTTTATCCAAGCGTTAACAGGAGATAAAGTAGATAATATTCCAGGCGCTCCTGGTATTGGACCTAAGACAGCATCTCAGCTAATAAATGAATTTGATAATATTGAAGGTTTACTAAAAAATATCAATCAAATTAAACAAGAAAAAAGAAGAAATATTTTAACAGATGCAGAAAAGGATATCAGATTAAGTTTAGAACTTGTAACACTAAAAAATGATGTAAAAATACCTGAGGGTATTGAGAAAATAAAAACATATAATGAATTAAAAAAAGAAAATAATAACATCTTTAAATTTCTAAAAGAACAAGGTTTTAGATCAACATCTGAAAGACTAAAATCAAATCTTTTTATATCTAATCATGATGATAATATTATTCAGAAAAAAGAAATAAAACCAAAATACCAATTAATTAATTCAAAGAAAAACTTTGAAAAGATTTTAAGTGAAATAGAAACAAAAGGTATATGTGCTATTGATACTGAAACTAACTCACTCAATATAGAAAAAGCAAAATTAGTTGGTATATCAATATGTTATAGTGAAAACATTTCTTACTATATTCCTATAAACCATACAACTTCAGATGGGTCAAAAAAAATTGATAATCAGTTAAAGGAAAATTATGTAATTAATCATATTAATAAGATTTGTAAAAATGAATCAATCTTAAAAATTGGTCAAAACATAAAATATGATATTAGAATTTTAAATAAGTATGGAGTAATTTTTAATTCAATTGCAGATACAATGTTAATTTCCTACTCAATTGATAATGGTATTTATAAGCATAATTTAGATGATCTTTCATTTAATCATCTAAATCACACAACAATTAAATATAAAGAAGTTGTTGGTACAGGAAAAAATGAAATTACTTTTGATAAAGTAACTATTGATAATGCAATTAATTATGCTGCCGAAGATTCTCTATTAACATTCAGGCTTTTTCAAAATCTTTATCCTCGTTTAATCAAAGAAAAGGCTAATTTTGTTTATCAAAACATCGATTTGCCTCTTGTAGAGGTATTATCTTCAATTGAAGCAAATGGTATCGAGGTAAATAAAAATTTTTTAACAAATCTAAGTAATGAATTTGAAAATGAAAGTAAAAAACTTGAAAAGAATATTTATAAACTTTCAAAAGAAGAGTTCAATATTGGTTCACCTAAACAATTAGGAGAAATATTATTTGTTAATCTTAAAATACCTGGTGGTAAAAAAACAAAATCAGGCACATATTCTACTGATTCTTCAACTTTAAATAATTTAGCCTCAGATGGATTTGAAATTGCACAACTCGTTCTTGATTGGAGAGAATTAACAAAACTTAAATCAACTTATACAGATGCTTTATTTAGATTAACAGATGGTAAAAGTAGAGTTCATACATCATTTGGTTTGGCTAATACTTTAACAGGTCGATTAAGTTCTACAGATCCAAATCTTCAAAATATTCCAATTAGAACTGAAAATGGAAAAAAAATAAGAACAGCCTTTATTAGTGGAAAAGGGAAAAAATTAGTCAGTTTTGATTACTCTCAAATAGAGCTTAGATTAGCTGCAGAAATTTCTAGTGATAAAAATTTCATTAAAGCTTTTAAAAACAATGAAGATATTCATGCATCAACTGCTAAAGAAATATTTAATTTAAGCGATAGTCAAATAAACGATGATTATAGAAGAAAAGCAAAAGCAATTAATTTTGGTATTCTATATGGAATCAGCCCATACGGCTTAGCTAAACAACTTGATATTTCCAATACAGAAGCAAAAGATTATATAAATGAATATTTTATTAAATATCCAAAAATTAAAAAATATATGGACCATCAAATTGATTTTGCAAAAACAAATCAATATGTAGAAACAATTTTTAAAAGAAAAATTAATATCAAGGGAATTGCCGATAAAAATTTTGCTGTTAGAGGTTTTGCAGAAAGACAAGCTATTAATGCTCCAATACAAGGTAGTGCAGCAGACATTATTAAGTTAGCCATGATTGAAATTCATAAGGAAATAAAACTTAAAAATATTGAGGCTGAAATGCTTTTACAAGTACATGATGAATTAATTTTTGAAGTCGAAAGTAAAAATTATGATAATTTAGTAAGTAATGTAAAAACGATTATGGAGTCAGTACATTTAAAATATAAAGATTTTTCAGTTCCACTCACTGTTGATTTTGGTGCTGGTGATGATTGGGGACAGGCACATTAGACCATAGTTTATGGAAATTAAAAAAAAAATTAAGAAAAGAAACCCCTATGCTCAAGATTTAAAACTGCCTAAGTATAAACAAAGAATTGTTAGAAATAAAAAAGCTTACACAAGAAAAGGAAAAAAAAAGGTTATTTAGAATTCTTCATCAAAGGTATTCATTTCAAACCATTTTTCAAGTTCATGATACCCTCCAATTTTATCACCATTTAAAATTATTTGAGGAAAGGTTTTAGCGTTCGGAAATTTTTCAAAAAAATCTTCTCTCGTATAGTCTGTACCAAGCATATAAATCTTGGGATTATATTTAGCTAAACGTAGTTTAGCTCTATCACAATATCCACAATTAGTTTTAGAGTATATCTCTGCTTCCATTAAAATGCTTCATCAAAACTTAAAGCTCTATCTGTAGGTCTTTGATACTCCGATACTCTTTTTTCAAAAAAGTTTGTAACGTTTTGAACATCCAAAGCTCTCATAAAATCAAAAGGATTCTCTGTTTTAAATACTCTGTCAAATTCAAATAGATCAGCAATTCTGTCAGCGACAGCTTCTATATATTGACACATTAAATCAGCGTTCATACCAATTAAATCTACTGGCAGTGCGTCTTTTACAAATTCTTTTTCAAAAGCTACTGCTTCTCTAACAATTTCTTCAAACTGTGATTGTGGCACGTCTGAAGGAATCAAAGATAAATCACTAATATCTGCATCAGTTAATGTTTTATTATTAAACTTGTCTCTTAAAGTCCTAAACATTAAGGATGAGAAGCTAAAGTGCATTCCTTCGTCTCTTGCAATCCAATCGTTAGATAAGGCTAAACCTGGTAATAGTCCTCTTTTTCTAAAATAATATATTGCACAGAAAGAGCCTGCAAAAAACAAACCTTCAACTAATCCAAAACCTATTAATCTGGTTAGGAGATTTTGACTACCATTAAGCCATTTTGATACCCATTGTGCTTTATGGTTAATGCATGGTACATTTTGAATTGCATCAAAAAGCATATCTTTTTCTTTCGCATCTTTTACATAAGCTTCTATTTGAAGTCCGTACATTTCAGCATGAATTGATTCATTCAACATCTGCATTGAGATAAAGCATCTTGCTTCAGGTATTAGTATTTCTTTGTAGAATCTGCTTGCTAAGTTTTCATTAATCATTGCCTCAGAGTTAGCAAAATAAGCAAGTACATGTTTTATAAAGTGCTTTTCACCATCATTTAAGGTTTCAAGATCTCTTAAATCGTCTTGTAATGATACTTCTTCTGTTGTCCAAAAAGCTTGAATATGTTGTTTATATCTATCCCAAATTTCTTGGTTTTTTATTGGAAATATTGATTTAACACCTTTTGATATCATTCTATTACTCCTTTTTTATGCACTACAAGTTTCGCAATCTTCTGGTTCATTGTTTTGATTGATAGTAGTATTTAAATAAGCATCTTTAGCTGCTTTTTCTGATGAAACTGTAACTTTTACAGCATCAACAGCTGATCTACTTCTTAGATAATACATTCCTGTTTTAAGACCTTTTTTCCATGCATACATATGCATTGAATTAACTTTTCCAAATGTAGGTGTTGAAAGCCAAAGATTCATAGATTGAGTTTGATCAATAAATGGTGCTCTATCTGCTGACATATCAATTACAGTTTTTTGTGATACTTCCCAAACTGTTTTATAAACTTCTTTTAATTCAGTTGGAATTTCATTTATGTTTTCAACCGATCCATTTTCTAAAATTATTTTGTCTCTCATTTCTTTATTCCACAACCCTCTTTGAGAAAGTTCATTCACTAAATATCTATTTACGAGTAGGAATTCACCTGAGAGTGTTTGTCTTTTATATATATTAGAGGTTTGTATTTGGAATGTTTCAGTATTACCTAATATAATACCTGTTGACGCAGTTGGCATGCAAGCTGTGGTTAAAGAGTTTCTTACGCCGTGCTTCTTAATTTTAGTTCTAAGCTTATCCCAATCCCACTTTGAAGAAGGATTAACATTCCACAGATCAAATTGAAACTTACCTTCCGAAATAGGTGAATTATTAAATGTTTCGTAGGCTCCTTTTTCTTTTGCTAACTCACATGAAGCTTCTAAAGCTCCAAAATAAATTGTCTCAAAAATTAATTTATTTATTTCTTTAGCTTCTTCAGATTCATAGGCTATTCCCATCTTAAAGTAGACATCTGCAAGTCCCTGTATTCCTAAACCTATTGGCCTATGTTTATTATTAGACCTTTCCGTTTTATCAGTTGGATAGAAATTAATATCAATTACTTCATCTAAGTTTTTTGTAGCCAATTTTGCAGTTTCGTATAGGGCGTCATAGTCATATATTAATTTTTTATTTGATTTTTTTACAAATTTTGGCAACGCTATGGAAGCTAAGTTACATACAGATGTCTCGTTCTTATCAGAATATTCTACTATTTCTGCACAAAGGTTTGAAGATTTAATGACACCAATATTTTTTTGATTTGACTTATTATTAATTGAGTCTTTATAAAGCATATAAGGTTGTCCTGTTTCTATTTGTGCTTCTATAATTTTAGACATTAAATCTCTTGCTTTAATTTTTTCTAAATGCTTCATTTCATTTTCATACTTTGTATAAAGTTTTTCAAACTCGTCACCATAAACATCTGAAAGACCTGGACATTCATGCTCACTCATAAGTGTCCACTCTTCATCATTTTCTACTCTCTTCATGAATAAATCTGGTATCCATAAAGCGTAAAACAAATCTCTTGCTCTAAATTCTTCGGCACCTGTATTTTTTCTAAGTTCTAGAAATTTCTCAACGTCAGCATGCCAAGGTTCTAAGTAAACTGCAAAAGAACCTTTCCTTTTACCGCCACCTTGATCAACTGATTTAGCAGTCTCATTAAATATTTTCAAAAATGGAATAAGGCCATTAGATTTGCCGTTTGTTGATTTTATTCTACTTCCACTAGCTCTAATATTATGAGCATGCATGCCAATACCACCAGCTGTTTTAGAAATTAGGGCACAATCTTTTATAGTATTAAAAATACCTTCAATGGAGTCATCTTCCATTCCTATTAAAAAGCATGAAGATAATTGCTGCATTTTTAATCCACTATTAAACAATGTTGGAGTAGCATGTGTATACATACCGGTTGATAAGCTTTTATAAGTTTCTTTTATTTTATCTAAATTAAACTCATTACCGGTAACTGTTAGAGTTACTCTCATCCAAAGGTCTTGAGGTCTTTCAATTGTTTTATTATCGAACTTTAATAAATATGCTCTTATTAGAGTTGTAAGAGCAAAATAATCAAAAGTATAATCTTTGTCATAGTCAATTACTGACTCAATTAAATCTGCATTCTCCATGACCTTTTTGTAATAATCTTCTCTTAACAATCCATCATCGTATAAATTTTTTGTTGCTATGATGAAACCCGGAGTTTCTTTATGAAGTGAGTTTACTTTTATTCTTGCTGCAAGATAAGAATAATCAGGATGCTCAACTGTTAAAGCGGCAGCAGTTTCAGCAAGATAAGTATCAATTTCAACGGAACTAATATCACTATACAAGCCTGGAACGGCTTTTTGAACAACGACAATTGGATCAATGTTTAAGCCAGTAGATAGAACAGAGACTCTATTAGTTATTTTATCCAGTGAAATTGGCTCTTTACTTCCATCTCTTTTAGTTACCATCATTGAAGAAGCTTTTTCTCCAACTTGTTCTTTTAGTTTTTTAGTGTGATATCTTGAAGCCGCTCTTTGTTCTCTATACAAAACATACGCTCTAGCAACTTTATGATGCTCATCTCTCATAAGTGCTAACTCCACTTGATCTTGTATATCCTCAATGTGAATCATATCACCGTCAGCAATCCTTCTTGTTAGAGCCGAGACAACTTTATGCGTTAAAGCTTCAACAGTTTTATGAATTCCATCTTGTTGTTCTTTTTCCTTATTTTTATCATTTCTAATTTTTGTTTGTGCCAAGAATGCTTTTTTTATAGCGTTTGAAATTTTATCAGATTTGAAAGGAGTAATAGCTCCGTCACGACGCACGACACTTAATGTTAAAATATTTACACTTTTTTCTTCTGAGATTTTTACTGATACCTGTAGATTGTCTGCCATTTAAATTCTATCCATTTTTAAAAAATTATTGTCGAAAAACACAATATGTAGTGCCGCCGAAAAGGGACAATACAACATTTGCTCAATATCGCAATAAGAACAAAATAAGAACATAAATATTTTTTTTATCATGTCAATCTCTTACTTAATCCATATTTTTATGAGGCAAACAAGTTATTGAAATATTTACATTTACTTATCAACTTAAGTCACATTTTGTTAACTGAGTCATTTTTTCTTTGAACTTAAATCTGCCATAAATTATTAATAAAAAGCAGTATGCCGAAGATAGCATTAGTTGATGACGAGCAGTCGATTCTCACATCAGTATCTCTTTCTCTGCAAAGTGAGGGATTTACAGTAGATACATTTCTTAATGGAGTTGAAGCCTTAGAGGCTCTTGAAAGCAAATCTTATGATTTGGGACTGTTTGATGTTAAGATGCCAAAAATGGATGGAAATGAACTTCTTGCAAAAGTACGTTCGAGCAAGATTGAAAATCTAAAAGATCTTCCGATTATCTTTTTAACGTCAAAAGATCATGAACAAGATGAGATAATTGGATTAAGAATGGGAGCTTCAGATTATATAAAAAAACCTTTTTCACAAAAATTATTAAATGAGCGCATAAGAACAGTACTAAGAATTCATAACAATAGAAATAAAGAACAAAAAGATAATAATATTAAAAAACAAAATTTTATTAAGGGTGATTTGATACTAGATGAAGATAAACAATTATGTTTTTGGAAAGGTATAGAAATTGAACTTACGGTTGCAGAGTTTAATTTAATTAAGTCTCTTGCTCAGTATCCTGGGGTAGTAAAAGATAGAAATCAATTAATGGACGCAATGTATGGTGATTCAATATATGTTGATGACAGGACTATTGATAGCCATATAAAGAGATTAAGAAAAAAATTCAGATCTTATGATAATTCTTTTGATCAAATAAGAACAAGATATGGCTCTGGATATTCTTGGCGTGATTAAGAGATTATTTACCTTATCAAGTTATAATCTAACATTTCAACTCATTATAATTAACTTAATTATTGTGTTTTTAGGTTTAGTATTTTTATCTTATTTCAATTTCAACTTAATTCAAAATAATAAATTCATAGATAATAGGGATCAATCAATAAGATTAAATTTATCAAATATAACAAAATATTTAGAAAACACTTCAATATTAAGAGTGCCAATTTTTCAGTATGATTATCGTTGCAGATATCTTCAAGATATTGAAGCATACAAAGAGAGTTGTGACTTGGCAGATAATATTAATCCTATAGAATTGTCAGAACCTGAGTTAGAAAAGTTTACAACTGAACAATTTATATTTCAAAACTTTGGTGATAAAGATTTTAACACCATTATTTATAATGAAAATTGGATTAAAATTGCAGATTCATCAAATTTATTTCTGAGCACAGATGTTGAGGAAATAGATTTATCTGAAACGCGTGAAAATTTAGCTGATTTCTCAAATTTATTTGAAAAAATATATATTAATAATTTTAATTTTATTAATAATTATTTTCTTAAAAATAAATTTACTAAAAATTTAGACAAAAATGTACATGAAATTATTTTGATTATAGACACTATTAAAGAAAAGCAGAAACTAGTTAAAACTTTCGAAGATGAAAATAATGATATAACTAGAATTTTAACATCACCTATAATCCAAGATAATAACGTCTATGGAGTTGTTCTAATAAAGTATAAATTATTATTAAATAATGATGAACTAGCTAGACAATCTTTGAACATTTTTAATTTTTTTCTATTATTTATTTTAGTTACAATTTTATTATCATTTATTTTTTTGAGAGGTTTGATATCACCATTAAGACAAATAACTAAAATCACTGTCCTTGAGAGAGATAAAACAAATAAGAAAAAATTAATATACCCTCTAAGATCTGATGAAATCGGTATTTTATCTAACCAAATACAACTTATGTCAAAAGAATTGAAATCACAAATCAATCAATTAGAAAAATTTAGCTCTGATGTTGCACATGAACTAAAAAATCCACTAACAGCAATAAAATCTACGTTTGAATTATTAACTAACAAAAACATAACTAATGAAAACAGAACCAAAGTAATAAATAATTTTAATAAAGATATCGATAGAATGAATAGATTGATCTCCGACATTTCTCATTTTTCAAAAACTATTGCAGAAATTGAAATAGAAAATTTTGAACTAACTAATGTAAACAAATTTCTAAAAGAAAATTTTAGTGAAAAATCAACTAATAAGAAAAATATTAAAATTTTACTTCAATCTGATAATAATAAAAATTTAGTACTTCTTAACAAAGATAAATTTTTGCAGGTAATACTAAATTTAATAGATAATAGTATTTCAATTGCCAAAAATAATTCAAATATTTTAATTACATCAAATAAAAAAAATGAAAATTGTGTTGAAATCAAAATTTATGATCAAGGAAAAGGCATAGATTTGAAAGAAAAAAATAAAATTTTTGATAGATTTTACACTGATAGAATAGATGATCGGGACAAGCACTCAGGTCTTGGCTTATCTATATCCTACGAGATAATCAATTCATTCAATGGTTCAATTGAATTAACAGAAAGTGACAAATTAGACTTTAGAGGTGCTTGTTTTCTGATTAAATTACCATTAAAAAGTTAAAATAATCATAAAAGGATACAATCATGAGTGAAGATTTTAAAGTTAAAGACATAAGCTTAGCTGATTTTGGTAATAAAGAAATTGCAATAGCCGAAACGGAAATGCCTGGTTTAATGGCATTAAGAGAGGAGTATGGTGACTCTAAACCCCTAGATGGTGCAAGAATTGTAGGTTGTTTACATATGACTATACAAACTGCTGTTTTGATTGAGACTCTGGTATTCTTAGGTGCTACTGTTAGATGGAGCTCATGTAATATTTTTTCCACTCAAGATCACGCTGCTGCAGCAATAGCTGCCAAAGGTATTCCAGTATTTGCTTGGAAAGGAATGACAGAGGAAGAATTTTGGTGGTGTATTGAAAAAACATTAGAAGGTCCAGATGGTTGGAAGCCAAATATGATTTTAGATGATGGTGGAGATGCTACAAAAATAATTCATGAAAAGTATCCAAAAATGTTGGAAGAAATTTTAGGTTTATCAGAAGAAACAACTACAGGTGTCCACCGTTTGAAAGAAATGGAAAAAAATGGAACATTAAAGGTGCCAGCAATAAATGTTAATGACTCAGTTACTAAGTCTAAATTTGACAACTTATATGGTTGTAAGGAAAGTTTAGTAGATGGAATAAGAAGAGGTACTGATGTAATGATGGCTGGTAAAATAGCTGTTGTAGCTGGTTATGGAGATGTTGGTAAAGGTTCAGCAGCTAGCTTAAGAGGTGCAGGCGCACGTGTTTGTGTGACTGAAATAGATCCAATTAATGCACTTCAAGCGGCAATGGAAGGTTACGAAGTTGTCACAATGGATGATGCTTGTAAATATGGCGATATATTTGTTACTGCTACTGGTAATCTTGATGTTATTACGCAAGATCATATGAGGCAAATGAGAGATCGTGCTATTGTTTGTAATATTGGACATTTTGATAACGAAATACAAACAGAAGCTCTTCAAAACTACAAGTCTGATGAGATTAAACCACAAGTAAGAGAAGTAGAATTTCCAGATGGGAAGAAAATATTATTACTATCAGAGGGAAGACTTGTTAATCTAGGAAATGCTACTGGTCATCCAAGTTTTGTTATGAGCGCATCATTTACTAATCAGGTCTTAGCACAACTTGAACTTTGGAAAAATTCTAAAAATTATGAAAATAAAGTTTATGTTTTACCAAAACATTTAGATGAAAAAGTTGCATCATTACACTTAAAGAAGGTTGGAGCAAAACTTACAGAATTAACTGATAAACAAGCAGAATATATTGGCGTTAGTAAGCAGGGTCCATTTAAAGATAATACTTACAGATATTAGGAGTTAATATGAAAAGATCTTATTTATTTACAAGTGAATCAGTTTCTGAAGGCCATCCAGATAAAGTTTGTGATAGAATTTCAGATATGGTTGTTGATACTTATTTATCATCTGGTGACCCACAAACACGCGTAGCTTGTGAGACTTTGACTACTACCAATAAAGTAGTTTTAGCTGGAGAAGTAAGAGGACCATCAGTTTCTAAAGATCAGATTATATCTCAAGTTAGGGATTGTATTAAAGATATCGGTTATGAACAAGATGGTTTTCATTGGCAGAACTGTGATATTGAAAGTTTTCTTCATGAGCAGTCAGCTGATATTGCTATGGGTGTTGATTCTGGTAGTAATAAAGATGAGGGCGCAGGCGATCAAGGAATCATGTTTGGTTTTGCTTGTAAAGACACTGAATCATTAATGCCAGCACCGATACATTATTCTCATCAAATATTATATAAAATGGCACAAGCCCGTAAAGATGGATCTGCATCTGGTCTAGAACCTGATTCAAAAAGCCAAGTTACAATGCTTTATGAAAACGGAAAACCAACCAAAGTTACATCTTTAGTAATTTCTTCACAACATAAAGAAGGTTTATCTCCTGAAGACGTAAAAGAAATTGTTAAACCTTATGTGTATGAGTGTATACCTAATGAATTATTAGAAGATCTTAAAGATGAAGAATTCTATGTAAATCCCACAGGAAATTTTGTAATTGGAGGACCTGATGGCGACTCTGGTTTAACTGGCCGTAAAATAATAGTTGATACTTATGGTGGTGCAGCGCCCCATGGTGGAGGCGCTTTTTCAGGAAAGGACCCATCTAAAGTTGATAGATCTGCAGCATATGCAGCTAGATATTTAGCAAAAAATGTTGTTGCAGCCGACCTAGCTGATGAGTGTACTATACAGTTATCTTATGCAATAGGAGTATCAAAACCTTTATCAGTATATGTTAATACTAATGGAACAAATAAAGTTGATGAACAGAAAATTGAAAAATCTGTGCAAGATTTATTTGATCTAAGCCCAAGAGGAATAAGAGAACATTTAAAACTTACAAATTCAATTTATGTTCCAACTTCTGCTTATGGTCATTTTGGTAGAGAACCAAGTGACAAGGGACATTTTACTTGGGAAAATACTGATTTAGTGGAAGCTCTAAAAGGTATTGCATAGTAAAATTTGCAAAAATTAAGTAATCAAATTTTAGATCTTCGTGAACTTGAAAAACTCTCTACTAATTTATGTAAAGACATATCTGTTGGAGATATTTACTTATTTCAAGGTGAGCTAGGTGCTGGTAAAACAACATTCGTAAGATTATTAATTAATAATCTTTTTGAATTAAACAATTTACCAAAACCGTCTTCTATTATTAGTCCAACATTCCCTATTTTGATAACCTATGAATTAAATTCATCACAAATCTATCACTATGATTTTTATAGAGTCAACAACCTAAAGGAATTAGAGGAATTAGATTTCTTTGAAAATTTAAATAACAATATTACATTTATAGAATGGCCTGAAATGTTAATTAGTTTACCATTAAACAAAAATCATTATTTAATAAATTTAGATATGATTTCAGAAACTAAAAGAAAAATTAATATTAATTTTAAACAAAAGTCGAATGAATTCTGATCATAATGATTTAGAAAAAATTGAGGATGGATTATCTAATAAATTAATTTATAGAATTACAGAAAAAGAGAGTACCAAAATAATAATTGACTTTTCTAGAGATAAACAAGAGTTTAAAAATTTCCTAAATGTTTATGCAATATTACTAAAGATTAATATATCAATCCCTAAGATATATGAAGTTAATCGAAAGCAATATAAAATTTATATGCAAGATTTCGGAAAAAATAGATTTAATAAAATACACAATAAAGATAATCTTTATAAACTTTTAAAACTAGCTGTAGACAATATAATTGTTATTCAAAATGAATCACATTTAAATAATTTAGCAAATTTAAAAGAATACACCTTTGAAGATTTAAAAATTGAACTTAAAGAATTTGTTACTTATTATATTTCTAAAAACAAAATTTCAAATTTTCCAACTTCAAAATTTTATGAATTATGGAAAAGCATGTTTTATTCCCAAAATTATAATATGAAGAATTTTGTTCACAAAGATTTTGAATTTGTTAATTTATTATTTTTAGAAAATCATGAATCACATTTACAATGTGGAATTATTGATTTTCAAAGTGCTTTTTTGGGATTTATAGGATGGGACCTACTATCATTATTAGAAAATCCAAGAATTAATTTTACAAGAGATTACAATGATAAATTAATTAAATATTTCTATGATAACACGTCAACTATTGAAAATCTCAATACTTTTCGGGAACAATATCATGTTTTAAGTTTAGCTCGACAGACTCGATTACTTGGTAGATGGAGAAAATTACTTAGTATAAATAATGATAATCAATATATAGACTATTTAAAAATAACCAAATCTAGAACAATAGCAACATTGAATAATATTAAAAATTATCAACTAAGATCAATTTATGAAAAGTATTTATAATTTATGAAGAATTTTACATTAATGATATTATGTGCAGGTTTTGGATCAAGAATGCTGAATTTGACACACAGTACTCCAAAACCTCTATTAAAATATAAAAAAAAAATATTATTAAAGAACACAATTGATTTCTTTACTACTATTGGATGCGATGAAATCTTAATAAATACACACTATTTACATATAAAAATTAAAAAGTATTTGGACAAAAATTTTAAAAAATATCCCATTCAGACTATCTATGAAAAAAAAATACTTGGTACAGGTGGAGGAGTAAAAAATATTTTCAATTATACAAATAGAAAAAAAATATGTGTTGTTAATTCTGATATTTTTTGGACTAAAAAAAATAAATCACATATCAAATATTTTCTTTCTAATTATCAAGATGTTTCTCACTGCAAAATGTTGTTATCTAAAGATATTAATTTTTTAGGTTTAAAAAATGAAAATGGAGACTTTTATTTAAAAAGAAATGTAGTCACAAATTGGAAAAATAAAAATGAGAAATTGTATTATTCCGGACTTCAAATTGTATCTAAAAATATCTTTAATAAAAGAAAAAAAATATTCCCGATGAATGAAATTTGGACAAAATTAATAAAAAACAATCAAATCAAAGGTTATGTAATCCCATCTAAAATTAGACATATTGGGGATAAACAATCTATTTTAGAAAATTAGATTTAATTTAGCTTGATAATAGACAAATATTTCTTACATATTAATTATGTCTACTCTAAAAACAAACGATCAAACTTTTGACAAAGATATTTCTACTAATGACATGCCAGTGGTAGTTGATTTCGGTGCAGAATGGTGCGGCCCATGTAAAGTACTTGACCCAATTTTAGAAGAAATTGCTATAGAGAACAAAGATAAAGTTAAAATATATAAAATGAACATTGATGAGAACCCTATGACACCACAAAAATACGGTATTAGGGGAATTCCTACAATAATGATTTTTAAAAATGGTGAGTTAATGGATACTAGGGTTGGTAGTCTTCCTAAAACAGCATTAGAAACCTGGATACAATCCAATTTACAATAGTTTTTCTCTAATTTTTCCTATCAAATATAAAGAACCTGTAATTAAATATATTTTTTGTTGATTAGATCTAAAATATTTTAAAGCATCATTTATATTATTTATTTGCTCACATTTAATAGATTGCAGATTACAAATCTCATTTATTTGTTTAGTTTCAAATGAATTTTTTTCATCTGGAATTTTTATAGCTAAAACTTTAGATACACTTTCTTGTATTTTGTTTAAAAATAAACTTGCTTTCTTATTATTCAACATTCCAAACAAGACAATAGGTTTTATTTTTCTAGTTTTTAAAAATTCATTTAGTTTATCAGCTCCATCAATATTATGCGATCCATCAAGAATTATTTTTTTATTTTTATAATTTATAATTTCCAATCTTCCTGGCCATACATTTTTTTTTATTGCTACATTAATTTCTTTTTTATTAAAGTTATAACCCATATTTTTCATAATTTTTGCAAAATAAATAGATATTGATGCATTTTCCTCCTGATGTTTTCCGTTCAATGAAGGTTGAGTATAGAGATATTTTTTTCCATCGATTTTCATTTCAAACTTATTTTTTAATGATTTTGTGACTCGAAATTCTTTTCCATAAAAATATTTATTTTTAAATTTATTTAATTTTTTTTGAATGTGAACTTTTAACTCTTTTTTTTGTTTACCAATTAACACAAACTCACAATTCTTCACTATACCCAATTTTTCATTAGCAATTTTCTTAAGTGTTTTTCCTAGAAATTCTTCATGATCAAAACTAATTGGTGTTAATATACTACAAATCTTTTTTGGTATTATGTTAGTTGCATCTAATCTACCTCCTAACCCTGTCTCTAAAATAAGAAAGTCAGATTTTGATTGTTTAAACAATATGAATGCTGCTGCTGTTGTTATTTCAAAAAATGTTATTGGTTTATTATTATTTACTGTTTTTACAAATTTTAGAGTTTCGTAAAGCTTTTTTGTACTTACTTCTTTATTATTTAGAATTATTCTTTCATTAAACCTAGATAAATGTGGCGAGATATATGCATCACATTTATACCCATTCTTCAATAAAATATTTCTTATGAAACTTTGAACAGACCCTTTTCCATTTGTGCCTGCAATATGAATAGTTTTTGGTAGATGATCTTGGGGATTACCTAATTTTTTTAATAATAATTTTAATCTATCTAATGAAAGATCAATATATTTGGGATGAAGTTTGACCAGTTCATCTAATAACTTTTCTGTTTTAGATTTCACTGATTAACTTATATGATCTAATACTTTATACAAAGTTTCTTTAAGGTCTTTTCTATGAGAGACAATATCTACCATTCCATGTTCTTTTAGATATTCAGCTTTTTGAAAATCTACAGGTAATTCTTCTCTGATGGTGTCTTGTATAACTCTTTTACCTGCAAAACCTATCGTAGCACCTTGTTCTGCTATTGTTATATCACCTAACATTGCAAAAGAAGCGGTCACTCCACCAGTAGTAGGTTCGGTTAGAACTACAATGTAAGGTATACTATTTTCATTTAACAAGTCAACAGCAGCAATTGTTCTAGGCATTTGCATCAAGCTTACAATACCTTCCTGCATTCTTGCTCCACCAGATGAGGTAACAATCACATAAGGTAATTTATTTTCTATAGCCAATTTAGCACCTTTAACTATTTCTCCACCAACTGCTCTACCCATAGATCCACCCATGAATTCGAAATTCATTAGTCCAGAAATAATTTCTTTATCTCTAATCTTCCCTTTAATAAGTATGAAAGCATCATCTCTATTTGTTCTTTTTCTATATTCTTTCAGTCTATCTTTATATTTTTTTTTATCTGTGAATTTTAGTGGATCATCAGATATTTTGTCAGGGCTAATTTCACTATAATTTCCCTCTTCAAAAAATAATTTTATCCTATCTTCCGCAGACATTCTAAAATGATAATTACAATTAACGCAAACGTATAAATTTTCTTTTAAATCCTTATGATGAATCATATTTCCACATGATACACAATTATTCCATAATTTTTCTGGAACACTTCTCCTTTTTACAAGAGAGGATAGTTTAGGTTTTACGAAATTAGTTAACCAATTCATACTCTTGTTCCATTTTTCAAATCTTTTGAAAATTTATTAATTTCTGACAACATTTTATCTTTATTATTTAAGTTTTGTTCTATAATTTTAATTATACTTGAGCCAACAACTGCACCATCAGCTATTTTGCATATATTTTTTACATCAGTTGCGTTTTTAATTCCAAATCCAGGTACAACTGGTAAATTTGTGTGTTTTTTGATAAAAGTCACTGATTTTTCAAGATCATTAAGATCAGCAGATTTTTGTCCAGTAATTCCCATAACACTCACATAATATAAAAAACCACTAGCATTATTTAATATTAACTTAAGCCTTTCTTCGTTAGTTGTAGGAGTAATTAATCTAATTAAATCAATCTCATTTTTTTTTAGCTCATTTATCAAATCTACATCTTCTTCTGGTTGTAGATCTACAATAATTAAACCATCAACTCCATTTTCTTTGCATTTTTTCACAAACTTCTTAATTCCAAAATATAGAATCAAATTATAGTAACCCATTAAAATAATAGGGAGATCATTTTTTGTTTTCTTTGCTTCGGAGGCTAAAAAGAAAATATTCTCTAAATCAATTCCATTACTTATAGCTCTATTGCTTGATAATTGAATTGTTGGACCATCAGCCATTGGATCAGAAAAGGGCATTCCAATTTCTATAATATCAGCCCCATTATCAATAATTGTCTTAATAATTTTTAAACTTGTTTCAACATCAGGGTCACCTCCAGTAACAAATGTTACTAGTTTTTTTTCATTATTTTTAAATGCCTGACTAATTAAATTAGTCATTTAAATTTTTATATTTAATTCATCAGCTATTGTAAAAATATCTTTATCCCCTCGGCCACACATATTCATAACAATAATTTTATCTTTACTATAGTTTTTTGCTATTTTCTTTAATACAGCTAAAGCATGAGCAGGCTCCAAAGCTGGAATTATACCTTCTAATTTGCAACAATATTGAAAAGCTTCTAGAGCTTCTTTATCTGTTGCTGACATGTATGTTACCCTTTTTTCTTCAAATAAAAATGAATGTTCAGGACCAATTCCTGGATAATCTAATCCTGCAGAGATAGAATGTGCTTCTTGAATCTGTCCCGTGTTTGATTGTAACAAATAGGTTTTATTACCATGTAATACACCTGGTTTTCCACCAGTTAAACTAGCTGCATGCTTATCAGTTTTTATACCATGCCCTGCTGCTTCAACAGCGATCATTTCAACATTTGAATCATCTAAAAATTCATGAAACAGCCCTAAAGCATTTGAACCACCACCAATGCATGCCATTAATAAATCCGGAGGCCTTCCCTCCAGTTCTTCAAGTTGTTTACGAACTTCCTTACCAATTACTGACTGAAAATCTCTAACCATTGCGGGATATGGATGAGGTCCTGCAGCTGTACCAATAATATAAAAAGTATCATTAACATTTGTAACCCAATCTCTTAATGCTTCATTCATAGCGTCTTTAAGTGATTTTGATCCAGTTGAAACTGACCGTATTTCTGCACCAAGTAATTTCATTCTAAAAACATTTGGAGATTGTCTTTCAATATCTTTTTCTCCCATATAAACTACACAAGGTAACCCAAATAAAGCACACACTGTTGCTGTAGCAACACCATGTTGCCCTGCTCCTGTTTCTGCTATAATCCTTGTCTTACCCATTTTTTTTGCTAGTAAGATTTGACCCATGCAATTATTAATTTTATGAGCACCTGTGTGGTTTAATTCATCTCTTTTGAAATAAATTTTTGGACCACCAAGTTCATTACTAATTCTTTCTGCAAAGAAAAGAGGACTTGGTCTGCCAACATATGTTTTTAAATAATGATTAAATTCACTAATAAAATTTTTATCATTTTTTATTTTTTCATATTCCTTTTCTACTTCAAGGATTAAAGGCATTAAAGTTTCTGAAACATATCTTCCACCAAATTGACCAAAATATCCTTTTTCATTTGGATAACTTTTATATGTATTCTTAAGCATTTTTTAATTTTCCAATAAAATTATTTATAATGTGATTATCTTTAATGCCAAGCTCTTTTTCAACACCAGATGATAAATCTACTCCAAATGGATTTATATCATCAATTATTTGCTTGATATTATTTGTATTAATACCTCCAGACAAAAACCATTGTTTTTTGGTTTCTAGATTCTTTAATATATTCCAATCAAAACTCTTAGAATTTCCCCCAGGTAAATCACCTTTTAAAGGTTTGTAATCAAACAAAAAATAATCAACACTTTTGTATTTATCTATTTTTTTTAGGTCATCTTTATTACTTATTGAAACCGATTTGATTATTTTTACATCCATTTTTTTTATAGTTTTAATGTAATGTTCATCTTCTGTGCCATGTAATTGTATAAATTTTAATTTTAAATTATTTATAATTTCTTTCAATTCATCAATATCCTTATTAACAAAAACACCTACACCATTAATGTTTAAGTCTTCAGATATTTTTTGTAATATAGTTGCATTTTCAAATGATATATTTCTTGGGCTTTGTTTATAAAAAATCATACCAAAAAAATTTACTTTGTTTTTTTCGCAGCAAAAAAGTGTATCTTTATTTTGTATTCCACAAATTTTAATAATCATTTAAGATAACGCTTTATTAATTTTTTTTAAAACTTTTAATGGATCATTTGACTCAGTTATTGGTCTTCCTATCACTAGAAAATTTGCTCCTAAATCAATTGCTTTTTTTGGAGTCTCTATTCTTTTTTGATCATCACTTTTTATTTTATCATCAATTCTAATACCAGGTGTTACGATTATGAAATCTTTTCCAACTTCCTCTCTAATAAATTTTATTTCACGCGGACTACATACAATGCCATCCAACCCATTTTTTTTTGCATAATTTGCAAATTTTTTTACTAATAAAGATATATTTTTTTTATTGTAATATTTCTTTGTTTGTTCAACATCTAGACTGGTCAATATTGATACACCTAAAACCTTGGTAAATGCCTTACTTATATTTACAGATTTCATCATTTCATCTCCACCCGAAATATGAATAGTTGAAAATATTGGTTTTAATTTGTTTATAGCAATATGACCATTTTTAACTGTATTAGGTATATCATGTAGTTTTAAGTCTAAAAATATTTTAGGACTTACAGAATAAATTTTCTTGTAGCCTAATAGACCAAAATTAAAAAAAAACTCATAACCGATTTTAAAAGCAAAAGCTTCATCCTTAAGTTTCTTGGTCAACTTTAAAATTTTATTTAAATTATTTCCATCTAATGCAACAATAATTTTTTTAGACGACATTTTTTTCAGAAGTATTTATTTTATTGTGTAAGATTTTTCCAATTTTGAAATGTAACTTATAGCTCTGCTTTTTCAATAATCTTTCATTAGTTTTTGGATTTCTTACAACTTTTTCTTTATTTATTTTTCTACTAAAAGTACCAAATCCCCTAATCTCAATATTTTTTCCTTTTTTTAATGAAGATGATATTTTCTTTATAAAAATATTAAAAAGTAGTTCTATATCCTCTTCGCTTAGATTTTTATGTTTTTTATGTAATTTTTGTAGGATTTCAGATCTAAGCATTAATTCTATTTTTTTAAAACAGAACCTAATATATCTCCTAATGATGCCCCTGACGCGCTAGAGCCATATTTAGATAGAGCTTCTTTTTCATCTTGAATTTCAAGTTCTTTTATAGATAAATTCAAAGTTCGCGTCTTATTATCGACAGAGGTAATAACTGAGTCAATATTTTCTTCTAATGCAAAACGTTCAGTTTTATTTTCATTCTTATCAATTGATAGATTGGATTTCTTGATAAAACCAAATATTTGTTTTTCTTTATCCAGTTCAACTTTGAGACCTTTTTCATCAATCTCAATTATTTTTCCGGTAACTTTTGATTTTAATGGATTAATTCCAATATATTCTTGTACTGGATCATTTTTTAAGTGTTTAATACCTAAGCTTATTCTTTCTTTATCAGCATTAATATCTAATATTTTTACTTCAATTTTTTCACCTTTTTTAAGACTTTTAATAATATTTTCACATTCTTTCTCATCCCAACTTAAATCTGATATGTGTACCATACCATCTATCTCATCAAGTACTTTAACAAATATTCCAAAATCGACTATGTTTACAATTTCTGTTTCAAAGGTATCATTAATATTAAATTTTTCTGTAAGTCTTTTCCATGGGTTTTCTTTTAATTGTTTAAGGCTACAATTAATTCTTTTTTTATCCTCATCTATTTCTAAAATAAGTATTTCAATTTTATCATTAATATTAACAATTTTTGAAGGGTGTGGTGGTTTTTTTAGCCAACTTAATTCGTTAGATGCAATTACACCATCATAATTATCATTGATAACTAAATGAACATTATTATCGTTCATTGAAATTACTTTCGCCAAAGTCTTTTCGTTAATTTTAATAACTTCTTTAACTCTATCCCAAGGATTTTCTTTTAATTGTTTAATTCCTAAGCTTAACCTAGCCAACTCTTCATCAAATTTTAAAACTTTTACCTTTATTGAAGAATTTAATTCTAATACTTCAGATGGGTTATTAATTTTTGTCCAAGAAATGTCAGTAACATGAACTAAGCCATCTATACCTCCCAAATCTATAAATGCGCCATAATCTGTAATATTTTTTACTTTACCTTCTATAACAGATCCTTCCTTTATATTTTTTAAAAGTTCTGATCTTTGTTCTTTAAGTTCATTTTCTGTTATTGCTTTTCTTGAAACAACAATGTTGCCTCTAAATTTATCCATTTTTAGTATCATCAATTCTAAAGGTTTATTTAAAAGCTCTTTAGTGTCTTTAATAATTTGTCTAGTTTCTATTTGACTGCCTGGCAAGAATGCCACAACACCATCTAGGTCAACACTCATTCCACCCTTGACTCTATTAAATGGGGTTCCAGTAACAATTTTATTTTCATTAAAACTTAATTGTAGGTTGTGCCAAGCTTTTTGTTTAACTGCTTTTTCTCTAGATAGCAGTGTTTCACCATTTTTACTGTCAACGTTTTCAATGAATACTTCTGTTTCATCACCTACTTGGATTTCAGATATTTGACCTGGTCTTGAAAATTCACTTAGAGGAATTCTACCTTCACTTTTTAATCCTACGTCAATTGTAACAATATCATTCTCGATAGATATTACTTTTCCTGATGTAATAGTTTTTTCTTTAGCAGAAGAATTTTTTAATGATTGTGATATCAATGTATCGTATTCTGTGTTTGATATTTTGTTATTTGTTTGTTGATTCATATTATATATTATTAAATATCTTATTTATCTGTTTAATAGTCTTTATAAATGAATCATTATTATCAATTATATAGGAATTAGCTGGAATCACTAATGGAGAATTTTTTCTCATTTTATCTTTTTTATCTCTCAACTTTATATCCTTCAAAATTTTTCGGTATATAGACTTTTCAGAACTATCAATCAACTGTTTATATCTTCTTTTTGCCCTAATATCTGCATTTACATCAATATATAGTTTTAAATTAGCATTTTTGAAAACAACTGATCCTATATCTCTACCATCAATAACAAATCCAGTGTTTTTTTTATTTTTTTCTACAAAATCATATTGTAATTGATTAACAAAATTTCTAACGCAATTGTGCACCGCTATTTTAGAAGCAAGCTTACTAATTTCTTGAGTTCTTATTTTTTTACTTTTTCGATAAGAAATTTTTTTTATTTTAGATATTTTTTTTTTAATTTGCTTAATGTCATTTATGTCTATATTTTCATTTAAGAAAATTAGAGCGATTCTTCTATATAAAGTTCCTGAGTCTAAATGTTTTAGTTTCCATTTTTTACTAATATACCTCGATATTTTTTCTTTACCTGAAGCTGCTGGACCATCAATAGTAACTATAAAGTTTTTCAAGAAATATTTCCACCTAAACTATTTAACTCTTTTTTAAATGTCGGAAAGCTAGTATCAATAGATTCTGAGTCTTTTATTTCTAATGGTCCTAATTTGGTTCCCATAATACAAAATGCCATTGCAATTCTATGATCATAATCAGTTCTAATAACATTATTTTTTATTTCATAATTAGATGATGGATAAATAAAAAGATCATCACCAACCACCTTGCAACTAATCCCACAATTTTGTAAGTTTACTAATATTAAGTTTAATCTATCACTTTCTTTAATTTTCAATTCCTTAAGTCCTCGAAAAACACTAGGCGAATTAGCAAATGAAGCTGCAATTGCGAGTATTGGATATTCATCTATCATCAAATCAGCAATATCTGAACCTAATTCACAGCCTCTTAATTCTGAACTAAATACCTCAATGTCACAAATAATCTCTTTGTTATTTAACCTTTCATTCAATATAGAAATTTTAGCGCCCATTTTTTTTAGTGCCAAAATTAATCCATTTCTTGTTGGGTTATTATTTATATTTTTTAATATAATATGAGAATTATTATTTATTAGTGCACAAATTATAAAAAAAGCGCTACTTGAAAGATCATTGGGTACAAGTATATTTTTAGAAACTAATTCTTTTTTACCAGTAATCTTTATTAACTTTTTATTACTTAAGTTGTTAACTTCAATTTCTGCACCAAATGCTTCTAACATTATTTCTGTATGATCTCTTGTTATTTTGTTTTCTACTATTTTAGTTTCACCATCAATATTTAAACCTGCCAATAATAATCCAGATTTGATTTGTGCTGATGGAATTTTTAAATCTATATTACCCGGGTTTAATCTACTAGGATTGATTTTAATTGGTAAAGTACCATCATTTGTTTCAACTTTTGCATTCATTTCAATTAATGGATTAGCTATTCTTCCCATTGGTCTCTTTTGTAGAGACTCATCGCCTGTTAAAACTGTCTGAAAATTTTGTGATGACAAAAGACCCGTTAACAATCTTGCACTTGTCCCAGAATTACCTAAATAGATATTATTTATTGGTTTTTTTAATGAATTTAAACCATTTCCAAAAATAATTATTTTACTTTTATCTTCAACAATTTTCACTCCCATATTTTTAAATGCATCTAGAGTATGGTTCACATCTTCGGATTTGAGAATATTATCTATTTCACAAATTCCATTTGATATTGATGGAATTATTATAGATCTGTGAGATATTGATTTATCACCAGGTATATTAGGACTTCCATTAATCCCTTGATTTATAGGGTTACTTATCATTTTAAAGTTGGAAATTTGATCCCAAATAGAATTTTTTTATTTTTTCATCATTTACAGCCGACAAAGGATCACCCTCGTAATATATAGCTCCTTCATTTACAATATAAACTTTATCTACTATTTTCAAAGTTTCTCTTACATTATGATCAGTAATTAAAATGCCAATATTTTTTTCTTTCAATTTTTTAATAATAATTTTTATTTCTTCAATTGAAACTGGATCAATACCTGTTAATGGCTCATCGAGTAACAAATATTTTGGATTTGTTGCAAGTGTTCTGGCGATTTCTAACCTTCTTCTTTCTCCACCTGATAAAACTACAGATTTTGATTTTCTAACATGATTTATATCAAATTCGTTCAAAAGATTTTGTAAAATTATATCCTGTTTATTTTTATCTTTTTCTTTAATTTCGATAATTGATAGCAAATTATCTTCAACATTCATTCCTCTAAAAATTGACGCTTCTTGTGGTAGATAGCTAATTCCAAGCTTTCCTCTAAGATATATTGGTAAGTTTGATACATCAAGCTTATCTAGGACAATAGATCCTGTATCAGGCTTTACAAGCCCAACAATAATATAGAATGATGTGGTTTTTCCAGCACCATTTGGACCTAATAAACCAACTATCTCATTTCTTTTTATAGAAATAGATACATCTCTAACTACTTTTTTATTTCCATAAGTTTTTGAAATTTTATTTATAAACAGTCCATCATCTAAAATTTTAAATTTACTCATTATTTTGAATTATTGCCTTTACCTTAGTCTTTGCATCTGATTTTATTTTATATGAATTATTTTTAGTATCAAGTGTCCCATAATCTCCTGTTATTTTTTCTCCACCCCTAATAATCGTAACATTTTCTTTAAGTTCTATCAGCGAAGATGAGTTATCGAAATTAATTTTTTTCGCATACATTTCAGAGCTAGTATTTTTAACATAAGATATATGTTTATCTTCTACAATAAGTGATGATATTTGTTTTTGCCCATCAATTGTATCAAAAAAACCATCTATAAATTCTGCTTTTATAAATATACTTTCATTTACCAATGATGAATTTGCACCTTTTATAATGAAATTTCCATTTATATTTCCTATTTTAATTGATCCATCAGAATACATTTCAAAATCATCAGTAAATAGTTCAGATTTAAAACCAGTTATTGTCAATTCCTCAAACTTAATTTTAAAGTTTAAGAATTCACCACTTCCTCTAACATTATAAACTGATGAATCAAATACTACATTACCGGACGCATCTAATTCTATTATGTCATATAAATTTTTATCAAAAATTATTTTTACATTATCTGCATTTAAATTAAAATTATCAGAATCAATTTTTACATTTTTTTTTAATAAATAATATTTTTGATCTTGATAGACTTCAATTCCATCTTCTGTAGTAATTTCAGTCTCACCTATTTCTCTTGAAATTAAGTTTGTCGTAAATAAAAATAAAATTATTAATTTTATTAAAAATTTCATTTTAAAATAATTATTGAATTACCATAAAAAGTAATTTTATTTCCGTTATCATATATATTAAAGCCATTTGAAGAAATTGTTGTATTTTTTGATTTAAATAAAGATCTGGTTTTACTTTTTGCAGTTTGTTTATTTCTATCAAATATTACGTTCTCAGTTTCAATACTGAAATCATTTGATTCAAATCGTACATTTTCATTTAAAAGAATTTCATCCTTATTCAAAAAATTACCTTCTTTTGCAGTTACATATATTTTTTTTGTATTATTATTTATTGCAAATTTTGGCTCATAAATATCTGCTTTAGAGGATTGTTTTCCATAATCTTCTGTAACTTCTATGTTATTAAAATTCAATTGCTTGTTTAGAATTACGCCTATAAATAATAATATTAGAATTAATGAAAAAAAATTATTAATCTTCTGTTTATATACAAAAAAAAATTCAAACTAACTCGTCAATCTTAACAAATCATGAATATGCACAATTCCTATAGGTTTTTTTTTATCACATATAAATAAACTTGTAATTTTTTTTGTATTCATCAAATTTATTGCTTCTCCTACTAACATATCTTTACTGGCTAAAGTTGGGTTTTTTGTCATAACATCTTCAGCTTTTTTATCAAAAAATTTTGAATTTAATTTTCTTCTCAAATCTCCATCTGTAATTATACCAACAATCTGATTTTTTTTATTGATTACACCGACACAACCAAAACTTTTCTTTGTCATAGTTATCAAAGCTTTTGACATTTTATCATTAAAATTTGCTAATGGTAATTTTGTATTTACATGCATTATATCACTCAAGTTTTTTAAATCCCTTCCAAGGTTTCCACCGGGATGCAGTTTTTTAAACTCAGTTTTTTTAAAACCTCTTAATTCCAATAATGCTATAGCAATAGAATCTCCAATAATCATAGACATAGAAGTAGAACTAGTAGGCGCTAAATTTAAGGGACAAGCCTCAATTGGTTTTTTATATAAAATACCTATGGTAGCATTTTTATGTAATATACTTTTAGAATTACTGGTTATACTTATTAGTTTAATATTAAATCTTTTAGTAAATTGAATAATATTTTTAAGTTCAGATGTTTCACCTGAATTAGAGATTGCGATTACACAATCATCTTTTTTTATGCTTCCTAAATCACCGTGACTTGCTTCAGTTGCATGCACAAAATATGACGGTGTACCTGTTGAAGTAAAAGTTGCTGACATCTTATTACCTATGTGTGCACTTTTTCCAACACCAGTAATTACAACTTTTCCTTTAGTATTATAAATTAAATTAACTGCCTTACAAAAACTTAAATTAAATGTAGATTTTAAATTTTTTATACTACTTAGTTCTCGTGCTAATGTTCTATTTGCACTATTAATTATTTTTTTATTATTTTTCATTAATGTTTAAATATATCATGCTCTGACCAACCATTAATATCTAAATCTGTTCTGTATTGAATAAAATCAAAACAAGCTTTTGCTAATTTACTTCTTTTTTCTCTTAATAACATTAAATCAAGTTTATCTTTGATTTTATGTAAATATAAAACATCGTTAGCAGCATAGGTCTGTTGTTCCTTACTTAATTCTCCACCCCAATCAGAAGATTGTTCTGTTTTTGAAATTGATTTTCCTAATAATTCACTGCAAAGATCTTTGTATCCATGTTTATCAGTATATGTTCTAACTAACTTTGATGCAATTTTAGTACAGTAAATATTTTTAATATTAATTTTGAAGTTGTGTTTGAATACAGCCACATCAAACCTAGCATAATGAAAAATTTTTTGAATTTTATTATTTTTAAGTATTTTAATTAAATTTAGAGGTTTTTTAGTAGATAAGTCAATTTTTATTAGATGACATACTTCATCACCATTAGAAATTTGGACTAAACATAATTTATCTCTTTTAGGATTTAATCCCATAGTTTCGCTATCTAATGCAATAATATTAGAAGCTTTAAAACTTCCTGGCAGATCTCCTCTATAGAAATTTATCTTCATTTTGATTTTATTGCCTGTATAATTTATATTTTTTCTCTATATCACTTATTTAATTAAAGGTCATGAAATCAATAGTAATTTTTGGAGGTGCAGGTTTTGTAGGTAAACATTTAATAAGACGTCTTACTAAAAATGGCCATAAAATCATTGTTCCATATCAAAGATCTGTACAAGAAGCTAAAATCCGACTTTTAGGCGTAACAGGACAGGTAATTCCCTTCCGTTATTCTTCATTAGAAGACAAAAGGCTTAAATCTGTTTTAAATAATGCTGATGTATGCATTAACTTGAAAACTACATACGATCAAAAGAAAGGTGATTTCAATAATATAATATATAAGTTTAATCAGAGACTTATTAGAATCTTAAAATCTAGTAAGGAATTAAAACAATTCATTCTTTTTTCTGGTCTCGGCGTAGATATTGATAAAAATTCGAAAAGAAGTATTGCAGTACATAAATCTGAAAAGGAAGCTTTTAAACAACTAGCAAATGTAATTATTATTAGGCCTGGTGTTATTATAGGTGGTGGCGATATCTTCATGAAAAGACTTTTGCCAATATTTAAAGCTTCATTTTTTGTCCCACTTTTTGGAGATGGTTCCACAAAATTCCAACCAGTATTTATTGATGATGTATCTCTAGCTGTTGATGAAATAATTAATTCTAAGATTAAAGGTAAAAATATATACGAACTTGCCGGCCCTAGGATCTATTCTTATAAAGAATTTTTTAATTATATTTCTAATTTCTTAAAGAAAAGTCGAGTTTTAGTTCCTGTTCCTATGACATTTATGAGACCTATTATAAATATTGCTGAAAAAACTCCAATTTCGCCTCTTACTTCTGAACAATTGAAATTATTTGAAAAGGATAATCTTATCTTAAATGTCGATAAATCGTTTCAAAATCTTAATATTAATCCACAGGACACACTACAAATAATTAAAAATATTGTTGTAAATTAAGGATTTTCTAATTTTTAGTACATTAGTGGTACTAATATTACAAAATTATTGTTTCCTTTTTTATCTTGAATGTGTATTTGGTTCGATCTAAATAAAATAGTAAACAAATGATAACTAAATGCTAAAATTTACAAAAATAAACAAGGAAAATCCTAGTAAAATTTCTGCCAAAGAAAGGGTAAAATCATTTGATGAAATTTATGCTAAATATGCCTCACAAAAGGCAGAGGAACAAGCTTCTAGATGTTCTCAATGCGGTGTTCCTTTCTGCCAAGTTCATTGTCCTTTACACAATAATATTCCAGATTGGTTAAAACTTACTGCTGAGGATAGAATGCAAGAGGCATTTGAAATTTCCAGCTCTACAAATAATATGCCTGAAATTTGTGGTCGTATATGTCCACAAGATCGTTTGTGTGAAGGTAACTGTGTAATTGAACAATCTGGCCACGGTACTGTTACTATTGGATCGATAGAAAAATATATTACGGATAAAGCATGGGAAGAAGGTTGGGTTAAAAATATAGAACCAGTTGAAGAAAGAAATCAAAGTGTTGGAATTATCGGTTCTGGTCCTGCTGGATTAGCTGCAGCAGAAGAACTTCGTAAAAAAGGATTTCAAGTTACAATATATGATCGCTACGATAGACCAGGAGGTCTTTTAATTTATGGTATCCCAAATTTTAAACTAGAAAAAGATATCGTCATAAGAAGAACAAATCGACTTAAAAAAAGTGGAATTAAGTTTAAGTTAAACTGCGATATTGGTAAAGACATCACCTTTGAAGATATTAAAATTAAGCATGATGCAGTTCTTATAGCAACCGGAGTTTACAAATTTAGAGAAATCAATCTAAATACATCTAATTTTAACAATGTTGTGCCAGCTTTGGATTTCCTAATAGCTAGTAACAAGACTGGTTTAAAAGATAAAGTTGAAGATTTCACAAATGGAAGATTAAACGCCAATGGAAAAAATGTAGTTGTCATTGGTGGTGGTGATACAGCAATGGATTGTGTTAGAACAGCTGTAAGACAAGGAGCAAAATCTGTTAAGTGTCTTTACAGACGTGATAAGACAAACATGCCTGGTTCGCAGAGAGAAGTTCAAAATGCAATAGAAGAGGGTGTTGATTTTCAATGGTTGACTTTACCAACTGAATATTTGGGAAACGGATCACTGAAAAATGTCAGAACTGTTTTAATGCAACTTGGAGAACCAGATGAGTCAGGTAGAAGGAAGCCAGAGCCAAAAGAAGGTACAGAAAAAGACCTAGATGTTGATTTAGTTATAGAAGCTTTGGGTTTTGAACCTGAAAATTTACCTAAGCTTTTTGATAATAATGATCTGACAGTTACAAGATGGGGTACACTAAAAATTAATTATAAAAATATGATGACATCAATTGATGGAGTATTTGCTGCTGGAGACATTGTTCGTGGTGCAAGTTTAGTTGTGTGGGGAATCAAAGATGGTCGTGATGCAGCAAGAAATATTAATGAATATTTAGAAAACAATTTTTATGATCAAAATAATATTAATAAGAAAGCAGTAAATGCTTAATAACTTTATTGAAAAGTATAAAAAGGATAAAAAATTCTTAGAGGAAAATCATGTTTATGATGAACAAGATGAACATTCATCATGTGGTGTTGGATTAATAGCATCTTTAGATGGATCTGAGACAAGAGAAATAGTTGAGTTAGGAGTTCAAGCTTTAAGAGTTTTGTATCACCGAGGAGCAGTTGATGCTGATGGTAAAACAGGTGATGGTGCAGGAATACAGTTATCCATACCAAAGAATTTTTTTACTCAACAAATAGAAAGAACTGGTCACACTCCAAATGATTTCCCTTTCGGGGTTGGCATGATTTTTTTACCACGTACAGATTTTGCAGCTCAAGAAAATGCTCGTACAATTGTTGAATCTGAAATAATTAAAGAAGGTTTGAAAATTTATGGTTGGAGACACGTTCCAATTAATTCATCCATTATTGGTGATAAAGCAAAAGCAACAAGACCTGAAATAGAACAAATACTAATTTGTAATGAAGAACTAGAAGATGAAAAGCAATTTGATAATAAACTTTATATAATTAGAAAAAGAATAGAAAAAGAAATTAGAAATCAAAATATTTCTGACTTTTATATTTGCTCACTATCGTGTCAGTCTATTGTTTATAAAGGTATGTTTTTAGCAGAACAGCTTTCCAATTTTTATCCAGATATACAAAATGAGAACTTTATTTCTAGATATGCGGTTTATCACCAGCGTTATTCAACTAATACTTTTCCTACATGGTCTTTAGCTCAGCCTTTTAGAGTGATTGCGCATAATGGTGAAATAAATACACTTAAAGGTAATAAAAATTGGATGGCTGCTCATGAGCCAAGAATGGAACATTACAATTTTGGCAATAATGTAGATGATTTAAAACCCATAATTGATGCTAAAGCGTCTGACTCTGCTGCATTAGATTCAACGATAGAATTACTAGTCAAAGCTAATCGCTCTCTACCTATGGCTAAAATCATAACAATTCCAGAGGCTTGGTCTCATAGAAGAGATTTTCCAAAAAAAATAAAAGATTTATATGCTTATGGTGGAGCTGTAATGGAGCCATGGGATGGTCCAGCAGCGATATGTGGTGCTTACAGTGATTGGGCTATTGCTGGAATGGATAGAAATGGTCTTAGACCCTTAAGATATACACTAACAAAAAATCTTCTTATTGCTGGTTCTGAAACTGGAATGGTTGATATTAGAGAAAATGAAATAGTAGAAAGAGGTAGGGTAGGACCAGGTCAATTAATAGCAGTCAACTTTAAAGAGAAAAAATTTTTTAAAGATCATGAAATAAAAAAGTATTTGGCAGAAACTAAACCATTTGGTGATTGGACTAAAAAAATTACGTATATTGATAAACTTGTTCAATCTGTTGATGAGGAATTTAGAGATTTAGACTCTGGAGATCTACGAAAAAGAATGGCATGCTTTGCTTGGTCAGTGGAAGACATCGAATTAATACTTCATCCAATGATTGCAGAAAAAAAAGAAGCAACGGGATCGATGGGAGATGACACTCCTCTAGCTGTGCTATCCAATAAATATAGAGGACTCCATCACTTTTTTAGACAAAATTTTAGTCAAGTTACTAATCCACCAATTGATTCATTAAGAGAAAGAGTTGTAATGAGTCTTCGAACTAGAATTGGAAACTTAAGTAATATCCTTGATGAAGATGAGGATCAATGCGATCATTTACAATTGAACTCCCCTGTTCTTTCAATTGAGCAATTCAAATCAATGCGTAAATATATGAAAGATACTGTCAAGATCATTGACACTACAATGGATAAAACAAATCCTGAAAATAATTTTGAGACAGAAATTTCAAGAATAAACCGAGAAGCAGAACATGCTGTTAGAGAAGGGTATGTTCATATAATTTTAAGTGACAAAGAAATGTCTAAAACAAGAATAGCTCTTCCTATGATATTAGTTACAAGTTCTGTTCATCATCATTTAATTAAACAAAATCTTCGAACTTTTATCTCCTTAAATGTTCAATCTGCAGAATGTTTAGATGTACAATATTTTGCTGTGCTTATCGGAGTAGGAGCAACAAGTGTGAATGCTTATATGGCACAACAAGCTATAGCGGAAAGACATAAAAAAGGATTATTTAAAAATCTCTCATACGAAGAATGTGTAGAAAGATTCATTAATTCGATAAATAATGGTTTGCTTAAGACTATGAGTAAGATGGGAATATCAGTGATTAATTCATATCGAGGTGGTTGTAATTTTGAAGCGATTGGCCTTAGTAGAAATTTAATGAATAAATATTTCCCTTCTATGAGCTCTAAAATATCTGGTATTGGAATCAGTGGTATTGAAAGAAGATCAAGATTAGCTCATGATAACGCTTATGAAGAAAGTGTTATTACGCTGCCGATTGGAGGAAACTACCGCTATAGATTTGGCGGTGAAAAACATGCTTTTGAAGCAAGATCAATTCACATGCTTCAAACTGCAGTAACTTCTAATAATTATTCTTTATTTAAGAAATATTCTTCGATGATTGATGACATGGATCCTATAAATATTCGTGATCTTTTAGACTTCAAAAAGAATAATGATAACAATAACTCAAATACAGTAGAACCTTCTCAAGAAATTAGAAAAAGACTTGTTGCACCAGGTATATCACTTGGAGCCTTAAGCCCTGAAGCGCATGAAACTCTTTCTGTAGCAATGAATAGGATAGGAGCTAAATCAGATTCAGGTGAAGGCGGTGAAGATCCAATTAGATTTAAACCCAAGCCAAATGGAGATAATGCATCATCAAAAATTAAACAAATTGCAAGTGGACGATTTGGTGTAACCGCTGAGTATTTAAATAATTGTGAAGAAATTGAAATTAAAGTTGCACAAGGTGCAAAACCTGGTGAGGGTGGACAATTGCCAGGAGGAAAAGTTACAGAATTAATTGCTAAACTAAGACATTCAACTGAAGGTGTGACGCTTATTAGTCCTCCTCCTCATCATGATATTTATTCTATCGAAGATTTAGCTCAGCTTATTTACGATTTGAAACAAATAAATCCAAAAGCTAAAGTATGTGTTAAGTTAGTTGCTCAGTCAGGGATTGGGACAGTCGCAGCTGGTGTTGCAAAAGCAAAAGCTGATACGATACTTATTTCTGGTCACAATGGTGGCACTGGAGCAAGTCCACAAACAAGCATTAAGTATGCAGGACTTCCATGGGAACTCGGATTAAGTGAAGTACATCAAGTTCTATCTCTAAATAACTTAAGGGATAAAGTTGTTCTTAGAACTGATGGAGGTTTGAAAACTGGAAAAGATATAGTTATTGCGGCTATGCTTGGGGCAGAAGAATATGGAATTGGGACAGCAAGTTTAGTTGCTATGGGGTGTATCATGGTTAGACAATGTCATTCAAATACTTGCCCCGTTGGAGTTTGCTCACAGGATGAAAAACTTAGAGAAAAATTTACTGGCACACCAGAAAAAGTAATTAATCTCTTTAGTTTTATTGCTGATGAAGTAAGGGAAATTTTAGGATCATTAGGCTTTTCTTCTCTTGATGATGTAGTTGGAAGATCTGATCTTTTATATCAAGTCAGTAGAGGAAGTTCTGATCTAGATGATTTAGATTTAAATCCAATTATTCAAACTATTGATTCATCAGTTGGAGAATTTGATATAAAGAAAAATACAATTAATAAAGTTAGCGATAGTCTCGATATTAAAATCATAGAAGATGCTAAGTCTTTCTTTGAAACAGATCAAAAAATTGAACTAAACTATAATATAAAAAATACTGATAGAGCTATTGGTACAAGACTTGCATCAGAAATTACTACTACAAAGGGAATGAGTTTTCTTCCAGAAGATTTCTTTACTGTTAATTTCCATGGTTCTGCTGGTCAATCTTTTGGAGCATGGAGCGTACAAGGAACAACACTTAGGGTTTATGGTGATGCAAATGATTATGTTGCAAAAGGATTATCTGGCGGTAAAATTGTTATTCAACCAAGCTCATCTTCACAACTAAAAACAAACAAAAATGTTATCATTGGGAATACTGTCCTATATGGAGCGACACGAGGTAAACTTTTTGCAGCCGGAACTGCTGGTGATAGATTTGCTGTTAGAAACTCTGGTGCACATGCTGTTATTGAAGGATGTGGTGATAATGGATGTGAATACATGACAGGTGGAAGTGCAGTTATTCTTGGCGAAGTAGGAAATAATTTTGGTGCTGGAATGACAGGAGGTATGGCCTTTGTTTATGATAAAGAGGGAACATTGCCACTTCGTATAAATCTTGAAGATATTTTCTATCAACAACAAATGACAGGTTACTGGGAGAAAATTTTATACCAAAAAATTGAAGAACATATTAAAGAAACAAATTCACGATATGCAAAAAATCTTCTCGAAAATTGGGATAATGAAAAATTACTCTTTTGGCAGATTTTACCAAAAGAAATGATCAATAAATTTGATCAACCTGTATTAATTCAAGAAGAAAAATCTGCTTAGTTTTTTATTATTGATTGAATAGAATCATTTATTATTTTTAAATCAAATGGATGAGATAATCGATGATCGCCATTTTTTAATAATTTAATTTGAATTTGATTCCCTTTAAATTTTTTTACTATTTTTTCTGGAACATCTGGATTGACAACATTATCTTTTAGGCCTTGTATTAAAATTAAAGGCTTATTCCATTTGAATTCTTTATTTAAAATTTTATTCTTTCTACCGTCAATAATATATTTTTTTTTGATAAGATAACTAAACCCATATGAGGAATATCTAATAATTCCATTTTTCTTCATTTCTTTTTTTTTCTTTAAAGGCAGTTTTTTATAAAACCCATCGATATAATCAGGTGCTGCCGCCAGGCCAATTAATCCAACAATTCTTTTTGGTCTTGCTTTGGCAGCTAAAAACATTAACCATCCACCCATACTGCTACCAACCAGTATTTGTGGTCCCTTTCCAATATTATCAATGATATCAATTAAGTCTTTCTTCCAATCTGAAATTGTAAAATCTTCAAATTTTCCATCAGATTTACCATGACCACGGCATTCAAAACGGATAAACCGCAATTTGTTTTTTCGAGCAAATCTTTCTATAGACAAAGCTTTTTGACCACTCATATCTGAGTTAAGGCCATGGATAAAGATGATGCCAGGCCCCTTACCTTTTATAGATTTATAGCGAATTCTTTCTTTTTTCTTATTAATAAAGTAAGGCATCTTTGATACAAATACTTATATTTTAATAAAATGTCATCATTTAATGTCGCTCAAATTCTTCCCTCTTTAGACTCTGGTGGTGTCGAAAGAGGTACTATTGAAGTCGCAAATTATTTATCTGAATTAAATTTAAAAAATAATATTATTTCAAATGGAGGTCGTTTAATTAAGGAAATTGATAAAAATTATACTGATCATTTTCAATTACCAATTAACTCAAAAAATTTTTTTATTTATCCATTAATTGCTAATCAATTAAAAAAATTAATTATTAATCAGAATATTAATATTGTTCATGTACGATCAAGAGCACCAGCATGGATTTTAATTTTTATAAAAAAAAGAAACTTCAAAACAATATCTACATTTCATAATGTGTATAGTGGTAATTCTTATTTTAAAAAAATCTATAATAAGCAATTATCCAAAGTTGATCAGATTGTTGCGATTTCAAATTATGTAAAAAATGAAATTAGTAAAAAATACAATTTGGATTCAAATAAAATTAAAGTAATCAATAGAGGAGTTGATGTTAAATATTTTGAAAAACCAATTTTAGATTCTCAAATAGATAATATTATAAGTAAGTATCAAATTGATACCTCAAAAAATATTATTTTATATCCAGCAAGGCTAACAAATTGGAAAGGTCAAAGTGAGTTTTTAGATATATTTAATAAGATAGAAAATGATAATTTTTTACTTTATTTTGCAGGTGATACAAAAAATCAATCTTATACAGAAAAACTACAAAATAAAATTCAAAGTTTTAACCTTAGTCATAAATGTAAGATTATAGGTAATCTACATAGAGATGATTTGAAAATTTTATATTATCTATCATCAATTATTACCTCTTTTCCTTTACAAGCTGAAGGTTTTGGAAGAACTATAAGTGAAGCATTAATAATGAAAAAAAAGGTACTCGCTTTTAACTATGGCGGTGTCAAAGATCAACTTGATAAATTAGACGATATCTATAAAGTAAATCCTCATCAATATGATGAAATAGACATAAAACTTCAAAATATTATTAAATTAGATAAAGAAAAATTTTCTAATATTTCTTTAGATAGTAAAGACTTCATATCAAAAACATTTTCAAAATACCAAATGGTAAAAAGTTACGTAGACTTATATGAACAGCAATCAATTTAACAAAATACTAGTTGTAAAGCATGGATCACTTGGTGATATTGCATTTTCTATACTTGCCATGGCATCAATTAAGCAATTTTTTAGTAATGCCACTATTGACTTACTCACTGAAGAAAAATACGTAAATTTTTTAAGAAATTCAAATTATTTTAATTCGATTTTTAAAGATAATAGAAAAGGAATAATAGACTCACTAAAAGTTATATTAAAAATTAATCAAAATAAATATGATCTAATCATAGATTTACAGAATTCTAAAAGAACAAACAATTATTGGTCATTCTTAAAATTTATTTCTAAAGTAAAAGTTAACGGATCTCGTTCTAATTGTGATATTCGATATATAATTCCTCCACAAGGAACTGAAACTCCACAACAAGGTTTATACAATCAACTAAAGTTGCTTGGAGTAAATGAAATTAATCAAAATGTAGATTGGCTTTCCAAAGATATTACGGATATTAATGAAGACAAAATAATATTAATGATACCCGGTGTTTCTAAATCAGGTATAGACAAGCAATGGTCACCTGATAAATTTGCAATACTTGCAAGTACTCTAGAAAAAAAAGGATATAATATTTGTGTTATTGGGCAAAAATCAGATAATGAAACAGTAGAAACTATAAATAATTCATGTCAGAAGGTTATTGATTTAAGCGATAAATCACCTCCTGAAATCATCTATTCCATTGCTAAAAAAAGTAATTTTATAATTAGTAATGATACTGGCCCAGGTCATATAGCAGCTCTAAGTAATTCACCTATTATTTTTTTAGCTAAAGATAATGTTATCTCAAAATCAAACTTGTCTGAATATAAAAATGCTTACACAATTCTCACTGATACAATGGATTTAATTTCAGTAAAACAAGTTTTAGACTTTTTACACGATAATAAATTAACTAACAAATGAAATTAATTCTTTTTCTAAATTTTGGTTGTTAGAAAATAGTTTAGTATATTTTTTCTTCCAAGGTGCATATTCTTCTGCAATCATATCTGGAACATTA
>CACNLM010000001.1 GCA_902621305.1 uncultured Alphaproteobacteria bacterium | reverse complement strand
ATATATTTAATTTGCCATTATGTTTTTGTATTGAATCATATAAACTAATTAAGGATTTTTCTAACCACCATTTGGATGTGGATCCAATTCTTTGATTTAAATCTAAAATATAAATTGGAATTATCTGATCAACTTTTTTTGAAAGTGATAATAAAGATGGATTTTCTTGTAATCGCAAATCTTGTCTAAACCAATGAATTCCATAAGTGACTACCATGAGTTTAAATTATGTTAATTTAGAATAAATTAAAGAGGTAAATCTATTATTTACTATGAGGAGGCATTTTTTTCTCTACGAACCAAACGTGTTTTTTTAACACAGGATCGTATTTTTTCATTCGAAGCTTTTCAGCAACTTTCAATCCTTTTGTCGGTTTTCTTACAATATACTTAGTTCCAGTTTTTGGATTTTCTTCAGGTACTAGTTGTTTAAGAGCGAATGAAGTTTTTTTTGCCATGAGGTGTCTATACAGAATAATTATATGAAATAAAGTATTATTTATTCATAATCAGAAATTGACTGCTTAATAAAACGGTTAAAATTTCCTCTTTTTTTATCAAGTTTAATTTGTTTATTTCTTTCAAGTAATTTTTTTTTCTTTTCTTCAGATGTTTTATCAAAACAATTATGACAAGATACACCTGGTTCATAATATTTATTATAAGTATCTTTAATGCTAATGGGTATACAACAAGCATGACAAAGTTTGTAAGTTCCATCTTCTAATTCATTTTTCAAAGATACTCTTCCATCAAATACGAAACATTCACCATTCCACATTGAATCTTTTTTTGGAGTTTTTTCTAAATACTTTAGTATACCTCCGTCTAACTGAGCAACATTTTTAAAACCCTTCATCATCATATATGATGAAGCCTTTTCACACCTGATACCTCCAGTGCAAAACATTGCAATTTTTTTGCCTTTTGACTTATTTAGTTTTTTTTGAACAAAAGATTTAAAGTCAGTGAAACTTTTAGTTTTTGGATTAATTGCCCCTTCAAAAGATCCTATTTTAAACTCAAATTCATTTCTTACATCAATCACAATAGTGTCTTTGTCTTTAATTAGTTGATTCCATTCATTATATTTAACTTTTTTTCCAGATATTTTTGTAGGATCAGCAAATTTGGTTCTGAGTGTGACTATTTCATTTTTATTTCTAATTTTTAGTTTTTGAAAAGGCATATATTTATATTTTGATCGTTTAAGATTAAGTTTCTCAAAACTAAAATTTTCAAGATATAGAATGAAAGAATTTATGTTTTTTTCTAAGCCAGCTATTGTTCCGTTAATGCCTTCATCAGCAATCAATATTGTACCTTTTATTTTATTAAATTTGCAAAAATCTTTAAGTTTAGTAATTATATCATTTTTATCTTTAATTATTTTGAATTGATAAAAAGTAATTATAGTAAAGTACTTGTTGTTCATTTATTTAATTAATATAAAAATCTTTAAAAATTTATGTCTAAAGAAACCATTAATATTGTTAAAAATTTTCTCAATAGTTATTCTATAGAAACAACTCCAAATGTTTACGAAAAATATGGAGGCTTTTCTGAATTTCTTAATAAAAATCATGACGTTTATATAACTTATTTACCAGATGAAAATTCAAAAAATGTTATTAGAACGGCAAAAAAATTAAAATTAGAAGGTTATGATGTTATACCTCATTTGCCTGCGAGAACTATTGTAAACAAAAATGACTTAGAAAAATATATTGGTGAACTTGCAAATGAATCTGGGTGTTCAAAAATTTTAATTATTGGTGGTGGTGGAAATCAAGCTGGCGAAATCTCTTCCTCAATTGATGTTTTAAAAACAGATTTTCTTTCAAAATATAATTATCAATTTGTAGGTGTGGCTGGACATCCCGAAGGTAGCCCAGATATTTCAAATGAAAATTTAGATTTAGCAATTAAACAGAAGAATGATTTTGCAAAAAATGTTGATTTTAAAATGTATTTAGCAACACAATTTTTTTTTGAAGCTAAATCTTTAATCGACTGGGAAAAACACTTAGTAAAAATTGGAAATAAATTACCAATCCACGCTGGGATACCAGGTCCTGCATCTATTAAAACATTAGTAAATTATGCAAGGTCTTGCGGTATTGGAAATTCTTTAAGATTTATTACAAAACAGGCTTTTAACTTAACTAAACTTGCAACATTGAGCACTCCTGACAAATTAATTTATGATCTTGCTGAACATAGCGAAATAAACAAAGACTCTAAACTTGAAAAAATACACTTCTATGCGTTTGGTGGTATGAAAAAAACATCAGAGTGGTTAAATCAATTTAATAACTCAGATTTTTCTTATAATAATAAACAGAAATTCGAGTTAAATTAGCTTCTTCACAATTTTTTTATCTTTTAATGAAACAAAAGTTGTTTGATATTTAAGTTAATTTATAGATTAAGAATCTAATAATTAAGGAGTCTCATGTCAGATATTGAAATAGCAAGAAAAGCTAAAATGAAGCCTATTAGTGAAATTCTAAAAGGACTTGATGTACCAGACACACCTGATGCCTTCAGTCCTATGGGTCGTCATATAGCAAAAATAAACTTGGACTACATAGAGTCACTTAATAAAAATAAAGATGGTAAACTTGTTCTAGTCTCAGCAATAACTCCAACACCAGCAGGAGAAGGTAAAACAACAACTTCTGTTGGATTAAGTGATGGTCTTAATAAACTAGGAAAGAAATCAATAGTTTGTTTAAGAGAGCCGAGTCTTGGACCATCATTCGGTATGAAAGGTGGTGCAGCTGGTGGAGGCTATGCTCAAGTAGTACCAATGGAGCAAATTAATTTACATTTTACTGGAGATTTTCATGCAATTACATCCGCTCATAATTTACTTTCTGCATTGATTGATAATCATATCTACTGGGGAAATAAATTAAATATTGATGTTAGAAGGGTTGTTTGGAAGAGAGTGATGGATATGAATGATAGATCACTTAGATCTATTGTTGTTGATTTAGGAGGAGTTGCAAATGGATATCCTAGACAAGATGGTTTTGATATTACTGTTGCATCGGAGATAATGGCAATTTTCTGCTTAGCAAAAGATTTAAAAGATCTTGAAGAGAGAATTGGAAATATAACTATTGCTTATACACGAGACAAAAAAGCTATTTATGCAAAAGATTTAAAGGCAGAAGGTCCAATGACAGTGTTATTAAAAGATGCTATTAGGCCAAACATAACACAAACGTTAGAAAATAATCCTGCTATAATTCATGGTGGGCCATTCGCAAATATTGCTCATGGTTGCAATTCTGTAATTGCAACTAAAGCTAGTTTAAAATTAAGTGATTACGTTGTAACTGAAGCAGGCTTTGGCGCTGATCTAGGAGCAGAAAAATTCCTTGATATAAAATGTAGAAAATCAAATTTAACACCTGATTGTGTGGTTTTGGTAGCTACAATTAGAGCACTAAAAATGCATGGCGATGTTTCAAAAGAAGATTTAAAAAATGAAAATGTAAATGCTCTTAAAAAAGGTTTAGTAAATCTAGAAAGACATATTAATAATGTTAGAAAATTTGGATTACCAGTAACTGTTGCTATTAATCATTTTGTCACTGATTCTAAAGCTGAAGTTGATGCCGTTCTAAGTTTTTGTACAACTCAAGGAGTCAAGGCTTCTATGTGTACTCACTGGTCCGATGGTGGTGATGGTGCAACTGAATTAGCTCAAAATGTAATAGATATTTGTGAAGATAATAAGAATACATTTAAATTTTTATATGAAGATGATTTAACTCTATTCAAAAAAATAGAAAAAATTGCACAAGAGATTTATCACGCAAGTGAAGTTGTGGCAGATACGAAAGTACGTCAACAATTGAAAGATTTTGAAACTAAAGGATTTGGCAAATTGCCTGTTTGCATTGCAAAGACTCAATATAGTTTTTCAACTGACCCTAATTTAAAAGGTGCCCCTACTGGCCACGTTTTACCTATTAGAGAGGTAAGATTGTCATCAGGAGCAGAATTTATAGTAGTTGTTTGCGGTGATATTATGACCATGCCGGGTCTACCAAGTGTTCCTGCGGCAAATTCGATAAAGCTAAATGACCATGGAGAAATTGAAGGTCTTTTTTAAAACTGCTATAAAGAGTCATAATGTTTAATAAAAATAAATACTCATTTCTATCTATTGCTAGAAATGCTTTAAATCATCATGAGAATTGGCAAAAGACGTGGAATAGTCCTGAGCCAAAAAAAAGTTATGATGCAATAATTGTCGGTGGTGGTGGACATGGTTTAACTACTGCTTACTATTTAGCAAAAAACCATGGAATTAATAATATTGCAGTAATTGAAAAAGGTTGGATAGGCGGTGGGAATACAGGGCGAAATACCACTATAATTAGATCAAACTATTTATGGGATCAAAGTGCAGCTTTATACGAGCATGCATTAAAACTTTGGGAAGGTATGTCTCAAGAATTAAATTACAACGTAATGTTTTCTCAAAGAGGGGTTTTGAATGTTGCTCATAATCTTCATGATGTAAGAGAATTAAAAAGACGGTGGCATGCAAACAGACTAAATGATATTGATTGTGAATGGCTTGATACAAAGAAAGTTAAAGAATTTTGTCCAATAATAAATACTTCACCAAACATTAGATATCCTGTTTTAGGAGCAACACTACAAAGAAGAGCAGGAACTGCAAGACATGATGCTGTTGCATGGGGTTATGCAAGAGGAGCTGATGAGATGGGGGTTGATATAATTCAAAATTGTGAAGTAACTGGTATTAATGTAAAAAATGGAAATGTAACTGGTATTGAGACAACAAAAGGAACTATTAATTCAGATAAAATTGGAATAGCTGCTGCAGGTCATACCAGTGTTATTGCCAATATGGCTGGAATTAAATTACCTTTAGAGAGTAAGCCATTGCAAGCTCTAGTTTCAGAACCAGTAAAACCAGTTATTGATACTGTAGTAATGTCCAATACAATTCATGCGTATGTATCTCAATCAGATAAAGGAGAATTAGTTATTGGTGCTGGAACAGATGGATATACATCATATACTCAAAGAGGTGGCTTTAACATTGTTGAAGATACTTTAATGGCGATCGTTGAATTGTTTCCAATATTTTCTAGAATGAAAATGCTTCGTCATTGGGGAGGGATTGTAGATATATGTCCTGATGCAAGCCCCATTATCAGTAAAACTCACATAAATGGACTATATTTTAATTGTGGTTGGGGAACAGGTGGTTTCAAAGCAACACCAGGTTCTGGTTGGGTATTTGCTCATACTATAGCTAATGATCAAGCCCATGAATTAAATGCTCCTTTTACAATAAATAGATTTTCTAGCGGTGAATTAGTTGATGAACATGGTGCAGCTGCCGTAGCACATTAAATCATGTTTTTAATAAATTGCCCATACTGTGGAGAAAGAGATCAAGCTGAATTTTCTTGTGGAGGTGAGGCTCATATTGTAAGACCAAAAAATCCTCCTGAACTCTCTGATGATCAATGGGCAGAATATTTATTCTTGCGAAAGAACGAAAAAGGTATTCATTATGAAAGATGGAACCATGAATATGGATGCAGACAATGGTTTAATTTAGCAAGAAATACCTCAACCGATGAAATTCTATCAGTATATAAGATGGGAGAAGCTCCTCCTAAATTAAAAGCAAATATTCCAGCTACTCCTTCAGGTGAGCCAAGTATTGGATCAGGGAATTTATCAACATCAAAAAAAGATAGATTTTAAAAATAATGATGCGATACAAAAATAATAAAAATATCGAAAATAATAAGTCTGTTAGGTTTTATTTTGATAATAAAGAATATTTTGGATTTGAAGGTGACACCCTAGCTTCAGCACTTCTTGCAAATGATGTTCACTTAGTAGGAAGAAGTTTTAAATATCATCGACCGCGGGGTATTTATACCGCAGGTAATGAAGAACCTAATGGAATAGTTCAGCTTGAGACTAAAGAATATACCGAACCTAATAGAAGAGTGACTGAAGTCCAGATATATGAGGGGTTAAAAGCTTTTAGTCAAAATAATTGGCCGTCAGTGAAATTTGATGCAGGCGCTATAAATGATTTACTATCAGCATTTTTTCCTGCAGGGTTCTACTACAAGACCTTTATGTGGCCACCAAAGTTTTGGAAGGTATATGAGTTTTTTATAAGACATGCTGCAGGACTTGGTAAATCTCCAAAAAAAGATGATCCCCACAAATACGAACATTTTCATTATCATTGTGATGTTCTAGTCGTTGGAGCAGGAGTGAGTGGGTTAATTGCAGCAGAAATTGCAGCAAATAATAGTTATAAAGTATTACTTATTGAGCAAGAAGATGATCTCGGAGGTGAAATTTTATCTACAGGAAATCAAGATATTAAAATAGATAACTTGCCAATTAATGAATGGAAAAATAAAATCGTTGATAAACTTTCTAAAAATTCAAATATAAAAATAGTTAAAAATACAACTTGTTTTGCTTATTTAAATTATAATTTATTATTAGCTGTACAAGAAATTGATCCAGAAAAAGGATTATATAAAAAAAATGATATTAAAGAAAGAATTTGGAAGATTAGATCAAAGAAAGTTATTTTAGCAACAGGCACAATAGAAAGACCAATAATTTTTAACAATAATGATAGGCCTGGTATTATGCTTTCTAACAGTGCGAAAAAATACTTAAATAAGTATGGAGTTGCACCTGGAAAAAATTTAGTTTTTTTTACAAACAATGATAGTGCCTATGAAACTGCAATAGATTTTTTTGAACAAGGTATAAAAGTAGAGGCTATTGTCGATACAAGAGATAGTAGTGATGGATATTACCCTAAAAAAGCAAATAAATTAGGGATTACTATACTAAAAGGTTATGAAATTAGTGATACTGTTGGAAGATTAAAAATTAGAGAAGTTAAATTAAGAAAAATAAAAACTGAAAACAATAATGAAAAATCTTCTATTAATATTAAATGCGATCTTTTAGCAATTGCTGGTGGTTGGACCCCTACTGTTCATTTATTTACTCAATCAAAAGGAAAACTTAAATTTAGAGATGTAGATGGAAGTTTTATTCCAAATGAAGTTTATCAAGATACATTGTGTGTTGGCAGTTGCAATGGTGACTATAATTTAAATGAAATATTAATAAAAACTGAAGAAGATACATATAAATATTTAAATGGTAATCAGCAAAATGAACTTGGTGAAGTAAATTACAAATCAGATAATGTAAAGCATGGCAAACACGAAAATGTTTGGATTACATCAAAGAACAGTATCACGAGAACAAAAATGTTTGTAGATTTTCAAAACGATGTAACAGCAAAAGATATTAAACTAGCTTTAAAAGAGGGTTTTCAATCCATTGAACATGTCAAACGATATACAACTACAGGAATGGCAACTGATCAAGGCAAGACCAGTAATGTTAATACACTTGGAATAATATCAAAATTAACAAATACTGAAATCTCTGAATTAGGTACAACAACATTTCGTTTACCCTATAAACCAGTAACATTTGGAGCAATTGCTGGGCGTCATGTTAAAGAATTTTTCGATTTAGAGAGAACAAGCCCAATGCATCAATGGCATATTGATAATAAAGCTTTATTTGAGGACGTAGGCCAATGGAAAAGAGCCTGGTATTATCCTCAAAAGAATGAAAGTTTTCAATCTGCTTTAAATAGAGAGGTAAAAGCGACTAGAGATAGTCTAGGAATATTAGATGCATCAACTCTTGGTAAAATAGATATTAAGGGTAGAGATGTAAGTGAATTTTTAAATAGAGTTTATACAAATTCATGGTCAAAATTAGAAATTGGAAAATGTCGATATGGTGTAATGTTAGGTGACGATGGAATGGTTATTGATGATGGTGTGACAACTAGATTAGATGAGTATCACTATCTTATGTCAACAACTACAGGAAATGCAGCATCAGTAATGTCAAAATTAGAAGATTGGCTACAAACAGAATGGCCAGAATTAGAAGTATATTTAACTTCCGTAACAGAAAACTATGGAACGATAAGCTTAAATGGCCCAAATTCAAAAAAATTAATGCAAAAACTAGTTCCAGATTTTGATTTTTCGAAAGAAAATTTTCCTCATATGAGTTTTAAGAATATTAATATAAACGGAATAAAATGTAGAGTTATGCGTATAAGTTTTACTGGGGAAATGTGTTATGAAATAAATGTGCCATCTGGCTATGCTAAAAATCTTTGGGAACTTTGTATAGATAAAGGTAAAGAATTTAATATTACGCCATATGGTACTGAAGCGATGCATGTACTTCGTGCTGAAAAAGGATTTATTATTGTTGGTCAAGAAACAGATGGGTCAGTGACACCAGTAGATCTGGATATGGACTGGATAGTTAGTAAGAAGAAATATGATTTTATTGGTAAAAGGGCATTATATAGAAGTGATACTATTAAAAAAGATAGGAAACAATTAGTTGGATTAAGAACTAAAGATCCAAATAAGGTTCTTGAAGAAGGATCTCAATTGGTTGAAGAAATAACTGCCCTACCTATGAAAATGGTTGGTCACGTGACCTCTAGTTACTATTCACCTAATTTAAAAAGCTCTTTTGCTTTAGCTTTAATCAAAGGTGGTCTTGAAAAAAAAGGAAGCGTTTTAATTGCTCCAATGGAAAATGAAAATATTGAAGTGGAAATAACTAGTCCAATATTTATTGATCCTGAGAATCAAAGGGTTAATCAATGAGTTTAACTTACAGTAATGTTTTAAAAATAAATAAAAAAAATTACAATGGAGTAACAATAGAAGAAAAAGCTCTATCAGGTAAAATAAATATACGAGGTAAAAGTTCAGATAAAGAATTTATGAAAAATATTGGCTCAGTATTAAACCTGGTTTTACCAATTGAGCCAAATGTAAGAATTTTTAATAATAATATTAGTATTATGTGGCTCGGTCCTAATGAATGGTTAGTCGAAACACCAGAAAATGAGAAACATGAAATTATTTCTCTATTAGAATCTAAACTCAATCCAGAAAAAACATCAATAACTGATGTTTCATTTAATAAAATTGTTTTACGGCTTGAAGGGGAAAAGGTATTTATTTTACTTTCTAAATTTCTTGTCGCGAACTTAGAAAAAATTTTGGAAACTAATTTTTCTGTAGCTCAAACTATATTTATAAAAATTCCAATACTTTTTATTAGAAATAATACCGATAAAGAAGAAACTTCATTAGATTTACATTTAAACAGATCACATGCAAAATATGTTTATGATTTATTAGTTGATGGTAGTAAAAATCTTAATATTTAATTTATTTTTTATCTTAATTTCATTAAGCACAGTATCATCTGGCAAAACTATATTTGGAAAAGCAAAAGTAATTGATGGTGATACTATACATATTAAGAAAAATAAAATAAGACTGCATGCTATTGATGCGCCTGAAACAAATCAAACATGTAATAAAAATAGCAAAGTTTGGAATTGTGGTGTGGAATCAACAAAATTCTTAAAAGAATTAATTGCTAATAATAAAATTGAATGCATAACACAAGGTAAGGATCGATATAATAGATTTATTGGCATCTGCTACAAAGATAATTTAGATTTAAATAGTGAAATGGTTCTGAATGGATGGGCGATAGCTTATCGTTATTATTCAACAGATTATATTGAAGAAGAAGAAGAAGCAAAACGGAAGAAAAGAGGAATATGGATTGGAGATTTTGAGGAACCTTATTTATTTAGAAAAAAAAATAAATAATTAACCATGATGTTGTAAATCTTTTAAATAAATTAATTCTTCAATCTCCTGATCTTTTTTTTGAATTTCCAAATCTTTATTTTCGATTGTTAATTTTAATTTATTTAATTCTTTTTTAAAATTAAGATTTTTTTCTTTAATTTGATTAATTTCTGATTTTAATATTGAATTTTCAATATTTACTTCTTCTATATTTTCAGCAGATGTAGAATTAGCTAATTCAGTTTCTAATTTAAGAATTAAATTTTTGTTTCTTGATAATTTTTTTTTTAATTCAGTAATTTGATTTTCAAGCAAATTTATTTGCTCAATATTTTGTGAATAGTTTTCTACAGAGTTATTCTCTAAATCTGAGATGTTACTTAGGGATTGTTCGTAATCATTTTTAACAGTGTTAAACGAATTATTTAAATCATTTATTTCTTTGCGAAGATTTTTAATTTGATCATCTCTAAATTTTAACCTTTGATCTTTTTGGAATAATTCAAGTTTTAACTCTTCTATTTCAGTTCTTAAGCTTGATTCATCGACAACATTACTTGGGATGATTTCATCCAAAGGTTGTTTTTCTTCTGTTGTAAAATCTAAGGAGGGCAAATAGAAAAAAATACCAAATGTTGCTAGAATAAATATAATAAATAAATATCTATTTCTTATTCTTTTTCTTGCACGCTCACCAACAAAACCTACCATAAGAGCTCTATAAGGCGCTAGTTATAAAAAATAAATATTTAATTTTTGTTAATTTGTGGATCCAAAGAGTACGTGGTTAATCTAAGATATTCGGTAATTTGTTTAATATCTCCAATATTTTTTAGAGTTTCATAGGGAATTAAAGAGCCAAAATACATATAAATATTATCGCCAATTTTTCTTTTTAGTTCATACATACACAGAGAATATCTAAAGGTTTGACCTATTTTATTAGCAATATGGTATAGTTGACTATTTTGACCATCAAAATAAATTGGTAACACAGGGCTTTTAGTTTTAAGAACTAATTTCGATACCCATTGTTTCCATTCACCATCGTCAGCTTTTGTATTAATTTTTAAGTTTTGTTTAGTCGCTATCGTTCCAGAAGGGAAAAGCACTAAAACACCTTCATTATGTAAAACTTTTTCAGCTTCTTTACGCGTATTAATGTTAGTTAATAGAGCTTCTTTATTTTCATTAAAATCAATTGGTAATATTTTATCTTTTACTGCCTCTGCTTGTCTTAAGACTTTATGTGTCACCATTTTATAATCTTGTCTTACTTTTGAAATTGTTGAACATATACATACACCATCTGCAACTCCAAAAGCATGATTTGCTATAACAATTAATTTTCCTTTTTTTGGAATGTAACTACTGTCCTGAAAATTAGTTATCAAAGTAAAATTTAATTTATCTACTGCATCATCCCAAAAAAGCTCAGGTGGTCTATTTTCAGATAAATATTCATCATATAATTTTTTTAATTTTAATTTTCCTGTTAATAATTCAGTAATCTTAATAAATATTTGACCAATAAAATTTACTTCCGCAGTTGCAAAAGTAAATACAATTTTATTTTTATTCATAATTAAAATGAATCAATTTAAATAAAACAAGTATTTTTCAAATATATTACATATTTGCATAGTTTGGTCCCCCACTACCTTCAGGAACAACCCAATTTATGTTTTGTGATGGCTCTTTAATATCACATGTTTTACAATGAATACAATTTTGTGCATTAATTACAAATTTAGGATTTTGAGTGTCTGTCTTATCAATCTCATATACACCAGCAGGACAATATCTTTGAGATGGCTCATCATAAACATTTAAAGTAAATTTTATTGGTAATTCCTTATCCTTTAATTGTAAATGCACTGGCTGATCAGCTTCATGGTTAGTTCCAGTCAAATAAACAGAACTGGTTTTGTCAAACGTAAATATTCCATCATATTTTGGATAATCTATTTTTTTTGAATCTTTTGCTAATTGTAAAGCTTCATGATCAGCGTGTTTATGTTTTAATGTAAAAGGAAGCTTGCCTCTAAATATTATTTGATCAATTCCTGTAAATATTATTGCAGGTATAAGTCCCCAATTAAAACTAGGTTTTACATTCCTTGCAGCAAACAATTCTTTATAGAGCCATGAACTTTTAAATTTATCCTCATATGCTGCAAGTGGTACAGATTTACTTAAATAATCAATAATTGTTTCAGCAGCTATAATTCCACTTTTCATTGCAGTATGTGAACCTTTAATCTTTGGCATATTTAAAGTGCCTGCATCACATCCAACTAGTAATCCGCCTGGCATATACATTTTAGGTAAACTTTGAATACCACCTTCAATAAGTGCCCTTGCTCCATAAGCGATACGTTTTCCATTGGTAAGAATTTTCTTAATTGCTGGATGAGTTTTAAATTTTTGAAATTCATCGTAAGGTGATAAATAAGGATTTTTATAATCAAGACCTATTACGTATCCTAAAAATATTTGTTTATTTTCAGCATGGTAACAAAAACTACCACCATAGGTTGCATTATCTAATGGCCATCCCGCCGTATGCATGACAAGACCTTCTTCATGCTGACTTTCATCTAATTCCCAAATTTCTTTAAATCCAATTCCGTACTGTTGAGGTGATTTATCTTTTGATAAATTATATTTTTTAATTAGTTCTTTGCCTAAATGACCTCTGCAACCCTCAGCAAATACTGTTACTTTAGCGTTAATATTAATACCTGGTTCAAAACTATCTTTTTTGTTACCATCTTTATCAATGCCCATATCACCAGTTTGAACACCAATTACATGATCATCGTCTGAATATAATATTTTAGATGCTGCAAATCCTGGAAAAATTTCTACTCCTAAACTCTCAGCCTCACTTGCAAGCCATCTACATAAATTTGCAAGACTAATGATATAATTCTTATGATTTTTTTGAACACTAGGAAGGAGCCATGTAGGCCAATTTAAAGAGCCTTTCTTAGATAAGAATAAAAACTTTTCTTTTGTTACTTTAGTTTTAATTGGCGAGTCTTTACTTCTCCAATCAGGAATTAATTCATCGAGTGCTCTTGTTTCAAAAACATTACCGCTTAAAATATGAGCTCCTACCTCTGATCCCTTTTCTAATACACAAACATTAATTTCAGGGTTCAGCTGTTTTAGTTTAATTGCAGTTGAAAGGCCTGATGGACCAGCACCTACAACTACAACATCATAGTCCATTGACTCGCGTTCTACTTCCATTTTATTTATTGTAATAAATTAATTTATTGTTGAATAGTATTTAATTTATCCAGTTCAGAGGATAATTGAGGCAATGCCTCAAATAAATCAGCGTTTAATCCATAGTCAGCGACATTAAATATTGGTGCTTCTTCATCTTTATTGATTGCAACAATTACCTTACTTTCTTTCATACCTGCTAAGTGCTGTATTGCACCAGAAATACCGACGGCAATATACAAATCTGGAACAACTACTTTGCCAGTTTGCCCAACTTGATAATCATTAGAAACATAACCAGCATCTACAGCAGCACGAGAAGCACCAACTGCCGCATTAAGCTTATCTGCTATTTCATTTAAAAGTTTAAAATTTTCGGCACTTTGTAATCCCCTGCCACCGGATATCACAACCCGAGCAGTACTTAACTCTGGTCTTTCAGATTGAGACTCTTCTCTATCTATAAATTCAACACTACCACTATCATTATCAAAAGAAATATTTTCGACCTGTTCTTTTCCACCACTAGTTTCTACAGGGTCAAACGATGTTGGTCTTACTGTTACTACTTTAATCTTGTCATTTGATTTAACTGTTGCAATGGCGTTACCAGCGTAAATTGGCCTCATAAAAGTATCGGAACTTATTATTTTTATAACATCACTAACCTGTGCCATATCTAGTTTAACGGCAATTCTAGGAAAAATGTTTTTACCAAATGTTGTTGCAGGTGCCATTATGTGGGAATAATTATTAGCCAAAGATACAACGATAGGCTCAATGTTTTCAGCAATAGGGTTTTTAAGTTTTTCATTATTGGCTAAATATACTTTTGAAACTTTTTCACATTTAGAGATATTTTTAGCTAACTCTTCACATTCATAGCCTGTTACCAAAACATGGATATCTTGGTCTATTTGCGATGCTGCAGATATAGTATTTAAGGTTGATGATTTGATATCTATATTATTATGTTCTGCTAATACTAATATTGTCATATAACTTTTGCCTCATGTTTAAGTTTTTGAACCAATTCAGCAACATCACTTACCATAATTCCTTTTTGTCTAACAGGTGGTTCTTCTACTTTTATTTGTTCAATTCTAGGTTCTATATTTATACCAAGTGAAGATGCTTCTTTTGTATCAATTGGTTTTTTCTTTGCTTTCATTATATTTGGTAAAGAAGCATACCTAGGTTCATTCAGTCGAAGATCACATGATGCTACAAATGGTATAGACACTTTTATTCTTTCTAAACCTTCATCTATTTCTCTAGTAACAATTGCATTTTGACCATCAATTTCAATTTTAGATGCAAATGTAGCCTGAGGCCAATTGAGTAATGCAGATGTCATTTGACCAGTTTGATTAGAGTCATCGTCGATTGCTTGTTTTCCCATTAAAATAATTGATGGTTTTTCTTCTTCAGCAACTTTAGAAATTATTTTAGAAATAGCTAGAGGTTCTAAATCATTGTCTGTTTTAATATGAATACCCCTATCAGCTCCCATTGCTAATGCAGTTCGAATAGTTTCTTGTGCCTTATCATTACCTATTGAAAGAATTATAATCTCATCTGCTTTACCAGCTTCTTTTATTCGTAGAGCTTCTTCTACTGCATTTTCATCAGGAGGATTCATGGACATTTTTACATTATCTTTTTCAACTCCAGAACCATCAGCTTTAACCCTGATTTGAACATTATAATCTATGACTCTTTTTACGGTAACAAGTAACTTCATACTATTGTTTTAGTTTTTGATTTTTAGGATCATAAGGACTATCCTCTATAACAGTTACATTGTATTTTTTATCTAATATATCCATTTCTAATTTTTGACCAATGTCAGCAAATTGAGGATCCACCATACCAATAGCTAGTGATTTTTTCACTCTAAAACCATAGTTACCTCCTGTCGCACGACCTATAACTCTTCCATTATTATAAATTGGATTATTACCCAATGCATCTGCATCTTCAACATCATGAACCTCTAAAGTTACCATTTTGTTTTTAAATCCATTTTGCTGCCATTTAACGAGAGAATCTCTTCCAATAAAATTTCCTTTGTTTAAATGTACAAATCTATCTAACCCAGACTCAAAAGCTGCGTATTCTATAGACATTTCTGTACCAACCAATTTATATGTTTTTTCAACACGTAAGCTTTCCATCGCTCTTATACCAAATGGTTTAAGTCCATGATCGTTTCCTGCTTCCATCAATTTATCAAAAATATGGTTTTGATATTCAATTGGATGATGTAATTCCCATCCGAGTTCGCCAACAAAATTCATTCGCATAGCGATACTAGGAGCTAAACCAACATTAATTTTTTTTGATGATAACCAAGGGAAATTTTCATTAGATAAATCAGTCTTGGTAATTTTAGAGAGAATATCTCTTGATTTGGGTCCAGCTAAAACAAGAACACCCATACTATTAGTTAAATTTTCATAAATCACTGATCCATCTTTGGGCATCCATTTATGAATCCAATCATGGTCTAATCGTTGAAATGCACCTGCTGAAACTAAATAAAAGGAATTTTCTTTTTCTTTTGCAATTGTGAATTCTGAGTGAACTCCTCCAGCAGTGTTTAAAGCATGACAAAGATTAACTCTTCCAATTTTTTTTGGAATTTTATTTGCAACCAAGTAGTCTAGAAACTCTTCTGCACCAGGTCCTGAAATCCGGCATTTAGCAAACGCAGTCATATCTAGAAGGCCGGCATTTTCCTGAACATTTAAGCACTCGTTTCCAACATGCTTAAACCATTTTGATCTTCTAAATGACCAATCATCTTTTTGTGATTCTTTTGAAGGAGCAAACCAGTTAGCGCGCTCCCAACCAAACTTTTGACCAAAAACTGCACCAAGATTTTTTAATCTATCATAACAAGGAGCTTGTCTTAATGGACGTCCCTCTTCTCTTTCTTCATCAGGATAGTGTACTGTAAAGACATTCGCGTAAGCTTCTTCATTCTTTTTAATCAAATATGCCTCTGTAGCATAATCACCAAATCTTCTTGGATCTACACCTAACATATCAATTGTAGGTTCACCATCTACTATCCACTCAGCAATTTGCCATCCAGCTCCGCCAGCTGCAGTAATTCCAAAACTGTGACCTTCGTTTAACCAGAAATTTTTAAGCCCCCATGCTGGTCCAACGATTGGACTTCCATCTGGTGTATAACAAATAGCACCATTGTAAACTTTCTTAACTCCAACTTCTCCAAAAATAGGAACACGGTGCATTGCTGATTCAATATGTGGTTCTAAACGCTCTAGATCTTCTTGAAATAATTCGAATTCAGATTCTTTATCAGGTCCATCAACATAGCAAACAGGAGCTCCTTTTTCATAAGGTCCTAATATCAATCCTCCTCTTTCTTCACGCATGTACCAAGAACTATCAGAATCTCGTAAGACTCCCATTTCAGGAAGTCCTTGTTCTTTTCTTTTTAATATTTCAGGATGATCGTCAGTCACTATGTATTGGTGTTCAACAGGTATAACTGGGATATCAAGTCCGACCATCTTTCCAGTCTGTCTAGCAAAATTACCACTACATGAAACTACATGCTCACATTCAATTGATCCTTTATCGGTTTCTACAATCCATAAGTCATCTTTATTTTTTTTAATCCCTATTACAGAAGTATTTCTATAAATTTCTGCACCTTTATCTCTTGCTCCTTTTGCAAGAGCTTGAGTTAGATCAGCTGGTTGAATGTATCCATCTTCAGGATGCTGAATAGCACCTATCAATCCATCTGTATTACAGAGTGGCCAAATTTCTTTTACTTGTTCAGGTGTTAAAAATTTAACATCTACACCTATTGTTTTAGCTACTCCTGAATATTGATAATACTCATCCATTCTATCTTGAGTAGTTGCTAAACGGATATTTGAAACCACACTAAAACCAACTTTTTGTCCTGTTTCTTCTTCAAGAGTTTTGTAAAGTTTGACTGCGTATTTATGCAATTGACCTACCGAATAACTCATATTGAATAATGGAAGTAACCCTGCTGCATGCCATGTTGACCCTGAAGTTAATTCCTTTCTTTCAACCAGAACTACGTCTGACCAACCCTTTTTGGCTAAATGATAAAGAGTGCTAACGCCTACAGCACCTCCACCGATGACAACTACTTTTGACTTTGATTTCATTATTACTATTTAATACTGTACTTCATTAATCATATTAAATAAGGTGGGTCAATCATGAGATACTTCAAAAAAATAATTTTGGTGGTTATAATGAGTGCGTTTATTTGTCTTCCTATAAAGGCTGAAATGACTATTAAAGAATTTTTTTTTGATGAGTCTAAGCCTTTTCATTTAAAAATATTAGATGTTATTCCTGAAGAGGGAATTGTTCAAATTGGTGATGAAAATGCGAACAATACCATTATTGAATTTATGGATTATTTTTGCGGATACTGTAAAAAAGTCCATCCTGAATTGCTTCAAATTGCAAACGAAAGAGAGGATACAAGGATAGTTTTCCTGCAACATCCAATTTTAAGTGAGTCTTCTAAATTACTAGCAAATATGGTTATAGCTGCAAACATGCAAAACAAAGGTATCGATTTTCATAATGCATTGTTTGAAGTTGAAGGAAATCTAAATAATGCAAAACTAAAACAGATAATTGAAAACCTTGAGATAAATGATGCCAAATTAAATATCGATATGACAAAAGAAAGTGTTAATAATATTGTAAGACTGAGTTCTTTTTTAGCTAATGGATCAGGTGCGCGTGGTACTCCGACTTTTTTTGTTAATGCAGAACTTGTTGTTGGTTATATCTCCATTGATAGAATTAAAGCTTTATTAAAATAAAGAAGCTCTATTAATTAAATAGAGCTTCTTAAAATATTTTATTTATCTACTACTTCTCTAGTATTAGCGTTGTGTGATTCAGTAAATGGAATTGGCACAACTTCTGCATCTACTGGCACACCAGGTGAGTCTGCATATTGATCAGGTAGATGAACCTTGAATTTACGACCAAAATTTCCAATAGGAAAACCATTTTTATTTAGAGTTCCATCAAATGGCACATAGCCCATAGCAATGTTCCTTCCTTGCTCAGGATGATACCAAGGAGATGTTATGAATCCACAAGGTTCATTACCATCTTCTGAAACAAGCCAAAAATCAGGAGCATATTCTTCGATAGGTTTTCCACCTAAGCTTAATCCAACTAACTGAAGCTTGTATGGTTTTTTTCCATCTTTTAAATCAGCCTTCATCTTTTCAAGAACAGTTTTTCCAACATAATCAGAAGTTTTATTCCACTCACCTTTACCAGATAAAGATACTTGATAGCCTAAATTACATTGAAAAGGATTATGCTGATTATCCATATCTTGACCCCAAGATAGAATTCCTGCTTGAATTCTACGGTGATGAGCTGGAGCTATAACCATAAGGTTATGTTTTTTTCCTGCCTCTAAAACAGCATTCCACATATCATCGGCATATTTTGTTGAGTCATATAAATATATCTCAAATCCTGCTTCTCCAGAAAAACCTGTTTGAGAAATTATACAATCTCTTCCCCCTACTTTCGCAGCAGCAAGTCCATAGAATGGCATTTCATCAACTTTCACTTGATCACCTATTAAATCATTCATCAAAGCATGCGCTTTAGGGCCTTGAATTTGAACTGGGCTTACATCAATTTCATCAATATGAACATTGAATCTATTATCATGATTTACACCCTGTAAATACAAACCAATATCTGAGTCAGATAATGAAAACCAAAACTCGTCCTTTGAAATTCTTAAAAGAATAGGATCATTTAAAACACCGCCATATTGATTACAAAGAATAACATATCTTCCTCTCATTGGAGATATTTTAGTAGCATCTCTTGTTATGACATAATCAACAAATGCCTCGGCATCAGGACCTTTAACCTGAATTTGTCTTTCAACAGCAACATTCCACATAGTAACATGGTTTTTAATTGCCTCATACTCAACCATTGCTCCACCATCTTCAGGTTTTACGTAACCTCTTGGATGATAAATTCTATTATAAACTGTTGCTCTCCAACATCCCGCCTCCATTGACAAATGCCAATAAGGTGATTTTCTCACTCTGGTTGAAATAAGCATTTGGACTGGTGTAGGACCACTTTGTCTTAAATTGTAGGGAACCTTTCTGTCCGATTGATCCACCGACGTAGAATGTTTAATCATTATAAACTCCTTAAATAAATATGCTATTTCTGTATTTAATCTTTAAATACTCTGCAATGATAAAATGTAGGTGATGTAAAAAAAATGGTGGACCTTAATTAGGTCAAAATTTCGTCTTAGTTTTGACAGTAAATTTTGATATTTGTACTCTATGAAATTTAAATTATTACTACCTATTATCTCTTTACTAATTTTTTTAGGTGGTTGTTCAGCTAGTTACAAACAACTCTCTAAAATGGAAAATAAAGAACCAAAAAACTTTCAAGAACACTTACTATCCGAATACAAAAAAAGAGCTATTTTTGAGGCAGAAGAAATGCACGATTGGAATTCCGCAAAATTATATTCTGAAAAAGCTCTTGAGAGTTTAAAAACTGATGAAATATATCCAGAAGAAATTTCATATTGGAAAATACCAGAAGAAAATATTGATGAAATAAAAATTGCATATGAAAATCTTATGGTAATCTATAAAGATGCTAAAAATATTGATCCTTTTAATTTAGCAAGAGCTATTTCGTCGTTAGATTGCTGGTCAGAGCAACAGGAAGAAAATTGGCAAACATGGGATATTGATAGTTGCAAGAATGATTTCTTAAAAGCCATGCATAATATTTATGAAAAAATATCTACTCAGGAAAATGAGCAAGAAACTTTAAATAACAAAGATAATAATTTAGAAAATGAAACAAAAGATGAAGTAACAATTGTGACTAAAAATGAAAATCGAGAGTTAATGCAAATAATTTATTTTGATTTTGATCAATTCAATTTATCTGAAGTTAGTAAAAATAAAATAAAAACATTTTTAAACAATTATGGAAGTGATATTAATGAATATCTTGTCGTCGGACATACTGATACTAAAGGAACAAATAAATATAATTTATCATTATCAATCAAAAGAGCAGAGTTTGTAAAAGAAATTTTAATTAATTATGGAATTAATCAAAGTAGTATTAAAATTTTAGGTAAAGGTGAGGAATCTTTAGCTGTAGATACTCCAGATGACACCAAACAGCCCGCAAATAGAAGAGTAGAAATAAAAAAAGCAAATTAACTTTTTTTTATAATTATTTTGGTATATTGAGCTTTTTTTAATGTATTCTAAAACTACAAAAAAAATTAATATTACTGTTAAGCCTTATTATCTTGAAGATCAATCTGAGCCTGAAGATCAGCATTATGTATGGGCGTATAAAGTAATAATTGATAACCAAGGTAATGAAAAAGTACAGCTGGTAAATAGACATTGGAAAATTATTGATGCTAATGGTACTCTTCAAGAAGTACGAGGTAAAGGTGTGGTAGGCGAACAACCTATTTTAAATCCAGGTGAAAAGTTTGAGTATACTAGTGGCACACCTTTAACTACTTCTTCAGGCTTCATGGAAGGAAGTTATGAGATGCAAGACGATGATGGAAATTCTTTTGATGTTCAAATACCTCAGTTTTCATTAGATACACCATTTGAAAATAATAAATTAAATTAATTCACAAACTCAATGAGAGACTTTAGGTCAATATTAAATATAATTGGAATACTAATATGTATTGAAGCAGTAGCAATGCTGATACCAATGTTCTTTGATCTTTATTATGGTAATTATGATTGGTTACAATTTTTTTACTCAAGCTTAATCACTTTTTTTATTGGTATAATTTTATATTTTTCATTTAGAAAAAAAAATATTAAGCTTGGAATCAGGCAAGCATTTTTATTAACAATTTCATCATGGTTAGTAATATCTTTTTTTGGTGCAATTCCATTTGTGTATTCATCATCTTCACTTTCATATACAGATGCTTTTTTTGAGTCAGTAAGTGGAATTACTACTACTGGTGCAACTGTGATTAACAATTTAGAAATTTTATCAGAGGGTATATTAATTTGGAGATCTCTTCTTCAATGGTTTGGGGGAATAGGAATAATCGTTCTTGCAATGGCTATATTACCAACTTTACAAATTGGTGGAATGCAACTGCTACACATGGAACATGATGATCCTTATGAAAAAACAATTCCAAAAGTTAATCGGTTTGTAATTGAATTATTTCTACTTTATGTTTTTTTGTCAGTTATTTGTGCCTTTTTGTATTTTGTAAATGGAATGCAAGGTTTTGATTCAATTATTCATGCAATGACTACGATTTCAACTGGTGGATTTTCTAATTATGATGAATCATTTTCATATTTTAATTCATTTAAAATAGAAAGTATAAGTATTATTTTTATGTTGGTAGGAAGTTTGCCATTTGTCTTGTATCTGCAATTTTTACATAATCAAAAAAAATTGATTTTTAAAGATGATCAAATAAAATTATTCTTTCTAATTTTATTTATAATTATTTTGTTAACGACAATTTGGCTAACTACTAATCAATCTATAGATGCAATTTCTGCTTTTAGAATTGCTTTATTCAACATAACATCAATTTTAACTGGGACTGGTTATACTAGTAGTAACTTTTCCAATTGGGGAAGTTTTGGGATTGTTATAATGATGATTATTATGTTTGTTGGTGGGTGTGCGGGATCTACCACTGGTGGAATTAAAATATTTAGATTACAAATTTTGTTTAGAGGCGCAATTACACAAATTAGAAAGTTAACTCAGCCTCATGCAGTATTGGTTATGCGATTTAATGGCAAAACAGTTAATGAAAATACTTATAACTCAATAATGGGCTTTTTCTTCATGTATATATTTTTATTTATTTTATCAGCAGTAAGTTTAAGCTTATTCAATCTGGATTTTTTAACTGCTTTTTCAGCAGCAGCCTCTGCAATATCAAATGTTGGCCCCGGTTTAGGTGAAATAATTGGACCTAGCGGAAATTATTTTTTAATAGATAATGGAGCTAAATGGATATTATCAATTACTATGATTATTGGAAGGTTAGAAATTTTTACAGTATTAGTTTTATTATCTATAAATTTTTGGAGAAGTTAAAAACTCAAATAATCTTTCATATAAATTGATAATTGGTTTTTCGTTTCATTTATATAATCTCTCATTGCTGAAACTAATAGATCAGTAATAATTATTTCAGTTTCATTTAAAGAAATATATTTTTGAGAAGTTGTGGATCTTGAAGCTTCTACTGTAGTATTAGCTATTAAATAATTACTACTATCATAAAGTTCATATTCAACTAAATAAAATACTTGGTACTTAAAAATAGTTTTTTCCTCATATTTTTTAGCATCGACATTCATGATTTCGGTTTTTTTAATAGATGCATCTAAAATGTTTATTACTAACTTGTTTTCATTTCCAAGTTTAAGAATGTTTTGACTATTCCACTCAGCCATTAAATTAACTGGAGATTTTTGTATTTTATCTTCAATATTAGATTTGGAAAATACTGAATTGTATTTTTTATTAACTTCAATTTTTTTTGCATATATTGATATTTTTTCAAATCTAGCAGTATCAATTTCAACTGGTTTTAATATCTCAACTGGCTGACAAGATAGAATGATAAAAAAAATTAAAATAAAACTATTTTTTAAGTACATAAATCAATATCGCTTGTTGAATATACATTCTATTTTTTGCTTGTTTTAATACAACAGAACTTTTACCATCAAGAACATCTGAAGTTACTTCCTTCCCTCTTTTTGCTGGTAAACAATGCATAAATATTGCATTTTTTGATGCATTACTCATAATTTTCTTATTAACAGTAAAATTTTTAAAATATTTAGTTTTATAATTTTTTTCACCCATTGAAACCCAAACATCAGTCATTATGCAATTTGATTTTTTTACACCTTCAAAAGGATCATCATAGTAGTTCATATTTTTATTATTACATTTATGAAATTCATTTTTATAATTTTTAAAAATTTGATTGGGTATAATGACATTAAGTTTAAAATTATAAATATTTTGCAAATGAATAAGTGAACGTAAAACATTATTATAATCACCTATCCAAGCAATACTTAAATTTTTAAAGTTTTTAAACTTCTCTTGAAGTGTTAAAAAATCTCCAAGTATTTGACACGGATGACTATATTCAGTTAGGCCATTTATTATTGGAAGAATATTTTCTTTGCTTAAATTTACTATTTGTTTGTGATTATTATTTCTTATCATCAAACAATCAATATATTGACTTAATACATTAAGAACATCTTCTGCTTTTTCTCTTTTATTATCAAAACCAATATCTTTACTTTGCAGTTCTAAAACAAAACCACCTAATTTTTGCATTCCCACATTGAAGCTTAATCGTGTTCTTAATGACTGCTTTTCAAAAATTAAACCGAGAGTTTTATTTTTACAAGATAAAGAATATTTTTTTGGATTTTTTTTTATTTTTTTTGCAAGTGAAATTATTTCATCAATTTCTGTTTTTTTAAAATTATCAATATCAATAAAATGTTTCATTAAGATAATTCTTTCATACTTTTTTTAATTATTGAAATTGATATATCAATCTCTTTATAAGATACAATAAGTGGTGGAGCTAATCTTACTGTATTATCTGCAGCAGGCACATTTAGTAATTTATTTTTTTTAAGTTGTTCAGAAAAATCTATGTTGCTAATATTTGTTTTGATACCCAATAAAAGTCCTGCACCTCTAACCTCTGAAATAATGTTAGATGTATGCTCTAATTCTTTTAAATTTTTCCAGAAATATCTTGAGATTTTATCAATCTTTGAAAGAAATTTTTTATTAGAGATAACTTTTAAAACTTCTAAACCTACACTCATAGCTAACGGATTACCACCATAGGTTGATCCATGACTGCCCTTAGTCATTGCAACACATGCTTTGTTTGTTGACATACAAGCTCCAAGTGGAAAACCCGATCCTATACCTTTTGCAACAGACATGATATCAGGTTTTATTTTTGCCCATTCATGAGCGAATAATTTACCAGATCTCCCAAATCCGCATTGAACTTCATCAAAAAAAAGTAAAATTTTGTTTTCATTACAGATATCTCTTAATAGTTTTAAAAAACTTAGATTAGCAGGACGAATACCTCCTTCTCCTTGAATTGGTTCGATAATAATACCAGCTGTTTTTTTATTAACTGCTGATATTAATTTTTTTTTATTATTAAATTCAATTTGCTTAAAGCCTTTGAGCATAGGACCGAAGCCATTAGAGTATTTTTTATTTTTTTGAGCTGAAAGTGCACCGTAAGTTCTTCCATGAAAAGCACCATCAAAAGTAATAATCTCTGTTTTTTTTGTCTTGTGATATGAATGATATCCTCTAATTATTTTAATTCCACATTCAATAGACTCAGTTCCAGAATTAGTAAAAAATACTTTGTCTGCAAAAGAATATTTACAAAGTAATTTTGCAAATTGTTCCTGTTTTTTTATCTTATATAAGTTTGAAACATGCCAGAGTTGTTTCGATTGCTTATTCAGTGCCTCTATTAGTTTTGGATGACAATGGCCAAGAGAGTTTACAGCTATTCCACTTGCAAAATCTAAATATTTTTTGTTTTGACTAGTGTATAAATAAGATCCTTTTCCTTTTGAAAATTCAAGAGTTTTATTGCCATAAGTTGGCATAACATTTGATAAGGGTTTGTTAACCATATTTAAAATTTAATTTTATATCCTTTGAGAAACATAAAATAGCATATTAAAATTAATATAATATTAATAATTATTAAGAATATTGAGCCATGAATTAACGAACTATCAGAAATACCTGTAAAAGCATATCTGAAACCATCAATATTATAAAAGAAAGGATTAAATGAAGAAACTTTCTGCCAAAACTCAGGAAGTCTTGAAATTGAATAGAATGTTCCTGATAAAAAAGTAAGAGGTAAAACAATAAAGTTAGTTATACCTTGTTGCTGATCCCATTTGTCTGCCCAAATACCGACAATTGTACCCAAAGTTCCCATCATTGTACATCCCATTAGTGTGAAAAATAATAGTGCTGCATAAGAGTGAACATGAAGAGGCACAAATATCATAACTCCTAAAGTCGTTACTATACCGCACACAACACCTCTACACACTGATCCAATTATAAATCCAAACGCTAATTCCACATTGTTTAATGGAGCCATTAATATATCTACAATATTACCTTGAAATTTTGATTGACCAATACTTGATGCTGAATTAGCAAAAGAGTTTTGAAGAATCGTCATCATTATCAAACCAGGTGCAATAAAATAAGGAAGATCAATACCATTTATTGAATTAACAGATCTACCTAGAGCTAGACTAAAAACAGCTAAAAATAATAAAGAGCTAATAGCTGGTCCAATAACAGTTTGTATTCCAACTTTTAAGAACCTAAATACTTCTTTTTTTACTAATGTAAGAAAACAAAGGTAATTATAGTAAATCATATTAGGAGTTTTCTTTTAATATATTTATATTATTTGTATATTAATTTAGTGGACGAAAAAAAACTCTTAAAATATGCGGTTGATTACTTAAGTAAATACGATTCCTCAAAGAAAAATTTAGTTAATGTACTAAAAAGAAAAATTTTTAGATTAAATGTAACAAATTTTGAGAAAAAAAAACTCATAGGTATTATTGAAAGTATAATTTTAAAATTAGAAAAAAATAAATTTATTGATGATGATAGATATAGCTCAACAAAAATACTTTCTTTATCTAATTCTGGAAAATCTAAAAATTTTATTTTTAATTACTTGATAAAAAAAGGAGTGAGTAAATCTCAGATTCAAAATAATTTAAATTTAATGAAGCAAGATAACGAAAATTGGGAATTAGAGTCAGCGAAAATATTTGCTAAGAAAAAAAAATTGCTAGAAAAAAATGAAAGCTATGAAAAAAAATTAGCAAAAATGGCAAGGGCTGGTTTTAGTTATGATATATGTAAAAAAATATTAAGTTAATTTTCTTTAATATGAATCTTACCTTCTAATAATCTTGCAATTTGTTTGGTTGTTTCAAATCTTTCAAATGTAATTCTGATTATTGCAGTTAAAGGTGCTGCAAGAAGAACCCCAATAAAACCCCATATCATTCCCCAGAAAATTAAGGATAAAATAATCGTAATTGGGTGTAATCCAAAACTCTCACCAAATATTTTAGGTTCTACAAAATTTCCTACTATTTGATGAATAATAGTAGGTAATATTATAATTAATACAACTAGTGTTGGATCGTTATATTGAAGGAAAGCAATTGGTAATGGAAGTAAAACAGCAATTACAGAACCAATAACTGGAATAAAATTTAAAATAAATGTTAAGCTACCAAAAATGAAGGCTAATTCTAAACCTAAAAACCAATAAATTAAACCTGCAGCAATGCCTGTAAAAGCCGATGTTAAAAATTTTGTAAATATATATTTTTTTACTAATCTGATAATGTCGTTCCACTCATCAGAAGTATTCTTAGGAGGGGTGCCAAGTAATAAAAAAAGCGTGATTATTACAACTAGGAGAAACTTTGAAATAAAATTCGCACTATTACTTAATATAGTTCCAGCCCAATTTGTAATGGGTAACTCTGAAATTGTATTTCTTATTGTTTCTCTATCAATATCAATTTCAAATTGTTGAAGTTGTATTATAACTGCCTCAATTAAAATTATTACTTTTTGATTATAGTCATCTGCAGATTCCAAAAATGTGGCGACAGAAGAAACAATAAAAGGAACTATAATTGAGAATAAAAGTACAATTAAACAGATACTAATAAAAACTGCTATAAATCTGTGTACACGAAGATTTATAGTCTGAAAATCGATTATTGGATCAATTAATATCCTTAAAAGAAGTGCTAAAACAAATGGGACCATTATAGGTTGAGAGAAATTTAAAATAAATGCAACAGCGATACTGGACAATATAAAAAGAGAACCAGAAATTACTCGATTATTTTCATTCATTATTTCTTAGTAGATTGAGGATTAAAAATTTCTGTTTTTTCATCTGATAATTTTTCAACATAAAGTGATTGACTCGGGAAAGCAAAACCAGCTTGATTATTTTCAACTATTTCTATTATTTTGACAGCTAGATTTTCTTTTATTTTTAAAAATTCTGCCCAATCATTAGTAACAGTAAATGTCTGCACTAGCATATCAATAGAACTATCAGAAAAACTATCTATTCGAACGTAGAAACTTGCATTTAGATTTTTTGCAAAGTTATCATCTTTTTTAATTAAAGCATGTATCTCATCTCTTATTTTTTTTAGTTGATCAATTGTTGTCCTATATTCTAGTCCAATTAGCCATCTGATACGCCTGTGATGTCTTCTTGTATAATTAGTAACGGACTGTTCAGCAAATTTATAATTTGGAACCATCACTGGTGTTGAATCAAATCTTCTAACAAGTGTTGATCTAAATCCAATTTGCTCTACAACTCCTTCCACTTCTCCAGAAACTAATATTACATCGCCTACAGTAAATCTTTTTTCCATTAGGATCATAATTCCGCTGATTAAATTTTTAAATAAATCTTGAGCACCTAATGCAACCGCTACACCAAACAATCCTAATCCTGCAATTACCGGCCCAACTCTTATGCCCCACAATTCTAATATCGCGACAGCCCCAAGAACAATGACAAGAATTTTTAAACCCTTGAGTGTCCAATCAACTAATGGTTTTGAAATTTTTGACTCAAAGTTTTTTATTACAAATGAAAAAGGTATAATCAATTGATGTAATAACCAGAATATAAAAATTGTTATTAAAGATCTGTTAAGTAGATCTAAAAAATCTTGATTATTATCGGAAACATCCAAATATGAAGAAGCTATAAAAAAACCTATAACAACAGGGAAAAATTTTAATGGCCCATCAAGTACTTCAATTACAGCATCATCAATTTTATTGGATGTTTTTGAAACAATTCTTGATAATCGATTAAGAATAAATCTAGCTATAAGTCTTCTCAGTAAGTAAAAAAATAGAAAAATTACAAGACTTACTATGATATCTGTAGCATTTATGCCAAAAACACCATTGTTCCAAACATCTAAAAAAAGGTTGGTAAAGCTATTGAATGATTCCATAAGCGATATATTTATTAACTTTAACATGAAAATTAAATTTTTACTTGTTTTTTTGATTATGCTTAACCTAAAGAATACATTATTAGCTAATGAAAATGTGAATTTATACGACTTTTCATTTGAAGATATAGACGGTAATCAAATAAACTTAGAAAAGTTTATTGGTAAACCAATTTTAATAGTGAATACAGCTTCAAGATGTGGCTTCACTCCACAGTATGAAGATCTTCAAAATTTATTTTTAGATTACAGAAAAAGTGATTTAACAATAATAGCCACTACGAGCAATTCCTTCAATCAAGAATATTCAGATACTGAGGATATTAAAAAAATATGTTTAGTTAACTATGGGGTAGGTTTTGTTACTTCATCGCCAATGGATGTAAAAGGAAGTAGTGCTCATCCAATTTATGCATGGATTGACGATGAGTATAACGAAAAACCAAAGTGGAATTTTTATAAGTATCTTTTTGATAGAAATGGACAACTTGTAAAATCTTGGTCTTCTATGACCAAACCAAATAGTACAAAAATTACAAATCTGATAGATCGATTAATTTAAATAAAAAAAAGGGCAAATAAATTTGCCCTCTTCTAATAATTATTTCATTAAAGATTACATCATGCCGCCCATGCCGCCCATGCCGCCCATGCCACCCATGCCACCCATGCCGCCACCCATATCAGGCATTGCAGGTGCTGCAGATTTATCTTCAGGAGCATCGGCTACCATAGCTTCAGTTGTAATTAGTAAACCAGCTACAGATGCTGCATCTTGTAGTGCGGTTCTAACAACTTTAGTTGGATCAATTATACCTGCATTTACCATGTTGGTGTATTTGTCCATTTGAGCATCATAGCCAATATTGTGATCTTTGCTTTCACGAATTTTACCCGCTACTACTGCTCCATCAACACCAGCATTTTCTGCAATTTGTCTCATTGGATTAAAGAGCGCTCTTCTTACTATATCAACGCCAATCTTTTGATCATCATTAGCAGTTTTAACTGATTTCAATGAATTTGTAGCATATGCAAGAGCTGAACCACCACCAGGTACTATACCTTCTTCAACAGCTGCTCTTGTTGCGTGCATTGCATCTTCGACTCTGTCTTTTTTCTCTTTAACTTCAACTTCTGTAGCTCCACCAACTCTGATAACAGCTACACCACCTGCTAATTTTGCAAGCCTTTCTTGAAGTTTTTCTCTATCATAGTCAGAAGTTGTTTCTTCAATTTGTGCTCTGATTTGATTACATCTACCTTCAATGTCTTTCTTTTTACCAGCTCCTTGAACGATAGTAGTATTTTCTTTATCAACAACTACTCTTTTAGCAGTACCAAGCATTTCTAGATTAACATTTTCTAACTTTATACCAAGATCTTCACTTATCACTTGGCCACCAGTTAAAATTGCAATGTCTTCTAACATAGCTTTTCTTCTATCTCCAAAACCTGGAGCTTTAACTGCAGCTATTTTTAAACCACCTCTTAGTTTATTTACAACTAAAGTAGCTAAAGCTTCACCTTCAATATCTTCAGCTATAATTAATAGCGGCTTAGTAGATTGAACAATAGATTCAAGTAAAGGTAACATTGGTTGTAAACTTGATAATTTTTTTTCATGAAGTAATACATAGCAATCACCAAGTTCGGTAATCATTTTTTCTGCATTAGTTACAAAATACGGTGAAAGATAACCTCTATCGAACATCATACCCTCAACAACATCAAGTTCAGTATCTAAGCTCTTTGCTTCCTCTACGGTAATAACACCTTCTTTACCAACTTTTTGCATTGCACTTGAAATCATTTTACCTACTTCAGCATCACCATTTGAAGCGATAGTGCCTACTTGTGCAACTTCCTTATCAGTTTTAATTACTTTAGATTTTTTTCTAATTTCATTAACTACAGCATCTACAGCTAAGTCAACTCCTCTTTTTAAATCCATAGGATTCATTCCAGCTGCAACAGCTTTCATTCCTTCAGTTGCAATTGCTTGTGTTAATACAGTAGCAGTAGTTGTTCCATCACCAGCAATATCATTAGTTTTACTAGCAACGTCTCTAACCATTTGAGCACCCATATTTTCAAATTTATCTTTTAATTCTATTTCTTTAGCAACACTTACACCATCCTTGGTAATTCTTGGTGCTCCAAAAGATTTATCCATAACTACATTTCTACCTTTAGGTCCTAATGTAACTTTTACTGCATCAGCTAGTTTGTTAACACCAGTTAACATTTTTGATCTAGCATCTGATCCAAAAAATATATTTTTTGCAGACATTTTTTTATCCTCTCTTAATTACTATTTCTTTTTCTTACCTGAAGTTATAATTCCCATGATGTCAGACTCTTTCATTATCAGAAAGTCGTCACCATTCATTTTTACTTCAGTACCAGACCATTTTCCAAAAAGTATTTTATCTCCTTTTTTGACATCCAAAGGTACTAGTTTTCCTGTTTCATCTCTTGCTCCAGAACCAATTTCTAATACTTCACCTTCCATTGGTTTTTCTTGGGCAGTATCAGGGATAATTATTCCCCCTGCTGTTTTTTGATCAGAGTCTACTCTTTTTACTAAGACTCTATCATGTAAAGGTCTAAATTTCATATTTCCTCTTTTGTTAACTAATTGAAATTAAATAATTTTTTATTAGCACTCTCATTATGAGAGTGCTAGTTATTTAAGCATTATTAAAGTCTATTCAAGAAGAAAACAAAAAAAAATTCGAATTAGCCAAAGTTATGATATTTTGAAAAAAAATGATATTTTTCAGTGTTTTTTTTAGAACTCTTGGTTTTTTGAGTGCATTATTAATTTTTATAATAATTATTAATTTGGTACTTAATTTTTCTAATGAATTAGAGAACAAACAGTTTGTAATGACTGAAGGTATACCTAGTTCAAATAATATTATAGCTAATATTAATTTAAATGGGCCAATATTTAATAATAACAGCAATGTTTTAGAAAATAATTTTTACGATTACATCAATCCTTTACAGGTAAAATCATATTTAGAAGAGTTAAAAGAATTACAAATCAAGGCCCTAATTATAAACATTAATTCTCCAGGTGGAACAGTAAGTGCTACTGCTGAGTTAGAACAAATTATTTATGAATTTAAAAAACACAATAATATAAAAGTATATTTTTTTACAAAAGAAATTTTAGCATCTGGAGGATACTGGGTTGCAACCACAGCTGATAAAATATTTGCATCATATGGATCAATTATAGGTAGCATAGGAGTCAGCGGACCAAGTTGGTTTTATTATAATTCACCAACGAGTCTATCTTCAGGAGTCTTTGGTCAAACAATTGAGACTAAAGAAGGAATAGAAGTTTTTAATCAGAATGCTGGAGAAGGAAAGGATTTGTTTAATCCATTTAGACGACCTAAAAGTGATGAAATCAAACATTTACAAGATATCGTTGATGATGTTTATAATGATTTTATAACAAAAGTTTCAAGAAATCGTAAAATTGAAATTTCAAATATTAAAAATAATATTGGAGCTTTAATCTACAGTAGTAATCAAGCAAAAAATAATTTTTTGATTGATGATATCTTGAATTACGAAACACTTATAAAATTAATAATTAAAGAAAATGAATTTGAAGATTACAAAATTTATGAAAATAAAGTAAGTAATTCAATATTTGAAAATCTGTTGGTAAAATACAAAGATCAAAATAAAGATGAATATTCCTTCGAAAAGATTTGTAGAAATTTAGAAACTAATGTTAGTGTTGTAATTCCAATATATTTAAAAGATTGTTAAATTAAATTATTTTACTTAGTTCCTGTATTTTAACAATTAGATTTTTATAGTAATTGCTTTGAGATAATACATTTTTATGAATATATTTTTTAGCTAAAACAGAGTGATTTTCAACTTCAACTGTATCGGAAATGATTTTGTTATGCTTAAGATTATTGATTAGACATAGGTTTAAATATCTGTCTTCGAGCATTTTTTCATTATCTAAAAATGTAGGTGTGATTTCAAAAATTTCAGTTCCAGGTTTGCAAAAAATAATATTCGCTAAATTAGATCCATGCGGAGCAATAATTTTTTCAGCATTTGAAAAGATTTCAATTTGTTCATCAATTTCATACAATTGAGGATTAATAACTTTATATCCCTTCTCTCTCAAAAGAGTTACTACATCGCCTTCATTTATAATTTTTCTATAATTAGAATCTTCTCTGGTTATATATATTTTTTTACTAATTTCTTTATTAGTTTGTGTATTTATAAATTTTTTTAAAATTTTAATTGAATCATTCATATTTAAAAACTGAGGAAAATCAGAATCGATAAAATGATAAAAATCATCATCTAAAAACACGAATGTAAATTCAATATTTAAAGATTTTAAAATGCTTGAAATAAAATTTCTATATTTGTTTGATGAGTTTCTGTGAATTGCTAGTTTAAGATTAGTTTTTTTATTAAAGAAAATCCTTGGAAGAAATTGTAATAGATTTGAATAATAATTATTTCCCGCATTTGATCCAAGTACAAAAAGTCCTTTAAAATTTTTTAATGAATTTTTATTGTCTGTAAAATTATCAAAAAATTTTTGTGAGTAAAAATGAGAAGTATTGTTAAGATCTCTTGTAAATAATGATGAGAATGTTTCATTATTTTCGGTAATTGGAAAATAGTAAAATGAATCAGAAAAAAAATTACCCTTAAGTATATTGCAATTAATTGATAAATTATTAAAATTTGTATTAACAAACAAATTTAATAAACGTTTATCACTTTTTATTTTGTTTGTATTTTTATCAATTATCATTTTATTCTTCTAAATAATATAGATTTGAACAAATTTGTATAATAACATTTTAACTTTGGCGCGCCTGAGAAGAGTCGAACTCCTAACCTTATGATCCGTAGTCATACGCTCTATCCAATTGAGCTACAGGCGCTTATAATATTATACACTTTATATAAATCGTATGCTACTTTATAGAAATATTAGTATGCAAATCTTAATAGCATTCATTTCAATTATAATTTTTAGCCAAGTAAGTAATGCAGAGATTGGTAAAGAAACTGGTCTTGAAATTCCCAGGTATGTGTCTTTAAAATCCGATGATGCAAATATTCGAGTAGGTCCAAGTAAGAATTACCCTATTGAAATTAAATACATAAAAAAATATTACCCCTTGAAAGTATTGGAAGAATATGAAGATTGGAGAAAAGTAGAAGATTTTCAGAAAAATTTTGGATGGATTCATAAAAGTCTAATTTCCGGTACTAGAACAGGCATTGTTTTATCAAATGATAATAAAAAAATTAAATTATTAAACACTTTGAACGGCAATGTGATTGGAGAAATAGGAAAAGGAAATATTATTTTTTTAGAAAAATGTAAAATTGATTGGTGTTTGGTTTCTTCAAGAAATTTTAAAGGTTGGATAGATAAAAAATATATTTGGGGTGTTAAAGAAAAAGAAATAATTAATATTAATTTTTTCCAAAGATTTTATGATTTATATTGGTATAGTGTTAACTATCTAAATAAAATTCAAAAAGGATTTTGAATTTGGCTGGGGCGGTAGGATTCGAACCTACGAATGCCGACTCCAAAAACCGGTGCCTTACCGCTTGGCGACGCCCCAAATTCTGATTACTCTTAGTATTTAGCACAAAATATGTCAAATTCTTCGAGTGCGACAATACCATAAAAAGTAATAAAAAGCAGAAAAAGTAATCAGTATTAATTCAAGAATGATTCAAAACAAGACATTTACATTTTAAAAGCTAAGCCTATTTAAATTTTATGCGAAAATTACTTACCATAGTTTTATTCTTACAAATATTTATACCCGTTTCTCAGCTCAATGCTAATACAGAAAAAATGTATGAAAGACTTATTAATGATTGGTCAACTATTTTCCCTGATGGAAACAGAAATGCGGCTGGCCCAAGATTTTTTAAATATATCTTAGATCAAAACTTAGAATATGAAGAGTTTATGCAATTTAACAAGTTATACTGTGCTGTTTCAGGTTCTCTAATTCCTCCAGATGCACAGCCAGATGAAATTTTTCTTACTAATTCAGAAAATGATGAAAAAATTTGTGGTCAATATTATAAATGTTGTTGGCCTTGCTTATGCGATGTAATGAAATATTCAGAAACAAAAAAAATCAATATTGATTTTAAAGATCAATCAAAAAATATCTATGCAATCGTTATTGATAATCCATGTAACAAAAATGATTTTCCCGAACTTGTTAATAGAGATTATTTTTGTAAAGGTAATGAACTCAATAAAGAACATACATACTCAGTAGATAACAAACTTGTTATTGGTTTATTGCATAACGCAAAAAAATGTGACGCTTACGATTTAGATTATATAAAAAATGACCAAATAACTGGACCCATGTGCGAAGCTAGAAATAGTATGCCTCTTGATGAACTTAATTTTGGAATGGGTGATATTTTTATTAGATTGGCAAATTGATAATACTTGAAATGCAAAAGTTAATTTTTATTTTTATTATATTGATATCTAATATGGCTAAGGCAGAATTTTTCTCTAATATTTCTGATATAATTAAAAATAATAATGATCGATTAAGCTATGGAGTTTCAGTAACTGACTTTAATAAAGATGGAACTTTTGAATTTGTTGTTGCAGGTTTTGGTTACTCTAATTTAGCTCTTAGCTATAAAAATGGAAAACTAATTAATATAATACAAGATCCTTTATTCGTTGATGAAGATAGGAATACTATTGGTGTATCAGCTTGTGATATTGATCAGGATGGTTTTGAAGAAATTTATTTCCTAAATACTGATACGTATAGTGGAGAAAAAAAATACTCTGACAGATTATTAGACAATAATAATAATAATAATATATTCGATTATTTTGAGTTAGAAAAAAATTTAGAAAATTTAAATTTAACTGCAGGGAGATCAGTTGTTTGTGTAGATAGAAATGGATCAGGAAAATATGGCATATACGTTGCTAATTATGGAGGTCCTACTAGATTTTATGAAATTGAAGAAAATGAAGTTGAGGACTTAGCGCCAATTCTTGGAATTGATAAAATAACTGGGGGAAGAGCTGTTATCTCAGGACATATAGTTTCTGATAATATGGATATATTTGCTGCTAATGAGAGAGGTCCAAATTTTTTATATAAAAATAATAATGGTAAATTTAATGATATTGCGATTGAAAAAAATGTCCAAGATACCTTTCAAAATGGTCGAGGAACTGCTTTAACTGATTTTTTGTATAGAGGTGAACTTGATATTATAACAAGTAACTGGGAAGGTTATCATCGTATTTTTGTAAAACAAAAAAATTCATTTCTCGATATGTCATCATTAGATTTTAGATCACCAAGCAGAATACGGACAGTTATATCAGCTGATTTTGATAATGATGGTTATGATGAAATTTTTTTAAATAATATCGGTCAACCAAATAAACTCTTTCGTATCCTTGATGGAGGAAACCTAGAAGAAATTAAATTAGAAGAAGCACTTGAAGCTCAGGGTTTAGGAACCGGTGCTGCTGTTGCTGATATTGATGGTGATGGAATTCTAGAATTACTTATTTCTCATGGTGAATCTGGAGCTCAGCCACTCAGTTTATTTAAGGCAAATGTATCAAATACAAATTTTATAAGAATCAAGCCTCTAAACACTTTTGGTGCTCCAGCTAGAGGTGCAACAGTCACATTACATTCAAATTTAAGAAGTCACGCTAAGACTATTGATGCAGGCTCAGGATATTTATGTCAAATGGAACCAGTAGCACATTACGGTTTACGTGAAGGTGAAATCATTAAAAATATAACAATCAAATGGACGAATGGTACAATTGATAGTTATGAAATTAATGATATAAATAATACATTCGAATTTAAACAAGGAATATAATTTAATGTCTGTTGCTGAAACATTAAAAAAACCAGCTCCACGTTTTCATTGGAAATGTAAACATACATGGAGAAAAAGTGCTAAAAATACTGCTTGGTGTTTGCTAGGATGTAGTATCGGCGATTTTGGAACGATACTCTATTTTCAATTAACTGGCATTCCTTGGCCTACTCTTTATATTATGATCCTAGCAATCATTAATGGTATTATTACTAGCATCATTTTAGAGACTGTCGTTTTATCAAGGCAAATGATTATCAGCAAAGCTTTTAAAACAGCCATAGGAATGAGTTTAATTTCAATGGTGTCTATGGAAATAGCCATGAATGCAGTTGACTGGATCATTATGGGTGGCGCTAAACTTGTATGGTGGGTAATACCTATAATGCTTCTTGCAGGCTTTCTAACGCCGTGGCCATATAATTATTACAGATTAAAAAAATATAATATTGCCTGCCATTAAGTAAATTAATTCACAAACGAATATTGAAATTAGATTAAACACACATATCTGTTTTTCATGATTAGAATATTACTTACATTATTGTTTATTAGTTCTGGTGTATTTGCTGCTTCAAGTTCAGACGACAGTAGCTCAAGTATGTCTGCAGATGAACAAGTTATTAAGCTTTACGATAAAGCTTACGAATTAGTCTATTACAAGAAATTTGATAAATCGATCAAATTACTTGAAAAAATGTCTAAGCGTAAAGATCTTGGTGATAAAAAAGCTGATGTATATAATTTGCTTGGATTTAGTTACAGAAAACATAGTGAGCCAAATTTAGACAAAGCTTTTGATGCATACCAAATTGCATTAGAAGCAAACCCTGAACATTTAGGAGCACACGAATATCTAGGTGAGCTTTACATCACACTTGGAAAAATGAATAAAGCAAATGAAATGTTGTTAAAGTTAGAAACTTTAGCTGGAACTAATTCTATGGAATATAGAAAATTAAAATCAGCAATTGATAATTCATAAATATTACAATTGCTCTTTATGAAGAGCAATTAAACCTATGATAATTTATACTCTTAATTTTTTATTAGCAGTCATGATAGGATCTATGACCTTCTTTATGGCTGTTGTCTCACCCTCAGTCTTTGCCACTTTAAGTACTAATGCTAGCAGTAAATTTTTAAGAACAATTTTTCCTCGAATGTTTTTATTTGGATTTATAATAGCAATTTTATCTTTAGTCCTTTGTTATATTTCGAGTAATATTTTAAATTCTATTTTATTAATAATAGTGGCTATGAGTTTTATTATTAATAGAAATTATTTAACACCTAAAATTAATGATTTTAGAGATAAAGAATTAGAAGGTGATAAAAAAGCATCTTCAAGTTTTAAATATATGCATTTGCTTTCAGTTTTATTATTTGTATTAAATTTTATTATTTTAATTGGGATCGTGATTAATAACTACTTTAATTATAATTTATAAACTTTATCCTGTCCCACAGGATAAATATTCAAATTTTTCTTACCTAATACATCGCTTATTTCCTTTGAATTGATATCCAACCCACCTGTTAAAATTCCAAAACTTGGTAAAATGAATATTTTTTCATTATGCACGAAACATGTTTTAAAAATAGTTTTCCCTCTGTGTACAATTTTTACTTTTGGATGATAGTGACCACAAATTTGAAATAAAGATGTTTCGGTAGGTATGTGTGTAAATAAAAATTTTTCAATTTTGTAATTTGTAAAATTTTTAAAACCTTCAATTTGTATATTTTTATCATGATTACCCTTGATCCATATGAAATCAGTATTTTTCATATATCGACTAAGATTTTTATAATCTTGATCATTTATACTCAAAGTTGAAAAAACATCGTGTAATAAATCACCAACTATAATTAAATTACTTGGTTTAATCTTATCTAAACTAACAAAAATTTTGTTTAATATCTCTTTTGTATCATACGGAGGTAAGAATTGCTTATTCTTTGCATAACTAATAGATTTTCCTATATGTAAATCTGATACAATCAAAGTATTTAGTCTTTTGCAATAAAGTGATTTATTTGAGTAAGCATGAAATTCTTCATTTCCAAAATTAATTAATTGATAGTACATTAGCCTCTTTTAATATTTCATTTTCTAAATCCTCTAAAATATATTCATCAGTTTCTTTTTTTGATAAATTTTCTCTATTTATTTCAAGAATAATTGGAACAGCCAATGGTGAGATACTTGTAAGTTTTTTTAATATAATTTTTTTATCAATTTTTTTTAATATTTCTCTAAGTCTATCATAATCAATCATATTTTTTTTTGCGTCTTCATATGATGATTTTAAGAGAATGTGATCTGGTTCATTTTTTTTGAGAACTGTATAAATTAGATCAGAACTAAATAAAACTTGCTTTCCAGTTTTTTCCATTCCTGGCAACCTTCTTTCTATTAAACAAGATATAATTGCATTATCTCTAAACAATCTTTTGACTATTGAAGTTTCTTCAAGATAATTATCTAAATGTTTATCTAACAATCCTAAATTTAGAATTGTTTTAATTTCTTTAACTTCTTTTAAAGACCATAAAATAATAGCATAATCATTCGCAACAAAACCTAGAGGTTTATAATTAAATTCCTTAAAGCCTCTCAGCAACAAAAACCCTAGTGTTTGATTTGCATGCCATCCCACAAAAGTATAGATAACAGTATAAAAATTTTTTTTTCGGGGAAATTGTTCCACTAGATATTCATCTTTTTTTGGAATTTTAGATATATTTTTTTGTCTTTTTAACCATTCAGTAATTTGTTCTGGATATAAATCCCACATATTACTTTTTGATATTAAAGCCCTAACTGAGTTAGCTAAATTTGTTGATAATGGCATTCTACCTCCAGAGTATGATGGAATTTTTGAAATTAAAGATTTACTTCTTTTAACTTGTACTAAATTATTTTTCATCGATTGAAATTCTAAAACTTGACCGGCAAATATAAATGAATCACCTTGAGAAAGATTTTGAATAAAAACTTCTTCTATATTTCCTAGTGTTTTTGTTCCAAGTTTTATTTTTAACATCGGATTTTCAATTATTGTTCCAACATTCATGCGGTATTTTCGTGTTTCCCTTTTATTTACTAGCTTATAAATATTTTTATTTTCTCTCAATTGGAAGATTCTCTTAAATTGATCATAATTTTTTAATACATATCCACCATCTTGTATGAGATTGATCAATGCCTTAAAATCATTAAATTTTAAATTTTTATATGGGTATGCTTTTATAATTTCTTTGTAGAGATCATTACTATCAAATTGTCCTGCGCATGCCGTTGCAAAAATATGTTGAGCTACAACATCAAAACTTCCCTTTTTCAAATCAATTTTATCTAAGTTATTTTTTTTTATTTCTTCAATAGCAGCCTTTGCTTCAATAAACTCAAAACGATTAGTAGGTACTAAAATTGCTTTTGAAGGTGTATTTAAATTATGATTTGATCTTCCTACACGCTGTAATAATCTATTAATTCCTTTAGGTGCTCCAACTTGAATAATTTTTTCTACATCTCCATAGTCTAATCCGAGTTCTAAAGAAGAGGTCGCAACAACACAGTCGAATAATCCTTTGCTAAGATTATTTTCTACTTTTAAACGTAAGTTTTTTTCTAATGAACCATGATGAACAGCAATTTTTAATTTTTTCTTATTAATTAGCCATAAGTTTTTAAACATATATTCGGCTTGTGCCCTCGTATTAACAAAAATAATAGTTAATTTTGATTTCATTATTTCTTTATAGATTTCATTAATAGAATACGTAGCCATATGACCAGACCAAGGAATACGTTCTTTTGATTCTAAAATTTTAATCTTAGGTAAAACTGAATTTTCATAGGAAACTATTTTTGGTTTTTTGCGGCAGAGCCATTTTTTGGCGTCTTGTTTATTCTTGAGAGTTGCTGACAAACCTATTCGTTGTAAATTTGGAGTGAAAGTTTGTAATCTTTCAATATTTAAACTTAGAAGATCAGCTCTCTTATTATCCAAAAAAGTGTGTATCTCGTCGATAATTATATATTTTAAATTGTGAAAAAATTCTTTTGCATTCTCATACGAATTTAACAATGCAAGTGACTCAGGAGTTGTAATAAGGATATTAGGAGGTTTTTGTTTTTGTTTTTGTTTTTTATATGGTGTTGTGTCGCCTGTTCTTACTTGAAATGAAATATTTAAATCAAGCTCTTTAATAGGTTTCTCTAAATTTCTTACAATATCGTTTGCAAGAGATTTTAATGGAGAAATATAGAGAGTATGAAGACCTTTAAATTTTTTTAATTTTATTAAATCATCTATTGGATTAATAAACCCTGTTAATGTTTTGCCAGCACCAGTTGGAGCAAATACAACAACATCAGACCCATTTCGAACATGATGAAACGTTTCAATTTGATGTGGAAACCAGGACCATTTTTTTTTCTTCATCCACTTATTTAGGGGGTGTAATAATAAGAGATTCGATTTATTTATATTCATATGGATTTCATTAACCATCAGCTATTTATCAAAGATATAAATGTACATATAGATCCAATATTGCCAAAAAAAACAGCAATTATTACACATGGTCACGCAGATCATGCCAGATTTGGACATGATCATGTTATAGCTACTAGGCAGACAATAGACATAATGAAAATTCGCTACGGAGATAAATGTGCGAAGAAATTTACTCCTCTTAGATACGGGCAAAAATATTCAATTAAAAACTATGATTTTACTCTTTACCCTGCAGGACATATTTTGGGTAGTGCTCAAGTTTTAATTGAAAAAAATAATCATCGTTTAGTCATCACAGGTGATTATAAAGTAGGAAAAGATGAAGCATGTAAAAATTTTAAACTTGTCAAATGTGATACTTTAATTACTGAAGCAACATTTGGCTTACCCATATTTCAACATCCAGATCCCAAAGATGAAATTCAAAAACTCATAAGATCTGTAAAGATAAATAAAAATAATTGTCATATTGTTGGTGCGTATTCACTTGGCAAAGCGCAAAGAATAATGAATCTTTTACGTCAGCAGAAATATAATGAGACAATTTATATTCATGGCTCTCTAGAAAAGTTATGCCAATATTATTCAAAAGAAAAAATTAATATTGGAAAGTTTGAAAAAGTTTCTTTAAAGGATAAAAGTTTTTATGAGGGTAAAATAATTATTGCACCCCCATCAGCTTTAAAGGATCGTTGGTCAAGACGATTTCCTAATCCTATTATTTGCATGGCAAGTGGATGGATGACAGTTAAGCAAAGAGCAAAACAACAAGGTATTGAATTACCTTTAGTTATTAGTGATCACAGTGATTGGAATGAATTAGTAGATACAATTAAAAAATCAAAAGCAAAAAATATTCTTATTACGCATGGTCAGGAAGATGCATTAGTTTATTATTGCAAGAAACAAAATCTTGTTTCAAAGCCACTTTCCATCCAAGGAAGAGGTGATGAGGAAATAGAATGAAAAAATTTTCTTCCTTACTTCACAATTTAATTTTAACACCAAGTCGAAATACTAAAATTAAATTACTTCAAGATTATTTTAAAATACTTGATATCAACCGTGCATATGCGCTTGCAATTTTATCTGACCAACTTTCATTTCAATTTATTAAAGCATCTAAACTCAGAGAACTTGTCTATGAACAAGTAGATCAACATTTATTTGATTACTCATATGACTATGTTGGGGATTTAGCAGAAACAATATCATTAATTTGGCCAACAAATAAAGAGGGTAAATCACAAAATTTATCTACCTTAATAGAAAATATAAAAAAAATTAAAAAGTCTGAAATTAATACAGAGTTTAGTAAAGTTTTGAGCGAACTATCTAATAACGAAAGGTGGACTTTAATTAAAATTTGTACAGGTGGATTGCGAATTGGAGTCTCAGAAAGATTAGTCAAAACGGCCTTAGCTGATCTGTATAATAAATCTGTAAATGAGATTGAGGAAATTTGGCATGGTTTAGAATTTCCATATAAAAATTTATTTCAATGGTTAAAAAATAAAACATCAAAACCAAAAATAGATTTTAAAAAATTATTTCATCCTATGATGCTTGCTAATCCTATTGATGAGGAAAAAGATTTTAAAAGATTAGATGCGAATGAATTTCAAGCAGAATATAAATGGGATGGGATCAGAATTCAGCTTATGGTTTCATCAAACAGTGTTTCACTATACTCAAGAACAGGTGATAATATATCATCTACATTCCCAGAAATAATTGAAACTACTAAAGGTGAAGCGGTTATTGACGGAGAATTACTTGTGGGTGGAAATTTTAAGCCCTCTGGATTTAATGATCTACAACAAAGATTAAATAGAAAAAAAGCGTCAAAAGATCTCCAAAAAATGTTTCCTGTTTTTATACGAGCTTATGATATCCTTTTTTATAAAGAAAAAGATTTAAGAAAATTATCTCTCGTTGAAAGAAGAAAATATTTAGAAAAATTTCAAAAAGAAAATACAACTAATCAAATTGATTTATCTACCATCATTAATTTTTCAACATGGGAAGAATTAACTACATATAAAAATAATTTTTATGATGATTTAAATGAAGGTGTAATGATTAAACTTAAAAATAGTGAATATTTACCAGGAAGAAAAAAAGGGTATTGGTACAAATGGAAAAAAAATCCAAAACTAGTTGATGCTATTTTAATGTATGCTCAAAGAGGACATGGCAAAAGATCATCATATTATTCAGATTTTACGTTTGGTGTTTGGAAAGAAAATGAATTAGTTCCTATAGGAAAAGCATATTCCGGTTACACAGATAAAGAACTATTAGTTTTAGATAAATTTATTAGAAATAATACTACCAATAAATTTGGTCCTGTAAGAGAAGTAAAAAAAGAAATTATTTTAGAAGTAGCCTTTGACGATGTATTCCCCAGCACTAGACATAAATCAGGTGTCGCTATGCGTTTTCCACGAATTCATAGAATTAGGTGGGACAAGCCGATAAATGAAGTGCTTTCAATTAAAGAATTTAAGAAAGAATTTAAAATAGATTAACCAAATTATTTTCACTTAGATGTGTCCATAGATTTGAAAACTTTTGTTGAAATTTTTTTTGTGCATTTATAGCATGCTCTTTTTTTTCAAATACACTGTAAATACAAGAACCACTCCCAGTTAGTCTTGAAAATATAACATCGTCAAAATCCTCCAAAAAATTTATGATTGATAAAAATTCAGGTTCATTTTTTTTAAGAATTTTTTCAAAATCATTTCCAGAATCTTGATCATTTATTTCTTCTAAATCAAATTCAGCATTATAATCAAAATCTGAAGGTTGAAATGAATCATACATTTTTTTTGTAGAACATTTGAAAGACGGTCTAATTAGTAAGAAATAATATTTTGGAAAATGAACATTAGCAATTAAATCTCCCCTACCTCTAACTAGAGCATCTTTTTGATTCAAGAAAATAGGGACATCTGAACCAAGATCAACATAATCAAATATATTTTTCTTTTCTATTATCTCAAGATTTTCTAAAATTTTTATAACACTTGCAACATTAGAGGAAGCAGAACCTAAACCAGCTTCATAAGGAAAATTTTTTGATATAGTAAAAAGAAGTTTAGGTTTATCTTTATTTATATAAGTAAATAATTTATCAATAATGCAATCCTCAAATAGATTATTTTTTGGAGCGAAATTACCCGTATAGATTACTTGAAATTTGCTGTGAGGTTGAACAGTTATCTCATCAAAAAGATCAATGAATGTTATTCCACTACGAATATTATGAAAACCATCATCTCTTCTATTTATAATTTTTAAAAATAAATTAATTTTGGCAGGTGATTTTTCAATTATTTTATCCAGCATTAATATTATCTAATTTGCTTTGAACATCTTCAGTTATTTCATCTTCTGGTTCAGCCAATTCTAGCGCTTGTTGCCAAAAATGAATTGCTTCTCTTTTTCTATTCATAGCATAATAAATATCGCCAAGATGGTCTAGAGATATTGCTTCACCAGGGGCAATATCAATTACCTTTTCCATTAACCTTGCTGCTTCTGAAAGATTATTTTTTTTAAAATGAGCCCACGCTAAACTGTCTATAATATAAAAACTATCAGGATTAGCTTTATATGCCTCCTCTAACATTTTCAAAGAACGGTCTAATTTAATATTTCTTTCAACCCAACCATATGCAAGATAATTTAAAACATTTGGTGTTCCAGGTTTAATTTCTAAGGATCGTAAAAAATCTTTTTCAGCTAAGTCCCATTCATCTTTTTGTTCATAGCAAATACCTCTCATATAAAAAATATTCCAGAGATCATCCTGGTTTTCTTTGATCATTTCATCATAAACATCTAAAGCTAAATCATACTTTTTATTGTAACGATAAAAATCACCTAAAGTTTTTTTAAGAGAATAATTGTTATTATTATTTTCAACTAATGATTTAATTTTAGTTTCAGCTTCCTCATAGGTATTATTGAATAAGTAATGTCTAGCAAGACTATTCTGTGCATCTAAGTAATAAATACTTTCTTTATCTATCTTCGCATATATATCTGATGCAACCTTATCTTGTCCAACTTGCGAAAATAACTCTGCTTTAATAATCATTGCTCTGTCGTTTTTTGGATCAAGTATTTTTGCGAGTGAGGTATAAAATAATAAAAAATTATAATTTAAACGACTTTGTTCATTACTTGAATATGAGGATGATACCAATTCAACTAGAGCATTACTTATAGTACTATTATTTTTAAGTCTGTTATCAGCAAAAAAGATAAAGTCTAATAATTCACTTGGTTGCAGCATATTATCTCTTAGTTCAATGATGTCTTTAAATTTTTTATCTTTGTAAAGAGATGTGGTTTTTATAATTAAAGCTTCTGGGTTATTTTTGTTTTCACTTAAGATTTTATCAGCAATTTTTAAAGCTAAAACTAGATCCTCTGTAATTATTGCAGCAATAGCTTTATCTAAAAGACTGTCTTGAGATAGGGTAACTTTATCCATATTAAATTTAAATAAAGTGGAACTATAATCATAATTATTAAAGGCAGATTGTGAGATTAAAAAAGATGAGCTAGTTAAAGCTAAAGCTCCAGAATTAATAACCAGAAAAATTAAGATAAATTGTAGTGTTTTAATTAAATTAACCATTTCAAATATAGTATAGTTACACTATGAATAGATAATTGTAATTTTACATGAATCAATCAAATAAAAAAAATTTAGAATTTATTATTAATTCAGGAGTAAATTATTTTCTTCAGGATTCTCCTAGAAACTGGTTTGAAAATGAGAAAAAATTAGAGCAGCCTAGTTTCGACAAGGATACTGGGGATAAAAAATCTAAAATTGATAGTGTTATTGAAGATCTTAAAAATCATAAATCTCCTCTTCAAAAAACAGCAAAAAATTTAGTAGTTTATGACGGTAACTTAAATGCAAAAGTAATGTTAATTGGTGAAGCACCAGGCAGGGATGAGGATGAACAAGGAATTCCATTCGTAGGAAGAGCTGGACAGCTATTAAATAAAATGCTTTTTGCCATTAATTTACAAAGAGAAGACGTTTATATTACTAATGTAGTTAATTGGCGTCCAGCCGAAAATAGAACACCCAATGACGATGAAATTTTAGAATTTTTACCGTTTTTGCAAAAACAAATTGATATTATTAAACCTAAATTTATCTTCCTATTAGGTGGTGTCGCAGCCAAAGCTATTTTATCAACACCTCTTGCACTTGGAAAAATCAGAGGCAAATGGCATGAATACAAATCACTTAATTTAGAAGAGGGTATTCCTACAATAGCCTCCTATCATCCAGCTTTTTTACTTCGATCTCCTCAATATAAAAAATATTCTTGGGAAGATTTACAAATGTTACAAGAAAAATTAAAAAATGAATCTTAAAAAATTTTCTGTTATTTGTTTTTTTATATTCTTCATTTTTTTTTCAAAACAAATCTATGCATACCAACAAGATATAGTCATCAAATATGATAATATTTTCTCAACAAAGGTTCTTAGTGAAGAAGATGTATATAATTATCAACAAGCTTATGAATTTCAGGAAAAATGTAAATGGAAAAGTGCAAATAATTTTATTTTAAAAATAAAAAATAAATCTTTGCTTGGTCATATTTATGCGCAGAAATTTTTACATCCTAATTGTTATCGATCAAAATATTTAGAATTATATTATTGGCTTAAAAAATATAATGATCACCCTCAAGCAAAACAAATTTATAAATTGGCTATTCGAAGAATGCCAGCGGGTTATAAAAGTCCAACTAAACCTAGCGCTCCAATTGGAATAGAATCAGAACAAGTAATAATTAAAAAAACTAGTAAATATAAAAGTTCAAAGAAACTATCCAACAATCAGAGAGCTGAAAAAAGAAAATTAATTAATGGTATCAAATCAAGAGTAAATAAAGGTTGGCCAACAGGAGCAGTACAACTATTAAATCAAAGAGATGTAGAATTATTATTAGATCAAGTTGAGATAGATCAACAAAAAGAATTAATAGCGAAAGGATATTTCTTAGCAAATAAAAATGATTTAGCAATTCAATATGCTTCTGAAGCTCTTATTAATTCTGCTAAATATGTTCCTTATGCAGCTTGGACAGCTGGTCTATGTTCTTGGAGATTAGAAAAATATGAAGATGCTGCAGAATATTTTTCTCTCTTTTCGATTAGTTTAAAAAATGATGCGTGGCATCAAACATCAGGTAGTTTTTGGACAGCTAGATCATATGCAAAACTTGGTCGCTATGATGATATTAATTTTTGGTTAAAAAGAGCTTCTAATAATCCAAATAGTTTTTATGGAATGCTTGCACTAGAAATTTTAGGAGTTGATAAAAAAATTGAATGGGTAGAGCATACTGATCTTAATAAAAACAATAGTACTATTTTGAATATACCAGCGGGAAAAAGAATACAGACACTGATACAAGTTGGATTTGCCGATGAATTAGAAAAAGAAATTGTTCATATCAATTCTATTTTAAATAAGGAAATAGCAAAGGAGTCTATTCAAATTGCTGAAAATTTTGATCTTGCCTATACTCAATTAAAAATTGTCAATAAGCTAGAAAATTTTGGTATGTATGTCCCAACCTATCTCTACTACCCTACTAGTGTGTGGAAGCCTCGAGATGGTTTCAAATTAGAAAAAGAATTACTCCACGCGTTCATGCATCAAGAATCGATGTTTAACATTAAGGCAAAAAGTAAAGATGGTGCCATAGGTTTAATGCAAGTTTTACCTTCAACAGCCAAATTTATTACAAAAAGTAAAGACGTTAAAAGAAGCAACAGTAATATTCTTAAAAATCCAGAAATAAATTTAGAGGTAGGACAAGAATACTTAACTTATCTTCTTGATCTAGAGCAAGTTTCAAGAAATCTTATATTTCTAGCAGCAGCATATAATGGTGGTCCAGGAAATTTACAAAAATGGAAAAATGAAACAAATTATATGGAAGACTCACTCTTTTTTATGGAAAGTATTCCTTCAAGAGAAACACGGTGGTTCATTGAAAAGATTTTAACAAAATATTGGATTTACCAAAATAAAAATAATAAGGAAATGCGTTCCTTAAAAATGCTGGCAAATGGAAATGATCCACTTTATTAATAAGATATGCCAATTGATACTTCTCTAGATTTTGTCCCTATAAACATTGCTATAATTACAATCTCAGATTCAAGAACTAAAGAGAATGATATATCTGGTGATACATTAGAAAAGCGAATTACTGATGCTGGTCACATAATGATTAAACGTACAATTATTCCAGACGATGTCTCTCAAATAAAAAATACCTTAGATACAATGTCAAAAGAAGAAGACATTGATTGCATTATTACAACTGGTGGGACTGGTCTAACAGGAAGAGATACAACACCAGAAGCTGTAAACGCTATTGCTAGTAAACATATCGATGGATTTGGTGAATTATTTCGCCAAGTTAGTTTTGAAAAAATTGGTACATCGGCAATTCAATCACGAGCAGTTGCGGCCTTAATAAATAGTACGTATGTTTTTTGTTTACCTGGATCAACAGGTGCATGCAAAGATGGCTGGGATGAAATTTTACAACATCAATTAGACATTAGACATAAGCCCTGTAATTTTGTTGAAATCATGCCAAGATTAAATGAGAAATAGTGACTGATTTTTCTATAGAGAAATCAATTAATGGACCTGTAATTGGTTTAGATGAAGTAGGTAGAGGTCCATTGGCAGGCCCAGTGGTGAGTTGTGGATGTTATTTTTCTAATTATGATGATTTAGAATCAGAAATACCCATAACTGATTCAAAGAAACATACAGTAAAACAAAGAGAAAAATTATTTTTATTTTTTAAAAAATTACAAAAAGAAAAAAAGCTTCGGTATTACTTAGGGTATGCAAGTGTAGAAGAAATAGATACAATTAATATTTTGGAAGCAACAAAATTATCGATGAAAAGAGTAATAAATAAATTTAATTTTGAAAATCCACATCTTATTATTGATGGAAACTTTTCATTAAATTATCAAAATGAAAAATCTATTATAGGAGGAGATAAAAAATCTTTGTCGATCGCAAGTGCATCTATTATTGCAAAAGTTCACCGTGATCGACTGATGAGTATACTGCATCGTAAGTTTACATTTTATGATTGGAAAAAAAATGCAGGTTATGGAACTAAAAAACATATTGATGCAATCCACAAACACGGCGTAACTCAATTTCACCGAAAATCATTTGAGCCAATTAAATCGTTATTAAAAAAATAAATTACTTAAATTTATCCATGCAAATAATGCATACCAAATATTATTTTATTATGCTTCAAAAAGATGCGACAAACACTATATAAATAATATATTTCATCATTCCTCCCATTTGATGAATTATTCCTGGGGTCTTCGGACCCCTTTTTTATGTTTTTAGGCAAAATTTAAGGTTATCCCTACCTAAAGATTCCGCCTGTTGATAACTCAATTGACCTGATTCCATATCTGCTTAAAGATTCTTTTTATCAATTATGAAGAAAAATCAAATTATCTTAGGTGATTCGATTAAGGAAATGAAAAAACTAAAAGATCATTCAGTTGATCTTATTTTTGCTGATCCACCCTATAATCTTCAATTAAAAGATACGTTATATAGACCTGATCAAACAACGGTGGAAGCTGTGACACAAGATTGGGATAAATTTAGTACCTATAAAGAATATGATCAATTTACCAATGCTTGGCTTAGTGAATGTAAACGTGTTTTAAAAAAAGGTGGAGCGCTTTGGGTCATAGGAAGTTATCATAATATATTACGAGTTGGTTATACAATCCAAGATGAAGGCTTATGGATTTTAAATGATATTATTTGGCATAAAACAAATCCTATGCCAAACTTTCGAGGTACACGTTTCACAAATGCCCATGAAACACTTTTATGGTGCACAACATCAAGAGAGGCAAAATACACATTCAATTACCAAAACCTCAAAGAACTAAATGAAGGAAAACAAATGCGAAGTGACTGGTATATTCCTATCTGTTCAGGGAAAGAAAGATTACGTAAAGATAACAATCAACGATCACACCCAACACAAAAACCAGAAGCTCTCCTCTACCGAATTTTATTAGCCTCAACAAACAAAGGTGACCTTATTCTTGATCCATTTTCTGGAAGTGGAACAACTGCGGTTGTTGCAAAAAAATTACAACGTAATTTTATTGGCATAGAAAAAGATAAAGACTACGTTAAACTTTCAAAAGAACGATTAAAGAAAACTAAAGTATTGAAAGAAGAAGTTGTCACTATTGCAAAGAGCAAAAAAGAATTACCAAAAGTACCTTTTGGTGAATTAGTCGAGCAAGGAATTATTCCACCAGGTGCAGTATTAACAGATAAAAAAGAACGCTTTAAAGCTACGGTTAGTATTGATGGAACACTTAAAATTAAAGATTTAACAGGCTCTATTCATCAAATGGGAGCAAAAATACAAGGACTACCAAGTTGTAATGGATGGGATTTTTGGCATGTAAAAGATAAATCTAAATCAATCCTACTAGATGAAATACGATCTAATTACCGTAAAGATAAATTGAATTAGTATTTTCATGCTACACGCTGATAAATTCTCGGCATATAGACAAACAGAGTGAGTGCTCTTGCAATAAAGAAAAGGCAAAGAGATAACCATAAGCCAGTATTCCCATAACTTGCAATTAAAAAGAAGGAGACAACGATATATATTGCGACAGATACAATCATGGCATTTCGTAGTTCTGTTGTCTGAGATGCACCAACAAAAATACCATCAAATTGAAAACAAAAAGAAGCTGCAAAAGGAATAATGATTACCCAGTAGGAGAATGAAAAACTGATCTCTCGAATGTCAGGTAAATCTGTCATTGTAATAATGAAATAATTTTTACTAAAGAAAAAGATTACACATATTACTAAGCCAGTTACTGTACTTAAGATAAAGGAATTTTTTATAACATCTCTTAATAATTGTTTATTTTTTGATCCAATAGAATACCCTACAATACCCTCTGTAGAGAAAGCATAGGCATCAAGAACATAAGCTGATAACATTATAAAATTTAGCAAAATGGTATTTGCAGCTACTGTTTCTTCACTGATAGAATTACCAAGATAGGTAAAATATAAGAAGGCAAAAGCAAGAAGAAGAGATCGGATAAATATATTAAGATTAATATTAAAAATATTTTTTACTTTACTAAAATTAAAAATTTTTCTTGTGTTAAATTCTAATTTAGTTATCTTGCTTAGATCATAGAATGTATAGAATAAAAAGATTATTGTTGTCATCGTTGAAGCGACGAATGTGCCTAAGGCAACACCTAAAACATTTAAATTAAAATATAAAACAAAGACTAAACTTAAAATTATATTGGCAATAGAATAGAAACCGACAATAAGGCTTGATGTTTTTGTTTTTTGGAGACCAATAAACAATCCTGTAATTACAAAAATTGTTAGCTCACCAAAAGAGGAGTAAATACGAAAGATAAAATAATATTTAAAATATATTTTTGTTTCCTTCGATAACTCAAAAATAGATAAGGAAATATTATATATGTATGTTTGAAGAATAACTAATAAGAGGGAAATTATAATGACAAATGTAATATTACGTAAAAAAATATTTATAATTTCTTCATAGTCATTGGATCCATCTGCTTGTGCGATCATTCCAACCGTACCTGATCGTAAAAAACCAAAACTACCAAAAAGAATTGAAAAGACACTTGCCGCTATACTGGTCGCAACTAAATAACTAGCATTATCAAGATTACCCATTAAACCCGTATCTACAATAGCCACAAAAGGAATGACTAAATTTGCAAAAAAAATAGGGATAGATAATTTAAAAATATTTTGAATAGATGATTTTGATGACATTATAAGAATAGAATTTTTATTAGTTAGTCGTTTTGAGGTTTTTTATAATTTGTTCAAGTATTAAGAATAAAAAAAACCCCCGCATGTGGGGGTTTTATAAATTCGGCTCATCACCTAATGCGAGGCCTTTTAAAAAAAGATCTGCTTATATTTCTTGTTTGGCTTTGGTTGTGGACACCACCCTTATTGTGCTGGCGGACTCATTTTTTTAACTCCTTTATTTGGGAGCACGATCAATTATAATTTTATAAAATTATAATTATTTTCTCAAATAATATATTGGTGAAATTTAATACTAAAGTATTTGGCAAATAAATTAAAAAGAATATAATTCACTATCTTTATTTCCTAAATCTTATAAAGCTCCAATTAATTTAAATGAAAATTGGCAGATACAAATACGAGTTTGATTTCTTTAGTTGGATCAAAAAAACAGAACTTGTTGAACTAGATGGTGTTAATCCATCTGATGATCCAGTGCGCCCAGAACTCGATAATGACTTTCGTACATCAAAAGGAAGAAAAATTTTTGGTCTGAAATATAAGGATGATATTGAGGGTATTGCCTGCTTTGCCTTTACAAATGAAATACCAACAACCATTAAAGAAATGGATTTAATGAGTGTTGAAGAGGATGAAGCATCAATTCCCATTGCCTATACTTTGTGGTCTTTTAAAAAAGGTGCAGGTAAAAAGATTATGAAAGAACTGCAAAAATATATTAAATCAAAAAAGCAGTTTGAAAGTATCATTACTATTTCCCCTCTAACTCCTGTTGCTACTCATTACCATATTCGTAATGGTGCAAGATTAATTAAAATCAATCCAACCACTCAAAATTTTGAATATAAAATATGATTGAGCCTCACATATAATTTAAAAAATTAATTGACTAATTCAATCAATAAACCCTTAAGAAACTTCCCTTTTTGTATTTTTCCATCTTTATAAGTAATAGTGCCAATGCCATGCGGTAAACCATTTTTCCATTCTCCTTTATAAGTGGTTTCATCATTTTTTAAATGCAAAGAGCCAAAACCATGTCTTTTACCATCTCTCCAATTCCCATTATAATAATCTCCACTTTCATAAATTATTTTTCCGAAGCCTTCAAAGTTACCATTCTTAAAATTTCCTTCATAAATATTATTTTTAATATCAATATATTTTCCTTTTCCATTAAATACACCATCAACAAAATAGCCCTCGTAGTAATTACCATTTTTAAAATTTTTTTTTCCAAAACCTTCTATTTTGCCTAATACAAAGTTGCCAATATACTCATCGCCATTAACCCAAGTTAATTTTCCTTTTCCATGTAATCTATCATTCTTAAATTCACCTACATAATCATTAAATAAGTTTTTATTAAGCCAAATAAATATACCCTTGCCATTTATTCTTCCATTATAAAACTCTCCCTTATATGTAAATTCTTCTCCTATTTTAATCGCGCCTGAACAAACATTTTGAGATATGACTTTGTTATTTTCTATTTTGCAACTAGGGAGATTATCATTTGCATAAACAGTCAAAGATAAAAGTAAAATAAATATATAAAAAATTAATCTGATAATGTTGCTGTAAATCCTACCTTCCCAACACTCATTTCACATACTTCTGAACCTGATGGACCCAACCATTCTGCTCCCATACCTTCACTTGTATCAAAAGAGAGAGTTGCTTTAGGAGATACAACTCCAATTGTATAAGCCGAGGTAAAAGGGTAAATAATTTGCAAAGTATCAGCTGATGCAGCATCATCCCATGTTGCTGATTGCGTATTAGTATCAGCACAAACTCCAGCTGCATTACTATGGGTACCTGCAGTAGTTCCTACACACCAAGAAGTTGATCCAGTTGGTCTGTTCGAATGAGTATAATAACTCCACCAATAAGTATTTCCACCTGCACCAGTAATATAAGATCCACCACCCCTACCATCGTAAATCCAAATGACTGTTTCTTCCAGAGTCCCTGAGGGAATTGTAATTGTATCACCTGATACTGAAGCATTTGTAACAGAGCTACCATTAGCGGTCTTAGTGGCAGTTGCATCATTTATGCCTCCTGTATAACAATCAGTAGTGCTATTTTTATCTAAAACAACTCCTGCTAAAGTAAAAGCTCTATTAAGTTTTACTCTTAAGTGAGTAAAGGTTGTGCCCATTGGTAATCCTGTTAGAGGGCACCAAGAAGCAACATCTGATCCGGCAGTAACTGCTGCGATATCTACTGTTTTTGATGTATCACAAACCTTTGTATATGTTGCACATTTAGAATCTTCACAAAAGTGCAATTCTTCCATAGTAACTTTATAAACACTAGCTCTGCCGTAATCCGCTGCAGTCAGTGAACCTGAATAAAAAAACACTATTAATAAAAAGCAAGTAATTATTTTTAAATATTTAATCATAATTATTCTGCTGTCCTTGCTATTATTACGCCAGTACCTTCAGACTCAATTATTTGTTTATTTGTTCTTCGAACAATTGATAACAATTCTAAACTCATATTTCCTTTAAGGAATGCTGTATCACTAATAAAATCAGTGGAGGCTGTTGGAGTTTCTCTTGCTGGATAAACAAACATTATTTTTACAAAATTATTTGTTCCATCAATGTTATTATCATCATAGCCTAGTTCAGCAATAAGATTTGGTGTAATTGTCATTTCTAAACTATACTTCTCGCCTTTTGAGTTTTTGGAATTTTTTATTGCATCCCACTCATATGATGTAGCAATAATATTGACCCATGGAACATATGGTAATTGTCCTATTGCACTTAATTCGATTCCATCTAAAGTTCTTTCAGTAAAGCTTCCAACAGTTTTATCACCACTAATTCCAGAGTAGTAATTTCCTATTAATTCAAATGCTGACGAACGAAGCTCTAAACCAATACTTGCTCTTGCATTACCTTCTTCATCATAATCAATAAAAACATTACCTCCAACAAATGAAGATTTATCATCTGAAAGTTTTCTATATCCAAGACCTGTATTAATGCTTAATCTGTTATCACCTCGAATTTTAGTATCATTTAATTGTATTTGAACAAATACTGAGTCTACACCAGGATGGTGAGAAATTGGCCTAACAGTCACGATAGAAAATTCAGGTTTGTAATCTTCACCAGCTATGATTTGTACTTGTGTATCTCCTTCACCATCTAATATATTTTCGATAGCAGATGAAAGGCCATTTGAAAATTTATCAATAACACTTTTTTTAGCTATTTCTTCATCACCTGCAAAGGCACTAAAAGGGATAAAAAGAAATATTATAAGTATTTTTTTAAGCACAACTTGTTATAACCGAAATATTAAAAAAATATATCATCATTATTTCTTTTTTAAAATTTGTGCTATTTACTTATTAAATCAAAAGAAAATAAATATTGTTGAAAATGTCATACCAGATAAATACTAGTTATTCCGTCACATTTGATGATGTTCTGCTCTCACCGGCATATTCAGAGGTAAAACCAAAAGATGTTGATACATCGATTACCATAGGAAAAGTAAAATTACATATTCCCATACTCTCCGCTGCTATGGATACCGTGACAGAGAATAAGATGGCGATCAATCTCGCACTAAATGGTGGTCTAGGTGTTATTCACCGTAATATGCCAATTGATAAACAAGCAATTGAAGTTAACAAAGTTCATGGTTTTAAAGTTAACGTTAAAAAATTTCAAAATGCTGTAATTAATTCCAATAAACAGATTGCGGTAGGCGCTGCAATCGGTGTTGAAAATAATGCTTATTTAAGACTATTAGAATTATTAAAAGTTGGTGTTGATATAGTCTTTATTGACGTTGCTCATGCACACACAAAAACTACTTTACAGTTTATTGAAAAAGCAAAAAAAGTTTTAAAAAAAACTCCTCTTATTGTTGGTAACATTGCTACAAAAAAAGCTGCGTCAGATTTAATTAGTGCTGGTGTTGATGCTATTAAAGTAGGTATTGGACCAGGATCAATTTGTACTACAAGGGTCGTAACAGGTGTTGGTATTCCTCAGCTTTCAGCTGTAATGGATACATTTCAAGTTGCCAAAAAATTTAAAATTCCTGTGATTGCAGATGGAGGAATAAAAACATCAGGTGATATTGCAAAAGCTATAGCAGGTGGTGCAAGTGCTTGCATGATAGGCTCTTTATTTGCTGGCACTGAAGAGTCACCAGGAAAATTATTAACGATTAAAGGTAAAAAATTTAAATCCTATAGAGGTATGGGTTCTGTAGGAGCAATGCAAAAAGGATCTTTTGATCGATACTCGCAAGAAGAAACAAAGAATGCAAAAAAATTAGTAGCAGAAGGTGTGGAAGGGATGGTTCCATATAAAGGTAAAATAGAAGATGTAACGTATCAACTTGTTGGCGGTTTAAAATCGTCGATGGGTTACACTGGTCATAAAACGATTAAGAAAATGCAAGGCAATTGTAAGTTTGTGTTTATTTCTAAAGCAGGAGCCCGCGAAAGTAATGTCCACGATGTCATTATGTAATAATGTATCGAATCATCATTGAATTGATAAAATAAAATAAAAATGACCTCAGCATCAACAAAACATAAGGTAGCAATTGTGATGGGAAGTAAATCTGATTATGCTACCATGAAAAATTGTGAAAAAATTTTAAGATTACTGAAAGTTAAGTTTGAAACTAAAATTGTTTCTGCACACCGTACACCAGAGAGAATGTTTAAATTTGCCAAAACAGCTGAAGAAAATAATATTTCTATCATTATTGCTGGCGCAGGAGGCTCTGCACATTTACCAGGAATGATTGCATCATTAACAACTATACCTGTAATCGGCGTACCAATAGAAAGTCGCAAATTAAAAGGATTAGATAGTTTGTTATCTATAGTACAAATGCCAAAGGGTATTCCTGTTGGCAGTGTGGCAATTGGTGAAGATGGAGCAATGAATGCAGGTTTATTTGCAGCTTCCATTATTGCTCTTACAAATAAAGAAATTAAGAAAAATTTAAAAAATTACCGAACTAAACAATCAAAAGCTGTTAAACAAAAACCATAAGTCATGAATACACCCACACTTGGCATTATCGGTGGTGGACAATTAGGAAGTCTTTTAGCAGATGCAGCAAAAAAAATAGATATACAAACCGTAATATTAAGTGATGATCCTGATGCACCCGGGAAACACTTTGCGACTAAATTTATTTTTGGTCCGTATGATGATGATACAACAATAAATAATTTTATTAATGAAGTTGATCTTGTTACATATGAATTTGAAAATATTCCCTTCACAATATTAAAAAAAATTAATGAAAATAAAAAAGTTTTACCAAAACCAGAAATTAATCGACTCATTCAACACCGGGAAACAGAAAAAAAATTTCTCAATGATAATAGTATAACAACAACAAAATATGTAACTGTCAAAAATGGAAAAGATTTGAGTGAAAATGTAGACTTGCTTCCAGGTCTATTAAAAACAACAACGTTAGGATACGATGGCAAAGGTCAATATAAATTAAACACTGTAGATGATATTACGAACGAAATTGATTTTACAAAAGAATACATTTTAGAAAAACTCATTCATCTTAAAAAAGAAATTTCAGTCGTAATTACTCGTTATGATCAAAATAGTTATGAGATCTATGATCCTATTGAGAATGTTCATGAAGAACAAATTTTAAAATATTCAACAATACCAAGTGATATCTCTAATGACATACGAATAAAATCAATTAAGTGGGCAAAACAAGTTGTAGAAAAACTAGATTATATTGGAACGTTATGTGTAGAATTTTTTATTGATACAGATGATAATTTATATGCTAACGAAATTGCTCCTCGTGTTCATAATTCTGGACATCTAACAATGAACTCTCATAATATTAGTCAATTTGAAAATCATGTACGAGCAGTATGTGGCTTAGAAAAAATTGAGACAAAAAAATTGTATAATGCCAAAATGATTAATTTAATTGGTGATGATATAACACCGTATCGAAATAAAACATTTAAGGATAATGAATTTTTTTATGACTATTTAAAAACAGAAATTAAACATAAAAGAAAAATGGGTCATATAACGATTATTGAAAAATAAATTATTAACTTAAATTAAATTGATCAGTTAGTTGTGTTACCAGTTGATATTTATTAGCAACATTTACTAAACCTTCTCCTTCACGAAAAGATTGTTTATCTAATTGTTTAGTTGGATCTCCGCCAGGCCATATTCGCCAACTATCATTATCAACAACATCAGATAAAACTAACGAGTTATCCGATACTTTAAAACCAAGCTCAAACTTAATATCTACCAAATGAATAGGACCATCAATTGTCTCAATAGTTTTCCATTTGTCTTCTATAAGCTCAAAACTTGGAAGAATAATTCCATTAATAGCTATTTCTAATTCTTGATCAGACAATAATTTTTTTGTTTTCATTAAGCTTTTGCTTGTAATAGGTTGTTTAGCTGAAAATAACTCCCATTCTTCTCCAGTTTTTACAAATGGATCCGTAAACACACCCTCTTCCCATTTTCCATCTTTCAAAAATTGTCTTCTCGCTTCACTCTCATCCATTTGAACAGGTTCTGAAACATGCGGAGGGATAACAACGGCTTGTTTATGAAATATTTCCCAAACTAAGTTTTCAAATTGATGAGGATTGCTTTTATCTTTTGCAAATTGAGTGTTTCTACTTAAATAACTTCCCCACGCATAGCGTCTTACTACAAATTCCAAAGGAAGCATATTGCAGTTATGACTTAAAAGACTATTTGGCGAATCTTGTTCAATAAATGATGTTTCAATACCTGCCTTGGTTAACAGACTAAACACATTACTTGTTTGTTTTGTCTTTTGTATTCCAATATCTTTAATTTCCTCTTTCTTCGCTGCATCCCCACCTGTTAAAAAATCTTTTGTTACAATTCGAATGATATTTTGATCATTTGTTTTCTCAATAATTTTTGTTTTTCCTTCAACTAAAAAAGAATTACTCATTAATATATCTCCAACCAATATCTTTTCGATAATATCCCTCATCCCAATTAATTTGATTGATTATATTGTGAATATTTTCTCTAATAGTTTTTAAATCCTTACCCGTATTAGAAATATTTAAAACACGCCCACCATTAGAGAGCCATTTGTTTTCTTTAAGCATTGTTCCTGCATGAAATAGATAGTCATCCGTTGTTAAAGTAAGATTTTCCAAATTATTAATTGGTGTCAATTTTTTATAATTCTCAGGATATCCATGAGCAGCCATTACTACTGTCATGGCATAATCATTTTTCCACTTAATTTTTTTTATTTCATTTAGGGTACCTATCGCTGATGCATGAAGGAGTTCTAATAAATCTGTTTCTAATAGTGGAATAATTGCTTGTGTTTCAGGATCACCGAAACGAACATTAATTTCGAGTAAATTTGGACCCTTATCTGTTAGAATTAATCCTGCATAAAACATTCCTTGATACTTGATGTCTTGTTCAGCAAGATGTTGAACTATAGGCTCAACAAATGTTTTGGATAATTCATTCATTTTATTTGATGAAATAGAAGGAACCGGTGTGTAGGCTCCCATACCACCAGTGTTTAAACCTTTTTCTCCTTCCAAGATTTTTTTATGATCTTGTGCTGTTGTAAGTGGCAACACAAATCCATTTTTATCAACAAGAGAAAATAAACTTACCTCTTCACCAACTAAAAATTCTTCAATAACAACAACTGAACCAGCATCACCAAAAGAATTATCTTTAAAACATTTAATTAGCGCATCCTTTGCATCATCCTTTTTTTGACAAATAATAACTCCTTTTCCTGCTGCTAAACCATCAGCTTTGATAACAAGAGGATAGGATTGGTTTTGACAAAAATTTAAGGCATCATCATAGTTGTCAAATACGTCATAGGCAGCTGTTGCAATATTTAATTTTTTACAAATATCTTTTGTAAACTTTTTTGATTTTTCTAGTTCAGCTCCCATTTGATCAGGACCAAAAACTAATATAGCATTTTTCATTAAAAGGTTTGATAATCCTTTAGTTAAAGGCAATTCTGGACCTATCACCACTAGATCAATTTTACTTTCTAGACAAAATTGAAGAATAGCATCATGATCATTAATATCTGTGATAATCGAAGAAGCAATTTCACTGATACTATCACTTCCAGGAATACAATATAAATTAGAACAATTAGGAGATTGTTTTATGCCATAACATAATGCGTGCTCCCTTCCACCATTACCAATGACAAGAACGTTCATGAAAAAAAATAATTCATTAATTAATTATTTGAAGCAAGACTTAAAAATGATAGTTTTTTTGAGCTTTCGTCATTCAAGTAATCTAAAGGTCTGACTGGATACTCTCCTGTAAAATAATGATCAGTAAATTGAGGATTATCATTATCTCTCTCATCATAACCAAGAGCTTGATACAGACCATCTAATGATAAAAATTTTAATGATTTAGCTCCAATATATTTACACATTTCCTCTAAATTTTTGTTTGCAGCCAATAATTCTTCTTGGGTCGGAGTATCGACTCCATAAAAATCAGGATATTTAATTGCAGGTGAAGCAATACGCATATGGACTTCTTTTGCGCCAAAATCATAAAGCATTTTTATTATCTTAGTGGATGTTGTTCCTCGGACCAATGAGTCGTCAATTAAAACAACTTTCTTTTTTTTAATAGAACTTTGGTTAGGATTTAGTTTTAACTTTACACCTAAACTTCTAATTTGCTGAGTTGGCTCAATAAATGTCCTACCCACATAATGATTTCGTATTAATCCTAACTCAAAAGGAATACCAGACTCTTGACTAAAACCAAGCGCAGCAGGAACACCAGAATCTGGAACTGGTACGACTACATCAGGTTTTATATCAGTTTCTTTTGCTAAGTATGTTCCTAAATTTTTTCTATATTCATAGGCAGTTTTATTTTTTAAGATACTATCTGGTCGCGAAAAATAAATATATTCAAATACACATGGTTTGATTTGTTTTTTTGGAAAAGGTCTTCTACTTTCAACTTTATTATCGTTAATAACTACAACTTCTCCATTTTCAATTTCACGGATAAATTTTGCACCTATAATGTCTAGCGCGCAAGTTTCAGAGGCAAGGATAAATGCATTTTTAAATTTACCTAAAACAAGTGGTCGAATACCTAATGGATCTCTTGCGCCAATCAACTTACCATTCGCAATAATTGATAAAGCATAACCACCTTGAATTTGCATTAAAGCATCAATAATTTTATTTAAAATATCTTTCTTTTTTGAACGAGCTACAAGTTGAACAATTGTTTCAGTATCTGATGTTGTTTGAAATATTGCACCTTCGCGTACCATTTGCTCTCTTAGAAGGAGTGCATTGGTTAAATTTCCATTATGGGCAATACTAATAGCTCCACCATGAAGGTCAGCATAAAAAGGCTGTATATTCCTTATTGTTTCACCACCCGTTGTTGAATAGCGATTGTGTCCAATCGCAATTTTTCCCTTTAACTTATCTAATGAATGTTTCTTCGTAAAATTATCGCCAACTAATCCAAATTTTCTTTCTGAGTGATAGGAGTTGCCATCATAGCTTACAATTCCACAACCTTCTTGACCACGATGTTGCAACGCATGCAAACCAAGAGCTGTTAAGGCAGCAGCATCTTTGGTTCCACTTATTCCAAAAACACCGCACTCCTCATTAAATCTGGGAACATGAGATTGCCTTACCTCGAATTTTTTTAGGAAATTTAGTCGATTTTTCATCTTACTGTTGTCTTGTTAAAAGTGTTTTTGCAACCATCTGTAATGCTCTTGGATAAACCTTATGCTCTTCTATCAATATTTTCTTTGAGAGTGATTCGGTATTATCTTTCTTCAAAATCTTTACTTTTTTTTGCAATATAATCTTTCCAGAGTCAATTTTAGCGTTAACGTAATGAACACTACAACCAGAATAGCTCGCTTTAGCCTTTATGGCCTGATCTTGAGCATTTAAGCCTTTGAAAGCTGGAAGATAAGATGGATGAATATTGATTAATCTCGATCGCCACTGCCTGACAAATTTTGAGTCTAAAACTTGCATAAAACCAGCCAAACAAATGATATCTATATTTTTTAGATACTTCATGACTTTGTTTTCAAAATTTTTTCTTGGAATAAAATGTATGAATGGAATTTTATTTTTTTTGGCAATAGTTAAACCTTTTGCTTTGGAGTTATTAGAGACTACTAATTGAACCTCTACTAAACTCTGTTTTTTCAATGATGATTGTATTAGTGATTCTAAATTGGAACCTCTTCCCGATATGAAAATAGCAACTTGTAATTTTTTCAACTAATTGTGCACCTTGATGATTTATTAACTTCTATTTTCCCAATTTCAAAAATATCTAAATTTTCATCTTTTATTAATTGTTCAAATTCTTTGTAATTATTTTTTGAAATAGTCATTATCAAACCTAATCCACAATTAAAGGTCTTAAACATTTCTTCTTCTGAAATGTTAGCTAAACTTTGAAACCATTGAAAAATTTCTTCATCACAAATAAATTTTTTATCAATCCTTGCTGAAAAATTTTCAGATAGCATTCTTGGTGCATTACCAACAATACCTCCGCCTGTTATATGCGAAATACCGTTGATAAGATTTGTTGTTAAAATTTTTTTTAAAAAAGGAAAATATAATTTTGTTGGAGCCATTAAGGCTGCTGCATTTGTTTCGTAGGATGATTTAAATTCTGTTTTTTTTTGTAGATCTATATTTTTATCTTTTAAAACCTTTCTAATCAGAGAATATCCATTTGAGTGAAAACCCGAAGATCTAATCCCATATAGAAGATCATCTTCTTTCATGATATCTCTTTTAGGTAAAATTTTTTTTCTCTCCACTGCACCAACACAAAATCCAGCAAAATCAAAATCATCTTTTTTATAGAGCCCAGGCATCTCTGCTGTTTCACCACCAATAAGAGAACAATTATTTATCTTACAAGCTTCAGTGATGCTTTTCATAATTTTTAAAAAAGAATTTTTATCAATCTTGGAAGAAGCATAGTAATCTAAAAAAAATAATGGCTCTGCCCCATGGCAAAGAATATCATTAAGGCACATACCAACAAGATCATGACCCAAACCATCTAAAATGTCAGTTTCAATCCCTAGTAATATTTTTGTCCCTATGCCATCTGTACCAGAGACCAATAAAGGATCTTCATATCCACAATTTTTAAGATCAAAAATACCACCAAATCCACCAATTTTATCAAAATTTCCGTTTCTGTTAGTTGATTTGCTTAGCTTAGAAATATCTTCAACAAGGGCATCTGTATTTTCTATATCAACACCTGCTTCTTTATATGTTGTCATATTTAATTAGTTTTAAACGAATCGTTAACGAGTAAACTATTAATATAGTAAATTAAGTTGATTCGTACTCATAATGACAAATACAATTCAAATTCTCTCCATTGAGAAGACAGGGAAAGAAAGTTCACTACAAAAAGAACACAACAATAAATCCATCAAAATTATAGATGGATATTTCTTTTCGAGAAATCTTGATGATCAAAAGTTTACTAAAATAAGTAAACTTATTTCTAATGACGTTTCTCAAACAATATTAACAAAAAAAAATGTAAATAAGGTTTTATCTAGTTATTGTAATTTCAACTGGGTTTTAGAAATAAAATTTTTACCAGGTGTTACTGATAATATAGCTACAACTGTAAAAGAAATAATCAAAGATAATCTAAAAAGTAGTTTTAAAAGCTTTGAACTTGGTTCAACAAAAATTATTTTAATAAAAGGAAGAAAAGAAGATATTACCAAAATATCTAAAAATGAAGCAAATCCCTTAATTCAAACAATTAAGATTTATCCATTTAAACAATATTTAAATAATTTTAAAAAAAATCAGTTCAAAATAGAAAAGGTAAAATTACCGAAAAAAAAATATAGTAAAAAAGAAATTAATTTAGATATTTCTGATTATAATCTCAGCCTCATTGGTAAACTTGGTATTGAAGAAAATGATAAATCTAGAAGAGGAACACTTGGCTTAGATCTAGAATCTTTAAAAACCATAAGAAATTATTTTTCCACTATAAAACGTAAACCAACAGATGTAGAAATTGAAACATTAGCTCAGACGTGGTCCGAGCACTGTAAACACAAAATATTTTCAGCTAAAATTGATGATATTGAAGAAGGTATATTTAAAAAATATATTAAAGGCGCTACTGAAAAAATTATTCAATTAAGAAAAGATAATTTTTGTGTTTCTCTTTTTACGGATAATGCTGGTGGAATAGAATTTAATAAAGATTGGATTATTTGTCATAAAGTTGAAACACATAATACACCTTCAGCCTTAGATCCATTTGGTGGTGCAATCACTGGAATTGTTGGTGTTAATAGGGATTGTCTTGGGTTTGGGAAAGGAGCAAAACCTATAGCGAATACGTATGCATATTATTTAGCAGACCCGAATAAGAAATATCAATTGTATCGTCAAAAAAATAAGGATCCAATGCTTCCAGCAAATTTTATTGCGAAGGGTATTATAAGTGGTGTTAGAGTTGGGGGAAATTGTTCGGGTATTCCTACTCCTCAAGGTAATGTATATTTTGATGACCGGTTTGCAGGAAAGCCACTTGTATTTTGTGGAACAGTTGGGATTATTCCGAAAAAAATTAAAGGAAAATTATCACATAAGAAGAAAGCTAATCCAGGGGATATCATACTAATGGCTGGAGGCAGAGTAGGAAAAGATGGTATTCACGGTGCAACATTTTCATCGGAGGAATTAGATCCTAATAGTCCAGTTTCTGCAGTACAAATTGGTGATCCCATAACACAAAAGAAAATGTCTGATGTAATCATTCGAGAATTGCGTGATGAAAATCTTTACTCGAGCATAACAGATAATGGAGCTGGAGGATTATCATCATCAATTGGAGAAATGGCAAAAGAGAGTGGTGGTTTTATAGTTAATCTTGAAAAAGTTCCTCTCAAGTATAATGGATTATATCCTTGGGAGATTTGGGTTTCTGAATCGCAAGAAAGAATGACACTAGCAGTACCTCCAGCGAACGTAAAAAAAGTTATAAATAGATTTAATGCAAGAGGTGTGGAAGCAACAATAATTGGTAAGTTTATTAAAAAAGAAAAAGCCATAGTAAAATACAATAAAACTGAAATTCTCAATTTAGATATGGAATTTCTTCATGAAGGTTATCCAAAATTAAATTTAAAAACATCTTTTCCAAAAATTAAAAAAGAAAAGAAAAAAATAATTAAGAAAAGTTCTTTGATAGATAAGCTACATAAACTTGTCTCTAGTCCAAATATTGTATCAAAAGAATTTATAGCCACGCAATATGATCACGAAGTACAAGCTACCTCTATTATAAAACCATTACAAGGCGAAGGTAGAGTTTTTGGAAATGCTACTGCTATTAAACCTCTATTTGATGATGAAAAATCAATAGCTCTTTCTCAAGCTGCATATCCTCAGTACGCCGAAACAAATTCTTATGATATGGCTGGGTGCTCTATTGATACAGCATTTAAAAATTTAATTGTAAGTGGTGCCAACTCAAAAAAAATTGCAATTCTTGATAACTTTTGTTGGTGCAGCTCGGATGAACCTGATCGCTTATATCAATTGAAAGAAGCAGCAAAAGCTTGTTATGATTATGCAGTTGCTTACCAAACACCTTTTATTTCAGGAAAAGATAGTATGTTTAATGATTTTAAAGGTTTTGATAAAACTGGAAAATCAGTAAAAATTTCAATACCTCCAACATTGCTGATTTCTTCTATTGGAGTGGTAGATAAAATTTCTCACTTAACAAAAATGACACCCGATGATGATGATATACTTTTAATTTTAGGAAATACCCATAATGAATTACAGGATAGTGTTTATTTCAAAATTATAGGTTATGAAAAATCAAAAAATCCAGTTGTAAATAGCAAAGATGCACTTCGCACATATAGAAATTTTGAAAAAGCTAATAAACTAGGAATTATAAATTCTGCAATTGGAATAGATTTAGGTGGAATTGGAATTGCACTTATCAAGATGGCAATTGCTTCAAAGAAAGGTTTAACCATTGATTTAAAACTAAAAAATAAAATCTCAGTTGATCAATTTTTATTTTCTGAAACACAAAGTAGAATTCTTGTTTCCATGAAAAAAAATAAGTTAGCCAATTTTAAAAAAATATTTAAAGGTTCTGATTATACAATTATTGGCAAATGTACGGGCTCAGATGTAGTTGAGTTTAAAGATAACAAAAAAATTATTAGAGGTAAAATTTCAGATTTTGCTAAGTCATACAAACAAAATATTAAAGGGTTATGAACGTATTAGTCTTATCAGGTTATGGTATTAATTGTGAAAATGAAACACTACATGCATTTGAAGTAGTAGGTTTTAAAGGAAAAATTGTTCATATTAATGATCTAATACAAAATCCTAAACAACTTAATAACTATCAAGTATTCGCTATACCTGGTGGTTTTTCGTATGGCGATGATACAGGTTCAGGAAATGCAATGGCGAAAAAAATTCTGACCAATTTGTATGATCAGCTAATAGATTTTTCATTAAAAGATAAATTAATTATAGGCATTTGTAATGGATGCCAGATATTAATTAATCTTGGGTTAGTTCCAAGCCTAAATAAAAAAGATCCAGAAGTTGCAATGATTGAAAATAAATCTGGGAGCTATGAGTGTCGATGGGTTGATGTAAAAGTAAATAATAATAAATCACCATGGCTAAAAAATATTAGTATCTTGAACTTGCCTGTTGCCCATCAAGAAGGACAACTCATGATACCTATTAATCTACTTAAAAGTATCAAAGCTAATAACCTTATTGGCTTACAATACATTAATAACCATAAAAAATTAGCAAAAGGTCAGTTTCCTTTTAATCCTAATGGATCTAAAGATGATATAGCTGCATTAACAAATCAAAATGGGAATATTCTTGCAATGATGCCTCACCCAGAAAGAGCATTTTATCATTATCATGTTCCTAATTGGCAAAACAATACTTCTAAAAAATTCGGTGATGGGTATAAAATTTTTATGAACGCAAAAAAATTCTTTGCATAAATTATACTGCTATATCTACTATTTTTTTCATAACAGTTGGCATTCTAGAACTAGAATAAGATGATTTCTTTATCCAATTACTTTTTGATAATTTTGCTTTTTTAACATTTCCATAAAAAATTTCTGTTTCTAAATCAAAATGACTAAATGAATATTCAAATGAACCTTTAGATTGTAATTTTGTTTTTATTTTTTGTATGTCTTGATCAGTAGTTAGTAATTTTTTATTTTTAACCCAGACATCATTTGGTACTTCAAGCATAGAGGCCAACATTCCTTTATTTGGTCTACTTCGTACTAGGATTTCATTCTTTTCATTCACAATTACATATGCTCTTGTATACTTTATGGGTTTAATAGTTTTCTTTTTTAGTTTTAAAGGAATTTTTTGCTGTAAATTCTTTTTATATGATTGGCAAAATTTATTAATTCCACAAATATTACATTTAGGGTTTCGTGGAAGACAGATCTCTGATCCGTAATCCATAAAAGACTGAATTAAGTTTGAGGAATATTTATCTGAGATGAATTTTTTTCCCAAATCTTTAAGTTTATTTTTTACTTTACGAATTGGTTTTTCGATAGCATGTAACCTAACCAAAATTCTCTCAATATTAACATCAAGTGGCATGACTGATTTATTATATCCTATTCCAAGAATTGCTTTTGCAGTGTAATCTCCAATTCCAGGAAGCTGGATGAGTTCATCATAAGTTTCTGGTATTTTATTTTTAAAATTATTTTTAATTATTTTTGCAGACTTTAATAAATTTCTAGCTCTTGAATAATAACCAAGGCCTGACCAGAACTTTAAAATATTTGGCTCTGAAGTTTGCGCTAATTTATTTAGTGAAGGCCATTTTAAAATAAATTCATTAAATTTAGTTTTTACGGTATTTACTGTTGTTTGTTGAAGCATATACTCACTTACAAACACAAAGTATGGATGAGGTAAATTTAGATTATTTTTCTTCCGCCATGGTAATTTTCTAGCATTCATAGAATACCACTGAAGTAAAAACTTTATTACTTGTGTTTCGTGTTTAAACATATTGCTTTCATATTTAGGTACTATAAATTATTTATGCATATGGACAAAAAAAATTTAAAACAAAAAAGAACATTTGTTCCACAATCTATTGGCGATACTCTGAGGAAGGTAAATAGAAAATTTTCCTCTAAATATAATCGTACAGAATTTGTAATTAACTCCAAATGGCCTGAAATTGCTGGTAGTTATTTTAAAGAATATTCAGAGCCGTTAAATGTTTCAAGGGTGCGTGATTTTGAAAATGATTTAGGTGAGACGGTATATAAAAATTATCTAAATGTGAGTGTTGCACCGGCCGCAGCCATTGAGTTTCAACACTTTAAGGACACTATAATTGAAAAAATTAATACTTATTTTGGCTATAAAGCTATAATGGACTTGAGAATTCATCAAAATTACATACCTAAACATACGTATATGAAACAAAGTAAGAAAAAACAAATAAACAAAGATGACATAAGATTTGTTGAAGAAAACGTTAAAGAATTTCAAAATTCCAATTTGAAAAAATCACTATTAAATCTAGGTAATAAAATTACAACTGAGGACAAATGATGAAAATTAGAATTTTATTTACTTCTATTATACTATCACTACTTTTTATTAATGCAAAAGCAGCTGAAAATTCAATACTTGATGTTAAAGATAATGATTTTTATATTGGAGAAGAAAATGCCCCAATCACAATTATAGAATATGCTTCAATGTCTTGTAGTCACTGTGCAGATTTTCATAATGATACTCTAGCAGAATTAAAAAAAGAGTTTATTGATACTGGTAAAGTTAAGTTTATTTTTCGTGATTTTCCCTTCAATTATCCAGCTCTTGCTGGAAGCATGATTTTAAGATGTGTGCCAGATGAGGTAAGATACGATTATATGAATGGCCTTTATAAGCTTCAAAATAGTTGGGTTAATAGAGATCATTCCAAAACAAGATCTGAATTATATAAAATTATGCAAAGTGGCGGTATGCAACAAGAAGATTTTGATGCATGTTTAAGTAATGTTGATTTAGAGAATCAATTACTTGAGGGTGTAATGGAAGCGCAAAGAGAATATAAAATAGGCTCCACTCCGTCATTCATTGTTAATGGAGTTTTATATTCCGGGAATAAAAACATAAAAGAGTTTAGACAAATCATCGATAAAATATTATCACAATAGTTGATGATTAATTTTAGGACCCTTAAGGTCAAAGGCTTTAAGTCTTTTGTTGAACCCACAGAAATTTTGATTGAAAATGGCTTAACAGGTATTGTTGGTCCAAACGGATGTGGTAAATCGAATCTTGTAGAGGCTTTTAGGTTTGTTATGGGTGAACTTTCTCCAAAACAAATGAGAGGAAGTGAATTAGACGATGTTATCTTTAATGGAACAGATGATAGACCAGCATGGGATATTGCCGAAGTTACTATAGATTTAGATAATAAAGCAAGAAAAGCACCAAGTATTTTCAATGAAAATGATACTATTGAAGTAACTAGAAGAATTTGGCGAGGTGAAGGCTCAGAATATAGAGTTAATGGCAAGGAGGTGCGATTAAAGGATGTACAATTGCTATTTGCTGATGCAGCAACAGGTGCTCGTTCAACATCGATGGTTAGTCAAGGTAGAGTTAGTGCTATAATAGCTGCTAAGCCTGAACAAAGAAGAACGTTGCTTGAAGAAGCTGCAGGAATTACAGGTCTGCATTCAAGAAGACACGAAGCTGAATTAAGATTAAATGCAACTGAAAATAACTTAGAGCGTGTTAAGGACGTATTAAAAGCACAAGACGAACAACTCATAATATTAAAGAAACAATCAAAACAAGCTGAAAGATATAAGTATATTCAAAAAGATATTACAAAAGCGAGAGCGAGATTATTTTATAAGAAATGGATTGATGAAAAAGATAAATTAATAAATGCTAATGAAAAAATTCAATCTGAGACAAATGTTGTAAATGACCAAACACAAATTGTTGCACAAATAAATGTAGAATTTGAAAAAGTTCAAGAAAGTCTTCCAAACCTCAGGCTCCAAGAAAGCAAGGTTGCTGCTGAACTGCAAAAATATTCAATTAGTTTAGAAAATCAAGAAAAAGAAATTGAAAGAGCAAATATTGCAGTAGACGAAACGAAAGTACGTATAGAGCAAATTAAAAATGATATAGAAAGAGAGAGTTTTTTATTTGAAGACGCAAAACAAAATCTTGAAAGGGTACAGGAAGAAAAATCTATACTTTTAAAACAACAAGGTGATCTTTTTATTCAAACTGATGATGATCTAAATAATGAAAATGTTTCTAATAAAAAAAATAATAATCCAATAATTGATTATCTAGACTTTGAAGATGGTCTTGAACAAGCAATTGCTGCAGTTTTTTCAGATGAGTTAATTGCATCTATCGATGAAGAACAAAGTATTTTTTGGAGAAAATTAGATGTGGAAGATTCATCCTTTAATTCAGAAATTACAAAATTTTCATCTCTGATAAAAGCACCAGATAATTTGAAAAAAAAATTAGAATTTGTTGGATTAATAGAAAATAAAGAAAATGTTTTAGAAATCCAAAAAACCTTAAAACCAGGACAAATACTAGTCAGCAAAGTAGGAGAAATTTGGAGATGGGATGGCTATGTATCTAAAGGAAAACAAAATAATTCAACTAAAGCAATATTGGAGCAATTAAAAAATAGAAGAATAAAACAATTGAGTGCAGAGGAAAAACAATGGAATGATATTTCTACAAAAGCAAATCAAAGAATAGAAGAATTGAATTCAAGACAAAATACATTAATTGGTGAATTATCAAATCTTCAATCTGTTCCTGAAGATGTATCGAGTGAAAAATTAAAAATACAAAAATTGATTGATGAAAATAAGAATTCTTATGAGCAAATAGCTGAGCAGCTTCGTCAAACTGAACTAAATTCTAATGAAATCAATAAGAAATTAAAGCTAGAAGAAGTTAAATTAAATGAACTACGGGAAGAGAGAATTAGAACTGAAGGTCAAATTAATACAATTAATGAAGCAATTAAATTATTATCTACTCAAGTAAAAGAAAGATTGAGTGTAGACCTAGACGATCTTTGCAACATTGGAGAAATCAATCCAAATAAAGTTTTAGGTGAAACTGATGATTTAGAAAAAAAATTAGAAAGATTAATTGCTGAGCAAGAGCGTTTAGGTGGTGTTAATCTTCTCGCAGAACAAGAGTCCAAAGATTTAGAAGAAAAAGTAAATACAATAAAGAAAGATCAAAGCGATCTTTTAAGTGCAATTGCAAAGCTAAGAGAAGCTATTGACTCACTTAATACAGAAGGTAGACAACGTTTACTTGCGGCTTATGGAATAGTGAATGAAAATTTTCAAAAATTATTTACTAGGTTATTTGGCGGTGGAAAAGCTTACTTAAAGTTTACTGATGAATCAGATCCTCTCCAAGCTGGTTTAGAAATTTTTGCTAGTCCTCCAGGAAAAAAATTACAAAACCTAAATTTACTCTCCGGGGGTGAGCAAGCTCTTACAGCATTATCATTATTATTCGCTGTATTTTTATCAAACCCAGCTCCAATTTGTGTACTTGATGAGGTTGACGCTCCATTAGATGATACTAATGTTGATAGATTTTGTTCATTAGTGGAGGAAATAGCTAAAACTTCTTCAACAAAATTCTTAGTAATAACTCACCATAGAATGACAATGGCGAGAGTAAATAGATTATTTGGTGTTACTATGCCTGAGAAAGGTGTATCACAATTAGTTTCCGTTGATCTTGAAAAAGCAATTGAGATAAAAGAGCAAGACGCTTCAAATGAATTATAAAAATAAAAATTTAGAAGAATTAGGTAAAAAAATTGATGATTTAGATAATCAAAATAAAGAACCTAATATTAAAAAAAAAGAAAGTGGTGCAGGATTTGGTTTTAAAATTAGTACAGAAATTATAGCTGCACTAGTTGTTGGAGTTGGAATTGGGCTTATTGTGGATAATTACTTTAATACAAAACCAATAGGCTTAATTATTTTCTTCATATTTGGCGCATTAGCTGGATTTTTGAACGTTTATCGTGTAATGCGTCGCATTGAAAAGCAAAGGTAATTTTAATATTCAATATCAATTATGGCCGCAAAAGATAGTCCTCTTAAACAGTTCGAAATAGATCCAATATCTAATATTGAACTTGGAGGTTATAACATTTCTTTCACAAACTCATCTTTTGCAATGCTAATTACTGTTTTAGTGATTACTCTATTTTTAACTTTAACAGTGAGCACAAGATCAATTATCCCTTCTAGGATGCAGCTTATATCAGAGCTTATGTATAATTTTATTGCTCAGTTACTCTCTGATACAGTTGGAGATAATGGAAAAAGATATTTCCCATTTGTTTTCTCTTTATTCATGTTTGTACTAATTGGAAATATGGTTGGAATGATACCATATCAATTTACTTTCACGAGTCACATCATTGTTACATTTGCATTAGCAGCAGTTGTATTTATTGGCGTAACTATTCTTGGATTTATTAACCATGGTATTAAATTTTTTACTTTTTTCTATATACCAGGTGTACCTTTTTACATGCATCCACTGCTGATTCCTATTGAGGTAATTTCTTATTTATCAAGACCTATAAGTTTATCAGTTAGATTATTTGCAAACATGCTGGCTGGTCACACACTACTAAAAGTGTTTGCAGGCTTTGTTGTTTCCATGCCATTTTTTACAGGAGTTTTTCCTTTAGCTTTCATTGTAGCTTTAACAGGATTAGAAATTTTAATTGCTTTTTTGCAAGCATATGTGTTTGCAATACTGACGTGTTTATATATTAACGATGCTTATCATTTACATTAATTTAAAATAGGAGGACTTATGGAAATTGAAGCAGCAAAAGTAATCGGAGCGGGTTTAGCCGTTATCGGTGTTATTGGATCAGGGATTGGAATTGGGAATATTTTCTCATCTTTTATTCAAGCAGTTGGAAGAAATCCGGCAGCAAGAGGTGAAGTTTTTACAATGACTATGTTGGGTTTCGCATTAGTTGAAGCGATTGCACTTTTCGCACTAGTTATTGCGTTAGTTATTTTGTTTGGATAGAACTCAATAATTAATTAATGCCTCAATTAAATCCAGAGTTTTTTGTTTCACAGCTCTTTTGGTTAGCTGTATTTTTTACTTTTCTATTTGTATTTTTATGGAGGGTATCACTTCCAAGAATAGCTACAGTTTTAGAGAAAAGACAAAATAAAATAGATGAAAATTTATCTTCAGCAAAAGAGCTTCAGGAACAGGCAATGGAAATTGAAAAAAAAATTAATGATCAGATCAATAAGGCTAAATTAGAAACAGATGAGAAAATTAAAGAAACAATCAATTCTTTACAAGAAAATGTTTCTTCTCAACTTTCTTCACTTGATAAAGATTTAGAAAAAAAAGTTTCTGATGCAGAAAAAGAAATTTTAAAAAGTAAAGATGATCAAATGAAAAATATTAACAATGAAATAGTTAATATTACAAAACTGACTGTTGGGAAAATTACAGATATAGAATTGTCAGACAATGAACTTGATAAAGTTATTGAAACACATAAAGGTAATTTTAACTAATGTTTTCTGATCCTCAATTTTGGGTAGCGGTATCTTTTATATTATTTATTGTAGCTATTTTTAATCCAGTACGAAAAATTCTTACAACTAGTTTAGATGCACAAATAAAAGATATAAAAAATAAAATAGATGAAGTTGAGAATTTAAAAAACGAGGCTCAAAAAGCTTTGGATGAACTTAGGGACAGAGAATCTAAAGTAGAGAAAGAAATACAAAATCTAAAGTTAGAATCTGAGAAAAGAATTGCTGAATTAAAAGATATATCTGCCACTAAATTAACTGATCAAATTGAAAAAAGAAAAATATTGGCAGAAAATAAAATTGAACAATTAGTTCGAGATACTAATAATTCTCTCAAAAGTTATATTTCAAGTGTTGCAATAGAGGCTACTAGAAATATTCTACTTCAAAATCTAAGTAAGGATAAAAAATCTGCTTTAATTGAAGAGTCAATTACCGAATTTAACTCTGTTCTAAAGAACTAGTAGTAGATTTAGTTATTCCAAAATCTACTTACAATATTAATAATTTAATATTAAAAGATTTTCAAAATCTGTAGTATTATTAAGTAACCAAAATTAATGGTAACAAATTTGGATGACAAAAAAACTTAATATATTTCTTGCAGGACCTCGGGGATTTTGTGCAGGTGTAGATAGGGCTATAGAAATGGTAAAGGGTGCTCTAAAAAAATATGGAGCGCCCGTATACGTTCGTCATGAAATAGTACATAATAAATTTGTTGTTGAAAATCTCAAATCACAGGGAGCTATTTTTGTAGAAGAATTAAATGAGATTGAAGATAGAAGTAGGCCGGTTATCTTTTCTGCACATGGTGTTCCAAAAGCAGTCCCAGAGGAAGCATTAAGTTTAAATTTAGTATATTACGATGCAACATGTCCGCTTGTTAGCAAAATCCATAAAGAAGTTGAAAATTTTGATAAAAAAAATCTGCCAGTCATTTTAATTGGTCATAGAAATCATCCTGAAGTAATAGGAACTATGGGTCAAACAGATAAAAAAATTCATTTAGTAGAAAAAGTTGAAGATGTAAAAAAATTGCCTTTCAACCAAAATGATGAGATTGCATATGTTACTCAGACAACGCTATCAGTAGATGATACAAAAGATATTATAAAAGAGATAAAATTACATTTTAGTAATGTCATAGAACCAAAAAAAAATGATATTTGTTATGCTACGACAAATAGACAAGAAGCGGTTAAAAAGATAGCTAATCAATGTGATTATTTTTTAGTAATTGGTGCAAGTAACTCATCAAATTCCCTAAGATTAGTTGAAGTGGCAAAAAATTATGGATCAAAAAAAGCTATTTTAGTAGAAGATGTAGATTCCTTAAATTTAAATATATTTCAAGAATCTGAAAATATAGGAATAACAGCAAGTGCATCATCGCCAGAAGTACTTGTTAAAAAACTTCTTGATAATTTGAAAAGAAGTTTTGAAATACATATAAATGAAGGATCTTACCAAAAAGAAGATGTATTTTTTAAAGTGCCGCAAAAACTAAACGTATAGAAGATGGCAGTCTTTACTAAATTACTTAAAGAAGATATTGAAAACTTTATTTCTGAATACTTAATTGGAAATTTAGACAGCTTTGAAGAAATTGTAGATGGGATAGAGAACTCAAATTTTAAAATTTTTTGTAATAATCAACCATATATTTTAACAATTTTTGAAAAAAGAGTAACTGAGCAAGAATTACCTTTTTTTATAAATTTAAAAAACTTTTTAAATAAAAACAATTTTAAATGTCCAAAAGCTATCTCAGATAAAAATGGAAAAATTTTAAAAAGAATAAAAAATAAAACAGCTGTAATAATATCTTTTTTAGAAGGTAAAAGTATTGAAGAACCTAACCCTGAAATGTGTAGAGAAGTTGGAAAAATGGTTGCTGATTTACACAATCTTACCATAAATTTTGATGAAAAAAGACCTAACAGTTTAGATCTACAGGATTGGAAAGAAATTTACAAAAAGTGCCTTAATAATAAATCCGAAAAGTTTAATGAAACAATGTATTTGTTAAAAAATGAATTAGACTATTTAGAAAATTATTGGCCAACAAATATTCCTTGTGGTGTCATACATGCTGATTTGTTTAGAGATAATATTTTTTTTAAAGATGAAAAAATTTCTGGAGTAATAGATTTCTATTTTGCATGTTATTATTTTTATATTTACGATTTAGCTATAGTTATTAATGATTGGTGTTTTAGTGAAAATGGGCAATACTTTAACAAAGAGAACTGCTTAATAATTCTTGGGGAATATCAAAAGTTGAGAGAATTAAGTGATATTGAAAAGAAATCATTAAATATTTTATTAAGAGCTGCTGCTGTTAGAATATTATGTACGAGAGTGCACGATTATATTTTTCATCCACCTGATGCAGTAGTTGTTAAAAAAGATCCATTTGAATATTTGAATATTTTAAGATGGCATCAACAAAATGATATTTTGAATAATGATTAATGTTTATACAGATGGGGCATGTTCTGGAAATCCTGGTATAGGCGGATGGGGTGTCGTGATATTAGACAATAATAAAGAAATTTTATTAAATGGTGGTGATCAACACACAACTAATAATAAAATGGAACTTACAGCAGCAATAAAAGCACTGGAATATTTTGAGATAAAAAAAGAATTAATCATTTATACCGATAGCAAATATGTAAAGGATGGTATTGAATCATGGATTACAAATTGGAAAAAAAATGGATGGAAAACTTCAACAAAAAAAATAGTGAAAAATAAAGAATTATGGATGCAATTAGATAATCTAATTAATAAACATAATGTAACATGGAAATGGGTTAAAGGACACGCTGGTTTCGAATTTAATGAGAAAGCTGATGAACTAGCAAGGAAATATATTGAAAGTTATATTTAGTTTATTTTTTATATTTCTATATTGTAAGCAGAGTGCAGCTAATGATTTATGGACTATTGATAAAAATATTTCTAGTATAGAATTTGAAGTTCCAGTTTTATTAACGAAAAATGTTATTGGTAAATTTAATGAATTTGATGGTTTTGTTTCCTTAGATTTGTCAAATCAAAATAATAATAAAGCTCTTATAAATGTTAGAATTGATAGTTTAGACATAAATTACAAACGATATAAAGATTTAGTTCTTAGTGAAGTTTTTTTTGATGCTAAAAAATATCCATTAGGTCTTATTGATACAAATAATTTTAAATTTAATTATGAAGACAATAAAATTGATTTAATAGGTGAATTAATAATAAAAGGAAAAAGTCAAAATATTCCTATTAATATTGAAGTAATAAAATTGGGTAGTGAGTTGGTTCAGGTAAAAAGTGAAATATCTTTTTCTAGAAATGACTTTAAAATAGGCACTGGTAATTGGAAAAACACAACAATCCTCAAAGATAAAATAAAGATAAAGGCAAATATTTTTCTTTTTAAAGAATAATTTTTTTAAGGTAGATTTACTAAAAATTAAAATTTTTAGCAATTTTATTATTACTTTTATATAAATCTTTCCAAATTGAATACCTTTGTAATAAAAGATCAATGTTATCTTCATTAGGTTCATAAGTTTTACTTATTTTTATTTCACTAATAATATTTTCTTTATTATCAATAGTAGCATCCTGATACATAGCTAATCTTGCAACGCCAAGTGCGGCACCAAATTCGCTTTGATCACAAACACTTAACTTTCTATTTAAAAGTGCTGCAAGCAATTCAATCCAAAATGAACTTTTTGAACCACCTCCAACCATAAATATTTTATCAAAGTTATTATTAACTTTCAAAATAGAATTTACTCCATCTAATATTCCAAAACTGACACCTTCAATTACTGCATACTGTAAATCTGTTGCATTTGTAGTTGTTTTTATAGAATGGAGTGAACCTCTAATATGCGGATCATTATGTGGAGTCCTTTCTCCAGACAAATAAGGTAAAAAATATGATGAATTTTTTATAGAATTTTTATCATTATAAAATTGCTCTACATTATTAAGTGTATCAGCAATTGAAGTATTGGTAATAGCGCAAATCCAATCTAAACAATTACTTGCACTTAACATAACAGACATAAGGTGCCATTTATTTGGTAAACAATGACAAAAAGAATGTACTGCATCACCAGTATTACTTAAAAAATTTTCAGTGGGGGTAAAAAAAACGCCTGAAGTACCAAGAGATATAAATGATTGATTTTTATTTGTTACACCCATTCCAGTTGCTGCGGCAGCATTATCCCCTGCTCCACCCACAACTTTTACATTATTATTAAAATTAAATTTCTCTTTTAAATCTTTTTTTAAAAATCCTGTCTGCTCATTGCCTTCCACTAGATCTGGCATGTGTTTTTCTTCTAAAAATGAGCAAGATAAAAGCTGATTGGACCATTTTCTTTTTTGGATATCTAGCCATAACGTTCCAGATGCATCTGACATTTCAGAAAAAAATTCACCAGTAAGAACAAATCGTAGATAATCTTTAGGGAGTAAAACTTTAAAAATTTTTTTGAAATTATCTATTTCATTATTCTTTATCCAATTTATTTTTGGTGCAGTAAAACCAGGCATAGTTATATTTCCTGAGATTGATCGTACATCAAAATTTTGTTTTTCAAATTCTTCACACTCTTGATATGATCTTGTATCGTTCCAAAGAATACATGGTCTAATAACATTTCCATCCTTATCTATTAACGTAGCTCCATGCATATGACCTGATATTCCTATTGAAATAGTTTGTGAAAATTCTTTTGGTTTTTTTGACTTTAAAGCCTCCAAGCATTCCATTGTTGAGTCAATCCATTCTTGTGGATTTTGTTCACTAAAACCATCTTTAGGGGATTGTACAGTAAGACTTGAATTAGCAGATGCAAGGATGCTTTGATTTTGATCTATTAAAATCATTTTGATTGATGAAGTTCCAAGATCAATTCCAATAAACATAGAGTAAATTTATAACATTAATTTTTTAATTGATACAAAGAAATTAAAACTACTTGTAAGAATATCTAAAAATAAATATTCCTGATGAAACAATAATGATTGCTCCTATTATTGTAAATATATCTGGGATTTCTCCATACACCAATAAGCCAAAAATTATTCCCCAAACAATTATAGTATAATTATAAGGTGCTAAAATACTTGCTGGTGTTATACTCAATGCTTTAATTTGTAAAAATAACCCAGTACAAAAAAAGATACCCAAAAAAATAAAAAAGATAAAAGAAAATGAATGTAGAGGTTGCCAGAAAAAAAGTGATAGTACAAATGTAATGATAGCACCTATAAGGCCATTGTAGAATAACATAGTTTCATTATCATCATACTTAGCATTTAATCTTGTTGCTATTTGAAATAGTGAATAGAAAAAAGCAGCACATAATGGGATAATTAGATATGGATTAAATATAGTTAGTCCAGGTCGCATAATTAGAATAACTCCACAAAAACTTACACAAATTGCTAACCAAGTAGCTACATTTATTTTTTCTTTTAAAATAAAATAAGAAAAAACTAAAACTAAAACAGGGGCTAAAGATCCTATTGTGTGAGCATCTGCCAGAGCTAAGTGCCTAAAAGACAATACAAAAAAACAAGATTCAAATACAGATAAAATACATCTGGTTATTTGTATCTTGTAATTATTTGAAAGATAAAATTTTTTAACTTTATTTTTTTTTGCAATAAAAAAAGAAAAAATAAAACAGAAAGTAAATTTTACAAATAATAATACAAAAACAGAGTGATATTGAACTGCTGTTTTTTGAATTGTATCTAAAATGCCAAAAGATAAATAAGTTAAAAGAGTTAAAATTATTCCATAGGTATAGGGATTTGATTTCATGTTCATTAAAGATTTTTATAGATATTATTGTAAAAATCTTTTTTAATATTCTTATCTGCATCTAAAATTTGCGTCATTAAAACAGCTGACAAATTATTTTTTGGATCTGCTAAAAAATAAGTAGCGGCATAGCCTGACCATCCAAATTCTCCAACTTGACCAAACTTATTTCGAGAGGTATTATTCATTAAAACTCTAAATCCTAAACCCCAACCATATCCATCTAGATCATTTTCATAATCTTCATCTTTATTTGTATTAATTGATGTGATTTCAATTGGAAATAACTCTTTATTTAAAGAATTATTTCGCATCAATTCTAAACTTTGAGAATTAATGAGCTCTTTTCCATTTTTATTTTTACCATCGATAAGCATTGTAGCAAATTTTTCATAATCTTCAGCTGTAGAAAACAAACCATGGCCTCCTCTGGAATAATTTTTATTATTCGTTGGGTACCCGTATAATATTAACTTTCTTTTATCGTAATTTAAATTTGTTAGTTTTAATTTTTCGCTGTTATATTCAAATGTTTGAACTAACTGACTATTACTATTTTCATCAATATAAAAATTTGTATTATTCATTTCTAAAGGTATAAAAATATTTTCGTTTAAAACGTCAAAAATTTTATCTTTTGTTACAACTTCTATAATTCTGGCTAAAACATCAATAGATATAGAATAATGCCATTTTGAACCAGGTTCATATAATAGAGGTAATTCAGAAATTTTACTAATCTCTTCCTCCAAACTTGAGGATGCAGAATGAAATAAACTTCTATCCTCATATTCTTGAGCTAAAAAATTATCACAATTGTTATATGTAAAGCCTGCTGTATGTTGTAAAAGTTGTCTAACAGTAGGTTTGTTTTCTAGAAAAGTTGTATTTTTTAATTTACTCTCAATACTACTAAGTTTTTTTAAATATTTAAAATCAGATAAATGTTTATCTATAGTATCATCAAGAGATAAGAAATTTTTTTCAATTAATTGCATTGCTGCAAAACCAATAATTGGCTTTGTCATTGACCAAATTCTATAATATGAATTTTTATTGAGCTTATTTTTTAATTCCAAATCTTTGTAACCAATTACTTCATGATAAATATTATTTTTATGATTTATAATCCATTCAGCTCCATTACATCTGCCAGCATCAATATGTTTTTGAAAATCAAATTTAATATTATCCATAAATGGATTAGATTAGACTCTTTATCTTTTCTATTAGCTCTGAATTAATTTGTCTTGGACCTTTATCTTGCCTATTAGTGTGTCTTCGTTGTCCAGGTAAACGCACACCGTCTAAAGATGTCATTTGTTCAAAAAATTTCTCAGCATGTTCATTCCAATTTTTTCCTGCAATAAGCTCTGGAGATAATGCCATAATAAATTCACCACCCCTTGCAGGACCTCCATCATTATTGTCTTCTTCTTTAGCTTCAAAACTAAATAAATCTCCTACTAGACCTGCAGCTAATAACTCAATCATCATTGCTATTGCAGAACCTTTGTAGTCGCCAAATGTTAAAAGGACTCCTCCATTTGCAATTTCAGATGGATTATCAGTTTTTTCTCCATCTTTATTTAGGCCTGTTCCAAATGGAACTTTGTGACCATCACGTGCTGCAACCTGAACTTCTCCCATTGCCATTGTTGAAGTTGCCATATCGTAGACAACAGGGGTATTATTTTTTCTTGGCCAAGCAAATGATATTGGATTTGTTCCAAATAATGGTTTTTTTGCACCAGCTGGCGCTACACTTGGTTTATAAGCTGTACAAGCAATTCCAACTAAGTTGTTTTCAGCCAATGCTTCAGTTTCATGCCATAAGGCTGCAAAGTGGTGTGTATTAGTTATAGTTAAAACACCAACACCATATTTATTTGTTGTTTTAATCAATTCAGGCAAACCAACTTTTATTCCTACAGGAGCAAACCCATAATCACCTTCAACGCGAATTGCATTTTGTGTAAGATAAGTATTAGAAGGTCGCGAAACTCCATTTACTTTTTTACTTTTTAGAGAAGCAACATAACCAGGAATACGAAACAATCCATGAGAAACACTTCCATCTCTTTCAGCATGTAAAACTGTTGTTGCTATGGAATCAGCATTGTAATGATCACATCCATGGGCTGATAGTGCTTTATATGCTAAATCATATATACTTTCTAATTCTAATGCTGTGGTATTCATTTACTTTTGTTAAATAATTAATATTATTGAAGCATGGATAGAGGATTATTGGACAATTTAAAAGATATTTTACAAGAAAGAATATCATTTTCAGAAAGTGTAAGAAATAATCATGCAAAAGGTGAAGATGCCTATGATCCTGTTCTGCCTAGGGCAGTTTTGTTTCCAAAAAACAATGAAGAACTCTCAAAAATATTAAGAATTTGCAATGAATTTAAAGTACCAGTAACTGCTTATGGCACAGGTACATCTTTAGAAGGTCATGTTGTTGGAAATGATGAAGGTTTTACAATTTCAATGGAAAATTTCAACAAAGTTATTTCTATTAATGAGGCAGACTTTGATTGTCGTGTACAAGCAAATGTATCACGTGAACAACTAAATGAAACTTTAAAAGATAGAGGAGTGTTTTTCCCAATAGATCCAGGTGCAAATGCTTCTCTTGGAGGTATGGCGGCTTGTTCTGCTTCAGGAACAATGGCAGTAAGATATGGAACGATGCGAACTACTGTGCTTGGTTTAACAGTAGTAATGGCAAATGGCGATATAATTAAAACAGGAAGTAGGGCAAAAAAAACTTCCGCAGGATACAATTTAACAAACCTTTTTGTTGGTTCAGAAGGAACACTTGGGATTATTACTGAGGTTCATCTAAGATTATCACCTATACCTGAAAGTATTATGAGTGCTGTTTGTCAATTCCCAGATCTAGACTCTGCAGTTTTAACAGCACAAGAAATAATTCAGTATGGTGTCCCAATTGCAAGAGTAGAATTATTAAATAAAGATCAAATGGATATAAGTATTAAATATTCAAAGTTAGAAAATTTAGAGAGCTTGCCTACACTTTTCTATGAATTCCATGGTAGTGAAATATCAAATAAAGAATCAATTGATGTAGTAGAAGATATTTCCAAAAATAATAATGGTAGTGAGTTTAAATGGGCAGCAAATACAGAGGAAAGAAATAAAATTTGGAAGGCAAGACATAATGTTTATTATTCTGTCAAAGCGCAAGGTGATAATGTTCGAGTTTACGCTACAGATGTCTGTGTTCCTATTTCTAATATTGTTGAATGTATAAAATTTGCAGAAAATGAACTACAACAAACTGGATTAAAAGCACCTATGGTTGGACATGTAGGTGATGGTAATTTTCATGTAACTATTGTTTACGATCCTAATAAAGAAAATGAATACAAATATATTAGAGAATTTAGCAATAAATTAATTGATAAAGCACTAGAAATGGATGGAACTATAACAGGTGAACACGGCATAGGTTTACAAAAGAAAGAGTATTTATTAAAACAACATCCAGATAATATTCCACTAATGAGATTGATTAAAAAAAGTTTTGATCCAAATAATATACTAAATCCAGGTAAGGTATTTGATCTTTAATTTATAAAATTAAATTTTTTGTAAATTTTTGTTTACAATAGACTTATACATCGCTTCTAATATTCTTACCGTTTTTACAGCAAGCTCTCCATCAGAATGGTTTTTTACATCTTTATCAAGACATAAATCAACAAATGTATTCAATGCTTCTTTAGTACCATAGCTAAATGTGCCACTACCCTCTTCTATATCATAATTAATTTTTTTTCCGTTATTGAGACGTACAAATAATCGTTCTCTTTTTAATTCCATATCTAAATACAAAACACCAAGTGTACCATGAACTGTAATATAAAAAGTACCTCCAAAATCTTTTGGTACAAATGCACTTCCAGAAAAAGAACCAGTTGCACCATTTGAAAATTTCATGGAAACTGCATTAGTATAATCAACATTTGTTGGTGAAGGCACAGATAGACAGAATACTTGATCTGGTTCAAGATGAGTAATTTTTAAAACACCTGCAAACATGTGTGACAATTGCCCCCAACCATATCCTCCTCCTTTATTTGGATCTGACCATGTAGAAGCATGGGGTTGGAATGTATGATTATTAGACTCACTTAATGGTATCCCTTGAAATAAATCTGTCAAAGATGATGAAAAAGCTGCATCAACATGTTTTATTTCACCTATTTTTTTATTTATTATAATTTCCTCAGCCTTAGACATAAAATTTTTAAAATTAAAACCATTTGGGATTAAAATATGTTTATTCTTTTTTTTTGCTAATTGGAGAAGTGTTTTAGCTTCTCTAGAAACTGTAGTCATAGGTTTCTCAATCATTACATGACAATTTTTTTCAAGCGCTGCTTTTGCATTTTCGTAATGTGCGTGATGAGGGGAAGAAATTACTACTCCATCTAAATATGATAAATCTAACATTTCTTTAAAATCAGTAGATGCATATTTAAAATTAAATTTATTCTTAACAAAATTTAATTGGTCTTCTTCAAGCTTACATACACTTGTTAACTCAACTTCATCTCTTTCTGCTAAATGTGGAATATGATTTTCTGTTGCCCACCAACCTGCTCCAATAACTCCAATTTTTACTTTATTCATTTTTTGTTTTTAATCTAAATGCATTTATAATGGCAACAAGTATGGAAAATTTGTTTTCGGATCAATATCTACTTTCATTATGGGCTCCATATATTTAGACCATTTTTTATTAATTTCGCTTTTAGATATAAAGTTAATGGATTTTTTAAAATCATCAGTTTCAAAATATCCAAATAATTTTAATCCATATCTAAAAATATTATAATTTCGCAATCCAGCTTCTTTAAGCATTTGAACCATTTCTGGCCAAATTTCATCGTGTCTCTTTTTATATTCTTCCTCATATCCTGATCGGATTTCAAGAATCCATGCATAATTCATAATACCTCTTTTCAAATAAATTATATGTATTAATTTTATAAACTTATAGATAAAATTCAATTCTATAAAAAATATAAATGAAAAAAATAGCTATTGTTGATTCACATCATCATCTATGGGATCTTGATTCTAAAGAAACACATTATCCTTGGTTAAGTGGTAATGAAGACGAAGCTTTTTATGGAAGTTTTAAAAGTATTAAAAAGAGTTATTTATTAGATGATTATTTAAATGATGCAAAGAATCAAAATCTTGTGAAATCAATACATGTTCAGGCTGAACATGATGCAATGAACCCGATAGAAGAAACAAAATGGTTACAAAAAATTTCAGATAATAATAATTTAAAAATCCCACATGGGATTGTTGCATTTGCTGATTTTTCTGAAAAAAAAGTCAGCGAAGTTCTTGATCAACACCTTGAATATAAAAATGTACGAGGAATTAGACAAATTTTGTCATTTGATAAAGATAAACCGCAATATTCTCATGCTAAAAAAGATTATTTAAAAGATGAGTTATGGCAAGAAAACTTTAGACATTTGGCCAATAGAAAATTATCTTTTGATATACAAATATATCCTCATCAGTTTGATGATGCTTGTAAATTAGCAAAACGTTACCCAAATGTACAATTTATCTTAAACCATACTGGTGAGCCTTGTTTTCAAACAGAAGAATATAAAAAATATTGGATGAGAAAGATGCAATCTTTAGCCGAACATGAAAATTTTGCTTGTAAAATATCAGGGTTGGGGATGTTTAATCCTAGTTGGACAATTATTTCTACTGAATATTTTATTCTTAATACAATTGAAATTTTTGGTATTGATAGGTGTATGTTTGGATCAAATTTTCCTGTAGATAAAATTTTTAATACTTTTGATAATTATTGGAGTTCATACTTTAATATTGTAAAAAATTTTTCACAAAATGAACATGATAAAATTTTTTTAAAAAATGCAGAAAAGTTTTATAGAATTTAATGAGAAATAAAAAAAGTATAGCTGTTCTTTTAGGTGATCCATCTGGAATTGGTCCTGAATTAATTTCTAAAATTCTATCTCATAATATTTTAAAAAAAATAAATATTGTAATTATTGGAGAAAAATCTGTATTTGATGGACATTTAACAAAACAAAAAAATAAAAAAAATATTAAGTTTATTAATAATTTTGATCAGATAGAATTTAAAAGTACTAGTAAAATTTTCTTTGATATTACTAAAAGAAAAGTAAGATATCCAATTGGAAAAGCAAATATAAAATCAGGAATATCTGTTTTAAATTCTATCGATATAGCGGTTGATTTATATAATAAGAAAAAAATAGATGGAATTAATTTTGCTCCGTTTAATAAAACAAGTTTAGATCTTGCTGGTATGAAATTTAAGGATGAGCTCCATTATTTTAAAAATAAATTTAAAATAAAAAGCTACGTTTGTGAACTTAATGTATTAAATAATTTTTGGACTGCTAGAGTAACTTCACATATTCCCCTTAAAGATGTTGCAAAAAATATCACTATTAAAAATATTCTTGAACCAATTAAGTTAGTTAATAAGTATTTAAAAAAAAATGGACTAAAAAATCCAAAAGTAGGTGTTCAAGCTTTAAATCCTCACGCTGAGTTTGGAAATGAAGAGAAAAAAATAATAATTCCTGCAATAAACAAAGCAAGAAAAATGAAAATCAAAGTTTTTGGCCCATTACCATGTGATACATCATTTATTAAAGCTTATAAAAATAAGGAGTATAATTGTCTTGTCGGAATGTATCATGACGCCATACAATCAGGTCTTAAATCGTTTGGATTTGAAAAAGGTGTTACTGTTCAAGGTGGTCTGCCAATACCTATAACTACGCCTGCTCATGGAACAGCTTTTGATATTGTGGGTAAAAATAAAGCTAATGTAAGTCCGACGTTAGAATCTTTAAAGTTATTACTTAAACTCTTATCTTAATATTAAAAATTTCTCTTAAATTGATTTAAATTAGTATAATAATTATTTTGTGAGTAAAATTGTAAGTGTTAAAGCAAAGGTCTATAAATGGACAGGGCCCGTTCAAAAAATTCATGAAAATTTTTGCACAAATGCTGCAGATATTGTGAATCAAGAAAATATTTCAAATGATAGATGGACAACATATAAATTTCATAGCTGGTTAGTTGTTGAGGTAGAAACAAGTGATGGTTTGATAGGTTTAGGTAATGCTGCATTATCCCCAGAACCATGTAAATCAGTTGTAGATACTTACCTAGCTCCAGCCATTATTGGTGAAAGTATATGGGATTATGAGCATATATGGCAAAAGATGTATCGCCAAACACTTGCTTGGGGGAGAAAAGGTGTAGGTATGACAGCTATTAGTGCTGTTGATATTGCAATATGGGATGCACTTGGAAAATCTGCTAAACAACCCGTATTCAAATTATTAGGTGGAAAAACTAAATCAAAACTCCCCTGTTATGCAAGTAAGCTTTATAGTCAACCTCTTGATAGTCTTGCAAAAGAAGCTAAGGATTATGTTGATCAAGGTTTTAAAGCAATGAAATTAAGACTTGGTTGGGGTCCCACTGATGGTGCTGAGGGTATGCATAAAAATATTGAGTTAATCAAAACAGTGCGATCAGTTGTTGGTGATAATGTTGATCTTATGGCAGATGTATATATGGGATGGACATTTGAGTATGCAAAAAGAATGATGCGATTAATTGATAATGAAAATCTTCGTTGGTTAGAAGAACCAGTTATTGCTGATGATATTGATGGTTATGCAAATCTAAAAGCCTCATGTAGAACTCCTATATCTGGTGGTGAACATGAATATACACTTTTTGGTTTTAGACAATTACTAGAAAAAAAAGCAATTGATGTTGTGCAATTTGATACGAATAGAGTTGGTGGTATAACACAGGCGCATAAAATTTCTGCTTTAGCTGAAGCATTTCAAATACCAGTTATTCCTCACGCAGGACAAGTTCATAATTTTCATATTTCTATGAGTTCAGTAAACGCTCCAATAGTTGAGTATTTTCCTTTTTGGCCTGTAGAAATTGGCAATGAATTATTTTGGTATATTTTTGATGGCGAACCTCAAGCAAAAAATGGTTTTATCGAATTAGATGAAAATAAACATGGATTAGGTATTAAGTTATCAAATAAATATTTAGATAAATTTGAAATTATTGAGTAGAATTATTTGCAATTTCATCGTTATATGCAAAAACTGCCGGACTACCACCAGTGAATATAAAAATGACGTTTTCACCTCTCTTAATGATTCCTTTTTCAACATAATCAATTAAAGCTGCAAAACCTTTTGATGTATAAACTGGATCTAAAATAATTCCCTCTTTATTAGCTAAAAGTTTTGTTGCTTTTATTCCGTCTTCTGTAGTCGCACCATATTTTTTACCTACATAATTATTGTCATGATTAATCATTTTATGTGAAAACTCTAAATTAATATCAAGCATCTTTGCTGCATCATTACATATTCTCGCAATATCTTTTTTAATATTCATTTCCCAATAAACAGGAGAAATACCTTGAATACGAGTTGGCCAATTTAATATCTTAGCTCCTAATTCACAACCTGCTTGTGTCATATTAGCAGCAGTAACAAATAGATGATCTGCCATAAAATTTTGCTCTTTCATTTGTAAATCAATTTCAGCCATAGCATTTGCATAACTTATACCAGCAAGAGTGGTATCCTCTTTACCAAAACCTCCATAAATTAATAGAGGTTTTCGACCTTCTTTTATTAACTCATTATATTTTATATCTAAATGCTTTGGTATTTCTTCTAAATTCTCACCATCAATAACATCAACATTAGCTCCCAGAATATTATATAATAAAAAATTACCTTGCATTAAGTTACCTTTTATTCCATGCATTAATACTAAATAACTATCTAAATTTAGTTTATTTGCAGCAGCTACAGCTTGGCGGCAAAAATTAGATTGAGATGCAGCCCCAGTTAAAATACAGTCATAATCTCCTGATAATGTTTTAGCCATTATAAACTCTAAATGTCTTGTTTTGTTTCCCCCAAAAGCTAATGCAGTGCAATCATCTCGTTTGATATAAAGATTTATACCCAACTCTTTAGAAATATTAGGTGCAAATTCAAGTACAGTAGGTAATTGAGCTAGATTAACTCTAGGAATTTTATTTATTCTTGAAGTTAATTCTTCAGCAGACAAAGGATTAAAATTGTTATTCATCTATTTTAATAATTTTTAATTAATGACTATGTCTTTTGACTTCAGCTCCTCTTTTTCCAATTAGAAAATCTAAATCTGCTCCTTTGTCAGCTTGCATAACATGCTCTACATACATTTTTTGATAACCACCTGTTATTTCTGGGACAACAGGTGAATAATTTTCTAGACGATTTTTTATTGTTTCATCATTAACTTTTAAATTCATTATACCCTGATCAACATCTACTTCTATTTCATCACCATTTTGAACTGCTGCTAAAGGACCTTTAACTGCAGCTTCTGGAGATGTATGAAGTATTACGGTACCGTATGCTGTTCCACTCATTCTAGCGTCAGATATTCTAATCATATCTCTCACACCTTTTTTAAGAACTTTTTGTGGAAGACGCATATTTCCTACTTCAGCCATACCAGGATAACCTTTTGGACCACAATTCTTTAAAACTAATATGGAATTTTCATCAACGTCTAAATTGGGATCATCAATCTTTTCATGAAACTCTTCCACACTTTCAAAAACTACCGCTTTTCCAGTATGTTTCATTAATTTTGGTGAAGCAGCTGATGGCTTAATAATTGCACCATTTGGAGCTATATTGCCTCTAAGAATTTTAATTCCTCCATTTTTGGTTAATGGATTTTCAAATTCTTTTATAACATCATTATTCCAACATTTAGCGTTTAAATTATTTTCAGCTATTGTTTTTCCATTAACAGTCATTGAATTTTCATCTAGTAATTTTTTTTCCATTAATCTTTTTATGACTACAGGTACACCACCTGCATAATAAAAATCTTCCATTAAGTATTTTCCTGAAGGTTGGAGATTTACTAATGTTGGAATGCCATCTCCGCATTTATTCCAATCATCTAAATCTAAATCAATTTCCATTCGACCTGCAATTGCAGCTAAGTGGATAACTGCATTCGTAGATCCACCTATTGCTCCATTTACTTTAATCGCATTTTCAAATGATTTTTTTGTAACAATTTTTGACATTGTTATATCTTCCTTGACCATTTCAACAATTCTTTTTCCAGACATATGTGCTAAAGCATATCTTCTGGAGTCCACTGCGGGTATTGCGGCATTTCCAGGAAGTGACATTCCTAATGCTTCTACCATTGAACCCATTGTTGAAGCAGTCCCCATTGTCATACAATTTCCTTTTGATCTACTCATTGAAATTTCTGCATTAATAAAATCTTCTTCTGTAATTTCACCTGCATTTAAATCAGCATCAAGTTTCCAAACACCAGTTCCAGAACCAATTTGTTCTCCTTGATGATGTCCATTAAGCATTGGGCCACCTGAAACACCTATTGTAGGAAGATCGACACTTGCAGCTCCCATCATTAATGAAGGTGTTGTTTTATCACACCCCATTAATAGTACGACTCCGTCTATAGGATTACCCCTTATTGCCTCTTCAACATCCATACTTGCTAAATTTCTAAACAACATAGCAGTAGGTCTTAAGTTGGATTCACTTGCTGAAAAAACAGGAAATTCAAGAGGAAAACCGCCAGCTTCATAAACACCTTTTTTAACAGACTCTGCTATCTCTCTGAAATGACCATTACAAGGAGTTAATTCTGACCATGTATTACAAATACCAATTACAGGACGGCCATCAAATAAATGATTTGGATGACCTTGATTTCTCATCCAGCCTCTATGAATAAATGTATCTCTTCGATGTGATTTAGAATTATACCAATTAGAAGATCTAAATTTATTTTTTTTATTCATGTGTGAAAGTTTTAGCTAATTAAAGTAAAAAATCAAATTTTAAATTTATTATCTTCAAGCCCAGGCACATTAACATTTAATGCAAATAGACTACCATCATGTTGATTTTTACCTGAATTTGCTGCACTTGTAATAAATAAAGTTTTAAGATCACTTCCTCCAAATACACAATTAGTTACATTTTCAACAGGTAGCTCATAGATTTTATCCATTCTTCCTTTAGGATCAATTCTCACTATACATGATCCACCCCAACGACAATTCCAAATAAAACCATCACTATCAATAGTTGATCCATCTGGAGCACCTCTATCAAAATCGAAGAAGTTTTTTTTATCTGACAAACTACCTTCGTCTAGGTTAAAATTGTATTCTAGTAATGATCCCTCAGTTGTATCGGCAAAATAAAATTTCGTGTTATCTGGACTCCAAACAAATGTATTAGGTATACCAAGATTTGTTTCAACAATATTTACCTTATTATCAGATAAACAATATAAACTTCCAGATTTAGCATTTAAAGATTTTGCACTTCCATCTTGATTAAAATTATTTTGCATAGTGCCAAACCAAAGCCTGCCCCTAACGTCAGATGCACCATCATTAGATCTATTTGTTAAAATATCATCTTCAACATTAATTATTCTTTCGTATTTTTTAGATTGAAAGTTAAATTTATTTACCCCATTATTTGAGACTAAAGCAATTTCATTCTTTGAGATTATTGACGTCGCTGTTACAAAATCGGGTAAGTCAAAAGTTTCTAATTTTTCGTTATCTAAATTAATTCTGAATAAAACTGATTTTGGTTTAATATCTACCCAAAATAAACTTTGGTCAATTGAAGACCAAGTAATACCCTCTCCCAAACTATTTTTTACATCTTTATATAATTCAACCTTACTCATATTTTAGATCATTATAATAAAATTAAAAATTTATGAAGATAAGTTTAGAGGTAATGGGCTTTATCTTTGATACGAGCCATTACTTCTTTGGTTGCTTCTTCAGATCCATCATGGAACGTACCCATTAATTTATCTAAGAAACTAGTATTTCCGCCTGAGTAATTGCATTCAAAATATTTGTGATGAATATAATGCATATAATCACCTGTTGGGATTGATACACCATTTTTAAAAGTCATTTTTTCATATCCAGTATGTCCAGGTGTAGGTGCTAAACCAGCATGAAATACATGATACATCGCAACAAGAGGATGTGAAGGAATTATCCAATGAACTAAGATTCCTGAAAAATAGAGTATATGCTCTATTGGATGCATAGACATACCTGACCAAGCACCTGTATTTGTATTACGGTGATGAACTTTATGCGCAATTTTATAAAGTGGTGCCCAGTGTAATAATCTATGAGTTAAGTAAAAATGTGCGTCTCTTATAAATGGAACAAGAAAGAACATAAAACAACAATATATCGGATAAGCTTCCCAGCTTACATATGGGATTATTTGATTTGCAAATGCCCAAAATGTAATTACTTCATAAGCTGTCCATAATGGAATAGCACTACAAAAAGTATAGAATAGGTTGTCTTTAGTCTGATCATTAAATAAAAAAGTTGAGTTATTTTTTTCTAGAGGTCGTGGGTTATATTTAAATGAAGTTCCTTGTGTCTTTAGTCTTAAATGAAAGAAGCCTGTCCAAAGCAAAATAATAACTGAGTTTCTAAAAAAAATATAGGATATCCATCCTATTTCAAAAGTCTTCATTGTCTCTAAAGAAGGAGTCAAAAAAAGATATGTAGCAACTGTTATTGCTGCAAAGACAAAGGTCCATGGGAAAAAAATTCCCGGAAATTTAAAAAAATACTTCAAAAATTTAATTGGGTTAAAAAATATATCTTTAGGTGGATTAATACTTATTGTACCAAATGGTTTCCAATGACCTCTTTTATCTCTTGTACCAAAATCACTATCATTTAGTTGATTTCCCATGATGTATTTATAGTATATTTTGAATAAAAAAAAAGAGACTAAATTGTCGTATCTGGAACCTTCACATCAATAAAATAATTTTTATCTTTAGATTGCTTAAATATTGCTGGGATTATTGATCTATAAGCAGAAATTATTCCGTTATGAGGTTCTGGCATTTGATTTTTAACTATTTTGTGAAATTTTTTTAAATTATGGCATGGGATTTTTGGGAAAATATGATGCTCAATATGATACTCCATGTTTGAATACAAAAAACTAAAAAAGGGATTCATAATAACGGTTCTTGTACTTTTTCTATGATCTTTAATATTATCAGCTAGTCCAGCATGTTGAGTCATGCCACAAATCATCAATATAGTATTCCCATAAAATGGGGGTAGAATTATCATTATGATTGGTAACCATGATTGTAAGAAAACTGAGGAAAAAATTACAAGTAACCAAAAACCTAAATATAACCTGGAACTATTAATAATTTTTTTGATCTCCTTTTCAGGTACAGTAACTTTTACAACAGGAGTAATTATTCCAAATGAATGTTTAATAATTTCAAAATGTGTAAAATGTCTTATTTTTTGAATATTAATTATTGGACCAAGAGGTAAAAAATTTAAAAGAAACCTAACAGGTTCTGTTGGTTTAGGACTATTATTTTCGTAGTCGTACACCTCCTGATGTGTAAATATAGTATAAGTATGGTGATGAAAATGACTCCACTTCCATCTAACTGCTTCAAAACCACCGAGTAAAGAAGTTATATGATAAAAAAGTTTATTTAACGCTCTTGTTTTAAAATATGTTTCGTGATTTGTTTCATGTTGAATGCTTATGATTTTACAATAGAAAATATTTCCATAAAGCAAAAGAGCAGGTATTGACCATAAAGTACCCCAACTTAGAATACACAGATATCCACTTAATATTAGAGCAACAATAAATATGGATATATCTAATAAACCTTTTGTATCAGATCTCTTAGAAAGTTCCTTTAAAGTTTTCTTATCAATTTTTGGTTTATACCAAGTTTTTAAATCAACTTCGCCCGCAAACATTAATCAAAATTTTTCTGAAAGCTTTAAAAATTTTTCAAATTCACTTTCATCAATGTTAACTGTGATTTTAGGATCATTAAATTTTTTGTTTACCGTATCATCGTGAAACTCTTTGAATGCACTTACTCTTTCAGCTTGTAATTTTGCAAATTCTTTTTTAAAATCTCTATAAATTCGCGCATGTCTTGGAATTTTTCCTTGGGTATATCCGAGTACATCATTAGCAAATAAATATTGCCCATCACATCCAGAACCACTTCCCATTGAGAGAGTCATGATATCAACTTTTTTTGTAATAACTTCTGCAACTTTTGGAGGAACTACTTCGAGTTCAACTCCGATAGCCCCCGCTTCTTGTAACTCAAGAGTATGTTCTAAAATTCTAACGGCTTTATCAGCAGTTTTACCTTGTGCAACGAATCCTCCAATCCAAGTAGCATTTCCTGGAACTAATCCAACATGACTATTAATTGGAACATACTCATCTCTTAATGCTCTAATCCATTTGTAACTCCAATTACCACCATAGATAACATCTGCGCCAATATCTAAATACTTGTGTGATAGTTTCATTGCTTCGTATTCAGAAGCTACTCTTACTGCCCCTCCGGATTGCATAAAGCAAGTTGGTGCAGCCTCGCGAATTCGCTTAAGCTCATCAAAAGAATTGTAAATACCAAATTGTGGAGCATCATGAGAAGTACAAATCATGTCAATGCCAGCCTCTTCAGCTGCTGCAGCTTCGTCAGCATTATGTACAAACATAACACTTAGTTGTCTTTTACCTTTACATTGCAAATAATCGTAAACTGTAAGTTTTTTTCTACTCATAAAACCTCCAAAAGAATATTTAATTTATCTTAATGAAAATTTTGTCATTATCAACTTTAACTGGGTATGTTTTTAAATCCTCACACGCTGGGGGGCTTAAGGCTTCACCAGATTTAATATTAAAAATTCCTTGGTGCATTGGACATTCAATTTCATCATCCATAACCAAACCATCTTCAAGGTGTACCGCCTCGTGTGTACAAATTCCATCAGTAGCATAAAAACCATCTGTTAGCTTATACACACAAAAAGTTTTATCTTGATGGTCAAATCTTATGAGATCCTCTTCTTCAATACTATCTGTAGACCCTACTTCAATCCAATTTTCTTCAGACATAAATTGTATATAATAGCTATTTTATGAAAATAAATACAAAATAATTAAATTGTTATTTTTGTATAAGTTTATTTAATTTTAGATTTTGATCTGAGAGAATTTGTTTATCTACAATGGTATTTTTTTCACTTAATTTAGAAGTAATTCTAATGTCGCGACCAATTTTTCCTGCAATTCCTAGACCACATGCACCTCTTATTATTTTATTTTTTAGAAAAAAATAAATTACACCATTATTAATATCATTACCTCTTTCAATGATTTCATCATAATCATTACAAATACCAGTCAGTTGAAGATTCAAATTAAATTGATCAGACCACATCCAAGGAATTGAAGTGTATTCTGTTTTTACTCCAGCAATATTTTTTCCAGCACATATTCCATGATTTTGCGCATGTTGATAAGACTCGAGTCGCATATTTCTTTCATAGAATGGATGATAAAAATTAGATACATCACCTGCTGCATAAACATCTTTAATAGAAGTTTCACAAAATTGATTAGTTACAATACCATTATCAAGCTTTAAATTTGTATTTTCAAATAACTTTACAGTCGGGGTTGAGCCTATACCTGCAATTATAAAATCTGTTTCTATTAAAGAATTATCATTTAATAAAATTTCATAATCGCCATTTTTTTTAGTTATTTTTTCTATCTGTTTATTTAATATTATTTCATTTCCATGTTCTATATGAGTGTTTTGAACTAAATCAGCAATTTGTTTGGGTATAATTCTTCCCATAAGTTGATTACCAATTTCAATAACAATTACTTTCTTTTGAAGCTGAGATAAAGATGAGGCAATTTCTAAGCCAATGAAACCACCTCCAATAATTGTTATTTTATTTTTATTTGAAACTATTTCTTTAATTTTTTTGGCTTCTTCTAAATTTCTTAGATAATAAATGTCATTCTTCAAATTATTATCTAAAGTAAGTTTTTTATTTTCAGAACCTGTTGAAATAAGCAAACTATCATAAGAGTAAACATTATCATTTTTTGCAAAAAGTTTTTTATTTTCAAAATCAACTTTATTAATTGATATATTTTCAAATTCTATATTTTCATTTTTTAGTACGTCGCTAGAATGAAAATAAAGATCTTCTTCTTTTTTTTTATCTAGCAAAAAATCTTTAGATAAAGGAGGTCTTTCGTATGGTAATAAATTTTCTTCACTTAAAATTTTAATATTTAATTTTGAATCATTTTGTCTGATCTCTCTAGCAGCATAGATTCCGGCTTGACCACCACCTAAAATTATAATGTTATTTTTCACTCAGTCTAAGCGTTGCTTGGAACAGATAATGGAATTTGATAGTCAGGATTTTTTGCTTGTTTTATGAGTGCTGGAATAATTTCTTTATAAGCCCCAAGAAGACCTTTTCTGGCAGGTGGTAATTGATCTTTAATCATAGCATGCAGCTTAGGTAAATTATGTGAGGGAACTTGGGGGAACATATGGTGCTCAACATGATATTCCATATGCCAATATAAAAAACTTAAAACTGGATTTAAATATACTGTTCTAGTTGTATACCTATGATCTCTTTTATCTTCTCTAAGTCCTGCGTGTTGAGTAAGACCCATAAGCATAACAAGCGTCTTTCCATAAAAATTAGGCAATAAAACGTATAGAACTGGAAGCCAACTTTGAAAGTAAACTGAAGAAGCTATACTAATTATCCAAATAGAAAGATGACTCCACGCAGATAATCTACATTTCCATCTTTCATTTTTTGGAATACAAACTTTCATTACATCAGTAGTTACACCAAATGCATGTTTTATAGTTTCCCATTGAAGAGAATTTTTAAAGAAAATAAAACCAGAGAATGGAATGTAATGTGAGAAAAACACAATTAAGTCAGTTGGTTTTTTTACATGTATTTCAAAATCTACAGGATCATTAAATTGAGTATAAGTATGATGATGATAGTGAGAATATCTCCATCTGATAGGTTCAAAATTATCCATAAAACTAGCAATATAATAAAAGAAATCATTCCAAAATTTAGATTTAAAAGCAGTTCTGTGACCAGTTTCATGCCATATAGCATCGCTGCATCCCCAAATATTTCCGTAAATTATAAAAAATAATAATGACCACCAGGTACCCCAAGTGAAATACGCTAGATATCCAAAGAGAAATAGAGATGAAAAATAAATAATCATATGCTTAAAACCCTGCCAATCAGATTTCTTGCATAACTGCTTGAATTCTTTTTTATCAATATTTGCTCGATACCATTTACCTAAATCAACATCCATAAAGAAAAAATAGCACTTTTTGATAATCTTATAAATATAAAAATTGCTTTAAATTGGTAAATAAGTGCGACTATTTTATCTATCAAAGGAAAGGAGAATTTAATTTGTAATAAGATCTTTAATACTTTAATTTAATTGTATTATTGATTTATTTACTTATAAATTAATGCATAAATTATTTGGAGGAATTATGAAAAAAATCTTTGCTGTCATTGCTTTATTTTTTGCTTTTGCATCTACTTCAGCAATAGCAAAAAATGATTACAGCTGTGATAAAAAATTTATATTTTTTCCAGGTGGTCCTGAAGGTGGCCCATTTGGAACTATCGTTTACAATGGTGCAGTAGCTGCTGCTGAACACACTGGTTGTGAAGTAGATTACTACTGGTCACAGTGGAACTCAGAAATCATGATTAAACAATTTAAAGAAGCTGTTGCTTTACAACCTGATGGAATTGCAATCTATGGTTTTCCTGGTGACGCTGCAATGAGACCTATCATTCAAGAAGCTAGAGAAATGGGAATAGTAATTACTACTATGAACACTCCTCTTCCTGATCTTGAATCAGAATATAAAACTGAAGGATTTGGTTATGCAGGAGCAGATCTATTCGATGCTGGATTTAATCTAGGTAAAAAAGCTGTTGAAGTTTGTGGTCTACAAGCTGGAGATAAAGCATTTATCTGGGGTCTTGCAAGTATGCCAAATAGAGGAGAAAGAACTAAAGGTGCAATAGCTGGTGTTGAAGCAGCAGGTGTTGAGGTAGTTTATCAAGAAATTCCTGATAACGTAAACTCAGATGCATCTCAGGGAACTCCTATGTACGTTGCTACTTATAGTGCAAATCCTGATATCAAAATGGCTATTACAGATCATGGTGGATTAACTGCAAGCTTACCAACATATATGAAGGCTGCAGGTCACGGTACTGAAGAAGTATGTGGTGCTGGATTTGATTTATCAGCTCCAATTGTTGATGGAATTAATTCTGGATACATTGATGTTGTAATTGATCAACAACCATTTATCCAAGGATATATGCCAATTGTTCAGTTATTCCTAAGTACAAAATATGGAATGGCTGGATTAGCAATGGATACTGGTGCTGCATTTGTTACAGCTGATAACGTTGATGCTGTTGCTCCATTAGCAGCAGTACAAATCAGATAAATTAAATATTATAACCTGCCTTATTACATAAGGCAGGTTTATTTTTTATGGCTGAAGAACTCTTAAAATTACAAAATATTTACAAAAACTTTGGAAACGTAAAAGTTTTAAAAGATGTGAATATCAAAATAAATAAAGGTGAAGTGGTAGCTTTAATCGGTGATAACGGAGCTGGAAAATCTACACTTATTAAAGTTATAACTGGAGTTCATAGCCCAAACTCGGGAAAAGTTTTTTTTAAAGAAAAAGAGGTACAAATTAAATCAGTTGCACAATCAAGAAAAATGGGAATTGAAGCAGTATATCAAGAAAGAGCATTATGTGATCAGCAAGAATTATACAGAAATATCTTTGCAGGAAGAGAAATTACAAATTCATTTGGTTTTTTGGATATAAAAAAACAAAGAAAAGAAGCAGAAAAAATTTTACGCGACTATATAGGTTTTACTTCAAAAGCTATAACAGTTGACTCTCATGTAATGGGTCTTTCTGGTGGCGAAAAACAAGGTGTAGCTTTCGGTAGATCATTGTATTTTAATTCTGATTTAATCGTATTAGATGAACCAACAATGGGATTATCGATACAAGAAACAGAAAAAGTTCTTAATTTTGTAAAAGGTTTAAAAAATGAAAACAAATCTGCAATATTTATCGATCATAATATAATACACGTATATGGTGCTGCAGATAGATTTATAATTTTAGATAGAGGTGAAGTTGTTGGGGAATTTAATAAAGAAGATATTACAAGAGAAGAACTTGTTCAAAAAATGATTCAACTTCATGAATCAGGAAAAATAAAAGTGGAAGAGTAAATGAATAATTTATTAAATAGTTATTTTGTAAAAACTCACAAACTTGAAATTAGTATTACTATAATTGCTGTAGTACTATTCCTAATTTATTTTCTTGGTGCACCACATGTATTTACAAGATTTCCTATTTATAGAGCTTTTATGCAATCAATGCCTTTTTTTGGAATTATTGCTATATCAGCAACATTTGTTGTTACACTTGGTGAAATTGATTTATCATTTCCATCTATAGTTGGAATTACATCTCTCATATTTGGAATTATAATGACATCGACTGATGGTAATTTTTTTATAGCATTTATTTTGGCAACTTCACTTGGAATGTTTGCGGGATTAATAAATGGATTACTTGTTACTAAAATTGGCATACCTTCAATAGTTGCCACTATAGGTACATTATTTTTTTGGCGTGGATTAGTTAATGTAATTTCTCAAGGTAGCGGTATTGCAATCGTTGATGTAGCAGATGGAACATGGCATCATATGATATTTGTTGAAAAATTATTTGGAAAAATTCCAATGCAATTTATTTGGTTCATTGTATTAACTGGATTGATGCAATGGGTTTATCGATACCATAAATTTGGAAATCATATCCACTTTGTAGGTGATAACAAAGCAAGCGCCCAAATGATGGGAATTAACGTTGATAATGTAAAAATTATTGCTTTTGTTCAACTAGGATTTTTCTCTGCTTTAGCAGGAATTTTTACAATGTATGAAATGTTATATTTCTGGCCTACACAAGGTGAGGGTTTAATGTTAACAACACTAGCAGCTGTCTTTGTTGGTGGCACTTCAGTGTTTGGTGGCAAAGGTACTATTTTTGGAACTTTTATAGGAGTATTAATTATTGGTTCATTAGAGTCAGGAATAGTTGCTTTAGGCTTATCTGGTTTTTATGTAAAATTTATTAACGGACTCATGATTACAGTAGCTGTTACAGTTTACGCCCTAATACAAAGAAGAAAAAATTAATAAGTAGCTCGACCACCACTCAAATCAAAAGTTGATCCTGTGGTGTAAGAATTTTCTTCAGAGGACATCCAAGCAACTAAAGAGGCTAATTCTTCTACTAGCACAAATCTATTTCTCGGAATTTTTGATAACATATAATCAATATGTTCTTGTGTAATTTGATCAAAAATACGTGTTTTAGCAGGTGCAGGGGTAACACAATTAACTGAAATGTTATTTTCAGCTAATTCTTTTCCTAAAGATTTAGTAAGTGCAATAACTCCTGCTTTTGCTGCACTATAAGGCATTGCGTTAGGATTACCTTCCTTACCAGCTATCGAGGAAATATTAACGATACGTCCATAATTATTTTTGATAAAATGAGGAACTATAGTTTTACAGCAATAAAATACTCCGCTTAGATCTATGTCTATAACTTTTTGCCATTCCTCAAGTGGGTAATCCCATGTCTTAAAGTTTGGTCCAGCTATTCCTGCATTATTTATTAAAATATCAATTTTGTTTTCATATGTAATACTTTCAGCAAATGCATTCTCTACACTTTTATAATTTGAAACATCAACTTCAATTTTTTGAGTATTTTTTAGATCAACTTTATTTAAATATTCTGTATCTTTATCCCATATTAATACTTTTGCACCTGACTCTATAAATCTTTTAGTAATAGCTAAGCCAAAGCCTTGTGCTCCACCTGTTACAATTGCGACTCTATTTTCTAAATTAATTTTATTCATTAGATTTGTTTTAAAATATATTCAGCTGAACTAACATTGTATTCGCCATCATTTTCAATAAATTTGTTTAAAATCACATTATTCTCAATTATCATCGCAAACCTTCTACACCTAAAACCCATATAATTTTTTGTCTTATCAGATATCAAGTCAAAATATTTTGTAATCTCAGCATTTCCATCTGCAATTCCATTGATTATTTCTCCTTCTGTATAACTCACTAACCAAGATTTCATCACATGTTCATCATTTACAGATAGACAATAAATACCATCAATTTTTTTATCTATAAATGAATTATATAATTTTATGTAACCTGGAAGATGTTTCTCAGAACAAGTTGGCGTGAATGCCCCCGGAACACCAAATAGAATAATTTTTTTATTTATAAATTCATTTTTTAATGAAGATACTGATGAAACACCTTTTTTAATAATAGGCACTTTAAAATCATCAATAATCATTTTCATCATTTAACTTTATTATATGTTTCAAATATTTGTTTCTCAGTCAATATTTCATTCATTACTATTCCTTTAGGAAACTTTGAAGAATAAAATGCATTAAAAGGTATGCCAAATTTATTATATTTTTTTAAAAATTTATTTATTTTTTCATTTGGTTGTGTCCAATCAGCTTTTATCAATGTCACTTCTTGTGAATCAAAAAAATCTGAAACTGTTTTTGAATTTAAAACATTAATTTTATTAAACTTACAGGTAATGCACCAGTCAGCAGTTATATCTAAAAAAACAATTTCATTATTAGCTATTATTTCAGGAATACTTTTGGAATTAAAATCTAACCAATTATTACTTTTATAATTTTCTTCATTAATTTTTTGAAAAGAATTTAAATATGGAGTTAAAAAGAAAATACTTATTAAAGAAATAATTAAAGGAATTTGATAAATTCTAAATTTTAAAATTGCTGATATTAAGATCAATAAAACAGTGAATGTAACTATAAAAAAATAATTGAAATAATTATTTAATATACTTAAAAGCCAAACAATTGTTATGAATAATAAAATAGTTAAAAAATATTTAAAATAAATCATCCATTTTCCAGATCGAGGTAAGAAGGAAATCAGACCTGGAAAAAAAGCTACAATCAAATAAGGTAAACTCATTCCTATACCCATAAAACAGAATATTAAAAATAAATATGTTGTTGATTGAGTAAAAGCAGCCGTTACAGCTGTTCCTAAATAAGGTGCAGAACATGGTGTAGCAAGTAGTGTAGCAAAAAAACCATTAAAAAAATTCTTTGTATAAAAATTGTTTCCTGAATTTAAAATTTTTGATGAATATAGAAAACTTGGTAAATTTATTTGGATAAGACCAAGAGTGTTCAAGAAGAACATTGATATAATTATCAAAATGAACATTAAAAAGTAGGGTTCTTGAAATTGCATACCCCAAGATATTGAAATATTAATTTGTTTCAGGATAGCAAAAAATGCACCAAGTATTAGAAAAGAAGAGATAATACCCAATACGGTTATAAAAAAACTACTTTTAATCTTTTTATCCTCAGTATTAATTACAGATAATAATTTTAATGATAATACCGGAAAAACACATGGCATAAGATTCAAAATAAAACCGCCTAATATTGAAATTAAGAGTAAGTATATAAGACTAGTATTTATAGAGATATTTTTATCTACATTTTCAATTTCTACACTTTTTTCAACTTTAAAGCTGTGATTATTATCATAAAAGAATATTTCTATTGGAAATTTTTTTTCATTAAACTGATCGGCACTGTAATATAAAGAGGTATTCAATTTTTGGAAATTAAGGGAATAATTATTTATTGGTTCTACAACAGGTAGTCCAAATGGTGTGTGAATAAAAATTTTTGGATCATCGAAAAAAGAGGTAGTTGATATTTCAATATCAAAAATAACACTATTGTTATTTTCAATAGCCTTGAATGAGAAATTAGAAATAGGTGTAAAATCAATATTATTATTTAATGTAGTAGATAGAACTTTTTCAATTTCAAAAAAATAATCTGTATATTCACCATCTCCAGATGGTATATTTAGAAAAATATCTGCACTACCTGGAATGCAAACATCTTTACAAACTAAATAATTAATATTTAAATTTAAATTTGTTTGTTTTTGATTATCTTCTAGATCTACAATCAAAGGAAAGATGACTTTATCTTTATATCCAATTGATTTTAAGCCTAGTATTTCAAATTCTATTGGCTCTGGCCATAGTATTTTTATATTTTTAACGTTCGAAGAATTATTCCATATAATTTTTTGAGGGAAACCTCCTCCTCCAGGCGATTTCCAATACGTTTTCCATTCATCTTCTAGTTCGTATTCTAATGCTAAAATTAGTTGATTATTATTTGATGAACTCATTGGTGAAATTAATCTAACTTTTGATTTTTCACTAATTGCCCAATCTGAAGATAAGGAGTATCCAGCTGTGCTAAATATTGCAAAAGCAAATATTATTGCAATTTTTAATAGATTTATAACTTTTATTACCTTGTCCATATAAAATAAATCAATACAATATTGAAAAATATAAATTAAAGAGAATATATATACTATATGAATTTAACTGGTCAGTTCTTAATTTCAATGCCTTCATTAGAAGATGATAGATTCGAAAAAACGGTAATTTATATGTGTGCTCACTCAAAAGATGGGGCTATGGGTATAATAATCAACAAAAAAATTGATTATGATCTTTACCCCAATTTGCTTGAACAATTAGGTATAGACAAGCCATTAGAAGATAAGAAACTTTACATTCGCTATGGTGGTCCTGTTGAGAGTGGTAGGGGGTTCGTTTTACATTCTGACGAAGTAATTCAAAAAGAAACCTTAACAATAGATAAAGGTGTTGCGTTGACTAGTACTTCAGAATTTTTTGAAGATCTTTCAAAAGGTAATGGCCCAAAGAATAGTATCCTAGCTCTTGGATACGCAGGATGGGGTCCAGGACAAATTGAAAAGGAATTAGCTTCAAATAGCTGGATGACGCTAAAGGCAGATAGTGATTTTATTTTTGACGAAAAAGTCAATAACAAGTGGAAGGATGCATTTAATTTATTAGGAATAGATGCAAGTAAACTTTCATTATTCTCTGGAAATTGTTAATTATAGAATAATATCAAAAACCCTTTCTTTATCTTTTTCTAAAACTTTTTTTATCTTAAATTTTGCAGTTTTTGTAAGTTTAGTACCCTTACTTGTCACAAATGATTTCATTTTAATTACTTCTTTTTCAGGCATTTTTCTTTCATATTTCAAAATATGTTTCTTTCCGCTAATAATAAATGATGTTTTCATGTATAATTTCTCTGATTGATTTAAATTAAAATTAATTTCTTGGTCTCAACTTACTGAAATAAGACCCCTCTTTCTGTAACCAAGTATTAATCATATTGAAAAAGTTATTACTTAAGTAATAATTTTTAATTCGCTTATCTGTTTTACTCTGTTCTTTAGTAAAAATATTTTTTTCCAAAGCCTCGTTTAGTATAGATTGAATAGATGATCTTGAACCAATTGACTTTGGTATATTTGCACAAATTGTTTCAAATGAAATTCCGTTTAATCTATTATTTTCATAAATTTCTAATGAAATAACATGATGTAAAATTGATTTAAATAAAAATTTTGAAACATAATCTTCTGAAAAAAAACTGGAATATATATTTCTCTTTTTTTCTTTAATAATTTCTGTTTCTGTCATTGATTACTCTGTCTAATATTTAGCAATTTTGGGAGAGCAAATGCTCTCCCAATTATTAGTGACCAACTATAAGGAGTTGATTTGCTAATCACTAAATTCATTAGTCTCTGATGCTGTAAGCCATTACACCTACTTCAGATTTATCTGTTCCAAGTTTTTCAGCCTCTTCACTAATTCTAATACCAAAGAGCATTTTCATGATGTACCAAATAATAAATGATACAACAAAAACGAAAACATTAATTGCTATTATACCGTAGAGTTGAGCTCCAAAACTTGCAGCACTGTTTGAAATCGGAACAACTAATGTTCCAAAAATTCCAGCAAAACCGTGAACAGGAATTGCACCTACAACGTCATCAATTTTTAGAGATATTAAAAGTCTAGTACCGTAGAAGACAATTAAACCACCAACTGCACCAATGATTATTGCTAAAATTGGTGATGGAGCTAATGGTTCTGCTGTAATTGCTACTAGACCACCTAATGCACCATTAAGCATCATAACAACATCTGTTTTACCAGTTACTAGTCTTGAAATTACTGCACAAGCCATTACTCCTGCACCAGCTGCCAAGTTAGTATTAATATATATTGTTGCTACTGCCGTAACATCATCAAATGTACCCATTGCAAGTTGTGATCCACCATTAAATCCGAACCATCCAAGCCATAGGATAAATACACCAAGAGTTGCAAGAGGTATTGAAGAATTTGCAAAAGGCTCCATTGGAGTTGCTTCACCACTATCAGTGAATCTTCCTAGTCTTGGGCCTAATAAAATTGCACCAGCAAGTGCTGCTGCTGCTCCTGCACTATGTACTAGAGTTGAACCAGCAAAATCTGAGAAACCAGCTTCCGCTAAGTATCCTCCGCCCCACTGCCAACCCATTTCAATTGGATAAATGAAACCAGTTAATAAAGCACAAAAAATAAAGAATGGCCAAATTTTAATTCTTTCAGCTAGCGTTCCAGATACAATTGAGCAAGTTGTTGCACAAAATACCATCTGAAAGAACCAGTCAGAACCATCGGAATAACCTGTATCGACAGCGCTACCATCACTCCAAGGAATTGGAGATCCAATAAATCCACCAGCGGGTATACCGTAAGCCATATTGTATCCGACTAACCAAAACATTATTCCTGCAATTGAATACAAGCCAATGTTTTTAGCTGCAATTGTTGCTACACTTTTGGATGTAACAAGTCCTGATTCAAGCATTGCAAATCCTGCTGCCATCCACATGACCAAGAACCCAGATACAAGAAATAGGAAAGTATTTAATATGTATTGCACTTCACCATCTACCTCTGCTCTTGCGTAAGAGCTAAAGAGTAAGAAGACAGTTACAATGCCAATGAAATATATAGATTTTTTTAACATTAATCCTCCATTATAAATTTCACAGTACATGGCTCACACTGAGTCATGTGTTACTTTTCATGCTTAGCTATGGAAATTAATTACTAAGATCCGCGTTCCTTCGGTTTAACCTACTTCCGATTTGCAAACTGCAAATTGAACGATTTTATAACTTTGCATGCGTTCCTTCGACTTTCGTCTACTTCCGTCATTCAAAAAGAATGATGAACGTAATGGTGATTTACTTTATTATTAAAATTTATTAAGAATATTTAAGTAAAGTTTGCTATGCATTTTTTGCATGAATAAAAAAATACAAGAAAACTAGGGAAAATTCATATAATTTCAGATAAATTTATCCACTTTGAGTCTTTTAAACTAGAATCTACACTTGCGTTTATAAACTTCATTATGTGTAAACCATCGTCAATATTTGGAAGAAGCTTTAGTAATTCTTCTTTATTTTCCTTATTTTGGATAACATCTGCAGCATCAGAGTAAATTTGTGCAAATGCTTCAAGATACCCTTCTGGATGACCTGCAGGGATTCGAACATTAGCTTCAGTTCCCTCAACTTTAATTGAACCACCTCTAGTTATTATCTGGCTTGCCTCCCCTACTTGACTAAATGTTGCATAATTTGGATTTTCTTGACTCCATTTTAATGCACCCTTGTCACCATAAATAGCTACAGTAAAATTATTTTCTTCACCTGTTGCAACTTGAGAAATAGATAATGATCCCTTAGCACCATTATTTAATCTGATCATAATTGAAGCATCATCGTCTAATTTTCTTCCTTCAACAAAAGTTGTAAGATCTGCACTAACTGATTGTAATTTTAATTGAGTTATAAATTCTAACAAATGCATAGTATGACTACCAATATCACCTACACCTCCTGCAGCCCCACTTCTTGAAGGGTCAGTTCTCCATTCTGCTTGTTTATTTGAACCAGAATCTTCTTCTTTTGATCCGAGCCATCCTTGCAAATAAGATCCTTTAACAATTCTTATTTTGCCTAGTGCTCCATTTTCAATAAGTGATCTCATACCTCTAACGACTGGATATCCAGAATAATTATGAGTTAAGAAAAAATGAGCGTCAGATTTAGAGACTGCTTCAACTAATTTATGAGCATCTTCCATTGTAGAAGTCATAGGTTTATCACAAATGACATGAATATTTTTATCTAGAAATTCTATTGCTGGTGCAGCATGCATATGATTTGGCGTAACAATAGATACTACATCAATACCATCATCTCTTTTAGCTTCTTCCTTAGCCATAGTTTTAAAATCAGGGTAACTTCTTGAAGGATCGAGACCAATTTCTTCAGCAGATTTTGCCGCTTTTTCTGGGGTTGAAGATAAACAACCAGCAACAAATTCATATTTATCATCCATTCTTGCACATAGACGATGAACAGCGCCAATAAAAGCTCCTTGGCCACCACCTATCATTCCTAATTTTAATCTTCTTCCCATAATAACTCCTTATATACCTAAAATCTTTTTGTTAGCTTGCTCGTCAGTTCCAGAACTTGCAAAATCATCAAATGCTTTATCTGTAACTTCAATAATGTGATTTTGAATAAATGGAGCTCCTTCAGCTGCACCTTGTTCAGGGCTTTTAATACAGCATTCCCATTCTAGAACTGCCCATCCATCAAAATTATAACCAGATAGTTTTGAAAAAATTGATTTAAAATCAACCTGACCATCACCAAGTGATCTGAATCTACCTGCTCTGTTTATCCATGATTGATAACCTCCGTAAACTCCTTGCCTGCCTGAGGGATTAAATTCTGCATCTTTAACATGAAACATTTTTATTCTTTCATGGTAAATATCAATGTGATCAAGATAGTTTAAACATTGTAGAACATAATGACTTGGATCATACAACATATTACAACGTTTATGATTCTTTACTTTCTCTAAAAACATTTCGAAAGTTGAACCATCATGTAAATCCTCACTAGGGTGAATTTCGTAACAAAGATCTACACCACAATCATCAAATTTATCTAAAATTGGATGCCATCTTTTTGCTAATTCTCCAAAAGCTTCATCTTCTAAACCTGAAGGTCTTTGAGGAAATGGATAAAGAAAGGGCCAACATAAAGCACCAGAAAATGTAGCGGCAGTTTTTAAATTTAAGTTTTTTGATGCTTGAGCCACATTCATCATCCTTTTTACTGCCCATTCTTGTCTAGCTTTTGGATTACTCTTTACTTCATCAGCAGCAAAACCATCGAAGAGTGTGTCATAAGCAGGATGAACTGCAACCAATTGACCTGTTAGATGAGATGCAATATCAGTTATTTCAAGATTAAAATTTTTTGCTATTCCTTTTATTTCATCACAATAATCTTTACTCGAAGCTGCTTTGTCTAAATCAAAAACTGCTAAATTTTCTGCTGGTAATTGTATTCCTTTATATCCAAGATCAGATACCCACTTGCAGATACTAGGTAGTGAATTAAATGGTTCTTTATCTCCTATAAACTGTGCTAAAAATATAGCAGGTCCTTTAATTTTTTTCATACATTTTCTCCAAAACTATTTAAGCATGAAACTTTAAAGTAGTCATTAAATTTTTAAAATTTTCGTATAATTTTTTAGTATTATTGTTCATTTCTTGAATATTATTTCTAAGCAAATTATCCAGTTCATCAATAGAATTTTTTCCTAAATATTTTTCTAAAGTATTTTTTAATTCAGGGACTTTAGACCATTTAATAATTGTGTTTTCATCTACTTCTATATGAAATTGAATGCCATAGGCATGATTTTTATACTTAAAAATTTGAAATTTTGTAATATCTGATGAACCCAAAATAGTAACTTCAGAATTATTTAGTTCACTTACTTCGTAACTATGCCATTGCAATGCTTTAATCTGATTATCAAAATTTTGAAAAATTTGATCCTTTTTTTTATTATCTAAAATATTAATATTTAGAACCCCAATTTCTGGAGGATTAGATTTAATTACTTTACCGCCAAGAATCTCTCCTAAAAATTGACAGCCTAAACAGATTCCGAGATATGGTTTTTGATTATTTAGAACAAATTCCTTTATCTTATTTTTTTCTTCAATCATCCATGGATATTGTTCTTCCATCCAAGTATCCATTGGTCCACCTAAACATATCATTCCATCAAATATATCAAGATTAACAGGAATCTTTTCTCCTTCATCCAATCGAATAATAGTTGTTTCTACTAAGTCTTCATTCATTAACTTTATAAAGTACCCAGGTGTTACTAAGGGCGTATGTTGAAGAATAATTATTTTATGAGACACTTTGCTCTAAGTTGAGTAATCTTTTTTTTAATTTGACCCCCCCTCTTCCAGAAAATCCTCCGAGTTTCCCATCACTACGTATCACTCGGTGACAAGGTATGATAAGTAAAAGTTTATTTTGTCCGCAAACATTGCCGACATATCTTGGTGATGTACCAACTTTTTTTGCTATTTTTCCATATGTTGAAACTTTACCATATTTAATTTTAGATAATTCTTTCCAAATTTTTTTTTGCAATGGTGAGCCTTCAAAAAAATAGCTAATCTTGAAATTTTTAAGTTTTCCAGAAGCATATAAATTAATCTGCTTCTTAATATTAATTAAATCAATCGTTTTATTTGTTTTTCCAAAACTCAGTGAAGAGACGCTGCCACTATTTTTTTTTACTGTAATCCAACCAAGTTTAGTTTTAAAAGAAGCAGTTTCCATACAAAATTAATAACATTATTGAATGAATCTATCAAAATAATTTATAGTAAATTATGGATGAAGATAATTTAAATATAGAGATTAGAAAGTTTCTTAAACAAGTTGGTATTAGTTCTCAACGTGAAATAGAAAATTACGTAAGAAAAAAATTTACTGAAGGAAAAATCAAAATAGGTGAACCAATAAAAGTATCTATGAATTTGTCATCAGAAGATGGGGAACTTAATCATTCAATTAATCAATCTATAAAAATAAAATAAATGATTTTTTAGTATTGTTTAAAGTTTAATTTATACGTGATTGAATTTTATCTATATTCTCAAGTTTAGATAATGGACCAATACTTGATATAGTTATTGGTCCTCTTACAATTTTATTGGCTATCTTTTGAACTGTTTCTTTAGAAACTTTATCAATATTTTTAATAGTTTCAGATGGTTCAATTATTCTATTAAAAACTAGAAGTTGTCTAGCAGCACTCTCACATCTTCTAAATGCACTTTCTCTACCCATCATTAAACTTGCTTTCAACTGAGCTTTACCTCTATTGATTTCCTTTTCTGTAATTGAGATAGGACTTTCGTTTAACTGATCACATAAAACGGGTATGAGTTCTTGAATTTGATTTTCTCCTGTCCCACAATATATACCAAAAACACCTGTATCAGTGTAAGATGAGCTGAAAGAGGAAATGCCATATACAAGACCACGTTTCTCTCTTATCTCTTGAAACAATCTTGATGACATACCTCCGCCTAATAAAGAAGAGTAAACCAATAAAGAATAGTAATCGTCATGGTGGTAATCTATACCTTCAAAACCAAGCAGTAGGTGAATCTGTTCTAATTTTTTATCTTCTCTGTATTCTCCAGATTTGTAATCAGCTTTTTGTCTTTCAGCAGACAATCCAGCTGGTAAATTAGTGCATGATTTTTTAATTGATTCTACAAATTGATCATGGTCAATCTTTCCAGCTGCACTTATAATCATTTTTTTTGGATTATAATGATTCATCATGAAGTCTTTAACTTCGTCTCTTGAAATATTTTTAATAATATCAGTTTTACCCAATATGGAACGTCCCATTGGCTGGTCCGGGTATGCTTTTTCTTGCCAATAATCAAAAATCATATCATCAGGTGTATCAAGGTACATTCCAATTTCTTGAATTATGACTCCTCTTTCTCGATTAAGTTCATCTTCAGCAAATGTAGAATTTTGCAAAATATCTGTCAGAATATCTATTCCATAATGTAGATCATCAGCTAAGAGTTTTACATAATAAGCTGTTATTTCCTTTGAAGTATAGGCATTTATATCTCCACCAACATTTTCAATTGTTTCGGCAATTTGAAGAGCATTTTTCGTTGATGTACCCTTAAAAGCCATATGCTCTAAAAGGTGAGCAACACCATTTATGTCTTTTGTTTCATCTCTACCACCAACAAAATTCCATATACCCATTGATACTGTTTCCAGCCCTGGCATATTTTGAGTTACTATTCTTAATCCGTTTTCTAGTGTTGTAATTTTATGCATTGCTTATTTTTTCTAAGATGAAGTTTTTTACATCCATAGTACTATTTGATAATATAGTCATCTTTTCCTCTTTATCAAAGAGATTGCTCAATTCTTTTGGTATTTCAATTTCTTTATTAATTGCTTTATTCACAGCTTTGTCAAATTTTGCAGGATGTGCACAAACCAAAGATACCCATGCTTCATCATCTTTTTTATCTAATAATACTTTTAGTCCTGTTGCAGTGTGTGGATCAGCAATATAATTAAATTTTTCATATACATATTTAATTGTTTCCAGAGTCTGACTATCATCAATTGAGGAAGCCTTATATATTTGCTGAAACTTAGCTAGAACAGAGTCATCAAATTGATAAAAACCTTTTGACGAAAAACTTTCAAATACTTCATTTACTCTTTTGCTGTCTCTATTGAGGCTTTCAAAAATTTGCCTCTCAAAGTTACTTGAAACTTGTATATCCATACTAGGACTATATGTTTGAAAAACAGATTTTTTTTTCATTTCTCCATTGTCTACTATGGACTTCAAGATATCATTAGAATTAGTTGCAATATGTAAATGACCAATAGGTAATCCCATTTGTTTAGCAACAAAGGCTGAAAAAATATTGCCAAAGTTTCCTGAAGGAACAATAAAATTAATTTGCTGCTTATCAGCTTGCAAGTAAGCCCAAAAATAATAAACAACTTGCGCAATTAATCGAGCCCAATTTATAGAGTTTACTGCAGTTAAAGAAGTAGACTCTTGTATTTCGTCATCAACAAATAGTTCTTTGACAATTTTTTGACAATCATCAAAATTACCCTCTACAGCAATATTAAAAATATTCTTATCAATTACTGTAGTCATTTGTTTTTGTTGAATAGGTGATACTTTATTATGAGGATGTAGAATAAATACATTTATGTCTTTTTTTGATTTAAAAGAATGAATTGCAGCTGAACCAGTATCGCCAGAAGTTGCGCCTAAAACAGTAATTTTTTTTGGAGACATCTCTAAACTTGTAGAAAATAGGTTACCAAGAAATTGTAAAGCGTAATCTTTAAAAGCATAAGTAGGTCCATAAATTAATTCTAATAAAAATTTATTATTTTTTAATTCTACTAATGGAGCTATTTTTTCATGATTAAAATTTGCATAAGTTTCATTTAAAATTTTTTGTAATTCTAATTTTTCTATATTTTCATTTACATAAGGAAAAATAATTTCACATGCTACTTCTTCGTATGATTTATTTTTTAAACTTAGTAAGTCTATTCTGGGCCAGCTTTGGGGTAAATACAGACCACCATCTCTCGATAATCCTTGATAAAGGATATCGTTAAATGATCTGCTTAGAGAAGCATCCCTTGTGCTTAAATATTTCATTAAAGATAGCGATTAGTAATATATTCTTTGAAATATTTAGCATTTAAAGGCGACTTTGTAACCTGTTCTAAAACCTCATTAGTTGAAAAAAAACTAGCTTTTTCATGGATATTTTTTTTAAGCCAATTTACTAAATTTGAAAATTCACCATTTTCTATTTCCTTATCTAATTCCTTTTGATCAGTTCTCAATTGAGACGCAAATTGAGCAGCAGTGAGTGCTCCTAAAGAATATGTTGGAAAGTATCCAAATAATCCAGCAAACCAATGAATATCTTGTAAACATCCATCAGTGTCTTTATTTATCGATAAATTAAATAATCTATTAAATTCATGATTCCAAGCATCGGGAATGTCTGCAATATTTATTTCATTGTTAAAAATTTTTCTTTCTAAATTAAATCTTAAGATAATATGCAAGGGATAGGTTACTTCATCTGACTCAACTCTTATAAAAGATTTGTTTACTCGAGTACCTAATTTGTAAAGATTGTCTGGATTTGTAGCTTTGTCTTTTATATCAAATTTATTATTTAAGGTATTAGATAAAAATTTTTTAAAAGCAAAAGATCTAGTGATTTGCATTTCAATTAATAGTGATTGACTTTCATGCATGGCCATCCCTCTAGATTTACCTGCTGGCTGATGCATCCAATCTTTTGGAAGGTTTAGCTCATATAATGCATGTCCAGTTTCATGCATAACACCATCTAAAGATGAAAATGGATTTTCATTATTATATCTAGTTGTAATTCTAACATCATTTGTAGATCCTCCACAAAAAGGGTGAACACTTTTATCAAGTCTCCCTCTTGTAAAATCAAAACCTATTTGTTTCATTATATATTCAGAAATATTTTTCTGCTTTTCTTCATCAATACTTTTTTCAAATTGAAGTGTTTCTTCTTTTTTTTGCTTATCAATAATTTTATCAATAAGTGGTGTGAGAAATTTTTGTAAATCATCAAATACTCCAGATATTTTATTTTCTTCTGAAGAAGGTTCAAATTTATTTATTAGCGCTTCATAAGGAGAAATTTTAAAAGTTTCCCCTAGAATATTAGCTTCTTCTTTCGTTAATTTTATAAGTTCTTCTAAATCTTTTTTTACTAAATTAAATTCGGACTTTTCCCTTGCCTCTTGCCAAACACCTTCACATTTAGCTGAAGATTTTGAAATTTTTTCTACAAGCTCCGTTGGAATAGCAGAAGCTAATTTATATTCTCTATCCATTTCATTTAAGTTTTTCTGATCACTGTTACTTAGATTAAGATTCTTAGAATCTTCAATTAAATCACCGACTTCAGATGATGAAATTTTACTATGACTAAGTTTTGATAAATAGGCTAATTGATCTGATCTTTGATCTCTTGAGCTGCTAGGCATCATTGTTGCCATATCCCAGTGTAAAATACCTGCAATATCTGATGTCAGTGAAGCTTCATTAAAGATCTCTTTAAGTTTTAAATATGTTTTCATTTTTTCTTCCTAAATAAATAAATTATAAAAATAATCAAAAAAGAAAAACTCATCAAAAACCATGTAATTGCATACTGCAAATGATTATTTGAAAAATTATGATTTTGAGATGATGGTAATAAGAAATTCTCTGCGTAATTACTCATATTTTTAATGAAAAACTTCTGATTTATCTTAACATTTAAGAAAGTTTGAATTTGCTCCAAATCATAATAGTACCATTCATTTGAAGAGATAGAATTCTCGGGAGTAAACATCTTTTTTTGAGTTGGATATCGGATGTATCCTAGAATTTCAGCATTTATTATTTCATTATTGTCTTTAAAATAATCATATCTGCTTTGCTCAAACCAACCTTCATCAATTAAATAATTATTACCATGATTATCTGACAATAAACTAGCTATTCTAACACCAGAAATCCCATTCAATGTTTTAGCAGGGAAAAAAATTTTTTTACTTCTGTCAACAGTTCCTAAAGTTATAACTTTAGTAAACTCATCAATGTTTGGATACTTCATTTTTCCCATTGAAAGTGAAAGTGGTTTTTGATCCTTTATTTCATTAAATTCGGCTATAATTTTTTCTTTCCATTCCAGTCTTTGCAATTGCCAAATTCCTAAAAATATTGTCAGCGCAATACAAAATAAACTAAATAAAAAAAATTTTATGGGAAAGTTTTTAATTTATGCACCCCAAACATAAACGCAGACAAACAAGAACAACCAAACAACGTCAACAAAGTGCCAATACCATGCTGCAGCCTCTAATCCAAAATGTCTATCTGGAGTAAAATGATTTTTATAAACACGATACAAACAAACAGCTAGAAATGCTGTTCCAACCATTACATGAAATCCATGAAAACCAGTAGCCATATAAAATACTGACGGATATATTCCATCAGTAAAACTAAAATAATGATGAGCTGCCTCGTAATATTCTACACCCTGCATAAATGAGAAGAAAATTCCTAAACCAACTGTACACCATAATGCTTGAATGGCTTGATCTCTATGACCTTCTCTAACAGCATGGTGAGCCCATGTACAAGTAGTACCTGACATTAGCAATATTAATGTATTTAAAAAAGGAACATCAAGTGGATCAAAAGTTTTAATACCCTCTGGAGGCCAAATACCAACTGCACCTTCAGAGTCAAAAGTTTCTGAAAATTCTTCAATTGGAAGCTTGGGAGTCAGACTTGCATCAAAAAAAGCCCAAAAAAAAGCAACAAAAAACATAACTTCAGATGCAATAAATAAAGCCATGCCATATCTTAAACCTAACTCAACAACAGGAGTATGAGCTTTTTGATAAGTAGATTCTTTAATTACATCTTTCCACCAAAGGAACATGACAGTTAACAATCCAATTGTACCCAATATTAACAACCAACTAGTTCCATAATGCATGTAGAAGACCAAGCCTGCAGCCATTGCTAGCCCGGCAATTGAAGATAAAAAAGGAAGTGGACTTGGATCAACTAAATGATAAGGGTGTTTCTGTCCTGTACTTGTAGATTTTTCCGCCATAATTATTCTATATATTTAAAAAAAGTATATGACAATGTTATCTCTTCAACATCTTTCATTGTAGGATCTTCACTAATTGATGGATCTACATAAAATACAACTGGCATTTCAACAGTCTCACCCGGTTTTAGGGTTTGTTTCTCAAAACAAAAACATTGTGTTTTTATAAAATAAGGGCCAACTTTTTGAGGTAAAACGTTAAAAGTTGCAGTTCCAATATTTTCAACATTAGAGAGATTTGTTGCTTTGTAATTAACAAGCATATTTTCACCAACTTTAAAATTAATTTTTTCAGGAGCTTCAAAAGACCAATTTATACTATCATTAACATCCGCATTAAATTTCAAGTTTATATCTCTTTCTAATATTGTGTTTGAACTAAACTCAGATGTGTTTGTTTTGCCTCCAAAGCCCGTTACTCGACAAAAAAGATCATAAATAGGTACTGAAAATGCAACAAGCGTTATCATAATCAAAACTATAAAAGATAATCCAATTGCAGTTCTAATATTTGCCAACTTAAACCCCTAAAATATTTGCTTTAAATATGGTATATAAATAAAAGAAGGCGACAACACAGAGTAGGATTATTAAAGTTATTATATTTTTTTTTCTTCTATTTTTCATTACATAATCACATGATCAATTAATAATCCAGCAAACAAACTAAAAAGGTAAAATATAGTTAATGCAAAAAATTTTAATCCCTCAGTATTTGGAATTGATTTTTTTTCTTTAGATTTTTTTAACTTAATTGCGTTGTTAAGTAAAAAAAAATTTAGAATTGTTGCTATTACAAAATATATTAAACCTACTCCCCTATCAATATAAGGAAGATAGCTTGAAGCTATCAAAATTACTGAGTAATAAATAATTTGTTTTTTTGTTTCATCTATACTGCTAACATTTGGTAACATAGGAACTTTAGCTTTTGCATAATCATTAAATCTATAAACTGATAAAGCCCAGAAATGTGGTGGGGTCCAAAAAAAAATAATTACAAACATACTTAATGGCAAAAGACTAATCTCAGGAGTAACGGATGTCCATCCAATTATTGGTGGAATAGCTCCAGCTGCTCCACCTATTACAATGTTAAGCGATGTGGTTCTTTTTAACCAAAAGGTATAAATAAATATATAAAACAAAATTGTAAAAAGTAATAAGCTTGTAGCAAGTGAATTAGAAAACCATTGCATTAAAATTAATGATACTGTTCCAGTGAGAATTCCAAGAACTAAAGCTTCATTTTTGGATACAATTCCCAGAGGAATTGGCCTCAGTTTAGTTCTTTCCATAGTTCTATCTATATCTTCATCAAACCACATATTGATTGCAGCTGAAGAACCTGCTCCTAAAGCAACTGCAACAATAATAATTAAATAATTTAAAATAGGAATCTGGTCTGGTGCCAAAAACATTCCAGTGAAGGCAGTAAAAATAACTAGAGACATTACTCTTGGCTTCATGAGCTCGTAATAACCTCTAGTTTTTCTTAAAAAGATATTATTGCTGTAGCCCTCCTCTAATAAGGTTTTAACCTCCACAATTATTAACCTTTAAATTTAGGAAGGGTTTCAAATTGATGGAAAGGTGGTGGAGAAGATAAAGTCCATTCTAAAGTGTCTGCTCCTTCTCCCCAAGGATTTGATGCCTCTTTTTTTCCAAAGAAAAGTGAATAAATTATCGAAAATAAGAATACTAAAGTAGCGGCAAAAGAAATATAAGAACCATAAGTTGAAACAAGATTCCATCCTGCATATGCATCTGGGTAATCAGGTATTCTTCTTGGCATCCCAGCTAATCCTAAAAAATGCTGAGGGAAAAAAGTTACATTTACACCTATAAAAAATAACCAAAAGTGTAGTTTACCTAAATACTCATTGTATTTTCTTCCAGACATTTTTCCAAACCAATAATATATACCTGCAAAAATCCCAAACATCGCTCCCATACTTAATACGTAATGGAAATGGGCAACTACATAATATGTATCATGCATAACAGTATCAATTCCTGCATTTGCTAGGATAACTCCTGTCACTCCACCGAGAGTAAATAAAAATACAAAACCTATGGCGAAAAGCATAGGCGTTTCAAAAGTTAATGAACCACCCCACATAGTTGCGATCCAACTAAAGATTTTGATACCTGTTGGTACTGCTATAATGATTGTAGCTAACATAAAATATGCTCTAAGGTCAGCACTTAAGCCAACAGTGAACATGTGATGAGCCCATACTATAAAGCCAATAAATCCAATTGAGATCATTGCATAAACCATTCCTAGATATCCAAAAACAGGTTTTCTAGAAAAGGTTGATATAACCTGGCTAACTATTCCAAAAGCAGGTAAGATCATAATATAAACTTCTGGATGTCCAAAAAACCAAAATAGATGTTGGAACAATACTGGATCTCCGCCACCAGCAGGATTGAAGAATGTCGTTCCAAAATTACGATCTGTCAGTAACATTGTTATAGCTCCAGCTAGAACAGGAACAGCAAGAAGAAGAAGAAATGCAGTTATTAACATTGACCATACAAAAAGAGGCATTTTGTGAAGAGTCATCCCGGGTGTTCTCATATTGAGAATAGTTGTTATAAAGTTGACTGCACCAAGAATAGAAGATGCTCCTGCTAAATGAAGAGCAAAAATTGCCATATCAACTGAAGGTCCTGGGTGTCCAAGTTTATTAGAAAGCGGTGGGTAAATTGTCCAACCGGTACCAGCACCTGTTCCAATTGTTGCTGAAACCACTAAGAGTATAACAGCTGGAACTAATATCCAAAAACTAAAATTATTCATTCTGGGAAATGCCATATCTGGAGCACCAATCATTAATGGAACAAACCAGTTGCCAAATCCACCGATTAAGGCAGGCATTACAACAAAAAAGACCATTAGCAGTCCATGAGCGGTTATGATAACATTCCATGCTTGACCATCTGCTACAACATCTAAACCTGGAGCTGCGAGCTCGGCTCTCATTATTAGAGAGAAATAACCACCTACTAAACCTGCTAAGATAGCAAAAATTATATATAAAGTTCCTATGTCCTTATGATTAGTTGAAAAAAACCATCTCTTAATAAAACCAGGTCTATGATCGTGATCTTCGTGACTAACTGCTTTTCCGTAACTCATATTTATCCTACTCTATAATTAGTTCATTATTATTAATATTGTTAGACATTGCTAACTTATTTTTTTGCTCAATAATCCAGTTGTTAAAATCAGTCTCATTTAACGCTTCAATTACAATAGGCATGAAACCATGTCCGGTGCCACATATCTCAGAACACTGACCTCTATAAATACCTGGCTCGTCAATATTAAACCATGTTTCATTTAATCTTCCTGGAACAGCATCTTTTTTTACCCCAAGTGATGGCATTGCAAAACTATGTAGAACATCTCCACCTGTCACCAGGACATGAATATTTTTGTTTGCTGGCAAAACCAGATGATTATCAACTGTTAGAAGTCTAATATCACCCTCTTCTAGTTCATCATCTGGAGTCATGTAACTTTCAAATGATAGGTTATCATGTTCTGGATACTGGTATTCCCAATACCACTGATGTCCTATAACTTTAATTGTCATGTCAGTTTCAGGGATTACATCTTGTTGATATACTAATTTAAAGGAAGGAATAGCCATAAAGATTAAAATTATTACCGGAATTCCTGTCCAGAGAATTTCAATAAATGTGTTATGAGTTGTCTTGGAAGCTACAGGATTTGCTTTTTTTCTAAATCTAAAAACTACATAAAAAATAAGAAACAATACAAAAACTGTAATTCCAGTCATCATAATTAATACAAAATTATGAAGATCATAAACATTTCTCATAACGTCACTTGCTGGTGTTTGAAAACCTAACTGCCAATCAGAAATACCATTTGCTGAAGAAGTAAAAGTAATAAATGTAGCGGTAATAAAGGATAAAATGCGCATCTTATTTAATTATTGTATACACTAATAAATAAATTATTCAGTAAATTAACCAGTGATTTAGAGGCAAAATTCTAGGACAGGTTGTCGCTCATTATGATTTATTCAATAACCGATTGAATAGAAAAAATTGCAGCAGTAGTTGCAGTGTCTGATCGTAGAATTCTTTTTCCCAAAGAGACGGATATACATGAAGGCAAAGAAGAGATAGTTGTTCGTTCCTTTTCAGAAAAACCACCTTCAGGTCCAATAATGACAGACCATTTTTTGTATTTTTTTGTTTCATTAATTAATGCATTGTAAATAGTTGGTAAATTTTCATTTCCTTCGTCACAAAATACTAACCCTCTATCAGATGGAAAATTGTCAACTAAATAATCTAGTTTAATTGTTTTTTCTAAAGTCGGAATTGACAATCTCTCAGATTGTTCTGATGCTTCAATCATATTTAATTCAAAATTTTTAAAATTTATTTTTGATTGATTTGTATATTCTGTCAAAATTGGAATAAATCTAGAAATGCCAAGCTCGGTAGCTTTTTGAATGGTGATATTCATTCTATAAAATTTGATTGGAGCAAATATAAGCCATAAATCGGATTCTTGAGGAATATCTCTCAATTTGTTTTGTATTTGTAAAACAATGTTATCTCTATTGATAGAAATTACTTTAGATAGCCACTCACCTGTCAAACCATCGAATAAATTTATGTTATCTTCTTTTTTGATTCTGAGAACATTTTTCAGAAAGTGATGCTGCTTATTTTTTATATAAATTAAAATATTGGCTGATAATTTTTTTGATACAAATAATCGTGTTTTAGACATTTTCATTACAATAGTTTAGAATTATAACATTATATTCAAATATGTGGGATAACTTAGTTGTAAAAAAAATATTTGATTACTGCGAGTTAATCAGACTTAACAAACCTATTGGCTTCCTTCTATTAATGTGGCCTTGCTGGTTTGGTTTAGCGTTACTAAAAACAGAAACTTCTAAACTATTATTTTGGTATATACTTTTTTTAATTGGTTCTTTTTTAATGAGAAGTGCGGGTTGTATAATTAATGACATTATTGATATTGATTTTGATCAAAAAGTTACACGTACTAAATTTAGACCTTTAGCATCAAAAAAGATTTCTATTACTGAAGCGATATTATTATTAATAATATTATTGGTAATTAGTTTTTTTATTCTTCTCGAGTTTAATTTTAAATCAATTGTATTAGGTTTATTAAGTGTGCCATTTGTTATTTTATATCCTTTTATGAAAAGAATAACTTTCTTCCCACAATTATTACTTGGAATTATTTTTAGTTGGGGTGTGCTAATAGTTTCAATCCAATTTAATACACGAATTACATTTGATTTTCTTTTATTGTATTTTGTATGTATTTTTTGGACGTTAGCATATGATACGATTTATGCCTACCAAGATAGGTCAGATGATGTTTTAAATAAAATTAAATCTACTGCAGTTTATTTTGATAAAAATGGTAAAAAATTTGTTCAAACATGTTATCTTATTATCTTAATTATATTGTCTTATTTCGTATGGAATTCCTCAAATTTTTTACTTAGTTCAATTATTATAGCCACTATCGCAATTTGTACGTATATAGCAATTCAGAAATGGGATATAACATCGCCGTTAAGTTCAAATTATTATTTCAGACAAAATAATATTTTTGCAATTATGTTATTTTTACTTTTACATACTTTTTAATGTCTTCAGATAAAAAACAGTCAGTTACTTCAAGAATAGTTTTTCATTATTTAATGAGTCATAAACTCAAAATAATATTAGCTTTATTGATGATGGTTATCTCAGCAGCAGCAACAGGTTTACATGCTTGGTTAGTAAGACCTGCGCTTGATGAAGTCTTAATCAAAGGTAATAAAGAAATGTTATTTTTAATTCCAATTGCAATAATTATAGTGACCCTCTGTAAAGGACTGGCAACATATACTCACTCTTATCAAATGAGTAAAGTTGCACATTCTATTATTGCAAAACTTCAAACTCAGATGTTTGAAAAACTCATGTATTTGAATATGAAATTTTATAATGACTCTAAGTCAGGTAATTTAATTTCAAGACTCATCAATGATACTTACTACTTAAGACTTGCAATAGTTAAATCTGTAACAGGAATAATAAAAGATGTTTTAGTTATTATATTTTTACTAGGTAATATGTTTTACCAAAGTTGGACCCTAACTCTTTTTGCTTTTTTTGCATTCCCTTTAGCGATCTGGCCCATAAGAAAAATTGGGAAGAGTATAAGAAAAATTACTTACACTATCCAAAACGAAATTGCAGTTTTTTCCAATGTGTTAGCTGAGAGCATTAAAGGTATTAGACAAGTCAAAGCATACTCAAGGGAAAACTATGAAAAACAAAGAGCTTTTGAAACAATTAGTTTCATTCAAAAATATTTTACAAAATCTGCTTTTATTAGCAATCGCTTAAGCCCTTTAATGGAATTTATTGGAAGTTTAGCTGTAGCACTCTCAATTTATGCTGGGGGTGTTTTTGTCTTAAATGAAAGTATGACAACAGGTCAATTTATGAGTTTTTTAGTAAGTCTTCTTCTGGCTTATCAACCAGTAAAGGCACTTGGAAATCTAAATATTAGTGTCCAGGAAGGCCTAGCTGGGGCTGAGAGAATATTTAAACTTTTAGATACAAGCGAAAAAAATATGGAAAATATTTCTCCAAAAAAAACTATAGATCTAGATGGAGATATTGTTTTTAAAGATGTTTCATTTGCATATAACGATAATACAGTACTTGATAAAATAAGTTTAAGAATACCAAAAGGAAAAAAAGTTGCGTTAGTTGGCTTATCTGGATCTGGTAAATCAACGATAGCAAATATAATTTTGCGATTATATGATAATTATTCAGGTTCTATATTAATTAATTCCATAGATATAAAAGAATTAGATCTGACAGATGTAAGAAATAGTGTTTCAATAGTAACTCAAGAGACAATTTTATTTAATGAAAGTATTTTTAACAATATTAAATATGGAAACCTTAAAGCAACTGATGAAGAGATTAGTTTAGTCGCTAAAAATGCTGGGGTGAGTAGTTTTTCAGAAGGATTGGATCAAAAACTAGACACTGTTATTGGAGAAAATGGCGTAAAATTATCAGGTGGACAGCGACAAAGAATTGCTATTGCCCGAGCTTTAATAAAAGATGCGCCACTTTTAATTATGGATGAAGCTACATCTTCTTTAGATAACATAACTGAAAATAAAATTCATGAAACAATAAATAGTCTGATGAATAATAAAACCAAATTAATAATTGCACATAGATTAAGCACAATAGAAGACGCAGACATTATCTATGTTTTAGATAAAGGCAAAATTGAAAGTCAAGGAAAACATGAAGAGTTAATTTCTAAATCAACGATTTATAAAAAATTACAACTAAGAGAACAGTTGGAAAATGAGTTTTAAAAAAAAAATTTTTAAATTTTCTATATCTCAAAAAATTTTGGCATTTATAGGTTACCTATATATCTTATTCGTATGTTACACCTCTAAAATACAGATTATAAACTCTGAGTTACCAGAAAAATTGTGGAGAGAGAATAAACCTTTTATTTTAGCATTTTGGCATGGTCAATTGATGATGATAGGACATGTATGGAAAAGTAAAGCTGTGTTAAATATGTTAGCATCTAGTCATAGTGATGGTCGATTTGGTGCATATATTGCAGGTCATTTTAATTTAAAAAATGTTTCTATAATGTCAAAAAATAAATCACCTTCACTAAGGAAAGTATTTAAAATTTTAAAAGATAGAAATTATATTGGTATTACTCCTGATGGACCAAGAGGACCAAATAAAAAAGTCTCAGAAGGAATTATAAAAATTGCAATTCATTCTCAAGTCCCAATTATACCACTTGGTTTTGCCTCAAATAAAAATCTTAAACTTAAATCTTGGGACTCATTTTTAATAACATATCCATTTTCAAAATGTAAATTTGTCTGGGGTGAACCAATTACTATTCCTTCTTCTACTAAAGATGATGATTTAGACAAATATAAGAACTTCTTGGAAAAAAAAATTAATGATTGCATGGAATCAGCAGAAAAAAATCTAAATGCTTAGAATATATCAAATACTCAGTACTCTTCTGGTACCAGTAATTATTTTTAATATATTTATTAGGATTTATAGAAAAAAAGAGGATAGACTAAGATTTTTTGAAAGGTTTGGTAAACCAACGGTAAAAAAAAATAATGAGAAAAAAATTTTATGGATACATGCAGCAAGTATTGGCGAATTTAAATCTTCAGATGTAATCATAGAACGATATCATAAAGTATTTGATATTTTAGTTACTACAACAACAAAATCTTCAGCAGAATATATTGAGGAGTTTTATAAAAATAAAATCATCCATCAATACATCCCATTTGATGTGTCTCTGTGGTGTTCAAGATTTTTAAACTTTTGGAAGCCAAATCTGATTCTATGGATAGAGTCGGATATTTGGCCAAATATGCTTAATAAAATTAGAGTTAAAAATATCAATTGTTTATATTTAAATGCAAGGATTTCTCCAGCTTCTTTTAAAAAATGGAAAAGTACAAAAAATTTCTACAGAAATTCATTAAAGAGTTTTAATAAAATTTTAGCGCAAAGCAAAGATGACAAAAAAAGAATTCAAGAATTAACAAACTTACAAATTGATTATATTGGAAATTTAAAATTAGCTAAGAATAAAAATAATTCTTCAATAAATAAAGATCAATCAAATACAATTATGATTGCAAGTACTCATTCTAATGAAGAAAAAGAAATAATTAAATGTATTAAAAAAACAATACATGAATTTAATTTAAAAATTTACCTTGCACCGAGGCATCCAGAGAGAATTGGTACAATTAAGCAAGAATTAAATAAAGAGGGATTTAATATTTCTATAGAATCTAAAAAAGAAATTGAAGAAAATAATATCGTAGTAATTGATAGTTTTGGAAAATTAGATCAATATTTTAAAATTAGTGATTTAGTTATTTTAGGTGGTTCTTTTTTCAAAAATATTGGTGGACATAATCCTATAGAGCCTGCAAGCTATGGATGTGCTATTATTAGCGGTAATTATGTTGATAATTGGACTAATATTTATGAAGATATGGTAAAAGCAAATTCATGTATAATGGTAAATAAGTTTGAAGATATTGATGTAAAGATGAAAGAATTACTAAATAATAATTTTGAAGTAAAAAAAATTCAAGCAAATGCAATTGAGTTTTCTAATAGATCTTTCTTTGAAAAAGAAAAGCTTTTCAAAGACATCGAAAAGTACATTAATTAAAATGCTTAAAGCTCCTAAATTTTGGTATAAAAAAAATGACACATACTTATCAAATTCCTTATATCCACTCTCATTACTGTTTAGATTTGGAACTAAAATAAGAAATTTTGTTAGTAGAAAAACATCTTCTGGAATTCCTGTAATTTGTATTGGGAATATAGTGGTGGGAGGTGCTGGTAAAACACCTGTTGCATTAAAAATTGGAAATTTATTAAAACTTAATGGATACAATCCTCACTTTGTTTCAAGGGGTTATGGTGGAGTTGAAACATCTAATGTTCTCGTTAAAGAGTGGCATTCGGCAAAAAGTGTTGGAGATGAATCATTGTTGTTAGCTGAAGTTGCTCCAACTTGGATTGGTCAGGATAGAAATAAATCCTTTATTTTAGCTAAAGAAAAAGGTGCTGACTGTATAATTATGGATGATGGCTTTCAAAATCCAACTCTTCAAAAAGATTTTTCAATTGTAGTAATTAATGGTGAACAAGGATTTGGAAATAAACGAGTTATTCCTTCTGGACCTCTTAGGGAAAGCATATCAAGAGGTATTTCTAGAGCAAATTTAGTAATTGTAATTGGTGAAATTGCTCAAGATGTTAAAGATAAAATTCCTAGCACTGTTCCTATTATTCATGCAAAATTTCAAATTAGTACAGATAATAAAATTTATAAAAACCAAAAAGTAACAGCTTTTGCAGGCATTGCTTATCCTGAAAAATTTTATAATTCACTAAGTGAACAAGGCGCTATTTTAGAAAAAAAAATTAGCTATCCAGATCATCATATATTTGATGAAAATGACATGTTAAATCTTGCAGAAAATGCTAATCTTACAAAATCTGTATTGGTTACTACAAAAAAAGATTTTGTAAGAATACCAAAATCATATCGTTCTTTAGTCAGCACGCTTAATGGTGAAATCAGATTTGAAGATGAAAATTTGCTAAAAGAGATTTTAAGTAATGTACTAGAAAATAAAATTAATGATTTAGCAATATGAAACAAATAATTTACTTTTTACAGTATATTGGATTTATTTTTATTTATTTTTTATATAGGGTTTTACCACTCAATTTATCTTTGAAAATCTCATCATTTTTATTTAGAACTTTTGGCAAATTTTCACGAGCCAACAAAACAGCTATAAATAACTGTAAGTATGTTTTCCCAAATCTTAAAGATGAAGAAATACAGAATATTATTAAAAAAAGTTGGAACAATCTTGGAATTACAGTTTGTGAACTTCTAAGAATAAATGATATTTTTATTAAAAATAAAATAAAATATATCAATCTTGAAAATATAGAAGATTTTATTAAAAACAAAAAACAAGCAATTTTTATTAGTATTCATCAATCTAATTGGGAAGTATTAGTTCCAGGTTTAGATAGAATTGGCATTAATATTGGTGGCATTTATCGGCATATAAACAATAATTTTATTGATAAACTAATACTTAATATTAGACAAAATTCTCTTGTTTCTAAAAATAGCTTTTACACTCCCAAAGGTAAGAAAAGTGCTAAAGATGTTGTTGATGCAATAAACAATTCTTTATCAATTGTATTATTGATAGATCAAAAAGACTCCTCAGGAGAAGAAGTAATGTTTTTTAATAAAAAAGTTAAAACACAAACAGGTTTTTTAAAAATAGCTAGAAAATATAACTTACCAATAATCCCAATACAAAATAAAAGAATTGATAATGGGAATATTGAGCTAACATTTTTAGAGCCACTTTATCATAATAATTTAGAAATTAATGATACTCAGATGATGGAAGAAATTCATAATAAGATTGAACAGTGGATTAAAGCAGAACCTAGTCAATGGTTCTGGCAGCATAAAAGATTTAGTTAATTTTTGTTACTTTTATATCAATTGTACCATCAATAAGTTTTACTGATAATTGATCGTCAGTAGTAATTTTTTTACTTGTCTTAACTATTTTCTTTTTATTCATCAAAATTGAGTATCCTTTTTTAAGATTTGAAGAAATAGAATTGGAATTGAGCAATCTTATATTAGACTTATATTTTTCAAGCTTATCTTTGTAATTATTGGCTATATTCAAATTAAGATTTTTTGAAAGATTGATAATCTTTGTTTGTTTTAAATTTATTGATGAATCTGGTGAAACAATAGATTTTCCCAGGTTAAGAAGCTTCAATTTTGATATACTAAATTTATTTTCAATTGATAATGTTAAATTTTTAATATCGTCTAAAAGCTTCTCCTTATAATTATTAGCTATCAAGCTTGGAGATTTAAGAAACTTGTTTAAATATTCGTAATTTTCCTTTTTGGACTGAGTTTGTGAATTAACTTTTGAGTTTAATCTAAGTTGTAAATTTTTAATTTTTTCTATTAATTCAAATCTAACTGGAGTAGCTTTTTCAGCTGCCGCAGTTGGTGTAGACGCTCTTAAATCTGATACTAAATCAATAATTGTTGTATCTGTTTCATGACCTATTGCTGAAATAATTGGTATTTTTGAATCAAAAACACTTGTTGCAAGATTTTCATCATTGAATGCCATTAAATCTTCCGTACTTCCTCCACCTCTAGCAATAATTAGAATATCTGGTTTAGCAGATTTAAGTTTATTGAAACCTTCGATAGCATTTATAATACTATCTGCTGAATCAACGCCCTGTACAGATACAGGCCATATATCTAAAGGCATTGGAAAACGATCATTCACTCTATTTATTATGTCATGTACTACAGAGCCAGTAGGAGAGGTAATAATACCTAATCTCTCAGGCAAAAAAGGTAATGGGATTTTTTTATCCTCATCAAAATAGCCTTTTTTTTGTAGTCTTTTTTTTCGTTCTTCAATAAGTTTTAAAAGTGCTCCCTCTCCTGCAATTTCAATTTTATCAATATCTATTTGGTAAGTAGTTTTATAGCGAGACCAAGTAGTGATTCTCCCAGTTGCTATTATTTCTAGTCCTATTTCTGGATTTATATCTAAATATTTTTTTTTCTGATCCCAAATAACTCCACTTAAAATAGAATCCTCGTCTTTAAGTGTTAGATAGATTTGACCTCTTGTTGCAGTTTTAACCTCTGAAATCTCTCCTTTAATTCTTACATAATTAAAATTGGACTCAATTACTTCTTTAAACGCTTGATTAAATTCTGAAACTTCAAACTCTGGTATATTAATTTTATCTATCACTTTTATTTTTAAAAAATTTTTTTAATAAATTACTACATTCTTTTTCCATAATGCCACCATAAATAGTTGGCATAAATATATTTTCTCTTTGAAAAGCAACTCGTAGTTTTTCAATTCCTCCATTTTTTTCATCATAAGCACCAAAATAAACATTTTTAATATGCACTTCACTTATAGCACTAGCGCACATAGTGCATGGTTCTAAGGTTACAAACAATGTCATATTCTCTAAATATTTAAGCTTTAGTCTTTCGCAAGTTTTTTGAATAAGATTTAATTCACAATGTTTAATAGCATTTTTATCTTTATTTACCGTATTATAACTTCTGGCTAAAATTTTGTTCGTTGTATTATCAACAAGTATTCCCCCAACTGGAACTTCATTTAAAATATAAGCTTTGTCTGCTTCAATAATTGCTTCTTTCATAAAAAAATCAACGTTCATTCTGGAACACACTTATGTTGTACATTATAGTTGAATTATAATGAAAAAACCAATTATTGGAATAACTCTTGATAGTGAAAAAAAGAAAACATACTCAAAATTTCCATGGTATGCATTAAGGGAAAATTACCTAACTTCTTTATCAAAATTTAACGCTATCCCATTTCCTTTGTTACATGAAAAACAATATATTAATGATTTTTGTCATTTAATTGATGGTCTCATTATCACTGGAGGAGATTTTGATATTGATCCCAAATTATATAAAACAAGTAATACTCAATCTAAAAATATTAAAAATAAGAGAACAAATTTTGAATTAAATATTTTCAATAAATTTTTTGAATATAACAAACCTATATTGGGAATTTGTGGCGGTGCACAACTTATTAATGTTGCATGTGGTGGAACATTAATACAAGATTTAAAAAAAGATCCAATAAACCATGAACAAGTAAATCCAAGAAATCAAACTAGTCATAGTGTTAATATTTCAAAAAATACTCAACTACATAAAATATGTGGGACTCAAAAAATAAATGTTAATAGTGCACATCATCAGTCAGTAAAAAAAGTAGGTAAGGGCTTAAATGTTTCAAGTAGAGCAAATGATGGTGTTATTGAAGGAATAGAGCATAAAAAACACAAATGGTGTATTGGCTTACAATGGCATCCTGAATTTTTAATTACAAAATATGATATAAAAATAATCAAAAAATTTATTGACGAAGCAAAGTGAGTATTAGAATTTCAAAATATCTATCTAGTGCTGGAATTTGTTCACGAAGAGATGCAGAAAAACTAATAGTTGAAAAAAAAATTAAAATTAACAATCAAATATGTGTTCATCCAAGTCATAAAGTGAGTGATTTGGATGTTATTAAAGTTAATAATAAAATTGTTAAAAAAATAAATGAAGTTGAAGTGTGGAAGTTATACAAACCAATTAAATATATTTGTAGTACAAAAGATAACTTAGGTAGAAAGAAAATTTTTGATTTATTACCAAAAAATATCGGTCAATTGATTAGTGTTGGAAGATTGGATTATATGAGTGAAGGATTGATCTTACTAACTAATAATGGTGATTATTCAAGATATTTAGAACATCCATCTTCAAACATTGAGCGGATTTATAGAGTTTGTATAAATAGCAATATACAAAATACTGATTTACAAAAAATAAATAAAGGTATTACAATTAAAAAAATAAATTATAAAAAAATTAAAGTTGCCTTTGAAAAAAAATTAAAAAATCATAGTTGGTTAATTTTTAAACTTAAAGAAGGTAAAAATAGAGAAATTAGAAATATTTGTAATTATTTTTCATGGAATATAGTTAAATTAGTAAGAATTGGATATGGTCCTTATAAGCTCGGTAGACTCAAAGAAGGACAATTTCAAAAATCAAATTCAATTATCAAATGATACGGATTACAGGGGGAAAGTTTAAGCAAAAAAAATTGGCTAGCATTAATGATTTTGTAAGACCAACTTCTTCTCTAAAAAGAGAAGCTTTTTTTTCAATTATTGAAAGTTATGCAATCAAAAATTCTATTGAATTATATAAAAATAAAATATTTTTAGATCTTTTCGCAGGTATTGGCACAATGGGTTTAGAAGCAATTTCTAGAGGTATAAGTGAGGTAATTTTTTTTGAGAATAATATTGAGGTTATTAATATTTTAAGAAAAAATTGTTTAGATATTTGTAAAAATAATCAATTTAAAATTTATGATGAAGACCTTATTAATTCTAAATTAGAAATAGAATTTCAAAATATTTCAGTTGTTTATATTGATCCACCATATGCAAAATATAATTTAGCAAAACTTTTAGAAAATTTATCAAATAAAATTAAAGGTACTACTTTGATTGGTTTGGAAACTAGTGTGAAAGATAATATTATTGTACCAGAAAATTTAAATCTGCTTCAAAAAAAAACTTACGGTAAAACAATAATTTATTTTTTTAAATTATCTTAAATAAGTTTTAGTTAGTTTTTTACCCTGTTCAACAGCAGGTTGATCAAAAGGATCAACATCTAAATACATACAGGAAGCAATTGTTTCTATTATACTAAATGATAATAATTTACCTAAGTTTTGCTCATCTATTTTAGGAATATAGATTTCTCTAAAATTAAAATTATTTAATTTAAAAGTTTCAATGGTTGCACGCTGTTCAGCTTCCATTAGATCTCCCATTGTTTTATCTTTAAAATAGTCAATAGCAGTACCTTCAAACATATCATTATTAATTTTTATGCCCTTACTTGAATGATCTGTAGTGATAAAAGTGAAATATTTGTCTTTAGGTCCATCTAAATACAATTGTAATTGACTATGCTGATCAGTAGTCCCTACTGAATGAATTGCTGTAATACCTTTATTATTTTTTCCTATACTTTCTGCCCAAAGTTGCAGATACCATTTTCCAAAAAAATAAAGTGAATCAGAATATGTCATTAAAACATTATTAGTAAATTTTACATTTTCTTTTTGAGTTAAATATCTTCCTAGATCGTACGGTTTGTAATTATCAATATTATTAATTACTTCAGATGCTCCACCAAAAAGTGCATCTATATTTAATCCAGAAATGATCGCAGGAACTATACCAACATTGGTAAATATAGAATATCTGCCTCCTACATCTTTATGATGCTCTAACAGTAAACAATTATTATCTTTTGCAATTTTATAAAGTGGTGATTCTTTAAATTCAGTTATGATTAGAGTATTTGAAAAAAAATCTTCAACTTTGTTAGCTTCTATTGCCTTTTGATAGAGACATGAAAATTGAGATAATGTCTCTGGTGTAGTACCCGATTTTGAAATAACCAAAAAGCCAGTTAGCTCAAAATTAATATTTTGAAAATTTTTTTCAAAATTAATAGGGTCAACATTATCATAAAATTCTAAGATAATTTTATTATTGGAAATAATATTATTTAATGCTCTAGCTCCTAAATTTGAACCTCCTGTACCAAATACAATTATTTTTTCTTTTTTCTCTTTAAAGTGATTTGAAATTTTTATGGTTTCTTCTAATAAATTTTTATCTGAAACAATATTTAGAGAAGGAAGTTTTTCTATTAAATTAGTTATACTTTGATCAGTATCTTTATTTTGAGTAATTTTATCAAAATTTGAATTAAAGTATTTTATTTCCATTTATAAAATTAAAAGAAGAAAAATCTTTTCTTCTTTTTTGGCTCTTCTATATTTTCACTTTCAACATCTGTATTATCTTGGCTTGTTTCATCTTCTGAATTTCCATCAAGATCTTCCCTGATACTATTATCTACTTGATCTGCTTCAGTTTCTTTTAAAATATTGTCGATAACAGAATTTTCAGAAGGTGTTTCATCACTTTCTTCATCCAGACCAAAGAGAATTTCCTTTGCAAGCTCACTATCAGTATCATCAATATCTTTTGATTCAATTTGATCAGGTGGTAGTAAATTAAAATTTGGCGGGATTACTAATGGAGGATTTTCAACTACATTGTATTCATCGATTACTTTTCTTTCTACACCCGCACTACTTCTTATAGTATTACAAGAGAATAGAAAAAATGAGGAAATGATTGTTACAAAAATAACGTTTTTCATTTTACTTTTTTTGATTTTATAAAAATACTCGTTATTAACATGATAATTCCAATTGTAATATAAATATCTGCTAGATTAAATGCGGGCCAATAAAAATTATCATAATGTAGTAAGATAAAATCAACAACATAACTATTTATCAATCTATCAATAATATTTGACAAAGCCCCAATTATAACAAAGAAATAAGCCAGTTTTTCAAGTTGTTTATCTGATTTAATAAGTAAATAAAAAATTAATATAACAACTAATAAGGCTATAAATATTAATATCCAATGAGAAACATAACCAGAAAACAAACCAAAAGAAACACCAAAGTTCTGAACATAAACTAAATCAAAATATTCATTGATTTGTATTGATTGATTTAAAAATAAATTATTCTGAATTAAAAATTTTGTTAATAAATCTAATAAAATCAAAAAAATAAATACTGCTGTTTTAATCACTTAAATATTACAGTATTACACCTGTTACAAACTTCATCATTTATTAACTTTGCCTCATATTTCCAACATCTTTGACACTTTTCTCCACTTACCTTTGAAGCTTTGACGATAACATCAGAAATATCTTCAATAGAAAAACCTTTGGATTTTTCGTCAATTACATACAAAGAAAATGATGAAGTAATTGTAATTTCATCAAACATTACTTTCTCTAGTTTTTTATAACTCTCTGCAGAAACTAAAATATCTATGTGTGCCTCAAGACTTGAGCGAATGATTTTTTCTTCTCTAATTTTTTCAATTGCTCCAGTAGCAACTTTTCTAATATTTTTAATTAAATTCCATTTTTCATTTAATTGATTATCCTCATATTCATTTTTACATTGTAAAAAATCTTGTAGGTGTATACTTTCTTTATTTCCCATAGCTTTCCAGGCTTCTTCAGAAGTAAAGGAAATAGACGGCGCAAACCATCTTACTAAATAATTAAAAATTATATTTAATAGAGTTCTAGTAGATCTTCTTTTAATCGAATGTTTACTATCACAGTATATAGTGTCCTTTCTAATATCAAAATAAAAAGCTGAAAGATCACTTGAACAAAAGTTTAAAAGTGTTGTAAACATTAAGTGAAAGTTAAATGTTGATACACATTTTTGAACAACTTGATCAACTTCCCACAATCGATGAAGCAGATATTTTTCTAACTCTGGAAACTCACTCTCATCAATAGTTTCTTCTTCAGTAAAATCACTTAAATTGCCAATTAAAAAACGAAAGGTATTTCTTATTCTTCTATAAGACTCAGCTTGTGATTGGAGAATGGCATTATCAAGTTTAAGATCATCATAATAATCAGAAGCAACAACCCATAATCTTAAAATATCTACTCCATATTTTTTTAAAATATCATCTGGAGAAATAACATTACCTAAAGATTTAGACATTTTACGTCCTCTTCCATCAACAACAAAACCGTGTGTTAGAACACTTTCGTAAGGTGCTTTGCCTCTTGTGCCCGAAGATTCTAAAAGAGATGAGTGAAACCAACCTCTATGTTGATCACTTCCTTCTAAATACATTGATGCAGGCCATTTCAAATCTTCTCTTTGTTCGAGACAAAAAGCATGTGTAGAACCACTATCAAACCATACTTCAACTACATCTTTTACCTGTTCATAATCATCAAGTGAATATTCATCCCCTAAAAATCTTTGTGGATCTTCAGTAAACCACGTATTGCTTCCTTCTTTTTCATAAATATCAGCTATTCTATTGATAATATTTTCATCTCTTAAAGGTTGACCTGTTTTTTTATTTACAAATAATGGTAAAGGTACTCCCCACACTCTTTGTCTAGATACACACCAATCTGGTCTAGTTTCAATCATTGATCTAAGCCTTGTTTGGCCTTGAGGAGGATAGAAAATAGTTTCATCAATTGATTTGAGAGCAATGTTTCTTAAATTATTTTTTTCCATGGAAATGAACCATTGTGGAGTATTTCTATAAATAAGAGGAGCTTTAGACCTCCATGAATGTGGGTAGCTATGACGAAGCGTTCCTTTAAATAATAATTTTGAAAATTCTTCTAATTTATCTGCAATTTTGTGATCTACTTTATAAATATGCTCACCTTCAAAACCAACGGCATGTTGATTATATTTTCCATCATCTTGAACTGTCTGGATAATATCAACATTATTTTCTATCCCTAAAACATAGTCATCATCTCCGTGTCCAGGAGCAATATGTACAACTCCTGTACCCTGTTCTAAATTTACAAAGTCTCCATGAAATGGTTTTACAATAAAATCATAACCCAATTGTTTAAATGGATGCTCACATTCGCAAGTAGATAAATTATCTCCTTTAAATTTCTTATTTATACTAAATTGTTTAATTCCAATTTCTTTAGTTACACTTTCTAAAAGTTCTGAAGCAAATATTAATTTATCATTTTTTTTGACTAGACTATCTTCTTCTAATTCTTCAGCAACAATTAGTGAATAATCTAGTTCTTTACCATAAGCCAAAGCTCTATTACCTGGAATCGTCCAAGGAGTTGTTGTCCAAATAACAATATTAGAATCAATTAAATCTTTATCAGTAGAATTTTTAATTAAAAATTTAACGTATATAGTGTTTGACGTATGATCTTCATATTCAACTTCAGCATCAGCTAAAGCTGTCTTTTCTACAACAGACCAGAGGACTGGTTTTGCTCCTTTATACAAACTTTCATCAAGGAGAAATTTTCCAAGTTCTCGAACAATTTGTGCTTCTGCTTGATTTGACATTGTGAGATATGGATTTTCCCAATCCCCTTCCACACCAAGTCGTCTAAATTCTTTTTTTTGTATCTGGATCCATTTTTCTGCAAACTCTCTACACTCATTTCTAAATTGAACAGTTGGGACATCATCCTTGTTCTTTCCTTTTTTTCTATATTCTTCTTCTATTTTCCATTCAATTGGTAAACCGTGACAGTCCCATCCAGGAACATAAATAGAGTCTTTACCAGCCATTTGCTGTGTTCGCACAATGACATCTTTTAAAATTTTATTAAGAGCTGTACCCATATGAATATGTCCATTTGCATATGGTGGACCATCATGAAGAACAAATTTTTCTCTACCTTTGGATTTATCTCTAAGCTTTTTAAAAATATTTTCTTTATCCCACTCCTCTATTATTGCAGGTTCTTTTGAAGGAAGGTTAGCTCTCATTTCAAAAGATGTTTTGGGAAGAAAAATTGTATCTTTATATTCCATTACAGTTGATGATATACTTTTGCTTTATTTATATCTTTGTTGATTTGCTTGGTCAGTTGTTCAAAATTGTTAAATTTTTGTTCAGATCTAATAAATGTAAGGAATTCAACAGTCAATTCTTTACCATATATTTCTTCATTAAAATTAAACATATGTGTCTCTAGAAGGAGTTTGCTTCCATCGACTGTTGGTCTTAAGCCAAAATTAGAAACACCTTTATATTTTTTTCCTTCTAAAAGTACTTCTACACAGTAGACTCCTCTTTTTGGTAATATATGTTGATCTGGTATCATATTAGCAGTCGGAAAATTTATTTCTCTAGCTCTTTTATCACCTTCAATGATTATTCCATGCATATGCCAAGGCCTGCCTAAAGACTCTGCAACATCTTCTATATGACCATCTTTTATTTGTGATCGAATTATTGAAGATGAATATTTATCTGATTTATCAGCAAGCATGATTGGGTCAATAAGATGAATATCAAATTTTTTTTGCTCAACATATTTTTCTAAGGTTTCAAAATTGCCTTTTCTGTCTTTACCAAATTTAAAATCTTTACCTATAACTAAATATTTAATATTTAATTTATCAATAAGTATTTTAATTACAAAATCATCAGCTGATAATATTGATAAATTGTTATCAAAAGAAAAATCTATAAATATATCTGGACCCAATTTTTCAAGAAAATTTATTTTATCTTTTTGGGTATAAATATTAAAAGGTTCATTAATTTGATTAAAAAAAATACGAGGATGAGGATTAAAACTCATTATTGAAGATAATAAATTATTGTTTGATGCAATCTCTTTAATTTTATTTATGATTTCTTGGTGTCCTTTATGTATTCCATCAAAGTTGCCTATCGCTAGACATAGGTCTAATTTTTCAAAACCTGATTCAGTGTCTAATTTATAAATTTTCATAATATTTATAAATCAATTAGTATAGAAACTTATGGTTAGTAACTATAAATATTTATTTAAGATATTTTCAAGATATTCTTGTCTTCCTGAACGAGGTTCTGGTTCAATATTATCATTAATTACTTTTTTGTTAATATCATCTAATCCAGTATCTTTATTATGAATAAATTGTCCTAGATTGTCATTCCAATCAGAATACCTATCTTCAATAAACTTAGGAATAACATTATCATTCATAAGTTTTTCAGTAGCTATCAGTGTCTTTGCACAAACATCCATTCCTCCAACATGAGCATGAAATAAATCTTCAGGGTCAATAGATTGTCTTCTTATTTTTGCATCAAAGTTCATTCCTCCTTGGCCTAAACCACCATTCTTAAAGATAAAATAAAATGACATAAGTAAATCAGCAGGATTATTTGGAAACTGATCAGTATCCCATCCTAATAGAGTGTCACCTCTATTAATATCAATACTACCTAATGCTTTATTTGAAGTTGCATAAGCAATTTCATGTTCAAAATTGTGACCAGATAATGTAGCATGATTTACTTCAACATTGAGTTTAATCTCATTTTCTAAACCAGCTTTTCGTAAAAAGGCTAAGCAAGTTGCAGAATCAAAATCATATTGATGTTTAGTTGGTTCATGAGGCTTTGGTTCCAATAAAATTTGACCTTTAAATCCTATCTTGTGTTTATAATTAACAACTAATTCTAAAAATCTTTGAAGATTATCTGTTTCTCTTACCATGTCAGTATTAAGAATAGTTTCGTATCCTTCTCTACCACCCCAAAGAACATAGTTTTGTCCACCTAGTCTTAAAGTTGCGTCCATACAATCTTTCACTTGTGCAGCTTTATAAGCAAAAACTTCTGGGTCTGGATTGGTAGATGCGCCACTCATATATCTTTTATGAGAAAAAGCATTTGCTGTTCCCCAAAGTAACTTCATTCCCGAGTCATTAATTTTTTGTTCCATTAAATCTATAATATGGAAAAAGTTTTTTTGTGTTTCAGCATAATTTGAGCCCTCAGGAGAAATATCTCTATCGTGAAAGCAGAAAAAGGGTGTTTTTATTTTAGTGAAAAAATCAAATGCAGCATCAAGTTTCATTTCAGCCATTTTCATTTCATCACCTGCTTGCATCCACGGTCTATCAAATGTTTGACCACCAAATGGATCAAGGCCAGGCCAAGTAAATGTGTGCCAGTAACAAGTTGCAAATCTTAAATGTTCTTTCATTGTTTTTCCTAAAACAATTTTATCTTCATCGTAGAATTTAAATGCTAATGGGTTAGAACTATTTTCTCCTTCAAATTTAATTTCTGGTATTTTACTAAAATATTCTGTCATATGATTTCCTAAAATATATTACTCTATCTTGATGCCCAAAGTAAACCACGTTTATAAATTTTGTTCATTTGTGGGTGATTTAATTCATGTGCAAAATGTCCAAGAGATGTATAAAAAATTTTACCTTTTCCGATTTTTCTTTTCCATACCACTGGCATTTCTACACCCTTGATCCATTCAGTTTGATATTGATCATCACCAGGTTTTCCAGGTTCTTGTTCTAATTTCCAAATTTCGTGGCCTTGGAAAGTAGTAGTGGCAAGAACTTCGTTCATAGGATCTACATGCATATAATACTGTTCAGAATGATAATCAAAATCCTCAACACCATCCATTATTGGATCATCTTTTTTAGTTATATTAACTTTATAATCATGAATACCATTTGGATGACTTACCCATTGACCACCAGTTAAGAATTGCCAATCAATTGATTGTCTAAAAGCATCACACATTCCTCCATGATGCCCAGCAAGACCACAACCATTTACAACTGCTTTTACAACATTATTCACTTCGTTCTTTTTAATTTCACCACTAGGTGAGTGATGAAAAGCCATCGTAACTATTGGTATAATTAAGTCCATTTCATGAACGTAATCTTGAGCAAATGCAGAAGTTGAATACTCAGATCTTATTTCATAACCATCAGGCTCTAACATTTCAGTTAAAATTTCGTTACATTTTTCTGGTTGGTGTCCAGGCCATCCTCCATAAACTATTAAAGCTTTTTTCATTTACTACTCCCTTATTTTAAAAATTTCCCATTCTCTGTATCTAAAAAAGACTGGGGAATGTTTATTACACTTTCTAAATTTACTTTTTCATCAATTTTAGCAGATTTAAGAATTGATTGCATTATCTCCAAAACATGAAGACTTAATTCACCACTACATCTATTAATTTTATTTTTTTTAATTGAGTCAATCATTTCACAAACGCCGATTCCTCTAAAGTTAGCAGATGTTGGATCTTCGTTTGCTTTGTCGTTTTTTTCTCCACCTGTTCGATTTGTGTTTAAACGCCCTAGATTCATGTTGTCAGTTTTAATAGTTTTCCAATCTGATTTTTTTTCATCACAAATTTTAATTTCTCCTCCAAACATGTTAGGATCAGGAACATTAATAACACCTTTTGTTCCAAATAATTCAATATGTGACTTATTATGTTTGTAAACATCAAATGAAAAAAATGAATCAATTAAAGCTCCATTACTGAATTCAATTTGAGAGATCAAAGTTGTTGGAATATCAACCGCTATTTTTTCACCTTTTCTCTCTCCACTACCAATTTCTCTTTGAGAATAAACCGTTCGAGATTGACTATAGACACTTTTGACGGGCCCTAATAAATTTACTAATGCTGAAAAATAATATGGTCCCATATCTAAAATTGGTCCTCCCCCATATTTGTAATAAAAGTCTGGGTTTGGATGCCAAATTTCATGTCCCGCTACACCCATTGAGATACTACCTAAAACTATTTCCCCTATTGTACCATCCTCAATGACTTGCTTTGATTTTTGTATTCCAGCACCTAAAAAAGTATCAGGAGCACTACCTACATATAAATTTTTAGATTTAGCTAAATTTAATAATTCTTTACCTTCGTCAAATTCAATGGAAATTGGTTTTTCAGAATATGAATGCTTACCTGAATTTAAAATTGATTTTGAAACTTCAAAATGAGCATTTGGAATGGTAAGATTTATTACCAATTGAATATCTTCATTAGACAATAATTCATCAACGGATAAATTTGTTATTCCATATTTTTCAGAATATTTCTTTGATGCTTTAGGGTTTAAATCTGCGCAAGCAATAATTTCGAAGTTATTAAAAAAATTTTTTGCATTGTGGAAGTATATATCTGCTATATTTCCACAACCAATTACACCTACCTTCATAATATATTCCAATCTATTCTTTAACCGCTCCACCCGTTAAACCAGCAACGATATATTTTTGCAGTGCAAAAAAGAAAGCTACTGCTGGCACAAGTGTTAGGGAAACATAAGCTAATATTTTACCCCAATCAGTGAAGTACTCACCTCTAAAAACCATTATACCCATTGGCCATGAGTAAAGTGACTCATCATTAATCATTATAAGAGGCAGCAAATAATTATTCCAGCTTCCTGTAAGAGTAATAACACTAACTGTAGCTAATATAGGTGTTGATAGTGGTAGAGTGAACCTAAAATAAAATTGAATATAGCTACAGCCATCACAAACAGCAGCCTCAAAGATCTCTTTTGGCATTTGCCTAAAAAAACCACGAAAAAGAATTATAGAAAAGCCAAGTCCAAATGCAATTTGTGGGATTATAACTGCCCAACTTGTACCCAATAAACCAAAATCTCGAACTCTTAAAAATAGAGGTAAAATTGCAGTTGCAAATGGAAACATAAGTCCTAATAAAAAATAATTATAAAGAAATTTATTTGCTGCAAATTTTACATGAGCAAAAACAAAAGCAGTCATAGAGGCAAATAAAACTACAAAAAAAGTAGTTCCAACTGCGTATACGGTCGAGTTCCATAAAAAAAGCCAGAAATCAGAATTAACTAAAAGAGATATATAATTTTCAAACTTCCAATCTATTGGTAAGCCTAGAGAGTTTGTTCTTAATTCTCCAGTATGTTTAAAACCTCCCATTACAGAAACGTATAATGGAATAATAATGACCCCTGCTAGAAAAAATAGAATAAGATATAAATAATAAGTTCTAAAATTTGTTTTCATTATCATCCCTCATCAATGTTCTTTGATAACCAATTGCAATAAATAAACAAATTAAAAATATTACAACTCCAACTGCACTTCCAAAACCAACTTTCATACGCATTACACCAAAGTAATATAAATAAGAGACCATCGAATGTGTTACATTTGAAGGTCCTCCTCCTGTTAGTGGCATAATAATATCAAAAAGCTGTAAACTGCCTAACAATGATAAAAAAACTGAAAGTTTAATTGTAGGAATAAGCATTGGTATTTTAATTCTAAAAGCAGTTGTGATTGGACCTGCCCCGTCTACTTTAGCTGCCTCTAATACTTCTTTTGAAATAGCTTGCAATCCTGCAATATAAATCATCATGTGAATTCCAAAAAATTTCCAAAAAATAACAATTAAAATTGCAACTAATGCCCAATCTTTATCACCAAGAACAAATGGTGCCTCTGCACCAAAAAATCCCCAAATTGCTGCAACTAAACCATAATTACCATCATAGATGTATGCCCAGATTAACGCTGTAACTATTTCTGCTAAAATAAATGGAAGAAAGAAAATTGTTCTAAAAAAAGCAGCTCCTCTTAATTTATCTGAGATCATTAATGCAATTAAAAGAGCAAATGGTAACTGAACAAATAATGATATAGCAATTATATAAAAATTATTTTTGAGTGATAAAATAAACACTCTATTTTTGAATAAAAATTCATAATTTTTAAATCCGACAAATTTTTCAGGTGCACCATAGCCATTCCATCTAAAAAAACTGTAATACGCAGCCTCTCCTATTGGAAGTACTACAAACAATGTAAATATTGTTAAAGCAGGTATTAAGAAAATTATTATTGTATAATACCTACTTAGTAGCGCATCAAGTTTTGCTGATCTCATAGTAATAATCAGGGCTCTTTATTAAAAGAGCCCTGATATTTATGTTATTGATTAAATTCCCAGGCTTCTTGAACAGCTTGAGTAGCTTCTTCAGGAGTAATAATTCCTGCCGCTAAATCAGTAGAAACGTCATTTACAACCCTACCAATATCTGCACCTAAGAACTGATCATAAAATATTTGATGATATTCTGAGTTAGAGATATTTTGAGCAACTTGTTGCAAGAAAGGATTTGTAAGAGATACATCAGCACCTTTTACGATAGGTATATAAGCACCATTTGCAGCATCTTCCTTTTGGATATCTAAAGATACATAATGCATCATAAATTCAACTGCTGAGTCTGGAGCACTACTTGAGAACAACCAACCATTTATACCGCCAAGTGTATCTCCAGCATCTCCAAGACCACCACTAGTCATTGGCATGTTAAACATTCCCATATTATCATCTCCTAAACCTTCACCGCTTGCACTGTTAGATTTTTGAGAACCATACATCCAGTTACCCATAAGGGCCATTGCACATTTTCCGTCTCCAAAGAAACCTGCTTGATCTGGCCAGGTGTGTGCTAAAAATCCTTTTTGAAAAGGTTCTAGAGCAACTAGCTCAAGCATTTGCTCGCCTGATTTTAAGTATTCTGGTCTATCCCAACCACCATTATTTAGTGATTCAAGGAATAAATCTTTTCCACCATTTCTTATGTGTAAGTGTGTCCAAAGAAAGTGAACAGGCCATTTATCTTTACCACCCATACAAATAGGAGTAATTCCTGCTGCTTGAATTTGTTTTACAGCACTAATTAAATCATCCCATTCTTTTATGTTTGAAACATCAACACCAGCTTGATTAATAAGATCTTTATTATACCACCAAGCAACTTGCGATACCTGTAAAGGTAGACCTACTCTTTGACCTTCAAAAGTAAAAGCATCTGCTGCTGCTGCACTAACAGTATCTAAATAACTATCTGGAACAACATCTGAGATATCTCTTAAGAAACCAGCTTTAGCTTGGTCATACATAACTCCACCACTCCAACTATAAAATATATCTGGTCTGTCATTAGATTGAAGCATTGTTGGTAGTTTAGCTTTGAAAGATTCGTTTTCTAAATACTGCATAACAACAGTGTGTCCTGTTTTAGCTTCAAATTCTTCCGCAGCCCTAACCATGTTAGGATATTGACTTGAGTCTTCTCCAAATAAGTGAAGCCATTTTATAGTATCTGCATTTGCAGAACTATAGAATGTCAAAAATGTTAATGAAAAAAATATTTTTAGTAATAATTTCATTTATTCCTCCCTTAAATTTTCTATAGTTGAATTATAACATTAAGAAATTTTATATTAAACCAAAATAATTATGATAATTTAAAACAATTATTAATTATAATGATGTAATATTACTAAATAGTAATGACAAATAAACGTCCTAACATACTCATATTTAATCCTGACCAATGGAGAGGGGATATGCTTGGATATCTAGGGTATCCTGGAGCTCAAACACCAAATTTAGATAATATTATAAATAATGATGCAATTGCATTTAAGAATGCATTCTGCCAAGCTACTGTTTGTACGCCAAGTCGCTGCTCATTTATGACTGGTTGGTACCCACATGTTCACGGTCATAGAACGATGCATTACATGCTACATACTGATAAAGGTGATTCGAGCATATTATCAGAATTAAAAAATAAAGATTATTTTATTTGGTGGGGCGGAAAAAATGACTTGATAGCTGGACAAGAAGGATATCGTAACCATTGTGATATTTATTTTGAGCCAACAGATAATGATTTTAAGAAATGGGACTATGCTCAACAACCAGGTACTCATGGGGGAGATTTATCATGGAGAGGTCCTGAAGATGGAGATAATTATTATAGCTTCTTTAAAGGAAAATTAGACAAAAAAGATAAAGATATTTATTTCGATGATGATTGGTCCATGGTTTATGGAGCATTAGATTTTATTGAAGATTATAAAAAAGAAAAACCATTCTGTTTATTTTTACCACTAGGATACCCGCATCCGCCTTACTGCGTTGAAGATCCATGGTTTTCTTCGATTGATAGAAATATAATTCCTGAAAGATATCAATACAAAACATGGGAAGACAAACCAAGTCTTTTAAAAGGAATAATGGATGGTCAACAAATGCAAAATTGGACTGATGATCGTTGGAATGAATTACGAGCTGTTTATCTTGGTATGTGTGCAAGAGTTGATTATCAATTTGGTCTTTTAGTAAATCAACTTAAAAAAAATAATTTGTATGATGATACCTTAATTATTTTCCTATCAGATCATGGTGATTTCACTGGTGATTACAATCTCGTTGAAAAAACTCAAAATACTTTTCAAGATTGTCTAACTAATGTTCCTCTAATAATTAAACCGCCTAAAAGTGAGAATACACTTAATGGTGTAAGTGACACAATGATTGAATTGATTGATGTGGCTGGTACAATATATGACTATAGTAATATAGAACCATCTTATTGGCATTTTGGAAAGAGTATTAAAAATTTTATCGATCAAAAGGTTGATAATCATAGAGAAGAGGTATTTACTGAGGGGGGTAGACTTAGATTAGAAAGACAAGCTAGTGAAAACCAGAGTCTACAACTACCACATGGTCTTTATTATCCTAGAGTAAGTCTACAGGGTAAGGAAGATGAAATTTTAATGCATACCAAGGCTACAATGTGTAGAAATAAAAAATTTAAATATATAAAAAGAGCTTACGAGAAAGATGAACTCTATAATTTAATTTCAGATCCTGGCGAAATACATAATGTTATCGATGATACGCAATATGCATCAGAACTTAAGAAACTAAAAGATAAAATGTTATCATGGTATCAAGAAACTTGTGATGTTGTTCCCTTAAAAGGTGATGAAAGAGATTTTAACTAATATAATTCATTCTCAATTCTAGTAAGCCAATAATCAATATCTAAATTTTTATTACCAGTAAGCATTCTCCAGAACTTAATTGTATTAATTTTATCTAATCGATTTGTATCTGCTTCTTGCCAAGGATATGATTTCATTAAAATATCATTAACTGTTTTTTCTTGATTTTCATCTGTCCAATATAATGCTTTATTAGGAAGTGGTTTATATTTTTTTTCAGGATCCCATAATAATTCCTGTTTTTCTGTTGGTTGCAATCTTACTTTGAACATGTACCTAATCTCATCTGAAAAATTAACACCTGCACCATGCCACAAGCCATTATGAAAGATCCCAATTGTTCCTGCCTTACAAACTATATTTTTCTGTCCTTTAATATTTTGATATTTAGCAATTCCCATTTCGTTTACAATTCTGAGATGTGTACCAGGGTGATATCTTGTTCCACCCATTTCTTTTGTAACATCAGTCGGAAAATAGAATAATTGAATATCAAATGTAATTCTTGGATCGATTGTACTGTCTTGATGATTAACCTGAGACATCTGTCTTTGATTAGTTTTTTTAAAGTATTTTGTTGGGAATGTTAGATGAAGAAATTGATGATCAACTACAGCCTCGGATCCAACTAAACTATTAATTGCTCCTGCGACAACTTCATTTTGGAAAATTTTTTCTAAAGGAGATTTGTGTGGATAAGCATTCTTGAGTGGTGTTCCTGCAGGAATTCTTGGAATGCTACTAGAGGCTTTAATATTTTGAAAATACTTTTGCATATTATCAACGTTTTCAATATCTGTATGTCCAATATCGTTTAAAAATTCTTTATTAGTTTCATTATCAATTAATCCATCAAAAAATAAGCATCCACTATTTGCAAACTCTGCCATTTGCTCAGTTGACAATAATTGTACCATCTTAAAAATCTCCTTCTTCTATTTTTTCAAAAAAAAATTCATGTTTTAAATATGAAGTCCTAAATTCTTCTCCTGGATGCTCTGGAATGGCTTGACTTGATTGAAATAATCTCCATCCATCTAATAAGGCGTCGAGGCCTGTAGGATAAGGAGGCTCATCACTATCACCTGTCATATGGAGTTTTTGACCAGTACCATCAAAAGTAGCCCATGAAATAACTTCAGCTTCTAGACTTGGAAACTTCAAATAAAGAACTAAAACTTTTTGTCTTTTGGTCATTTAGTTTTCTTTAAAATAATTGTTTAACAATTCCTTTGGTGGATCATATGCTTTAATTTCATTCAGCATAAGATTTTTATATTTGTTTATCAAATCTTCATCATTAATGGGATTTAATTGGCCAGGATCATCCTTCAAATTATAAAGAGCACATTTAGTATCTTCTAATGATTTATGTGGATCTGATTTTCTAAGAATTCTATTAACTTTCATTACTGGAATATTTTTTGTAAAGTTAAATGGCTCATGCATTGTGGCAGTTTGTAACTCTTCATGTGAAAAAAATTGCCTCATATTGGTTGGCATCAATGTATATTGAAATCTACTTCTATCATATTGATCAAAATTTTCTGGAAAATGAAAATATGTATAATTTCCATCTGATATATTTATTCCCCCGCCCCAATATCCATACAAAGCGAAATGTTCATTTTCACTATCTATATCTAAAAAATTTAATAGTGATTTACCTTTAACCTCTTTAGGAAGATTATGACCATGCATTGTCATGAATGTTGGCATCAAATCAATATTTTGAGTTACAACATTTCTTTGCTCACCCGAATATTGTTTGTATTCCGGGTGATAAAAATAAAAAGGTATATTTGCAATTTCATTATACAAAGGCATTCTGTTTTTAGCCCACCAATCATGTTCTCCAAGCATGAAACCATGATCTGTAGTTAAAATCAATGCAGTGTCATTCCATAAATTATTTTCATCAAAATAATCTAAAACCGTACCAAGTAAATAATCACATAGACCAACTAAAGCAATGTAATTGGCTTTTAACTCTGCAACCTCATCATCTGTTTCTTTCACTCTATCATACTGAGGCCAATCTAATCTTGGACCAGTATAATTTGTTTTTAGTTTTTCTCTAAATCGCTCTGGCGCAAAAAAAGGTTCGTGAGGATCAAAAGTTTCCAGTTGAAGAAACCAATTATCAGCATCTTTATTAATATTTATAAAGTCTAAACCAGATTCAAAACATTTAACTGAAGGAAAATCTTTTTCTTCTTTAATAAATTCACTATTGATTGCGTAATGATAATAACCTGTTTCCCTATCAGTTAAATTTAATTGTGATTGATGATATTTTTCTCTTAATTTTTCAAGTGGTGGTTGAACCATGGCTTTCCACGGGTCACTCTCTTGTCCTCTAATAAAATCCCATGAGTTAAATCTATTATGATAGGTTGCGCCACCATCTTCAAAGTAATGATAATGATCAGTCACAAGATGGGTATAAGTATTATTTAGTCTTAAGATTTCTGGAAATGAATTATCAAATGGTTCTAATGGACCCCATGCACGGTGAAGAAAACTTAATCGACCTGAATGCATATCACGTCTTGCCGGCATACAGGGCATACTACCAATATAATGATTATTAAATTGAACTGATTTTTTTGCTAATCTGTTAAAATTTGGTGTTTCAATATATTTACCACCATAAGAATTTAACATTCTTTTATTTAATGAATCAAATAAAAGAAAAACTGTTTTCATAAATACCAGACTAATACGAAAAAAATAATTATTAAAGTTTTTTCTTTAATCTATGAAAAGAATCAGGATTTAATCCCATTTGACCAGGATTATTTACATTTTTAGCTTTTGTAATTTTAGTTGTTATATTTTCAACTTTTTTAATTTTACTTTTAATCTTTTTTCTTAAGGACGTTGTTATTTCATCAAAAGTACTAATACCAATTAAGTTATTTAATTCATACGGATCAGCATCAAGATCGTATAGATTTGTTTCTGTGTATTGATTAGATGAAGGTTTATCACTCCCATTAGAGTCTTGATCAGCAATACAATATTTCCATTTTTCAGTTCTTAAACTTCTAGCTAATTGACTCTCACTTATTTGAACAAAAATTTCGTTTTCCCATTTGTTTGATGTTTTATTTACCAATGGCAATACTGATCTACCATCACAATGAGAGGTATTTTTGACTTTTGCCAAATCTAAGATTGTTGCATGAATATCTAATATATGGGTTAGTTCTTTTATACGTCCACCTTGCTGGAAAACATTTCCAATTAAAGAAGTAGGAACCCGTATTGAACTTTCATGACATGAACGTTTATATTCTCTATTTCGTGTTTTAAAATTATTTCCATGATCTGATGTAAAAATAATTGCACTATCATCAAATAATTTTAAGCTTTTAATTACATCAATCATTCTTCCATAAGCTTCATCTATTCTCTTCACCATTCCATAATAACCTCCTAAATGTCGAGGAGAAGATCCAACCAGAGATGAAAGATCTGGAGGAGACCACTTACCTGTATATTTTTCTCTGTATCCAATAGGTGGTGGATAATCATCTGTATTGTTTTGGTGATGTGGCTCAATAAGAGAAACAAAAAGAAAAAATGGTTTTTTTTGATTTAGTTTTATAAAATTTATAGCTGCATCAGTTATTGCATCAACTCTATATCCTGGAAGAAATACTTTTTTATTTTGTCCATCATAAACATATGTTTCATAAGCATTGGAAGTAAATTCTAAAAGATTTGATCCCAACCAATAATCATAACCACCTCTATCCTCTTTTTTAACCGGTTCAGATGAGCCGAGGTGCCACTTTCCAATATATCCAGTAGCATATCCTTCTTTTGATAAATGTTTTGCAAGAGTTTTAATATTTTTTTTTAAAGGTATTCTATTTTTATAACATCCAGTTTTTGTTGCATACATTCCTGATTGTAATGAAGCTCTTGCAGGCCCACAAACTGGTTGGCATGTAAATGAGTTATAAAGATGTGTACCTTCGACTGCATAATGATCGAAGTTCTCCATCAAGGATAATGGATTGCCATGTAAACCAGAAGTATCCCAGCGTTGTTGATCAGTAAAAAATACAATAATATTTGGTTTAGATTTAATATTCATTATGATTTAGATTTATTTACTAAAAGGTTTTCCTTTATATTTCCTAAGATTGTCGGCGTGTTTTTTTCTATCTGTTTTTTCAAGACGCTCAACATATGTATTCCAGACTTTTGAATAAATATTTGCATGATGAGGACCACCTTCTCTAACTACACCTTGAAGTGGATCTCCTCTATCAGCCTCATACATATTTTCTTCAATCCACTCATCGATTAAAAACATTCCGTGAGCTAGGAGATCTTTATGCTGATTTGCTAGGTTATTCAACTCATGCGGATCCTTTTCAATATCAAACAGCATATATTTTGGAAAATCTTTTAAACCAGTATCGTAAGTTCTGATTAGTAACCAATTATCCCATCTTACAGATCTTTGACAACTCCAAGCACCATGACTAATAACTAAATAATCTCTTCCATTTGATGATTTACTATTTGTTAAATTTTCAGTGAAATTAATACCATCCCATCTGTCAGGTTGAGAAGATGAAGTAATTTGAGAAATAGTTGAAGTTAAATCTAAATTATAAAATTTATTTTCTACAGTACTTCCTTTATTTGTATCTGTTATCCCCGGCCATCTAATTATTAATGGAACTCTATTAGTTATATGATCAGCTGTTTGGTGATCTCCCCATACATTTAACTCACCTTGATTTTCTCCGTGGTCTGCTGAAATAATTATCGCAGTATCATCCCAAAGATTCATTTTTTTTAAATCTTCAAAAACTTTATTTAAATAAAAATCTGCGTATTTAATTCCAGTGTCATATGCATCAATTTGTTCTTTAGCATCAGAAGTATTTTTAATTTCGCCCACTCCCATTGTATACTTTCCTCCAAGATCTTCATCAAATCCTGGAACTTCTCTAGCGCTATGCGGTCCAAAACTATTCCTTTGTTTTTTAATTAATTCTTCTGTCACCCATTCTTCAATAGGATCATCTTTAAAAGGATTTCCAAAATCTTCAGGCGTATCATACGGAGTATGAGGATCCCACATATTTACATGTAAGAACCAATTTTCTTTTTCTCCATTATTTTCTAACCACTTTTTTATAACAGGGTAGACTTCATCAGCATTTTCTAAACCACCTTTTCCAGTGTCATACGTTTCGGTAAAACCAAACCAAACTTGATAAGCTGTATGTCTTTCAGGGAAAGGACTGATACTTGCTGTATAATATCCTGCATCTCGAAGAACTTTTCCAAGAGATGTAAAAGCATATTCTCCTCTTAAGCCGCCTTTAAATTCTCTATTCCAAATATTTTTTCTAGGAGCAATATCAGAGAATTCACCGCCATGATTAACAACTCCAGTTTTGAAACCAAAATTACCGCCAAACAAAGCAGTTCGACTAGGTAGACAAGGTGTGTCAGTCGAATAAAAATTTGTAAACTTGACTCCTTCTTTTGCTATTGAATCAATCGTAGGAGACGTATTTCTATGATAACCATAACATCCTAAGTGATCAGGTCTTAAAGAGTCTATGTCTACGTATAAAATTCTCATCTTTATCCTTTCTTAATTAAGCACCTGAAACTCTTTTCATTTTTGATGTTTCATCTTTTAATGTGGCTTGCGCAAACTTAAATAATAAATCTTTTTTTAATGTTTGTGCGTTTGTATTATCCCATAAATTATTATATTCGTTTGGATCATTTTCTAAATCAAAAAGTTCACCGTAGTTAGCTTCTCGGTAAATAGAAATTTTATAGTTATCATTTATGTAAGTTTTTAAATGTGGCATTCTTGGATTATGTCTATTTTCAACGAATATATGTGAACGGATACTTTCCTTGTTACCATAAAATACATCCGTTTGATCAACTCCCTGCATTTGAATTGGTATATCAATGCCAGCGACTTTTAAAAATGTTGGCGCGAGATCAACTAAACTTAATAAAGATGAAGAGGATGAATTTTGAGGAACTTTATTTGGCCATCTAACAATAAATGGTAAACGGAGCATATCTTCATAGTGGAAAGGTCCTTTAGCAATTAAGCCATGCTGTCCTATAAAGTGACCATGATCAGTAGTAAAAATAATTATGGTATTATCAAGTTCACCCATTTGATCTAACTTATTAATTATTTTTCCAATATTCTTATCCATAAAACTAACCATGCCATAATAGATTGCCATGTCTTTTTTTAATTCTTCCATTGGATAAAGATGGCTCATGCATCCATGAGCGTTAAATGGTGAATGCCAATTTTCGAAATCAGGATTTGTCGTTTGTGTTTTTCCAAAATGTGGTGGATTTAATTCATGTTCACCTTCTTTTAGTGTTCCAGGTGACATATCTTCTGGATTATACATTGATGCCCATGGTTGGCTTAATACATACGGTGGATGTGGATCTTGAAAACTTGTCCAAAGAAAAAATGGCTTGTCATCTTTTTGTTGATCTAAAAATTCAATTGATCTTTCGGCTGTCCAATTTGTATAATGATGTTTTTCATCTAATTTCCAAACCCTATCCGGTCTGGCCCAGTAGTCATATTCACGAGCAATAGGAGGGGCATATTTAGAAGTTTCACCAGGTACTGGTTGAAAATACTCTTTCCAATCACTAAGACCGTTTTGTTCCATCCAAATTGCATAATGTTGACCTACATGACTTTCATCTGCATGATTACGTGCTAGCTCAATATGTTCAAAGCCATACCAAGGTCCTTTAAAATTTTTCCAAAACTCTAAATCTCTTAAAGTTGGTTGTCCTTCTATAGACTCCTGACCTGGAACTGAAGTTAATGGCTGGAAATGTGCTTTACCTATTAGCCCAGTAGAATATCCATTTTTGTATAAAAGTTCTCCAATAGTTTCTACTTCTTCATCTAATTTAACTCCTATTGTCCAAGCTCCATGAGAAGACGGATATTGTCCAGTAATAATACTTGCTCTTGAAGGTGTGCAAACTGGTGATGGACAATAAGCTCTTGTAAAATTCATTCCCTCATCACAAAGCTTATCTAAATACGGTGTTTGTATTTTTGAATTAAATTTTCCAATTGTATCGTGATGCTGTTGATCGGAAGTTATTAATAAAATATTTGGTCTTTTCATGTTTACCCTTTTACAGCTCCTTGAACACCTTCAACAAAATATTTTTGCATAAACAAAAATAAAACAATTATAGGCAAAATAGTTATGACAGATGCAGCTGCCATACCAGACCAATCGACAAAGTACTCACCTTTAAAAGCGTACACACCTACGGATAGTGTTCGTATATCGGGATTACCTAATGTAATGACGACTGGTAATAAAAAATCATTCCATGCATGTAAAACTTGTAAAATAGAAACTGTAGCTACTACTGGTTTTGTTAAAGGTAACATGATTGAAATAAATGTTCGAACAAAACCCGCTCCATCCATTTTAGCTGCTTCTTCAAGCTCTACAGGAACTCTCGAAAAATATCCTGCAAACAATAAAATATAAATTACAGGGGTGTGCCCTGCTGTTGCGAGTGTTAGTCCAATTAAGTTTTTAGAAATATTTAAATTGTTTAATAAATCAAAAACAGGAATAATTGTGTAACCTTGAGGAATAAAAATTGTACTAATTAAAATGCCAATTAGTATTTTTTTTCCTGGAAAAGAATATCTTCCAATTACGTAACCAAACATACCAGTTGTTACGACAACTATAATTACAGAAACAACTGTAATAATAAGGGTATTAAAAAAATACCTACCCATATTTGCGCCAAACCATGCTCTTTCAAAATTTTCCCAAACTAGGCGATCAGGGATTAATCCTAAGCCTCCCCAAATTTCAAAATCAGTTTTGAAAGAGGCTGAAAGTACCCACAGTAATGGATAGATCCAAAAAAAAGAGAAAATAATAAAAGCAATAGTTATAATTAAATACTTAACTTGGTTTTTTTCAGCAATAAAATTTAAGTATCTACTCATATTCTTCGAGTTCTCCTCATCCATAATCCCTGAAGTACTGTAATAAATAAAACAGCAACGCCCCAAAATACTCCTGCAGCACAAGCGTATCCAAGCCTAGGCATTGTGCCAGAGTCAGTTACAAAAGCTGTTCTAAAAATATATATTTCCATAACTTCACTACTAAAGAATGGTCCTCCAGCAGTCATAGTTTCAATTAAAGGAAAAACATTTAGCGCTCCAACTGCCTCCACAAGAATAATGACAATAGCAAAAGGTAATACAATTGGTAAAATAATATGGACCCATAATCTATATCCCTCAGCTCCATCAATTTTTGCTGCATCGTAAACATCTTGAGGAACTGTTTGTAAAGCAGCAAGCCAATACATCATAGTTATCCCTAACCATTTCCAAACATATACTCCCATTACAGTTGGAAGCACTGTATCTGGGTTTCCAAGAAAATCAATTGGAGCAGAAGTTAAATTAGTAGACATTAAAAATTTATTCGCAGGTCCATTAAAAGGGCTAAATACAAAAGTCATTACAATACCAATGATAGCAATTGCAGTAACTACAGGCATAAAGATTACAGTACGAAAGAAAGGGGCAAGTTTTAAAACCTGATTATTTAAAAATACTGCAATAATGAAACCTAAAACTATTTTTACTGGAACTGTTCCAAACATAAAAATAAAAGAACGAATAAATGCATCCCAAAAAAATTCATCATTGACAGCTTCATAATAATTTTGAAGGCCGATAAATTTTGCTTCTTTTGTAAAACCACTCCAATCTAATAAAGAAAAGTACCAAGACATTCCAATCGGATAAATGACAAACATTCCTGTAAGAATTGAGCATGGTAAAACAAATAAGTAACACCATCTTGCATCATATATTTGTTTAGATAGAGGTTTTTTGTGCATAGTAAAAAAAGGCGAATTTAAAAAATTCGCCTTTAGATATTTTGTTTAAAGTTCTTGATACTTTTCAGCACCGTAATTTGAGTATACATCCCAGTTAGGGAAGACCCAATCATCACGAGTTACATTAGCACCGTCTGCTCTTGCCTCTTCAACAGCTTTATCAAGAGCATCTTCATACCTTTGATTACAATCTTTAAGCTGTGCTTCCACACCTTTAAGTTGTCCAGTATACAACCCTTGAATAACTAGAGCCAAAGAAGGATCTGGTACTCTAGACTTTGCAGCTACAATACCAACATCTTTATTTCTTACAATTGGATTAGGTCCAACAAGTATGTTTTCAGCAAACATAGATAAAGCTTGTGCTGATGGTCCGGTTAAACCAGCTTTAGCAACTGCATCTGGATTAACAGCTGGATCTGCGGCACCAACAGTTTGTGCCCAGTAAATTTGACCTTGCTCAGTTCCCATAAATCTAATCAGGTCACCGGCAAATGGTCCCATCGTACTATTGGCACTTAACCAAAATGTATTCGATCCACCTTCTGCAATGTAAAGTGGTTGTGCTTCTTTTCCATCTGGAACTGGTTCACTTGCAATACCATATTTCCAATCTGGAGCATCTCTTCCCCAAACTCCAATACACCAAGGACCCTGGAATATCATTCCTGCTGCACCTTGTGGCATCAAAGCTCTAGCTTGAGGAGCATTCATACTCATAACTCCTGGGAAAGCACTACCATCTGATTTTAATTGAAGAAGTAATTCAACTGCTTCCATATATTGATCAGATGCAATTTGGAATTTACCATTTTGGAAGTTAATATGTCTATTTGTAAAACCACCTCTTCCACTATGTGCTCCACCTACTTGACCAAATGTATGGACAACATCTTCCCATCGATTAACTTGGTTTCCACCAATGATCCAACCATAATACTGACCATTACCATTTTTAGTAATTTTTTTAGCAGCATCTCTGATTTCAGAATATGTCATACGACCAGCTTGAGGATCATAACCAGCTTCACTCATATATTTTTCACTATACAGAAGACAAGTTCCCGTTCTCTTATTTGCTGTTAAACATGTTCCATAGGTCTTTCCATTGAATTGGTTGACACCAGGAAGATAAACACCACTAGGAAACGCACCTAACCATTCGTCGATGTTTTCAATGTAGTCATCCCATGGTTGCACCCAGCCTTCAGATACTGCAACACCCGGATCCATTCCTATCGGTAGTTGGAATACATCATGAACAGTTCCATTTCTTATAGCAATTGGAACAATTTTATTTATTTCTTTCCATGGCAAACCATCATATTCAATAGTGATACCTCTTGAAGCTGCATATTCTGGAAATAATTTTTTCCAAAAGACACCTTTCATGTCACCACTATCAATCCATCGCATATTACCACCAGTTGTTGGTAATGGTTTTAGTGGATCAGGAATATTAAATTCTCCAGCAAATAGTTTTGAAGGTATAGATCCTGCTGACATCATTGCACCCGCAGCAAGAGCTCCTTTCATAACTGTACGTCTAGAGATTTTTAATTCTTTTTTCTTCTTCATTAATTCCTCCCTATTTGCATTTTATTTTACGTGAATTAAGCAAAATAACAATTGAAAATAAATTTAAAATTGTGTTAATATTTATTAGTTTTTATGAAATATTTACACACAATGGTGAGGGTTGAGAACATTGATACTTCTCTAGATTTTTACTGTAACAAACTTGGATTAAAAGAGGTGCGACGAGTTGACAATGAAAAAGGTCGTTTCACCCTAATATTTTTAGCCGCTGAAAATAGTGATGAAAGAACAGGTCTTCTTGAATTAACCTACAATTGGGATCCGGAAAAATATTCTGGTGGAAGAAACTTTGGTCATCTAGCTTACAGTGTTAACAATATTTATGAAGTATGTGAAAAATTAATGAACAACGGCGTCACAATTAATAGACCACCTCGTGATGGACATATGGCTTTTGTTCGCTCTCCTGATGGAATTTCTATTGAGATCTTACAAGAAGGAGAATCTTTACCTGAACAAGAACCATGGAAGTCTATGGAAAATTCTGGTTCTTGGTAGATTAATTATTTAACTTCACTTTATAATATTTATTTTGATCAGTTGCTAAAGCTATGACAGCTGGCAAAACTTTTTTATAAAAATCAAAAAGACTCGTAAAAGGTTGTGGTAATTCTTTATCAATTTCTTTTCGTAATTTTTTTAAATTATATGAAGGAATCATTGGAAACATATGATGTTCTAGATGATATTCCATATGCCAATATAAAAAACTTAATATTGGATTTATTCTCACAGAGTAAGTGCTTAAGCGGTGATCTTTTGTATCAACTTTAGCAGCTAGGTGTTGAGTCACATTTACAGCAAACCAAATTGGCTTCCCAATATAGGTAGGTAAAATTATATAAATTATTGGTAGGAAAGAGCCAATGTAAAAAGAATATACAATTACTGATACCCAAATAAAGACATATAGTCTTGAGTTCCAAAGAATTTTTTTCTTTTCTTCTTTAGGCGCTGTTATATCAATAACTGGAGTGAATTTTCCAAAAGCATGTTTTAGAACTTCAAACTTAATTAATTTATGTGGGTATAATAAATCTGTAAGAGGTATAAAATTCAAAAAGAATGCAAATAATTCTATCGGTCTTGATACTTGTATTTCGTGATCATAATCATCTTCTGTTTGTAAAGTTTTTGAATGATGAAAAGTATGACTCCAACGCCATCTAAAACCTTCAAAGTCACACATGAAAGAACTGATATGATAAAAAAATTCATTTATCCAACGAGTCCTAAAGGCAGTTCGATGAACAGTTTCATGCCAGTTCGCTACACTAAACGCATAAATTGTGCCATAAATAAAAAAGAATAAATATGTCCACCAAGTACCTAAAGTTACATATGCTAAATATCCTGAAATAAATAAAGATAAAAAATATAAGAAAAAATGTATTAGTCCTGGAAGATCTCTTCTCTTACTCAAGAATTTTAATGTTTTTCTATCGACTTCTGGTCTGTACCAATCATCGAGATTAACTTCCATGCTTGATAATTAAATTAATTATCCCAACGATCTAACCATGACCCATCAACTGTGGAGTCAAATTGATCTTTTTTTGAAGTTCCTCTAAATTTTGTGTGTTGTTCTTCATAACCTTTAAACCAAGAATCCCAATCAGCTGTATAGCTTGGATCTTCCGATTTTCTCATTATGATTGGATCAACTAAACCAGTATGAAAACCTGCTTCATCTTTTGGATTTTGAAATCTTAGATCAACACTCCATCTTACATCATCAGATAAATTTTCAAGTGATCGATGAGGAACTAATTGATGTAAAAACAAAACTGAACCAGCTTTCATTTCACAAGTAACAACTTTCTCCTCTGGAATATCTTTGTCTTCAATAAATAAATACCAAGAATCTTTTACTGAACCATCTTTCTTTTCTAATTTATGATTCAAAACTCTTTCAGGTCTATGTCCTCCAGGAACAACTTGCATGCATCCATTATGTTTATTTACATCGAGAAATGGAATCCACGCAGCAGGCTGAGTGGTTTTTTCTGCTCCATCTTTTAAATAAGCAGAATCTTGGTGCCATGGAACAGTCATCCTAGCTGTCTGAGGTGTTTTAGATCTAATATTCCAAACTGGATGACCAGAAATATCTTTGCCAACCCAATTTTCAACCATATCTAAAAGTTTTTTTGATCCCCATAGGTTAGCGAGGGCTGGTTTTAATTCGCCTCTATGATGAATTAAAACTGAAGAACCTTTAAAATCTCTTTCGAGAGCAGCTAGTCTTTTAAAAACATCTTTATCATCATGTTTGTTTGTAATTTTTCCGGCTTGAAAAGCTTTTTCTGCAAAATCGTCAACGATTTCTTCAAATTCATTTAATATTGGATTTAAATCATCCATACTAAAAACATTTTCAACGATCGTATAACCTTCTTCGTTGTATTGTTTTATTTGCGCATCACTAATCATAATTCCTCCTAATATTATCCATTTACTAATAAATCAGTTAGATGATCTATTGTTGTATCTTTTTTTTCCATGTCAGCAATTTTTTCACCTCTAGCCATGACACATAAATGATCAGCAATTGGATACACATGACTTAAGTTGTGAGTAATAAATATTGATGTAACACCTTGGCTTTTTAATCCTTCAACAAACTTTAATACTTTATTTGTTTCTTTTACGGACAAGTGGTTTGTTGGTTCATCTAATATTAAAACTTTTGATTTAAAATACATTGCTCTTGCAATAACAACACCTTGTCTTTCTCCTCCTGATAATTGGTTAACTGGAGTATCTGGAGATCGAAGATGTAGTTCTACATCCGTTAATGCTTTCATAGCATCATCCTGCATGGTTTTAGTTTTCATTAAACCAAAAGAGCCAACATTATATTGAGTCTGTTCACGTCCAATAAAAATATTTCTTGCAATAGACATTTCAGGGATCAAAGCTGAATACTGATAAATTGTCTCAATGCCTAAGTTCATTGCTTCCTTTGTAGATTTAAATTTAACCTTATTACCTTCAAAATATATATGACCTGAGTCAGGTTGATGTGCACCAGATAAGATTTTAATTAATGTTGATTTACCAGCACCATTGTCGCCAATAAGACCAACAACAGAATCTTTTTTTATCTTTAGGCTTAAATCTTTTAAAGCATGGACTCCAGAATAGTATTTGTTTAAACCCTCGCAAACTATTATATCTTCCATCTTTAATCCTCTGCCTTGTTTTGACCAATTCGTGTTGCTCTTCTACTTATATAAGTATTAAACACTACGGCTATGATAATTAAAGAGCCTAAACCTGCTCTGAACCATTCCGCATCTATTCTAGCCATAATGATTCCACTTTCCAAAAATCTGATTAGTATTGCGCCAATGACGGCACCAAAAACTGTTCCAATACCTCCAAATAAACTGACACCGCCAATAACTGCTGCAGCAATTGACTCAAGCTCTAATAAGTATCCTTGAGATGGTAGTGGTGCTTCTAATCTAAATGTTTGAATCATTCCAGCAAAGCCAGCTAAGAAACCACATAAGATAAAACAAAACATTTTAACATTTCCAGTCTTTATTCCCATTGAAGATGCTGCATTTTGATCTCCGCCAGTTGCATATATCCAGTTACCAACATTACTTCGGTGAAGCATAACACCTAAAACCACGGCAACTAAAAGAGCCCAGTACAAGGAAGCTCGAAATAATTCAAATTGATAAACGAATAACTCATTTGGTAAAATATGAGGAAATGGTGGTGGAAATCCTGCAGTAGCTACAGTTGTAAGACTTCTAGCAATATAAAGCATTCCAAGAGTTGCAATGAAAGAAGGGATTCCAAATCTTAAGGTAATAAATCCATTAACGAAACCAACTATAATACCAATCATTAATCCTAGAAAAATAGCAAACCAAGGCGGTATACCTTGATGCACCATTTGTACAATGGTCATAGGGACTAATGCAAAGACTGAGCCTACAGATAAATCAAATTCACCTGAGATCATTAATATTGCAATCCCAATAGCAACAATAATATATTCGGGTGTGATACCCATAACTATTCTTATATTTCTTGCATCTAAAAATCTTTCATTAGCAATATAAAATCCAATCATTATTGCCAGAAACATTAAGAAGGTCGCTACTTCTGGTCTTACTAATAAACTTCTAAGACTAAAATTTTTACTCATATTTTTATAATTAAAGAAAACCAGGCTCTATTTTAAGAGCCTGGTTAAGATATTTATCTAACTGACATTCCTTTGAATGATCTGATTGTTTCAACATCAGAAGGACCAATCATAGCTTTACCAGTGTTGATATCTAGTGCACTTAAACCATACTTGTTCATTAAGTATAATTGGTGAACTGACATGTAACCTTGGTAGTATGGTTGTTGGTCAACTGTTAGTTGAACATAACCTTTGTCCATTTCTTCGAAAACTACGTCAACTAAGTCAAAACCAGCAAGAAGTATTTCTCCAGGTCCATAACCTAAGTTTCTTACTGCTTGAGCTGCACCAGCTTCCCAGAAACCTACATCAAGATATGCAGTTGTATTTGGGTTAGCTTGTACATAAGCAGCAACTCTGTTTCCAACAGTTGAAAGATCTAAACCTGACTCGATTTTCTCGTATGTTACATTTCTGTCAGGGTTTGCTGCTTTGTAATCTTCCATGAAACGTGCAATACCGTTTCCTCTAGTGTATGCCCATGATTGGTTCATGTCTGCAACACCGATTAAAACGTGAATATCTCCATCAGGAAACATTTCAGAAAGATTAGCTGTTAATTCATAACCAGCTGCTTCTAAGTCTTGTCCAACATATGCTAGTCTGTTACTACCAGCAGCACCTTCTGGATCATCAGTATTAGCTGTAATTACTGGAATACCAGCAGCTAATGCTTCATCAACTGCAGCATCAAAGATAGTTGGATTAGTAATTGTAGTTACGATACCATCAACACCTTGAGCAATTGAAGATTCTAAGTTTTGTAATTGCTCTTGTTGGTCTCCATCACCTGAAAGAGTTAACATTTGGCAATCAGCATTAATTTGTGCACAAGCATCTTTAAAACCTTTGTGAACAGCTGCCCAGAAAGCGTTGTTCGTATCACTGTGCATAACGAAGTTAAATTTGTATTCTGCTTTCGCTGAAGTAGCAAATAGAGCTACAGAAGCAAGAATAATTGAAGCAATTTTTTTCATGCATTCCTCCTATAAATAGTATTTCCCTAACAAGAATAGGTATGTAAAACAAGGAGAAATATACTTAATTTGAATGTAAAATTATCGCACTGAACAGTAAAATTTAAATTTTTTATACTTTTTTTAAGATCTGTCTAACAAAATCATCATGCATTGGTTCAGGCTTCACACACGAAGAACGGAGCTCCACTTCGACTTTATAAATTGATGAAATCATCGCACATTCAATAACATCTAAGACGTGAAGAGCAAGCTCTCCATTACATCTATGCATTCTATTATTTTCGATGGCATCAATCATTTCAGCAAGACCAATACCCCTGTAGTTTGCTTGTTCTGGTGCCTCATTAGTTCTTCCGCTATGATTAACTATATTTGTTTTTCCAAGGGGTTTATCTTCCACACTTATATCTTTCCATTCAGATCCAAACTCACCAGATATGGATACTGGACCACCAAACATATTTGGGTCTGGCACTACTATTGAACCTTTCGTTCCATAAAGCTCCATATGATTACGTTTATGATTTAAAACATCAAATGAAATGAACCCTTGAATGACAGCTTTATTTTGAAATTCAATATTAAACATATAAGAAGTTGGAATTTCAACATTAAAAGTTTGCCCTTTTTTTGGGCCAGCTTTGTATTCTCTTTTATCAGAAAATTTAGCTCCTCTTCCTCTTATGTTTTTTACGGGACCTAGAAGATTAACAAGTGTGGTGAAAAAATATGGACCCATGTCTATTACAGGTCCTCCTCCTTCTTGAAACCAAGACTCAGGACTTGGATGAAAATCTTGAACACCTGGAAAAGCAAATATAAAATTACCAGTTAGAACTTGTCCAATATCATTGTTGTCAATTAAATTTCGTGTAAGTTGCGCTCCTCCTCCTAAAAAAGTATCGGGTGCATTCCCAATGTATAGACTATTTTTTTTTGCTAAATTTAATAATTCTTTTGCCTCATCAAACTTAACGCTCATTGGTTTTTCACAATAAACATGTTTATTTGACTCAAGAGCTCTTTTAGATATTTCATAGTGCGCTTGAGGAATTGTGAGATTAAGAATAATATCTATATTCTTGTCATTAAGTATTTCATCAACTGATAAAGGAATAATATTATATTGATCAGCTGTTCTTTTTACGGCATTTAAATTAATATCAGCACAAGCAACAAAATTTATATTGTTAAAATATTCCTGAGCCCGGAAATAGGTCTCTGCAATATTACCACAACCAATTAGACCAATATTTTTCATAACTTGTTTCTATAAATCAATTGTAAAAAATGGAATAGTAAAAAAAAAGGCCGTAAAAAATTACGGCCCTTTAAAAATAACTTTGCTAAGACTTACATAAAGTCTGCAGCGTTTTCTTTAGTAACTAATACAGTTCCAGTATCAATGTTATCTGGAATGCTTTCACCATTAGCTAATTTAAGTGCGTTTTCTACACCCATGTATCCCATGTTGTATGAGAATTGAGCAATAGTAGCTGACATCTCACCAGCCATTACACTTGCAGCAGCATCAGGGTTAGCATCAAATCCAACAACGACAACATCATCTAGCATATCAGCATTTTTTAATGCTTGGATAGCCCCTAGACCCATATTGTCATTAGAAGCAAAAATTGCTTTTAGATTTGGGTTACCAGTTAAAATGTCTTCAGTTACTGACATACCTTGTGCAGTATCCCAGTTAGCTGGAAGTTCAGCAACAATGTTCATACCACATGCTTCAAGACCTTTGTGAGATCCTTCAGCTCTGTGTTGACCAGTAGTTTGCGTGATCATTCCTTGAAGGATTGCAACATCAGAACCACTTGGAACATTATCACAAATGTATTGAGCAGCTAAAGCAGCGCCATTGATATTGTTTGTACCAATGAAAGTTACACCTTCATTAATTCCATTAGTATCAATGTATACAACTGGAACACCTGAAGCCATTGCATCATCAAGAATTGGTGCAACAGCGTTAGGGTCAGTTGGTGCAATCGCTATACCGTCTACACCTTTAGCAATTTGGTCTTCAATTTGCGCTACCTGAGCCATAACATCACTCTCTTGTGGTGGTGAAAGGATAATAAGGTTTACACCTAATTCTTCAGCAGCATCTTTAGCACCAGCTTCAACTGAAGCCCAAAAAGGGTTTCCAGCACCTGGTCCCTTAGTACTTAGCATAATTGTTTTTGCATGTGAGCCTGCTAAAAGACTACCTGAAAAAAACAATACAGAAGTAGTAATTATAGAAATAAGAAATTTCATTTTTCCTCCTAAAATTTTTTTTAACCATTAATCAAAAATGAAAATCTAATCAAGTGGCTGTTTGTCTGAAAATGATTATTTTTTGATATTATGTTCTGGTTGCAAGTTGTCTTCTTAGAACATCGATATACACAGCCAAAATAATAATTGACCCAATAAGAACTTGCTGCCAGAAAACACTAACATTCATCAAATTTAGACCATTTCGGAGTATACCCATAATCATGACTCCAGCAAATACACCTAAAACGGTTCCTCTGCCCCCAAAAAAGCTGGCTCCACCTATAATGACTGCTGCAATTGCATCTAGCTCAGATTGTAAACCGGCATTTGGGTAAGCAGAATTCGTTCTTCCAGCTAAAATTAAACCTCCAATGCCCGCCAAGAAACCGCACAAGGTGTAAACAACGATCAAAATTCGATCTACGTTAATACCTGCTGCCCTTGCTGCTCCAGGGTTGCCACCAATCGCATAAATCCATTTACCTATTCTTGTATGATTTAAAAATATCCAAAAGATAAAAAATATTACAATCATTAAAATTAAACTTGTGGGAATATACTCTCTTGCGCCTTCTCCAAAAATTACATCCAGTTTAATTTTACCATTTCCTATAACTCTTATTTGTTCAGCAAAACCTGTTATTGGAACACCTCCGGATATAAGATTTCCAATACCTCTAAATATATAAAGCGTCCCTAGTGTCATTATGAATGGGTGAGGCATTCGAAGTAAGGTAATTCCAATACCATTAAACATACCACACAAAAACCCAATTGCTGGCGCAACTAACATGACAACGTACCAAGGCATTCCTGCTTTTGAAGCAATAGCAAGTCCCATTAATGATAACATAATAATTGAACCGACTGATAAATCTATTCCTGCAGTAACTATGACCATAAAAACACCAAGCGCTAACATAGACTGCCAAGACACTTGTTTAAAAATATTTGTTACATTTCTCCAAGATAAAAACACATCAGGTTGTAACAAATGCAAAACAGCAATCATTATTAGGATAAGTAATAAGATTCCATATCTTTCAAAAAAAGGAATAAGTCTGACAAATAAAGATTCTTGATTCTTATCCATTAATCTTTTTTCCCCATGATCCACCCAATTACTTCGTCTCTTGAAGTGTTTTTTAATTCTGATTCAGCAAAGTTTGTTCCTTGAAAAAGTGCCATTACGCGATCACAAACAGTAAAAATATCATCCATTCGATGGCTAATTACTATTACACTAACACCTAACTTTTTAAGATTTAAAATTAAATCTAAAACTTTCCCAACTTCTTTAACAGCAAGTGCTGCTGTTGGTTCATCCATCAATACAATTTTTGCATTAAATGCTGTAGCTCTAGCAATTGCTACTGCTTGTCTTTGTCCACCTGATAATTCTTCAACCTTTTGATCAGCACTCTTTACGTTTATTTTTAGTTTTGAAAGATGCTCTTCAGTTAATTGTTTTCTTTTTTTATGATCCAAAAAATTAAAGGGACCAACTTTTCTTGTTGGCTCTCTTCCTAAAAAAATATTATCACCAATAGGGAGATTCCCAGCTAGTGCTAAATCTTGATAAACCATTTCTAAGCCCAAATTTTGAGAGTCTCTCGGACTATTTAAAGTTACTTTTTCTTTATCAAAAAAAAGTGAACCTTCACTTGGCTTATATAATCCTGATAAAACTTTCATTAATGTTGATTTCCCAGCACCGTTATCGCCGACAACACCAAGAACCTCGCCTTTATTTAAATGAAGATCTACATTTTGAAGAGCTGTGATAGTACCAAAAAATTTTGAAACTGATTTAGCTTCTAGTACTAAGTTATCTGACATAGTGTGTTTTTAAATAAATTTTAATTAATATCAACTGGTTTTGAACGTAAATATTTAACAGTTTCTCTTTCAGCTTTTTTGCATAATTTTGGAGGCAGGCCTTTTGAAATAAGTTTTAAATCTTGAATTACTAATTCACCCATCTCTTTAAATGCGCTGTCTAATGCGCCAGCCCTGTGAGGAGAAAAAATTATGTTTTTAAGTTTTCTTAATTTATGATTTTTAGGAAATGGTTCTTGTGGAAAAACATCAATCGCAGCAAACACATTTCTGTTATTTAAAAAATTAAAAAAATCATCAAAATTTATTATGGCTGCTCTACTCATTAAGACAAATATTGATCCATCTTTTATTAATTTCAGTTTAGAAGAATTAATCATAGATTCATTAGAGGAAGTAATGGAAGCTAATACATAAATGATGTCAGCATTTTTGAGTAAAGAATTTAAACTAGTAGGATTAACATCAAATTTTTCGATTTCTTTATTGGGAATCCAAGGGTCATAGGCAATGATATTATTAGAGAATGCTTTGAGTATAGGAGTGAGTGATTTGGCTAAATCACCAAAACCAATTAAACCAAATGTTTTATTTTTTATCAAAAAATTATTCTGACTTATTGCACCACCATATTTTTCTTTTTTTGAAATAAAGTCTGAATGAGCAATATGAATACTTCTTGCTATAGATAAAGTAAGACCCATTGCCATTTCAGCAACAGGTTGAGCAAACACAGGAGATGTTGCTAAAACATGTATTCCTTTTCTAAAACAATAATCATAATCCATATTGTCCATAAAATTACTCTCTACATTAAATATAGCTTTAAGTTTTGCAGATTTAGAAATTAAAGATGAAGGTAAATTGGGTTGTCCAAAAATATAATCTGCCTTTGGTAGATTTTTTTCATAAAAATTATTTTTATTTTTTTTAGGAGCAGTAATGAGTTTAAAGTTTTTTTTTAAGTATTTTAAATTTTCTTTAGAAAAAAGTAGGTCCATTGTTCTTGGATATGGGTCTAATAAAATTATAGGCTTGTTTTGATTCATACAATTTTGAAATTTTAGAAAAAGAAATTTATTTTATACGCCTTTACGTTGTTTATTTTTTCCTTCTAAAAATTCATTAAGAGCTGATTTCTTACCTTCAGTATTATCTACTTCAAGTGTTGGGCTTTCCCAGAAAGCTGTCCCCTCTAACCATTCATACCCATCTGTCTTCATAGAAATAACATATGTTTTGTCTGATTCTTTTGCTCTTTTAAAAGCAGCCTCTAACTCTGAAATAGATTTAACAGTCTCACCATTTGCCCCCATACTTTTTGCGTGAGCCTCAAAATCTACAAACTGTACATTTGTCGCTCTGGCTGCATTTAGATTACAAAGATATTCATTTCCACCTTTTGCTAGTTGCAATCTATTTATAACCATGTGACCACCATTATCACAAACAACTATAATTAATTTTTTATCATATAAAACTGAACTGTAGATATCGCTATTTTGTAAAAGGTATGATCCATCACCTACAAATACAATTACATCCTGATCAGGTTTTGCCATTTTGATTCCAAGTGCACCTGATATTTCATAACTCATGCAACTAAAACCCCATTCAGTTTCAAAAGTGTTTAGCTCTTTTGGTTTCCATATTTGAACCACTTCACCAACTAACCCTCCAGCTGCAGTTACGACAATATCTGATGAGTCTGAGTTTCTATAAACTGCACCTACAGCATGAGCATAGGATGGTAATTCTTGGTTTGTTGGTCCACTTTCTTTAGCAACATATTCATCCCATTTATTTCTTTCCTCAATTGAACGGTGGTACCAATTATCTGGTGCTTTCCAATCTCCTAATGCCTTTGATAATTCTTGAAGTCCAATTTTTGCATCACTTACAACAGGAGTTGCGCGATGTTTTGTTGTGTCAAATCGTGAAGTATTTATTGATACAAGTTGAAAATTTTCATTTTCAAAATTAGTCCAAGAGCCAGTTGTAAAGTCTCCTAATTTTGTTCCTACAGCTAGTGCTAAATCTGTATCAGTAGCAAGGTTATTAGATGAGCCTTCTCCTAAGCATCCAATTGCACTTATGTAATAGGGATCATCTTTATTCATACATCCAATACCCATGACAGTTGCTGTTACAGGAATATTATGTTTATTTGCAAAAGCAGAAATTTCCTCTTCTGCTTCTGAATATAAAACACCTCCACCTGAAATAATGATAGGTTGTTTAGATTGTTTTAATTTATCTGCAGCCTTTTGTATTTGATTTGGATCAGGATGAATTCTTCTAATTTCATGAATTTTTTCTTCAAAAAAGATTTCAGGATAATCATAGGCTTCTCCTTGAACATCTTGAGACATAGAAATTACTGCTGGGCCACATTCTGCAGGATCAAGCATTACATTAATCGCTTGCGGTAAAGATGTTAAAATTTGTTCAGGTCTAGTTATTCGGTCAAAATATCTTGATACAGATTTAAATGAATCATTTTGTGTTTCTGATGGAGAATTAAAATGTTCTACTTGTTGTAAAACAGGGTCCGGAAAACGACTAGAAAATGTATCCCCTGGTAAAAGTAAAATTGGAAGTCTATTACTTAAAGCAACTGCAGCAGCTGTAACCATGTTAGTGGAACCTGGTCCAACAGATGAAGTTGCAACAAATATTTGTTGTCTTCTTTTGGCACGAGCATATGCAATTCCAGTTAGTGCCATGTTTTGTTCATGATGACCTCTGTATCCAGGAAGTTCGTCTTGGTATTCTTCCATAGCTTGTCCAATACACGCAACGTTACCATGACCGTAAATACCGAAAGCTCCTGGAAATAGTGGTTCTTTTTTTCCATTAATTAAAATTTTTTGCATAGTTAAATACTTAATTAATGCATGTGAACATGACATTCTAACTGTTTTCATAGTTTCTTTCCAAAAAAAAATTGATACTATTATAATAAAAAAATAATTTAAAGAGTTAATCAATTTATTTTTTTAATATTTTAGAATATAAATCATTTATGAAAGTTGGAGTTGTTGGAGAGATTCATAAAAGTGGGTTCGAAATTTTTGAGAAAAATAATATCAAGTATTTTGTTACAGAAAACAAGGAAGAGAATCAGCTTAAAGAAGAATTAAAAGATGTGGATGGCATTGTTGTTAGGACAGTGAAATTAAATAAAAATATTCTATCTAATGCTAAAAATTTAAAAGTTGTAGCTAGACATGGTGTTGGTTACGACAATGTTGATATTAATTTTTTGAATGAAAATAAAATTGCTTTAGCAATAACTGGTACAGCTAATTCAGTGAGTGTTTCTGAGCATGTAATGACAATGATGCTCTGTTTGACTAAAAATATTTTTGAATCAGATAAATTAGTTAAAAATAATAAATTTAAAGAAAAAGCAAAACTTCCTAATTTTTTTGAATTATATCAAAAAAAAATTTTAATTTTAGGTTTTGGCAGAATTGGAAAAGCTTTAGCTAAAAGATGTTTAGCTTTTGATATGCAAGTTTACATTCATGATCCTTTTGTATCTAATGATGATATTATAAAATTAAATTATATTCCAATTGAGAAGGAAAAGGGATTTAAAATTGCTGATTATATTAGTATTCATTTACCTTTAAATGATAATACTAAAGATTTGATTTCCTATGATTCATTTAACATATGTAAATCTAATTTAATTCTTATAAATTCTGCTCGTGGTGGGATTGTTAATGAAGAAGCATTATATGATGCTTTAAAAAACAAAAAAATTTTTGCTGCAGGATTAGATGTTTTTGAAATTGAACCTCCAATAAATAACCACAAATTATTTTCATTACAAAATACATTGTTAACTCCTCATAATTCAGCATTAACATTAGAATGTAGGAAAAGAATGGCGATTGAGTCTTGTGAAAACGTTTATAATTTTTTGACTAAAAGTAAAAAACTGAATGAAAGCAATATAATAAATTTTAATTTTTTAAGTTAAATATTGAGGTAAAGATTACCATCTTCTTCTGTAACATCAAATATTTTTAATGGGGTCTGTTCTAAATCAGAGATAGAGTCTCCAGATACAATACTAAATTTATTTCCGCATGTTGGACACTCTAGTTCTTCACCTTCAATACTAGAATCACTTAATAAAGTTTTTTCTGCACAAGGACAATTTCCTTCAGTTGCAAAAAAGCCAGACTCAAGTCTATAAATTGCATAATTTACATCGTCGTATTCAAAATTTTCAACTGATCCAACATCAATATCGTCTACTTCACCTATTAAGATTGGCTCTATTTCATCATTCATAAAAAATTTGTAAAATAAAATTGAAATAGAATAAATATTTTTTTTAAGAAAGTTGTTGATTTATCTGAATTTTAGATTTTTTCTTGTGAGTTCTTTTACGTTAGAAACTCCCATTAATTTCATGTCGCGTTCAATTTCATTGCGTAAATTAGATAAACTTTTTTCAACACCTTTTTGACCTCCTGCTGCCAATGCATATAAATACATTCTTCCACCAGAACAGGCTTTTGCACCAAGTGACAGTGCTTTTAAAACATGAGTACCTCTTCTTATTCCTCCTTCACAAATTACATCTATTTTATCACCAACAGCATCTACAATTTCAGCTAGTTGATCAAATGGTGATCTTGAACCATCTAATTGTCGACCTCCATGATTTGAAACCATTATAGCGGAGGCACCCACGTCGACTGCTTTTTTTGCATCATCTACAGACATCACACCTTTAATAGCAAATTGCCGACCCCACTCTTTATTAATATTTTCCACGTCTTTCCAACTCATAGAATTATCAAGCATTTTAGTGAAGTAATCTCCAATGGTTGTCATTACTGTTGTACCTTCATTAATATGATCCTTTAAATTACTTAATTCCCATTTAGGTTTTGTAAAATAATCTACTGCCCACTTTGGATGGAGCATAAAACTTAGAACACTATTAAGTTTTAATTTCATTGGAATAGTAAAACCCGTATATAAATCTCTTTCGCGGTTTCCTCCAACAGCAGTATCTACAGTCACAGCCATTGCTTCAAAATTTGATTCCTTACATCTTTCTATAAGAGCTTTGTTCAGGCCTTTGTCTTTGTGAACATAAAGTTGAAATAATTTTGGTGTTTTTACTAAATTTGATATTTCTTCAATGCTAGCAGTTCCTAAAGATGAAATCCCAAACATTGTTCCAAATTTTTCTGCAGCTTTTGCAACTCCGATCTCACCTTCATGATGAAACAACCTTTGAAGAGCGGTTGGTGCACAATACAAAGGCATGTCTAACTTTTGTCCCATTACCGTAGTTGACATATCAACTTTATCAACTCCGCTTAAAACATTTGGAATTAAATCACATTGTTCATAGGCATCTGTGTTTCTTTTATAAGTTATCTCATCATCAGCAGCGCCATCAATGTAATGGAATATTGGACTAGGTAGCCTTTTTTTTGCTAAGTTTCTAAAATCTTTTACGTTATGACAATTATTGATATTTCCAAACATTACGCCTGAATAGTTTTTTGAGTTTGTTCACCCAGACCCTCAATACCAAGTTTCATTACATCACCTGCTTTTAAAAATACTTGTGGTTTCATTCCCATACCAACACCAGGCGGTGTTCCTGTAGAAATGATGTCGCCAGGTTGTAATGACATAAATTGGCTTAAATAACTTATTAAAAAGTTTACTCCGTAAACCATTGTGCTTGTTGATCCATCTTGCATTCTTTTACCATTTACATCAAGCCACATTTTTAAGTTTTGAGGATCTGGTACTTCATCAGTAGTAACTAAATATGGTCCGATTGGGCCAAAAGTGTCACAAGATTTTCCTTTAACCCATTGACCGGAATGTTCTATTTGAAATTCTCTTTCGCTGAGATCATTGATGACACAGTATCCAGCAATATGAGATTGTGACTCGCTCTCAGAAATATATTTTGCTTCTTTTCCAATAATAACACCTAGTTCAACTTCCCAGTCAGACTTTACTGATTTTTTTGGAATCTCTACATTATCGTTTGGTCCAATAACGGCACTTGTTGCTTTTGCAAAAATAATTGGTTCAGGTGGAACTTTCTGACCTGTTTCTTCAGCATGATCAGAATAATTAAGCCCGATACAAATAAATTTTCCAATACTTTCTTTACAAACACAAGGTGCATATCCATCACTGTTTTCCACTAAAGGTAAAGATGTAGAGTCAATTTTTTTTACTTCATTCAATTTACCAATAGTTACATTTTTATTATCCCAATCCTTAACTAGAGATGATACATCGCGAATATTTCCTTCTTGATCAAGTATTCCTGGTTTAACTTCATTTCCAATTCTATATCTTAAAGTTTTCATTATAAAGTCCACCCTCCATCAATTAAGTTTAATGTTCCAGTAACAAAATCTGATTCATCACTTGCTAAATAAGTTGCAAGAGATGCTATTTCTTCTGGTTGTGCTAATCTTCCCATAGCCTGTCTTGCTATAAAGTCTGATCTTGCTTTAACAGGATCATCGGCCATGTTAACTCTACCCTCCCAAGAAGGTGTTTCAACAGTTCCTGGTAAAATAGCATTACAGCGAATTCCTTCTTTAATATGATCAATAGCTATGGCTTTTACAAAACCATTTAATGCCGCTTTTGTAGTTCCATAGATAAACCTATTAGGTACACCTTTAACATTAGATGCGGCAGAAGAAACAATAACAATATTACCTTTCTTTTCTTTCAGCATTTTTGGCAAAAGATTGTAGGTCATTAAATATGCAGAAAATATGTTAACATTGATTGATCGTGAAAATTCATCTTCATCACAATCAAGAATTGTTCCGTGATGAACAAAACCTACTGCATGAAATAAAACATCAATCTTGTCTATAGAAGAACAAAAGACCTCTACATCATTTTTGTTTGTTGCATCCAATTTCATAGTTTGGATATTCTCGTTTTCATTTTGTAAATCATTTAGTTTATCTTCATTAATATCAGTTGCTAAAACTTTAGCTCCCTCATTTGCAAATTTAAGGGCGGTTGCTCTTCCAATGCCTTGTGCTGCTGCTGTGACTATAATATTTTTTTTATCTAATCTCATATTTTATTACGATATGTCTTTTTTTTAGCATTAACAGACTTTATTTTGAATTCAATAAATAAAGAAGCTCAAAATATTAGTCATTTACAAAATATATGAATTTTAAATTAATAAATAATAATTTATTAGGTACATATATGAATTTTCTTTTAACAGGTGGTGCTGGATATATAGGAAGTCATGCTGCTCTTTCTCTTCTAGATGCTGGTCACAGTGTTCATATTATTGATGATTTATCTACTGGGAATAGAAGTCTCATTCCTAAAAATGCATTTTTTACAAAATGTAATATTAATGATGAAGAAGTAATTTCTGAGCTTATAAAATCTAATGGCTTTGATTTATTAATGCACTTTGCTGGTTTTATTCAAGTTGAGGAATCTGTAAAATACCCACAGAAATATTTTGATAATAATACTGAAAATGCAACTAAACTATTTGAAACTTGTAAAAATAATGGATTAAATAAAATTGTATTTTCTTCTACAGCTGCTGCATATGGATCAATAAGTGAAAATAAATTAATAGATGAAAATACAAATTTAAATCCTCAAAATCCCTATGCTGAATCAAAAATAAAAACAGAAAATTTTTTATTTGAAAATAAAGATGATTACAAATTTATAATATTGCGATACTTTAATGTTGCTGGTGCTGATAAAAAATTACGATCAGGTCAAATATCTAAAAAATCAACACATTTAATAAAAATTTTATCTGAAGTTGTTGTTGGTAAGAGAGATCATATTGAAATATTTGGGAATGATTATAATACGCCTGATGGAACAGCTATCAGGGACTATATTCATGTCTCTGATCTTGCTGATATTCACTTAGAAGTTGCAAAATATTTATTAGAAGGTTCAGAATCTAATTTATTTAATTGTGGTTATGGAAATGGTTTTAGTGTTTTAGATGTTATAAATACTGCAAATAAAATTTCAGATGATAAAATTAATTATAAATTTTCAAACAGGAGAAATGGAGATGTTGAACAATTAATTGCTGATACATCAAAAATATTGAAACATATTGATTGGATACCAAAACATAATGATCTAAGTGAAATTATAAATTCTTCAATTAAATGGGAAGAAAAAATTAATGAATCAAATACATAAAAGAATTTTTATAAGAAATGATAAAAAAGAACTTTATCTTTATGGTTATAATGAACACAAAGAATCCCCAAGCCAAGAACTTGATATTACAGAAATTCCTAAACCTCATATGAGATGGAATCCTTCAAGAGAGGAATGGGTTACATACTCAGCAGGAAGAAAAGACAGAACTTCATTTCCACCAAAAGAGTATTGCCCACTTTGTCCAGGTGCAAATTTAAATTATCCGACAGAGATACCATTTTCAAACTTCGAAGTTGCAGTCTTTCCAAATCGTTGGGCTAGCTTTAATCCTAATGGAGAAAATATATTTTTAGAAAATATTTTAAGTAAACCGTCAAAAGGAGAGTGTGAAGTCATTGTGTATTCACCTAAACATCTTGATACAATTTCTGAAATGCCTTTAGAGCGAATAGAATTATTAACTACAGTTTGGATTGATAGATATAAGGAGTTGCAAAAGAAACCAGACGTTAAATATGTTCTACCTTTTGAAAATAGAGGGGAAGAATGTGGTGTTACTCTTCATCATCCACATGGCCAAATTTATGCTTATCCTTTTATTCCACCTGCAATAGAAAAAGAAATAAGAGCATTTAAAAAAGAGAACTTTTTAATCAAAATTATGAATCAGTTAGAAGAGAAATATTATGTATATCAAAATGACAATTTTATTGCTGCCGTGCCGCCGTTCGCAAGATACGCTTATGAGGTATGGATAATACCAAAAATTCAAATCGAAGGACCGTGGAAATTTAATGATATGCAAATTGAAGATTTCTCTAAATGTATTCAGCAGGTTGTCAAAGGGTATGATACTTTTCTAAATAAAAGATGCCCATATATAATGGGTTTACACGCTTCACCTGAATTAGATGATAGTGACTTTCATTTTCATGCTGAATTTTACCCACCTTTACGACACGGCGATAAACCAAAAGTTTTAGCGGGCTCTGAGTCAATGGCTGGTGTTTTTATAATGGATGTATTGCCAGAAGATTCTGCTAAAGTATTAAGAAAATTTATGTCATGAAAACAATAGAAGAAAAAATAAATTACTACAAAGAGAGTCTAGATCTATTCGATGACGGAATGGATAAGTACAAGTTTTTAATTGATCAAGCAAAAAATGCTAAAGATTTTCCTGAAGAATATAGAAATGAATCCTTTAAAGTCTCAGGATGTCAGGCACAAGTTTGGTTGGTTCCTCAATTAAAAGAAAATAAACTTTCATTTTATTATGACTCAGATGCATTTATATCAAAGGGTATGGTTACAATTCTATGTGATATTTATGGTGATAGGAATCCATCCGAAATTAAAAATTCTGACTTTAGTATGCTAAATACTTTAGAGCTTGATACTCTTTTAACTCCAGGGAGAAGGAATGGGGTCAATTCAATGCTTGAAAAAATAAAAGAATACGCAAATTCTTATTTATAAAATAGATAATGTTTTATGAGCCAAAAAAGGGAAGTCCTTTTAAAATAGATCCATTTAAGTCACTAGTTTTTCCTAGACCTATTGGATGGATATCATCTATTAATAAAAATGGAGTTGCTAACTTAGCACCTTATTCATATTTTAATGCTGTGGCTGATGAGCCGCCACAAGTGATGTTTTGTTCAAATGGTAGTTCAACACATGGAAAATATAAGGATTCGTTATCAAATATTTTGTCTACAAAGGAATTTGTTGTAAATTTTGCAACCTCCACTTCACGAAATCAAATGAATGTATCTTCCAGGGATTTCAAACCAGATGAAGATGAGTTTATATTGTCAAATTTAAAAAAGAAAAAATCAAGACTTGTTAAAGCTCCATCAGTTAAAGATAGTCCTGTAAATTTAGAATGTAAATTAGTTAAAACAATTAAATTAAAATCTAATTCAAAAAAGATTTCTACAATGATTGTCGGTGAAGTAATTGGAATTTTTATAAATAACAAATATATTAAGAATAATAGAGTTGATAGTGTTTCAATGCGATATATAGCAAGAATGGGATATAGTGAGTATACAACTATTTCTTCAAAATTTAATATGAAAAGACAATCAAAATAAAAAATAAATAAATAATTGAAACTAATAGATTAATAATTAAAACAAGAGTAAATATCAAATAAGGGAGTATGGCGGAACTGGTAGACGCGCCGGATTCAAAATCCGATCATTTTCACATTAATTTTAATATAATCTCCTATTCTTTAGCAAATAATTTTATATAGACACTTATAAGGCACTTTTTAATTTAAATTTTCTTGTATTTAATAGTATATTTTATTTGGTGAAAAATTTTTGAAAGGGAAATTTTTAAAGTGAATAAATCAAAGATAATATTTCTTTTTTTTGGGATTTTTTTTTATTTTACTAATCAAGTTTTTTCCCAAGAGATTTGCTCATGGATAACTAATGAGGCTTATCCTGAAGAATTGCAACAATACCCAAATGCTTATTTCTATGCTGTTATTGGTGATAATGGACGTTGTGAATATGGTCGTGGACCTGATCAAGAGACTGCATTAAATGAATGTGATAAATGGAAAAAAACAAAGGGTATATTTAATACATGTAAGCCCTTTGCAATTGGAAAACAGATTGTTTGGGAAGAAGTTGCTTCTGATGTTTTAAATCAGACGGGCTGCATTGAAGGAAATTGTATGAATGGACAAGGAACATACGTTTGGGAAGATGGTACCAAATATGAAGGTGAGTCAAAAAAAGGGAAAGAACATGGACAAGGAAAAATGGTTTGGGCGAATGGAGACACATATGAAGGTGAGTGGGAAAACGGAGAAGAACATGGACAAGGAAAGATGGTTTGGGTGAATGGAGTCACATATGAAGGTGAGTGGAAAAACGGAGAAGAACATGGGCAAGGAAAGATAGTTTGGGCGAATGGAGACACATATGAAGGTGAGTGGGAAAACGGAGAAGAACATGGACAAGGAAAGATGGTTTGGGTGAATGGAGACACATATGAAGGTAAATGGAAAAATGGTAAAATGTATGGAGAAGGAATAGGTTGTATTGAAGGAAATTGTGAAAATGGATATGGTACAGTCGTTTGGGATGATGGTAATAAGTACATAGGTAATTTCAAAGATGGTTCACTACACGGAGAGGGCGAACTAACTTGGGCTGAGGATGGTGAAAAATGGATTGGCACATGGAAAAATGATAAACTGGAAGGTAAAGGTGAAATTATAGCTTGGGACGGCTCAACTAGAGTGTGTGAGTTTGATGGGTATAAATGTGCAAAATTAATTAAAGAAGTAAAAAATTTTATTCTTTTAAATAGTCTTTGGACTAATAATAAAATTATGACAAAAAAAGATGTGAGTAGTTTCAAGACATTAAAGTTTGTGGAAGAAAAAGAAGTCATGGAATATGATAAAAGAACTTCAAAAAATAAAAATCAATATGGGGATGGAATAGAAATGAAAGTCTTTAATGCTTTCATTTTTAATGCATCTTTTGAAAAAAGTCAGGATATTTTGATTAAAGTAAATGCTGAATTCAAAACACAAGAAAAAGCAGAAAAACAAGCATTGAAATGGGCCAAAATGTATGGACAAATGCCATATTTTTTAAAACAAAATGTAAAATATATTGTGGTCCATAAAGGTAACGTTGGCTGGGCCGGTGGTAATGGTCAAATTGTCATTCATATTCATAGTGAAAAATCCTCTTTTAATGAGGAACTTATGTTTCATGAATTAACGCATGCTTCACTTGATTTTAAGTGGGGTACTGGAGTGATAGATGAAGATGAATGGAAAACAGTAATTGGAGAGGACAAATACTATATTTCAGAATATGCCTGGGATCTATTTTACGAAGAAGATTTAGCGGAGACTACACTATGGTGGTTTGCAACTAGATGCAAGCCTAGCTCTATATCTAAAAAAAATTATGATAAAATTGTAAAGCATTTACCTAATCGTTTAAATTATTTAGATAAACAGAATTTTGATTTTTATCCTGTAGTATGTGAATGAAGCAAATAACAAAGTGGTTGAAAATTTAATTTTGAAGATGAACATACAAGAACAAAATCTCGAAAAGATAAAAGAAATGAATTTATTGAAAAGAGAAATAAGAAATTTAAATAATCTCTCAACATTCCCAGTTTTAGACAATAATTAACCGACACTCTCACGACACTTTTGGTAATTGTTTTTCTAAAACAAGCCCATAGACTTAACTTTGAAAACCCAGTATTAGTGGGAAAAATAATATGGGAGTATGGCGGAACTGGTAGACGCGCCGGATTCAAAATCCGGTCACTTCGGTGGTGTGGGTTCGATTCCCTCTACTCCTACCAATTTATCTTCACGCATTATAAAAAACATTAGTAGAGCAATCAAAAACATTATAACGCCTAATGCATACATATTAAATGTTAAACCAAAAGTTTCAGCTGAAATTCCAACAACCGCAGGTCCAAATATAGCTCCGACAAAAGCAATACTTGATACATGAGAAATAGTAACTGGAATTGGATTTTGAGAATTTTTTACTGCTTGTCTAAATACTATAGGCATAACATTGGAAATTAACATTCCAAAAAGTGTTATTGCTATAAAAATAATAATTATATTTTGAGAAAAAATACTTATCACTAATATTGTTGATCCAATCATTGCAAAACAAGGACCTACAATTACTTCACCAAGTTTTGTAATTAATTTTGACGCAAACATATTACTTATAATCTCACCTAAATTAAAAAAAATAACTATTGAACCAACTAAAAAAATTGGTGCAGCAAGATCGGTAACGAGCCATAAAGGTGACCATTGAATTATTATTCCCATAAATGCGATAATACACATGTTAATTGATGCAAACATGATAATTTTATAATTTGGAATTGAAAATCTTGGATCCTTATTAACAACATCATATTTCATATTCATTCCAAAGAAATACATAGTCAAAGTTGATATAAAAACAAACAAACCTACAATAAAAGTAGTGTAGACAGGGTTAATTTCCAAACCAAGACATAAACTAGATATTCCTGCTCCAGATAGAAAACCAAAATTAAAGGATGATTTAAATATTGGATTAAGAATTTTTTTTGTTTTTTCTTCTATTATCGCAACTTGTGTAAAAATATTAGGAGCTTGTATTCCAATAGAAATACCCCACAACATAGATACAAAAATAAAAAAATTATAAGAAGAAAAGTAAAACACAGAAAACGGAATAAAAGCATATAATAATCTTGCTATAATTAAACAATTTGTGCTTCCTATTTTTGGGAGTAAAAAACGGGTTGTAAGTTGGTTTGTAATTACATTACAAATACCAAAAATAATAAATCCTATAGAAAATTCTATTTTTGTCATATCAATCAAATCAAAAAGAATTGGTGAATTTACCATAAACATACTGAAGGTTAATGTTGCAAAGAATCCTTGTGAAAAAGTTGCATAAAATGCGGTATTTAATTCTTTAGTCTCTATATTTTCCATTTAAGTAATATCTATGATAATTTAGATTTAAGATAGTTAATAGTATAAACCAAAATTATAAAAAAAATAAAATTAAATGAATTTTTTTAAAAAAACTTACAATTGGACTTTAGAAAAGGCACAACACAAAAATGCAAAATGGTATTTAAGTTTAATATCATTTGCAGAAAGCTCATTTTTCCCAATTCCACCAGACATACTTTTGATACCAATGGCATTAGCTTCCAAAGCAAGGGCTTTATTTTATGCTTTTATGTGTACATTGTTTTCAGTTCTGGGTGGAATACTAGGATATGCGATAGGATATTTTTTTTATAATTCAGTGGGTATTTATATTGTAGACTTTTATCATTTAGAAAATTCCTTTAGTGTTTTTGAAAGTTATTACAAAGAATTTGGTATATTAATTGTTCTAGGTGCTGGAATAACACCCTTTCCTTATAAATTTATTACTATTGCAAGTGGTGTATTTGGATTAAATATTTTTATGTTTATTGTTGTTTCAATTATTGGTCGAGGCTTAAGGTTTTATTTAATAGCGATACTTCTTTATTTTTTCGGTGAAAGAATTAAATTAATTATTGATAATTATTTTAATATTTTAACTATTGTGTTTTTTATTTTACTTGTTGGAAGTGTTTTTATAATTAGATTTTTATGATAATTCGTAATTGGATAACACTTTTATTTATTATTTCACTTATCTCAATATCAACAGCATTAGTTGCAGAATATTTTTTTAATCTTCAACCATGTGAATTGTGTTTAAAGCAAAGACATCCATATTATTTAATTTTAATATGCTTGATTTTGATATTTTTATTTAAAAATCTAAATAAAATTTGGCTTTGTTTAGTAATACAGTTTGCATCAGTTTATGGGCTTTTTTATTCTATATGGCACGTAGGAGTTGAAAATAAAATTCTTAAAGGACCAGCAGGTTGTTCAGCAATGTTAACCAGCAGTGAGAATGCTTCAGACCTTAAAGCACAGATATTATCAAAACAAGTGATCAGTTGCGATGAAGTAATTTGGAGTTTTTTTGGAATTTCTGCTGCTTCAATTAATACACTAGTTTTACTAGTTATTTTTATTTTAAATGCTATTTATTTATTCAAGTACCATGGTATTAAAAAAGAAAAAAGCATCTAAAAAAAATTCTTCACCAAGAAGTACCACTCATAGAGAGGTTTTAGAAGAAATAATCAGAGTTGATCATGCTGGTGAATATGGAGCTACTAAAATATATGATGGTCAAATAGCAATATTTGGCAAAAGTTCAAAGCTTGGCAAAACAATTCAGCATATGGCTGATCAAGAGCAAGAACACATAGATAAATTCAATGAGTTAATATTAGAACATCGTGTTAGACCAACTGCTCTACTGCCATTATGGAATGTAGCAGGCTTTGCACTTGGAGCTTCTACCGCCTTAATGGGTGAAAAAGCTGCGATGGCTTGTACAGTTGCTGTAGAAAAAGTTATTGGTGAACATTATCAAGAACAGTTAGATCTTTTAGGAGATGATCACAAAGATTTAAAAAAAACAATTTCTAAATTCCGAGATGATGAACTAGAGCACCATGATATTGGAATAGAACACGATGCGGAAAAAGCTCCAGGTTATAAAATTATGTCAAAAGTAATTGAGCTTGGATGCAAAACTGCTATTGCAATCTCAAAAAAAATTTAATTTTCTAATTCTGTATCCCAGTACAAATAATCTCTCCAAGTTTCATGCAAAAAATTTGGTGGAAAATTCCTACCATTGTTTTGTAGTTGAATAGAAGATGGTCGAAGTGGTTTTTTAAAAAGTTTCATATCTGTATTATGAATTAATTTTCTTCCCTTTTTTAAATTACAGGACGTACAAGCAGAAACTACGTTCTCCCATGTAGTTTTTCCATTTAAACATTTAGGCACTAAGTGATCAAATGTCAGCTCATTGGCAGGAAAACGATTAGTGCAATACTGGCAAGTAAAATTATCTCTTAAAAATACATTAAAACGAGTGAACGCAGGTCTTCTTTGTGGTGTAACGTAATCTTTTAAAGCAATAACACTTGGTAACTTGAAAGTCAGATTTGGGGAATGAACTTCATGCTCATAATTTTCAATCACTGAAACTCTTTCTAGAAAAACGGCTTTAATGGCATCTTGCCATGAGCATAAGGAAAGTGGGTAATAGGATAGTGGCCGAAAATCAGCATTAAGAACCAAAGCTGGATTTTCTGCGGTACTCATTTTAGTTTCTACTCACCCAAGTCATATTATTCAAATAGTAATATAATATTAAGATTCGATTACTTTAAATATTTTTTTTAATAAAATTTTGGAATAAAGTTATTGTTTCTTGCGACATAGTATGCTCATCATTCGGTAAAAGGTGAGATACAAATTTAAAATTATATTTTTTTAGAATTTCAACTGATTGATTGAAATTTGAAACAGGTAGCACATTATCTAGTCCACCATGTGAAATAAATATTGGTGTTTCTAAAAATGAATTTTTTGGAACAAATTCTCTTGAAATTATTCTTGAAGAAATAATTGCTATGCCAGCTAATTTTTGATTAAGAGATTGACCCAATTCAAAAGCCATTATACCTCCTTGAGAAAAACCCATAACAAAACAATCACTCATCTCAATGTTTAAATCATTTGTAAGAAGAGATATCGTATTAGAAATTTTTTTAACATTATCATTTATTAAATTTCTAACATTTTCAAATTCTTTTGGACCAACATCAGAAATATAAACACCGTTCAAATATAAATCAAACCATTGATAACCCATTGGATTGCCAGGCATAATACTTGGTGCATTTAAAGCTACATAGTGCATTCCCCATTCATCTTGGTCTAAAGGCTCTGCTAAATGAATAAAATTAGCAGCGTTGTCACCATAACCATGAAGCATTACCATTAATTTCTTGGGTTTATCGTGTTTTGATATTGATGGGCCTAATAATATATTGTCCATATTGACCTTATGTATGAATTCTTGCTTCATTCAAGAAAAGTTTTATATAGATAGATATATGGGTACAATGCAGATAGTGCTAGTTTTATTTATGGCTGCAACTCTAGGAGTAGTAGTTATTGGTGTTATAGCCATGGCAGTAAATGGAAAGCTTAATAAAAATCATAGTAATAAGCTAATGCGTTTAAGAGTACTTTTTCAAGCTATAGCTATATTTGTTTTTGTTTTAATTGTCTGGCTGGCAAGAAATTAGTATTTAGACTCTAGAAAAATTTTATAATATTTAGTATACAATTGACAGGTTTATATGGGCATTCACTTTAATCACAAATCTAAAGCGGGAGACCGCAAAATGCAGAAAGAACTTAAGCTAAAAATGAAGGCTGAGGAACGTAAAAAGAAACGAGAAGAGCAAGAAAAGCTTAAAATGGAAGAGGAAATGCGTAAACTCGAAGAACTTACAAGGCCTGATAAAGAAGAAAATCAGTAATAGCAGAAATATTAATAACTAAAAATTTTTAAAATTTACTAACTGGGTAAAGGATAGTGTTCGGCTATAAATTTCTTTAGAATTTCTAATGTTTGATCTGCTTCTTCTAGGAGCATCATGTGACCACAATCATCAATAATCTTTACTTCCGAGTTTTTAATATAATCAGCAAGAATTTTTCCATCTTTTAAACGGCACATTCTATCTTGTGCACCTAATATAGAAAGAGTTGGTAAATCTAATTTTTTAGCAATCTCAGGTCCATTTTTATAATTATCGCATGCTCTAAAATCGACGCCTAGAGTATCTTTAATTTCTTTATTTTGGACAATCATAGAGCCGACATTTAAGTGATATAAACCAGGAACAGGATGACCACCAAAATGTCCTGCCGGACCGTGCGCAAAATCCATCATAAGATCAACAGCCTTAGGATTACTTTCTTCAGCTAGTTTTAATAATTCAGGGTTCATTGGAATTGCAGAAGCTCCACCCATAAGAGTTAAAGTTTTAATTTTTTCTGGGTGTTGTGCAACACATTCCATTGTTACAAGACATCCTTGAGAATGTCCAACTAGTGATGCTTCTTTACATCCAACTGCTCCAATTACATCGCCAACCCAGTTTCCCATTTCTTCAATAGTTTTTAAACTTTCACCAGAAGATAATCCGTGACCTGGTAAATCAACAGCTAAAACGCTGTATCCACGGAATGCAAAGTAGCGTGTTTGTAAAACCCAGACCATGTGACTTAGTCCACTACCGTGTACAAATATAATGAGAGGTTTATTTTTATCAAAAGGTCTACCTCCAGTGGAGGCAAACGTATCAATACCGCGAACTTTAAACTTCATTTATTTGTTTGCAACTAAACGAGGTTTTTTTGCTGCTCTGAAACCATCTTCGAAATCGTTTACAATATCTTCAAAATCTTCTAAGCCAACAGATAATCTAATCATATCATGAGATAATCCAGCAAATTTTAAAGTTGCCTCATCCATTTGAGAGTGCGTTGCAGATGCTGGGTGTATGACTAGTGTTCTCGCATCACCTACATTTGCTAAATGAGATGCAAGTTTAACATTGTTAATAAATGCAGCTCCAGCCTCCTTGCCACCTTTAATTCCAAACGCGATCATAGATCCCGTACCTTTAGGTAGAATTTTTTCTGCTAATTCTTTGTCTGGATGTCCTGGTGCGCTAGCATGTGAAACCCAAGCAACACTCTCATGATTTGATAAATACTCAACCATTTTCAAAGCATTAGAACAATGTTTTTCCATTCGAAGAGAGAGAGTTTCTAAGCCGTGTAAAATATTCCATGCATTTTGTGGTGCTAAACAAGGCCCCATATCTCTCATACCCTCAGCTCTTGCCATCATTGTAAAAGCTGTTGGGCCAAATTCTTCTGCAAATGATAATCCATGATAGCCCTCATAGGGTTCTGTCATAGAAGGAAATTTATCATTTTGCATCCAATCAAAAGTTCCACCTTCAACTAATATACCTGCCATAGAAGAACCATTACCACTCATCCATTTAGTTAATGAGTGTACAACAAGGTCAGCTCCGTGTTCAAAAGGTCTACATAAATATGGAGTTTGATAGGTACTATCAATAATCAGTGGGATACCTGCTTCTTTTGCTATTTTTGAAACTTCAGGCATGTTCATTAATTCATTACCTGGATTACCAACAAGCTCACCAAAAATACCTTTAGTATTTGGTTGAATAGCTTTTTTAAAACCTTCTGTGTCTCTTGGTTTTACAAACGTTGTTTTAATGCCAAACTTTGGAAGTGTTAATCTAAATAAGTTTACTGTTCCACCGTAAAGCTGAGAAGAAACAACCATGTGATCACCAGCATTACAAAGGGTCATGATGGTTAAAAATATTGCACTCATTCCAGATGCTGTAGCAAGAGCAGCTGTTCCTCCTTCAAGTGCACAAACCCTTTCTTCTAGGACTTGTACTGTCGGGTTGGACATACGACTATAAATATGACCACCTCTTTCTAAATTAAAAAGTGCTGCCGCATGATCAACATCATCAAACATATATGAAGTTGTTTGATAAATTGGTACTTGTCTTGAACCAGCGTTTTTACTTGGTTGATAACCAGCATGTAGACTTAGTGTGTCAAATTTATAAGTTTTTGGATCCATTATAACTCCTTTGCTTTTGTTCTTAATTCAAACTTTTGTATCTTCCCAGTTGAAGTTTTTGGTAATTCACCAAAGATTACATGCTTTGGTCTTTTAAATCCAGCCATATTTTCTTTGCAAAACTGAATTATATCCTCTTCTGTGGCTTTTTTGCCAGGTGCTAATTCTACAAAAGCACAAGGTGTTTCACCCCACTTCTCATCTGGTTTGGCGACTACTGCAACTAAGGAAACAGCTGGATGTTTTGCAACAACATTTTCCACTTCCACAGATGAAATATTTTCTCCACCAGAAATTATAATATCTTTCGATCTGTCTTTTATTTGAATATATCCATCAGGATAGACAACAGCTAAATCACCAGAGTGAAACCATCCTTTTTTCATAGATGATTCAGTTGCCTCTTTATTTTTGTAATATCCTTTCATTACAACATTTCCTCGAATTAAAATCTCTCCCATAGTTTCTCCATCCATTGGAACTTTTTCATAGGTCTCTGGATCTGCGACACAAACTTCTTCAGTATTTGGATAACGAACACCTTGTCTTGCTTTAATATCAGCTTTTTCAGATTTTGATTGTGATTCCCATTCTTCATTCCAAGCGCATTGAAGAATATGGCCATATGTTTCAGTTAAACCATATACATGCATAACTTCAAAACCTAAGTTATCCATCTTTTCAAGAATTGCACTCGTTGGTGGAGCTCCAGCAGTTAATACATATACTTTATGATTTATTTCTTTTTTATCTTGCTCATCTGCGTTAGCAATTAAACTTAAAACAATAGGAGCTCCTCCAAAATGAGTTACTTTATATTTATCTATTAAATTATAAATATCTTTTGCAACAATATATCTGCAGCAAATAATCTTAGCGTGTATTAAAGCAGCTGTCCAAGGATAGCCCCATCCGTTACAGTGGAACATTGGAACGGTATAAAGAAATGTTAATTTATTAGGCATGTTCCATGCCGTAACACTTCCTGTTGACATTAAATATGATCCACGGTGGTGATACACAACACCTTTTGGTTTACCAGTTGTGCCTGAGGTGTAGCTTAGTGATATTGCTTGCCATTCATCTTCAGGTAAAGACCAATTATAATTGTCATCACCCGTTTGTAAAAACTCTTCATATGTCATTTCTCCAATTTGTTCACCCTCACCATCTTTAAAAACTGCCTGATCATCATGAATGTCAATAATAGGAATATTCTTCGCATATATTTTTAAAGCTTTTTTCATTGTAGGTGAAAATTGAGTATCAGTTATTAGAAGTTTTGCATCACTATGATCTAGAATATAAGCAATTGTTTCTGCATCAAGTCTGGTATTGATTGTATTAATAACGCCGCCAGTCATTGGAATAGAATAATGTGCTTCAAATAATTCTGGAGTATTTGCAGCTATAATTGAAACGGTACTTCCTTTTGTAATTCCTTTTTTTCCTAAAGCACTAGCAAATTTGGTACATCGATTATAGGTTTCAAGCCAAGTGTAACTTCTATTTCCATAAATTAAAGAGTCATAGTTTGGATAAATATCTTTTACGCGAGTAATAAAACTTAACGGTGATAATGGAACAAAATTGGCTGAATTTTTATCTAAGTTTGTATCAAAATTACTCATCTGTCTCCTATAAGGATCAAATACTACAAGAAATTAATTTAATTTACTAATGGTTTTCCAGTTTCAAGTGTATGTTTTATTCGCTCTTGAGTTTTAGGCATCTGGATAAGTCGCATGAAAGCTTCTAATTCAAGAATATAAAGATCATCTTCACTTAATTCATTATCAATATTTGTATTTCCACCACTAAGTACAAAAGCAATTTGTTTACCTACTTCTAATCCGTGGTCTAAAATTTTATTTTCATTATATAACGCTTCAAGTTTTTCGAACATTTTATCTCTGACAGCACTACCGCCTAAATTGAATTTAGGTTGAGATGGTTTTTCATATCCTCCCTCTATAGTGTTTAATAAATCGATAGCCGTTGATAATTGTCTGTCTCTATTCATTACCACCTTATCCTTTTCTAAAAAGAATTGATTTGGAAGCGCTTCATTTGGTGAGGTAGCAGTAATAGCATAACCAATGAGATCAAAAACTTTCATAGACGCATGTTCAGAATTTTCTTTACCTTCTGGAGTTTGTAACCAACGCCACAGCATTTCCTTACACCCCCCACCAGCAGGAATAAGTCCAACTAAAGATTCAACTAGTCCAAGAACAACATTTGTATGAGCAACGTTATAATCACAATGCAATACCACTTCAAAACCACCGCCAATAGCAAGTCCTGATGGCGCAGCAATAAAAGGCTTATCTGCATATTTTATTGTTTTACACGTTTGTTGGAAATCAATTATAAATTTTTCAATTTTTGACCATTCCTTATTTTTAGCAAATTCCATGACATAATTTAAATTTACACCAGCAGAAAATTGCATTGCATCATTAATCACAATTGTGCTTTTATTATTTTGCGCAGCTTCTTTTAAAGCTAACATAGAGTCAGTATCTAAAGCGTTTGCCTTAGTAGTAAATTCAACAACCTGATATGATGAAGCATTTTTAATATTAGCAGAAGGGTTCTCAAAAGTTTTTTGTAAATTTAACGATCTTAAATTATCAATACTTGAATCTAAATATCCAGGTCTTTTATTAAATTCAAAAACTCCCTTTAGATCTTTAAAGAAATTAATATCAGTATTTTGATCAATAAAATTTTTTGTATCAATATTTGAAAGCATTTCAAAAGGACCAACAGTCCAATTAAAACCTAATCTTAGTGCATCATCTATGTCTATATATTTTGATGATACATCAGGGATTAAATATGCAGCATACCTAATTACTTTTGTCAGAATTGATTTTGCATATTCACCGTATTTGTCTTTTCTTTGAATGAGTTTATTTATGTCAATTTTATCTCCCATACCTAAATTAATTTTCTGACTTGGGTGATACGCGCCAGTTTCTAAATTAATAGCTTCAAGAATTTTTTTACCATCAGATTTATTCATTCTATAAAAACCACCCTTACCTTTTCTTCCTGTATACCCAGTTTCAATAAGTTTTGTGACCAATGGAATTTCTTGGACAACCTCGTGGAAAGGATCTTCTTTTGGTAGTTCTTTAATAAAACTTTTTAAAACATCAGCCATCAAATCGATACCAATTAAATCGTATAGACCAAAAATTCCAGTCTTTGGAATACCCATTGGTCTTCCAAATACTGCATCAGCTTCTTCAATTGATATCTTCATTTTAAAAGCTTCAGTCATAGCAACTTGCATTGCATAAACTCCAATTCTGTTTCCAATAAATCCTGGAGTGTCGTTACAAATAATTACACCTTTACCAAGTTTTTCATCACAAAATTGTTTTAATAAATTTATTTTTTCAATGTCATTAACTTCTTCAGTTACTATCTCGAGCAATGCCATATATCTAACTGGGTTAAAAAAATGGGTTATGCAAAAATTTTTTTTCATTTCATCTGACATATTTGCCGATAAGATTTTTAATGGAATTGTAGATGTATTAGATGAAATTATAGAATTGTTCTTTCTTGTACTCTGAATTTTATCATAAATGTTATGTTTAATATCTATTCTCTCAACAACAGCCTCCACAACCCAATCAGCTTCCGCGACTTCATTAAAGTCATCCTCAATATTTCCAACCTTAATTAATTCTGCTTTGTTGTTTTCCACTAAAAGTGGAGGTCGTGATTTTTTAATTCTTTCTTTAGCGTTTTCTGTAATTTGATTTCTAGGTCCCTCATTCGAGGGTAAGTCTAGAAGTGTTACATCAATATTAGCATTTGCTATTTGGGCTGCGATTCCACTGCCCATAGTGCCAGATCCTATTACTACTACTTTTTTAATATTCATGTAAGTTCTATAAAGGTGAGCTTATATAAGAAAAATTTGCCGTATGAAAATAATTTAAGCATAAGGGTGGAAATTAATATAAATATCTCTTATAGGCGCGCAAAATGAAAAAAAATCCTTCAAGAAATGTCCATTTTACTAAAGGACCTAGTGAGATTTTAGATACAATTAATTCGTCTATAGATATCGATCAACGTCTGTATAAAGAAGATATAACTGGGTCAATAGCGCATGCTAGAATGCTAGGTAAACAAAAAATAATAAATAAAAAAGAACAAAGTGCAATAGTCTCTGGACTTAAAGCAATTGAAAGAGATATTGAAAAAAACAAGGTCGTATTTTCAAAAAAACTTGAAGATATTCATATGAACATTGAAAGTTTATTATTTAAGAAAATTGGAAAAGTTGCAGGAAAGCTTCATACTGCAAGATCTAGAAATGATCAGGTAGTAACTGATTTAAAATTATGGGTTAAAAAAGAATCTAAAATTTTAGACAGTGAACTAAAAAAATTTCAAAGAACTTTAATTAATATTGCAACAAAAAATACTGAAACAATTATGCCAGGTTACACTCATTTACAGATTGCTCAACCAATAACATTGGCTCATCATGTTTTAGCTTATGTTGAAATGATTGGAAGAGACAGAACAAGACTTGAAGATTGTTTATATCGTCTTAATGAAAACCCATTAGGAGCAGCTGCTCTTGCAGGCACCTCTTTTCCTATTGATAGAAAATATACATCTAAAGAGTTAGGTTTCAGAGAGCCAACAAAAAATGCAATGGATACAGTCTCTGATAGAGACTTTGTAATAGAATTTTTATTTGTTCTATCATTAATTGCTGTTCATTTATCAAAAATAGCAGAGGAAATAGTACTTTGGTCAAATCAACAATTTGATTTTATAAATTTACCAGATGATCTTTCAACTGGCAGTTCAATTATGCCTCAGAAAAAAAATCCTGATGGCGCAGAACTTGTTAGAGGAAAAACAAGTATTATCATTAGTAATTTAAGTACAATGCTTAATATTATTAAAGGGTTGCCACTTTCTTATAGTAAAGACTTACAAGACGATAAACAAATAACATTTAATTCATATGATAATGTTTCTTTGTGTATAAAAGTTATGAATGAAATTTTATCAAAATCTACATTCAACAAAACTAGAATGAAAGAGTTGATTGATAATTCAAATGCAACTGCTACCGATTTGGCTAATTGGTTGGTTCAAAAACTTAGATATTCATTTAGAGATGCTTATGTTGTTACAGGAAAGATTGTTTCTTATTGTTCAAAACAAAATAGAAACATAGATTCATTAGCTCTTGGAGAATTAAAAAAATTTGACAAAAATATAACAGCTGACGCAAAAAAAGTGCTATCAGCTACTAATAGTGTTAAATCAAAATCAAGTTTTGGGGGTACAGCTCCTGAAATTACTAAAAAAATGATAAAACTTGTTATAAGTAAATACTTATAATGATCAGATTAATATTATTATCATTTTTGTTGTTTACTTTTAGCTGTGGTAAAGTTGGTCCTTTAAGTTTACCAGAAGATCAAGTAGACAAATCCGTCATTACATATCCATGTGATGAAGCATGTTTAGAGAAATTAGAAGAAGAGAAAGAACGTCAACAATCCGTTATTATAAATACTGAATAAATGTTAACTTATAAAAATAATGACCCGTATATTGAGGGTACTTCTTTATATGACTTAGTTAAAATTTGTCAGACACCTTTTTATGTGTATTCACAAGAGAAAATTATAAATCAAGTAAATAAAACTAAAGAAATTTTAGGTAACAATATTTTTTATTCAATTAAGTCTAATTCAAATCAAGCTATTTTGAAATTAATGAATTCGTTAGATATTGGAGCAGATGTAGTGTCAGTTGGTGAATTAAAAAGAGCCTTGAAAGCTGGTTTCGATCCAAATAAAATAATTTTTGAAGGTGTTGGAAAATCTGAACAAGACTTACTCTATGCTATGCATAAAAATATACGTTTAATTAATACTGAATCTTTAGAAGAAATAAAACTACTTGATAATTTAGCAAATGAAAAAAATAAAATCGTTGATATTGGTGTTAGACTTAATCCAGATGTTGATGGTGAGACTTTAAGTAAAATTTCAACAGGAAAAAAAACTGATAAGTTTGGTATTGAATTTGAAAATTTAGATAAAATTATCAAATTAGTTAAAAATTGTAAAAATTTAAATTTAGTTGGTATTAGTTGTCATATTGGAAGTCAAATTAGTAAAATTGAGGCGTATAAAAATACGTTTTCTCAAATGAAAATGGCTGCAGATAAATTTATTGAATCAGGTATTAATATCAAACATGTAGATTTGGGTGGAGGTTTTCATGTTAAATATGAAGATTCTGATCCTGACTTTAATATTGAGATGGTAAAAGAAGAACTTGATAATTGTTTTACGCAAACGAACTATGAATTATCGTTTGAGCCTGGTCGGTATTTAATTGCTGAGGCTGGAGTTACAGTTACTTCTATTGTTACAATCAAAAATAATGGAGGTATAAATTATTTAATTGTTGATGCTGGTATGAATACATTGATACGTCCAGCCATGTATGGTGCACATCATGAAATATTAGCGATTGATGTAAAATCAGAGGAATTTATGGATTATGCTATTGCTGGTCCAATTTGTGAAAGTTCAGATGTTTTTTTAAAAAATATTAAATTGGCTAAACAAGAAATTGGCAATCTACTGGTTATAAAAAATACAGGAGCTTATGGAAAAGTAATGTCTTCAAATTATAACTCTAGGCCACTGCCCTCTGAAATTTTAGTAAACAATGATAATTATGCAATTATTTATTCTCCAGAAAAAATTGAGAAAATAATTGAAGCTGATATTATTCCTAGTTGGTTGTAACTAATTTAAAGTATTGTGTATAATTTTAGCTAAATCTGAAATTATCAAATTTAAATTAAAGAAAAACTCCCTAATATAGAAATCAATAATAATAAAAGTATTTACACCGTAAGATCGATAAATCCATATTGCTAAAATTACAACTATAGCTAAAGCAATTACTATAGTTGAATTAATAACACTTGGTTTTTCTTGTCTTACAACTGTACTTGGTAAATTTCTGACTGGACCTTTTTCTAATTTTTCTTTTTGTTTATTATTTTTTAAATTTTGATCTAATTCTTTTTTTTTTGTAGATGGGACTGATGTTGTAATATCAGTATCATCTAATTCTTGAAACCATTGATGATTACAATTTGCACATTCAACCATTCTACCATTTGGTTTAAGATCTGCAGAATTTACTAAATACTTGAATTCACAATTAGAGCAAACAATGAACATAAATTATATATAGATCAGTCAGGCTAGTATATAAAACAAAATCATTAAGTATGTTAATTTTAAAAAGTATAATATTTTATATTTCCTTGGTTATATGGACTGTGTTGATGGGTATTGTGTGTTTACCTTTTCTCTTATTACCAAGTTATTTACTTAAATATCCAACCAAACTTTGGATACGTGTTATTTTTGTTTTTCTTAATCTTATATGTAATATTAAACATAAAATTGAAGGTTTAGAAAATATTCCAAATGAAAGTGTCTTAATTGCGTCTAAACATCAGTCCGCATTTGAGACACTCGCACTCTATTACTATTTAAAAGATTGTTTTTTTGTCCATAAAAAAGAGCTTTTCTTTATACCAATTTTTGGCCAGTATTTATTCAAGTCTAATATGGTTGCGATTAATAGAGATGGTGGAACAAAAGCTATGAGAGATATGTTACAAAAAGTTCAATCAAAATTATCTTTTGGATCTTCAATTATTATTTTCCCCGAAGGAACAAGAAAGCTGCCTGGTAGTAAACCGGATTATAAGACAGGTTTTATTGGAATTTATAATCATACAAAAAGAAAAATCCTTCCTGTAGCTTTAAATTCAGGCTTATGTTGGCCAAAACAATCATGGATATTAGAAAAAGGATTAATTACTATAAAATTTTTACCGACAATTGATGAAGGTTTAGATAAAAAAGTTTTATTAAACGAAGTTCAAAATAGAATAGAAACTGCTTCAGATTTATTATTGGATAACTAATTCTTTTCTGTAGGATCAAAAGTTCCTGCTTGACCAATCTCTTCAATAATTTTTCTAATTTCTTTTGATTTTATAAATTTTTCTTCTAAATATTTTAAATCATTATTTCTTATTGCTTTTTGATAAGTAAGCAGATCTTCACTGAAACGACCAAGCATTTCTAAAACGGCTTCTTTATTTTTTTCATAAACATCACGCCACATTACTGGATCACTACCTGCCAATCTTGTGAAATCTCTAAAACCTGCAGCTGAATACTTAATTACTTCATCTTTCATTTGAGATTCAAGCTCTGTTGCAGTTCCTACTACAGAATATGCAATGAGTTGTGGAATATGAGATGTCATAGCTAGTACTCTGTCATGACGTTTAGGTTCCATGATTTCTATATTCATTCCAAATGAGTCCCAAATATCTGAAATTGATCTTGTTATCTCACTCTGAGTTTCTATTGGGGTCAAAATACAATACCTATTCTCAAACAGCTTTGCGAAACCAAATTCTGGTCCACTTTTCTCTAATCCAGCAATAGGGTGGGCAGGAACAAATAAAATTTTTTTATTATTAATTGATTCTTTAAAATCTTCAATAACACTTACTTTTGTTGAACCAACATCTGTTACTAATGTTGTTTCATTAACATAGCTATTCAATTGCTTAAATATGTCCCTATATGAACTCAAAGGTGTGCAAATAAAAATAATATCAAATTGTTGATTATATTTATTTAAATCACTCTCTATTGCATCCACAAGATTCAAATTTTTTGAAATACTTATTACCTCACTGTTCTCATCAATAGCAAAAATTTTTTTTGATAATTGTTTTTCCTTCAGTGCCCTTGCTATGGATGATCCAATTAATCCCATACCAATGACCAGAGCTGAATCATAAGTTATTTTAGACATTAAATTTCTTCAAACTTTCAACTGTCAAATTCATTTCTTCTTTTGTACCAATACTAATTCTCAAAAAATTGGGCAGATTATAACTATTTAAACGCCTTATAATAATGCCATCATTCATAAGATGATTACTAATTTTCTCAGCTTCTTCTTCTGAAGTTTCAATTAAAGTAAAATTACCTTCAGTTTGTCTGGTCTTAATATTTAGAAGTTTGAGCTCTTTTTCAAACCAATCTTTAATTTCAGAATTTAATTTAACAGAGTTTTCAATATGTTCTTTATCTTCCAAAGCTTTAATTGCAAGAGACTGTGAAATAGTTGTCGTATTAAAAGGAGGTTTTATTTTATTAATTATATCAGCTATTTTTTGACTGGTATAACACCAGCCTACTCTTAAAGCTGCGAGTCCATATGTTTTTGAAAATGTTCTTGTTAAAATAATATTCTCATATTCATCTGTTAAACTAAATCCTTTATCATAATCGTCTTTTTGTACATATTCGACATATGCCCCATCTATAACAACAATAATATTTTTTGAAATACTACTCATTAATTTAACAAGTTGGTCTCTAGACAAATAAGTTCCGGTTGGATTATTAGGTGATGCAATATAAATAACTTTAGTAGCGTCATTTGTTTGATCTATGAGATTTTCAATATTTAAATTGAAATTTGCATCTTCCTTAATTTTTTTTGGAACAGCACCAACTACTTTACTCACAATTGAATACATCTCAAAGCCGTGGTTTGCGTGAAGAATTTCATCGCCATCTTGACAAAATGCCAAAGCTGCAAATAATAAAACTTCATCTGAGCCAGAGCCAAGAATAATTCTATTACTATCAATAGAAAAATTTTTAGCTATTGCTTCTCTTAATGATGATCCATCAATTTCAGGGTATCTGTGTAAATCATGATTAATATTTTTTGTCTCTAACAATTCAATTGCTTTCTGTGAAGCACCATAAGGATTTTCATTTGAAGAAAGTTTGATAACTCTTTTATTGTTATTTAACTTTGCCTTACCACCTTTATAAACATTAATATTTTCTATAGATCTTTTTGATTGAATATTTTCTTTAGTTAACTTTTGAAGTTTTTCAGAAGATTGAAAAATTTCTCTCCAAAGTCTAACAATAGTATCTTTCGGATAAAATCCTGTAAATTTAGAGCTTAATCTGTCGAGAATTTTTTGTTCTCTATCTAGATCAACAACTGAATTATCTTTTTTGTGTTTTCCTATTTCTAAAACAATTTTAGAGCGATTAGATAATAAAGATAAAATCTCATCATCAATGTTATTAATTTTGCTTCTTAAACTGTCTAATTCTTTATTTTTCATAATTTTGGATGTTTCTTTACAAACTATCTAACTATAAATCAAAATAAAGTAGTATTTAATTTAAAAAATGACGATTTATTGACTTAGAAAGATATATAAATATAAGACCAATTATCACCGATTTGAGACAGCTTGCGGGTGGAGCAATAATCAGCTAAAGCGTTTACCCTCCTCCTTCGTTCTTTCAAATAGTGTTAAACTAAAAAGATATGAATACAAAATTTACTACTGATACAAAACTTGAAAGCGAAATAGCCTACTTCGAGAATATTAATTTAAAACTAGAATCAGGAGATATAATAAATAGTTTTAAACTAGCATTCAAAACATATGGGAAATTAAATACTGATAAAACAAATGCTATTCTTGTTTGCCATGCTTTAACTGGAGATCAATATGTTGCTGGGAACAATCCCATTACTGGGAGAGAAGGTTGGTGGTCTAGAATGGTTGGACCTAATAAACCAATTGATACAAACAAATTTTTTGTAATTTGCTCAAATGTACTCGGCGGTTGTGCTGGCTCAACTGGTCCTAAAGAGTTACAAAATGACAGTGATGTTGCATATGGTGGTAATTTTCCTTCCATAACAATAAAAGATATGGTGAAGGCTCAATCTTTATTGATTGAAAGTTTAAATATAGAAAAGTTATTTTCTGTCATTGGCGGTTCGATGGGAGCAATGCAAGCACTTCAATGGGCAATCGATTTTCCAGATAAAATTTTAAATATAATACATATTGCGGGCGCTTTAAAACATTCGGCTCAAAATATTGCATTTCATGAAGTTGGGCGACAGGCAATAATGAGTGATCCTATTTGGAAAAATGGAAAGTATTTTGAAAATAATGAAGTGCCAGAAAGAGGTCTATCAGTAGCAAGAATGATTGCACATATAACATATTTATCCGAAAATGCGATGCATAGAAAATTTGGAAGAAAACTTCAATCAAGAGATATTATTTCTTTTGGGTTTGATGCTGATTTTCAAGTTGAAAGTTATCTGAGATATCAAGGTAAATCATTTGTTGAAAGATTTGATGCAAATTCATATCTTTATTTAACAAGGGCTATGGATTATTTTGATCATGATGAAACATTTAGAAAAAATATTGAGTTTAGTCATAATCCAAATAACCATTTAAAATATTTAATTGTCTCATTTACCTCGGATTGGTTATTCCCTACAATAGAAAGTAAAATTATTGTAAATCAATTAAATTCTCTATCAAGAGAAGTAAGCTTTTTAGAAATTGATACTGATAAAGGACATGATAGTTTTTTATTAGAGGAACCACAGTTAGATGATGTAATAAAAGGTTTCCTAACAAACAACTTTGCAAAGATAGATGAATAAAATTAATAGCATAAGAAAAGATTGGTCTCTTATTGAAACACTTATCGCACAAGATAGAAAAATCCTAGATATTGGATGTGGTGATGGCGGTCTTATGGAGCAATTAGAAAATAATCGTAATGCGATAACTCATGGCATTGAATTAAATAGAGATCTAGCTGCAAATGCTATCGCAAGGGGTTTCAATGTTATACATGGAAATGCCGAATTGGATTTATCTCAATATTCAAATAATAGTTTTGATTATGTAATTTTAAGTCAAACTTTACAAGCAATGATGAAACCCAAAGATATTCTGTCTGAATTATTAAGAATAGGATCAAAAGCAATAGTTTCTTTTCCTAACTTTGGACATTGGAAAATAAGATTACAGCTTTTAATATCTGGAAAAATGCCAGTAACAGAAAGTTTACCTTATACATGGTATGACACACCTAACATTCATTTTTTTACAATTAAGGATTTTTTGAATTTGTGTAATGAAATGAATATTGTGATTGAAAAAAGTATTGGATTAACATCAAAAGGTAAGCAATTTGATATAAGTGAATCAGTTACTGGAGTTAATTTTTTCACTCACGAAGCTATCTTTTTATTAAGTTATAAAAATTTTGAACCAATAAAAATTAAATCATCAAAAAAAGTTTTTGCAAAAAATTCTGTTATTGCAAATTAGTTATTAGATGAAAGTTGAAATTATAAATCAATTAAAAGATAACTACTCTTTTGTTTTATATAATGACACGCTTAAGAGCTGTATTATAGATCCTGCTGATAGTAATCCTATATTAAATTTTGCTCTTGAAAATAATTTAACCATAGAAGATATATTTATTACACATCATCATAAAGATCACACATCAGGTGTAAAAGGAATACTCAATGCTTTTCCAGAAGTTAATATACACTCTCCAAGTGCACAAATTAAAAATACAAGATTCGTTTTACGTGATGGAGATGAAGTCAACTCCTGCTTAAATACATTTAGAATAATAAAAACACCCGGGCATACATTAGATCATATAATTTACTATGATGAAAACAATGGTGTTTTATTTTGTGGTGATACACTGTTCAGACTTGGTTGTGGTCGTGTGTTTGAAGGAACATTAAATGAAATGTTTAACAGTTTAAAAAAAATCAATGAGTTAGGTAAAAATACAATTATTTATTGTGGTCATGAATATACAATAAGCAATTTAAATTTTCTTGAGAAAACACTCAAAAAAGAAAGTGCTTATTTGACAGTTAGAAACAAAATTAATGATGATTTAAATAATAAAGGAAAATCCGTACCTTTTTTATTAGAAGATGAAAAACAATATAACTTATTCCTGAATCAAAATTCAAAATTAGGTACTATAATTAAGAAAGAGCTAGGTTTTACAGACTTTGAATTGTTTGCTTATTTGCGAAAAGCAAAGGATAGCTTTTAAGGTCTTTATTTCCAGTATTTACGCCATATTTTTAATTTGACTATTAGCATAGTTCACTATAAACCCCGCCATCAAAAGATATGTTAGCAATTTTCAAAACTGGTGGAAAGCAATACTTAGCAAGAGCTGGTCAGATACTTAAGGTAGAAAAACTTGAGGGATCCAAAGGTGATAAAGTGTCTATTACTGATGTATTAGCGATCAGTGATCAAAGGACAAATAGCTTAGGAGAGCCATTACTAAAAGATGCTTCAATTGAAGCAAAAATTGTTGATCAAATCAGAGATAAAAAAATAATAGTTTTTAAAAAAAGAAAAAGACAAAATTACAGACTAACACAAGGTCATAGACAATATCTAACTGTATTAAGAATTGAATCAATTTCTTATGGTGGAAAAAAGTCTACTGCTGAACCTGAAATAAAAAAAGTTAAAAAAACTGAAACTAAAGTTACTAAAGAAAAAATTGAATCTAAAGAGGTAAAAGTTTCAAAAAAGAAGACAGTTGCAAAAAAAGCAGTAAATAAAGCTTCACCTACTAAGAAAAAATCAGTAAAGAAAAGTGTTAAAAAAACTGTTAAAACTAAAAAAGAAGATAAATAATGGCAACGAAAAAAGCAGGTGGTAGTTCTAGGAATGGAAGAGACTCGGCGGGTCGAAGACTTGGAGTTAAGAAATTTGGCGGTGAAAACGTAATAGCAGGAAACATTATTATTAGGCAAAGAGGCACAAAATTTCATCCAGGTGATAATGTTGGCATAGGTAAAGATCACACAATATTTGCTACAATAAATGGAAAAGTAGCTTTTAAAAAAACAAGAGTAAGAACTTTTGTATCAGTTGTTCCCACAGAACAATAATCCCAATTAATTAAAAATTTATTATGAAATTTTTAGATCAAGCAAAAATATATATTGCATCTGGTAATGGTGGAGATGGCTGCGCTAGTTTTCGTAGGGAAAAATATATTGAGTTTGGTGGCCCTAATGGAGGCGATGGAGGCAAAGGTGGAAATATTATTTTTAAAGTGGATGATAATTTAAACACACTAATTGATTTTAGATACCAACAACATTTTAAAGCAAAAAAAGGTGAAAATGGAAGGGGAAAAAATCAAACAGGAGCGAATGGAAGCAACATGATTATTAAAGTTCCACCTGGAACAGAAATTTACAATGAAGATAAAACGGTATTGCTAACTGATCTAACAAAAATTGATGAAGAATACATTCTATTAAAAGGTGGTAATGGCGGTTTAGGAAATAATCATTTTAAATCATCAGTTAACCAAGCTCCAAGAAAATTTACAAAAGGTGAATTAGGAGAAGAACGATGGATATGGTTATCACTAAAATTATTTGCAGATATAGGAGTAATAGGCTTACCTAATGCAGGTAAATCAACTCTGTTATCAACAATTTCTAATGCTAACCCAAAAATTGGGGATTATCCATTTACAACCTTACATCCTGTGCTTGGTACCGTGAAGCGCTTTGATAAAGAAATTGTATTAGCAGATATCCCAGGGTTGATTGAAGGTGCGCATGAGGGAAAAGGTTTGGGAGATAAATTTTTAGCACATATTGAGAGATGTAAATATTTACTTCATTTGGTAGATATAAATGACGAAAATTGGTACGAAAACTATATTACAGTAAGAAACGAAATTTCAAAATATAGTGAAAAAGTATCTTCAAAAAAAGAAATAATTGTTTTAACCAAAGTTGATTTACTTCATGAAAATTTAGAGGAAAAAAAAATTAAGATCAATCAAAAATTGAATTCTGATATTCTTTTTATATCAAGTTTTAATAATGAAGGTATAGATAATCTAATTGATTATTTATTCAAATATAATGAAATCACAAATGATTAAAAAATATAAAAAAGTAGTTGTAAAAATTGGTTCAAATTCAATTGTTGATTCGAAAACAAAAAAGATCAAATCTAAGTGGTTAGATAATTTATGTAAAGACATTGCGGAATTGAATAAAACAAAAAAAATTGTGATTGTGTGTTCTGGCGCTATTGCTTTAGGTGCGAAAAGTATTTCAAATACAAATTTAAGAAAATTAGAAGATAAACAGGCAGCAGCTTCAGTTGGTCAAATTGAATTAGCCCATCAATGGCGAAATAAACTAGGAAAATACAAGATAGGTGTTTCTCAAATTTTATTAACATTAGAAGATAGCGAAGAAAGGCGACGATATTTAAATGCTAGAAATACAATATCATCATTACAAAGTAAAAACATAATCCCAATAATTAATGAAAATGACACTGTTGCTACTGAGGAAATTCGCTATGGTGATAATGATAGACTTGCAGCCCGAGTAGCACAAATGATTGAAGCTGATTTATTAATTTTATTAAGTGATGTTGATGGCTTATATCAAGGTAATCCAAAAAAAGATAAAAATGTCAAAAAAATTTCAGAGGTATTTAAAATTGATAAAAAAATTGAAGAACTTGGTAATTATCAATCTTCTGAGCTAGGTAGTGGAGGAATGGCCACAAAAATTTTGGCAGCAAAGATATGTTCTGGAAACGGTTGTGCTACAATAATCACTAATAGTGATAAAAAAAGACCAATCAGTAATATTAATAAGAAAAATGCAACTATTTTTTATCCCTTAACTTCTACAAATTCGTCCAAAAAGAAATGGTTATTAAATCATTTAAAACCATCAGGATCGATTATTATTGATACAGGGGCTCAAAATGCAATTTTGAAAAATAAAAGTCTTCTTCCTGCAGGAGTAATAGATATCAAAGGAAGGTTCAAAAGAGGTGATGTAATATCTATCTTAGTTGAGAATGGTCAGAAGGTAGCGATAGGTATATCTGCTTATGATTTTAATGATGCAAAAAAAATTATTGGAAAGAAAAGTAAAGAGATTTATAAAGTTTTAGGTTTCGAAGGAAGAGATGAAGTGGTACATAAAGATAATTTAGTTAAGCTTTCTAAATGAGTATTGAAAATAATATTATTGAATTAGGCAAAAGAGCAAAATCTGCCTCTCTAAATATGAAAGTCTGTAGCAGTGATCAAAAAAATCTTGCTTTAACAAAACTCACTAAAAATTTAGATAAAAATAGAAATAAAATTCTTGAAGCTAATAAAACAGATTTAGAAAATGGTGAAAAAAAATCTTTAGCTAAACCTTTAATAAATAGACTCACATTAACTGAAAAATCTATTGATGGATTAATCACATCAATTAAAGATATAATCGAAATACCAGATCCGATTGGCATTACATTAGAAGAATGGGAAAGACCTAATGGTTTGCAGTTTCGTAAAATTTCAACACCACTTGGTGTATTAGGCGTGATTTATGAATCCAGACCGAACGTCACTGTTGATGCGTCTTGTCTTTCCATAAAATCTGGCAATTGTATAATTTTAAGAGGTGGTAGTGATAGTTTTCATTCCTCTAAGGAATTAGTAAATAATATTACAAATGCTTTCACAGAAGCTGGCCTACCAGAATATTGTGTCCAAATGATTAATACACCTGAAAGAGAAGCGGTTGATCATTTACTAAGCATGAGAGATTATGTTGACGTAATTATTCCTAGAGGTGGCAAAGGTTTGATTGAAAAAATTAATTCAGCAAGCAAAATACCCGTTATCAAACATTTAGATGGTATATGTCATGTGTATGTAGACAAAGATGCTGATTTAAGCATTGCAGAAAAAGTAGTTTTTAATAGTAAAATGAGGCGTCCTGAAATTTGTGGTGCTGCAGAAACACTTTTAATTGATGAAAAAATTAAAGACGAAGCTATGAAAATATTAAAACCTCTAAAAGAAGTAAATTGTGAAATTCGAGGTGATGAATATATTCAGTCTTTAGATAGTGATTTTAAAACTGCAAGTGAAGAAGATTGGTCATTAGAATATTTAGATAAAATTTTATCAGTAAAAATTGTTTCAGGAGTTGATGAAGCGGTTAAGCATATAAATGATTATTCTTCTGGTCATACAGAAAGTATAATTACAGAAAGTGAAAAAACCTTTGAAAAGTTTTATAATAAAATTGACAGCGCAATAATACTTAAAAATGCATCTACGCAATTTGCAGATGGCGGTGAATTTGGTTTTGGTGCTGAAATAGGTATCTCAACAGACAAAATACACGTAAGGGGACCAGTGGGAACAAAACATTTAACTACATTTAAATATGTAGTTAATGGTAATGGTCAGGAAAGACCTTAATTGAAAAAGATTGGACTTCTGGGAGGATCTTTTGATCCGCCACATCGAGGGCATCTATTTATTTCAAATGAAGCTAAAAAAGTATTACAATTAGATGAAATTTGGTGGTTAGTTACACCTCAGAACCCTTTGAAGATTTCAAAACCTGCAACATACGAAGAAAGATTAAAAAATTGTAAACAAATTACAAAAAATTTTCCTATAAAAATATTAGAAGTAGAAAAAAAAATTAAATCTCAATATTCTTATCAAACAATTAAATTTCTTATTCAATATTATAAAAATATTAAATTTTTTTGGTTAATGGGTGCAGACAATTTAGTTAATTTTCACGAATGGGAAAAATGGCAATCAATTTTTCATATTATCTCTATTGTTATTTTCAGAAGACATGGATATAATACTAATGCTTTGAAAAGTGTTGCAGCAAAAAAATTTATTCATCATAAATATATAGCTCAAGACATAGAATATGTATCAAAAAAAGTTCCTGCTTGGACTTTGATACAAAATAAAGAAATTAAAATTTCATCATCTGAAATTAGAAATCAAAGAAATAAATTAAGGGGCAAATATTAATAAAATTACTTCATTGACAGAAAATATTGTATCAATACTAAATGATGCAAAAGCTGAAGATATAAAAGTTATTGATTTATCAAACAAATCATCCGTTGCTGATGCCTTTGTGATTGCTACCTGTAGATCAACCAGACATTCAGATGCTACAGCAGACGAAATGGTAAAAAAGTTAAAAAGAGCAGGGATAAAATGTCCGAATCCTGAAGGAAGACCTCAATGTGACTGGATAATTGTTGATGCAGGTGAGATCATTGTTCATTTATTTCGACAAGAAATTAGAGAATTATATGCATTAGAAAAATTATGGGAAGTAAGCTTTGATTCTTCACAAACTAAACTAGCTTAAAATATATGATGATTTCAAAAAATGTATTTTTAAAACTAATACTACTGTTCACCCTCATTACACTTCTTGCACCTAAAACATATGGATCTTCTTCAGATGAAGAAAAATATAAATATTTAGATCTATTTGGACAAGTATTCGACAGGGTAAGATCTTCATATGTGGAAGAGGTTACGGATCAAGAATTAATTGAAAAAGCGATTGATGGAATGTTGTCAGGTTTAGATCCTCATTCTGGTTTTATGAATGAAGAAGTATTTCAAGAAATGCAAATGGATACAGAGGGTAAATTTGGTGGATTAGGGATTGAAATTACTATGGAAGAAGGTTTTGTGAAAGTCATTGCTCCGATAGAGGATACACCCGCATATGAAGCTGGAGTTCTTGCAGGTGATTATATTATTCAAATAGACGAAACACCTGTTTTTGGTCTAACTCTAAATGAAGCTGTTGAATTAATGAGAGGCAAAAAAGGTGAACCAATAGTAATTACTATTTCGAGAGCAAATACTGAACCCTTTGAGATTGAAATTATCAGAGATTATATAAAAATTAGATCAGTTAAAAGTGAAGTGCTTAACAATATTGGATATTTAAGAATAACATCCTTTAATGAACAAACAGAAAGTGGTCTTCTAGATGCTATAAAAAAAATTGAACAAGAAAATAAAATAAAGGGTTATGTTTTAGATGTACGATCTAACCCAGGGGGTCTTCTTAATCAAGCAGTTAAGGTGACGGATATTTTCTTAAAAAGAGGAGAAATTGTTTCAACAAGAGGTAGAGATAAAAAAGACATAAGAAGATATCGTGCAAAAAAATCTGATAGAACTAGTGGAAAACCACTTGTTGTAATTATTGATGGTGGTTCCGCATCAGCTTCTGAAATTGTTGCGGGCGCACTTCAAGATCATAAAAGAGCAATCATCATAGGTACACAATCTTTTGGAAAGGGTTCAGTGCAAACAATAATTCCTTTTCAAGTTTC